>NZ_SSDJ01000006.1 GCF_004794465.1 Microbacterium sp. K24 | reverse complement strand
CCCGGAGGAAGTACCACGCGTAGATCGGCCACGGCGTGTAATCGCGGGCGATGTCGACGCGAATGGCCAGCCCGCCCGATTCGCGCAGCTCGGCGATCGCGTCGCGCACCCGGCGAGGCGCCATGCCGAGGCGCTTCGCGAGTTCGGTGACGCCCGCCCGACCGTCGTACGCGAGCTCTGCGGCGAGGGCGCGACGCTGTTCCGGTGTGAGGCGCACCGGCGCCACGGGAGCCGTCCGCTCTGCGGCCTGGATCCGGTCCACCTCGTGGGAGGTGAGCGCCCGCAGGCGCCAGCCGCGCGCATCGCGAGGGACGTCCGACACCAGATGCGTGCGCATCGCCCGGATGCCGGGCACGCCGCGGATGCGCTCGAGGGTCCAAGTGGCGACGCTCGCCGCATCCGTCGCGCTCAGGCTGAGCAGGATGTCGCGTCCTCCCGCTGTCAGATCGATCGTGAAGGCCTCCGCATCGCGGCCGAGGGTCTCGGCGACCGACAGGGTCTCGCCCGGGATGCACTCGATCTCGATGAGCACGAGCATGCCGGGAGTCGCTCCGTACCCGGTCACGTAGACGACGCCGTCGTCGCGCAGCCGTGCCCAGCGGCGGGAGAGCGTGGCCGGGTCGGCGCCGACGATCGGCGCCAGGGTGCTCCACGGTGCGCGGGGGCTCACCTGAACGGCATGGATGAGGCGCTGATCGAGGTCGTCCAGGACAAAATCATGCATCATCTACGCTCCACGTTCATTTTCGTGCACCCGACTCGCATTCTAGACAGCGGTTCTTAGAGTCACTGCAATTCCCGAACCGCTTTCGAAGGAGCGCTCCATGGCCGTCATCGCACCGCCTGGCAAGACCTCGTCCGGC
Organism: Microbacterium sp. K24; assembly: GCF_004794465.1. GTDB lineage: Bacteria > Actinomycetota > Actinomycetes > Actinomycetales > Microbacteriaceae > Microbacterium. Next base: position 2,715 of record NZ_SSDJ01000006.1, on the reverse strand, counting down.
CGTTCCGCCCTGCGCGGCGCCGTCGGCTTCCTCGTCGTGATGGAACTCGGCTCCGGCATGCTGCAGGGCTGGTATCCGGTTCTGCTCGCCGCCATCGGCACCGAGTTCGGTGTCGGCGCCGCGCAGCTCAACTGGGTCAGCGCCGCCTACATGCTCGCCACGGTCGTCTGCGTGCCGATCCTCGCCAAGCTCGGCGACCGGTACGGCCACAAGCGACTGCTGCTCATCTCCGCCGCGCTCGTGGCGCTCGGATCCGTCGTCGTGGCGATGGCCCCCACGTTCGAGGTCTTCCTCCTCGGCCGCGCCCTCCAGGCCCCGCTCGCGGCCTTCCTCCCCCTCGAGTTCGCGATCGTGCGCGACCGCGACGAGAAGTCCGCCGGTCGATCAATCGGCAAGCTCGTCGGCGCCCTCACCTTCGGTGCGGCGATCGGCGCCCTCGGCTCCGGGCTGCTGTTCGGCGCCGTCGGCGACCTGCGGGCCGTGCTGTGGATGCCCGCGATCTTCCTCATCATCTGCGTGCCGGTCGTCGCGTTCCTCGTGCCGGAGACCACGGTCCGCGCGCAGGGTCGCACGGATTGGCTCGGCGCCTCCCTCCTCGGGATCGGACTCCTCGCCGCACTCGGCGGCATCTCGAACGCGTCCTCCTGGGGCTGGGGCAACCCGATCACCTGGCTCGCGATCCTCGGCGGCATCGCCCTGCTGGTGGCGTGGGTCATCGTCGAGAAGCGCGTCGCGCATCCGCTCATCGACGTCGCGCTGCTCACGAAGGGCGGCATCGGACTGCCGATCATCATCGCCTTCCTGTTCGGCGCGCAGCTCTTCGGCGGCCAGACCGCCTCCAGCGTGTACGTGCTGAGCCAGCCGGATGCCGTCGGCTTCGGACTCGGCTTCTCCGCGGCGACCGTGGGCATCCTTTCTCTGGCTGCGGCTCTCTCCGCCTTCATCGCCTCCATCGTCGGTGACCGGGTCGCCGGCCGGATCGGCCCGAAGGGTGCGATCGTCGTCGGCGGTGTCCTCGTGGCGGGCAGCTACCTCGCGTTCCTGTGCGCGCCGACCGTCGTCGCGGTGTTCGTCGCGGCCATGGTCGTCGGCGGGCTCGGCAACGGACTGCTCATCTCGGTGCTGCCGACCATCGTGGTGCGCCGCGCACCCGCCGACTCGGTCGGGATCGCCTCGGCCCTCTACAACACGTCGCGCACCGCCGCCGGAGCGGTCGCGGGCGCCGTGTTCGCCCTGGTGATGGGCAGCTTCCTCATCACGGTCGGCACGGGCGACACCGCCGTGACGACCACTGCCTTCGCGGGCTATGTCGCTGTGTGGAGCATCTGCACCGCCATCGGCGTCGCGATCGCCGTGCTGGCCCTGTTCCTCCGGATTCCCGCTCCGGTGAAGGAAGAGCCCGTCCCCGTCCCCGCCGCCACCGCCGACCCTCTGCTCGAAGGAGAAAACGCATGACCCTCACCGACCCCGCCCTCCGCACCCTGCTCGACCTGGACGAGGCCCAGACCCGCACCGCTGACGCCGTGCGCGCCTGGGAGCAGCGGATCATCGAGATCAGTCACGAGATCCACGCACACCCCGAGATCGCCTTCGAGGAGCGGCGGGCGGCCGGTCTGGTCGCCGAGGCCCTCCGCGAGGCGGGGTTCACCGCGACGGTCGGAGCGTTCGGCGTCGAGACCGCGATCGAGGCCACCTACGGGTCGGGCGAGTTCGTCGTCGCGGTCTGCGCCGAGTACGACGCCCTGCCGGTGATCGGTCACGCGTGCGGACACAACATCATCGCGGCCGCCGGACTGGGCGCGGCGCTCGCGCTCGCCGCGATCGCCGATGACGCAGGTCTCACCGTCAAGCTCCTGGGAACTCCCGCCGAGGAGCACGGCGGCGGCAAGGTGCTGATGCTCGAGGCGGGTGCCTGGGAGGACGCGACCATCTCTCTCATGGTGCACGGGGCCCCGGGCGTCGACCTCCGCTGCGAGAGCTTCGCGACGCAGGCGGTCGACCGCTTCCAGATCACGTACACGGGCCGTCCGGCGCACGCCGCTGCGGCGCCCGACAAGGGCGTGAACGCTCTGGATGCCGCGACCGTGGCGCTCACGGCGATCGGGCTCCTGCGTCAGCAGCTGCCCGGTACCGTCCGCACGGCCGCGGTGATCACGCAGGGCGGCGAGGTCACGAACATCATCCCCGCGCGCACGGTGCTGCAGGCCGAGGTGCGTTCGTTCGACCTGGACGAGCTGCGCGACGCCAAGAGGCGGGTGCTCGCCTGCTTCGAGGCGGGGGCGCTGGCCAGTGGATGCTCGTGGGAGCAGGTGCGCACCGAGCCGCGGTACGACCCGCTGGTGCAGGAGCCGCTGCTCGCCGAGGCGTGGAACGAGGCGCTGACGACGCTCGGCCGGGAGCCGATCGCGTTCACGGGGGCTGCCGGCGGGTCGACCGACATGGGCAACGTGTCGCAGGTGGTGCCGTCGATCCATCCCGGCATCGCGGTCATCGGGTCGACGTCGGCGCCGCACACCGAGGGGTTCGCTGCGGATGCCGCGACGCCCGCGGCCGACCGAGCGGTCGTCGACGCGGCCATCGGTCTCGCCTGGGCTGCCGCGTCCGCCGCCCCGTCCGTCTCCGCGACGACCGCGGCCCCGTCGTCGAATCGGTCGGGCCCGCTGCGACGGGATGGCGGAAGAAGGAGGGGCGCCGGCAGTTCGTGCCGGCGACCAT
>NZ_SSDJ01000131.1 GCF_004794465.1 Microbacterium sp. K24 | reverse complement strand
GCGGCGACGACGCTCTCCCGAGCCGCCGACGCCTGGGCGGATCGCGCGGGCGGCACCTCGGGAGCGCTCTGGGGCGTCATCCTGAACGCGATCGCCTCCCACCTCGGCGACGCGGGACGCCCTGATGCCGTCGCCGTGGCATCCGGCGTCGCCGACGGCCTGCAGGGAGTGATGACCTACGGCAAGGCCGAGGTCGGAGACAAGACCCTCGTCGACGCGCTCGTCCCCTTCAGCAGCACGCTGGCGGCCGAAGTCGATGGGGGCTCCTCCTTCGTCGACGCCTGGCAGACCGCGGCGGATGCCGCGACCCGCGCCGCCGCCGCCACCGCCGCGCTGCTCCCGCGCCTCGCGACGACGTACGCGCAGATCTTCGCGCACGACGAGTTCCTGCAGAAGTTCGACG
>NZ_SSDJ01000130.1 GCF_004794465.1 Microbacterium sp. K24 | reverse complement strand
GCGCCGTCGACGAGCACGACGAGGCCGCCCGCCTTGCGCCCGGGGCGGTGCGAGACGTCGTCGCGCTTGGGCCAGGCGAGGGCGGCGCCGTAGGGGTTGGCCGGATCGGTGGCGGCCAGCGTGACGGCGTTCCGCGGTGGCGGGTCGGCGAGACCGGCGTAGGTGCGCAGCCGGTCGACGGTGGCGGATGCCGCGAACTGCGCCGCCCCGAGGCGTTCGATCACGTAGCCGCGTCGGCAGTGTCCCGCCTCTTCGAAGCCCGCCAGCACCCGGTAGGCCTGGGCGAAGCCGCCGGGAACGCCCTCGGACTGCACGGCGCCGCGCGTCACGACGCCGTAGCGGTCGAGCAGGAGGCCTGCCGTCACGGTCGCCCGGCGGGCGGCATCCGTCTCGATCGTGGGGAGCAGCGCCCAGCGTCCGCCGATCGAGGTCGGGCGCGGCGCGGTGCGGGTGAGCGACATGCCGCGATAGGTGCGGGCGCGGGGTGCGCGACGGGTGACCTTGTGCGCCTGCGAGCCACCCGCGAGCAGCGAGCGGATCGGCGCGAACGTGTCGTTCGTGACATGCCCCGACCAGGTCAGCCCCCAGAGCGCCTCGAGCACCGACTGCTCGTTCTCGGCGCCGGCCATCTCTTTCAGCTGCGCGGCGAAGTACGCGCCGCCCACCTGCAGCGCGGTCAGGATGCGCGCCTCCAGAGAGTCGGCCGCGATCTCGGTGTCGGGCTCGGGGAGCGTGAACGGGGCGAGATCCGCCGGATGCAGCGACACCCAGCCGTCGCGCCCGGGCAGCGTGCCGTGGCCCGACCAGATCACTTCGCCGGCCGTGGTCAGCTCGTCGAGCATGGTGGGGGAATAGTCGCGCACCCGCGACGGGAGCACCAGCGACTCCCAGGCGCTCGCCGGGATCGGCACCCCGGCGAACTGCTCGATCACGGTGAGGACGCCGTCGATGCCTTCCAGCGGCCGGCCCAGGTGCTGCCACTCGGGGAGGAAGCGTGCGTACGCCTCCGGCGAGACCGGTTCGACCGACCCGCGGATCGCTGCGAGCGACCGCATCCGGAGGCGCCGCAGCACCTCGGTGTCGCACCACTCGACGTCGGAGCCTGAACCGGTCCCTGAGCCCGATGAAGGGTCGGGCAGGAAGTAGCCGCTCGTGAGACGCCCGGCGTTCTCGAGGCGCTGGAGGGTGTGCCGCGCGACGGCCGCGCCGATGCCGAACCGCGTGGCCACGGCATCCGTCGTGAACGGCCCGTGGGTGCGCGCATGCCGCGCGACGAGGTCGCCGAGCGGATCGGCGATCGGCTCGAGGAAGGCGACGGGGATGCCCGTGGGCAGCGCGGCGCCGAGGGCATCGCGGAGGCGTCCGGCGTCTTCGATCGCGGCGACCCGGCTCACTCCGCCGATCGTCACGGGAATGGCACGGCGGGCGGTGATGAGGTCGTCGAGGAGCGCGGACGCCGACGACGTGACGGTCTCGGGATCGAGGCGGGCGGCGACCTCGTCGGCATCGAGCGGGCCGAGCATGCGCAGCAGGTCGGCGACGCCCTCGAGCCCGCGGGCGCGGCGCTCGGGGTCGAGACGCTGCGCCTCGCGCTCGAACTGCGCGATCACGTCGGGGTCGAGGAGTTCCCGCAGCTCGACCGTGCCGAGCAGCTCGCCGAGCAGGGCCGGGTCGACGGACAGCGCGGCGGCCCGCCGCTCGGCGAGCGGGGAATCGCCCTCGTACATGAACGCGCCCACGTAGCCGAACAGCAGGTCGCGCGCATAAGGGGAGGGCTGGCCGGGCTGCGTCTCGACGAGGCGGATGCGCCGGTCGGCGATCGATGTCGCGAGCTTGCGCAGCGAGGGGAGATCGTAGACGTCCTGCAGCACCTCGCGCAGGGTCTCGAGGATCACCGGGAAGGTCGGATGCCGCCGGGCGACCTCGAGCAGCTGGGCCGAGCGCTGACGCTGCTGCCAGAGCGGGCTGCGCCGGTTCGGGTTGGTGCGCGGCATGAGCAGGGCGCGCGCCGCGCACTCCCGGAAGCGCGAGGCGAACAGAGCGGAGCCGCCGACCTCCTGCGTCACCAGGACCTCGAGCTCATCGGGGTCGAAGACGAACAGCTCGGCGCCGGGAGGCTCGGCCTCGGCATCCGGTATGCGCACGATGATGCCGTCGTCGCTCGCGACCGCCGAACCCTCGACGCCGAGGCGCTCGCGCATGCGTGCGTTGATCGCCAGTGCCCACGGTGCGTGCACTTTCATGCCGTACGGCGAATGCAGGATGACACGCCAGTCGCCGACCTCGTCGTGACCGCGCTCGACGGTGAGGGTGCGGTCGGTCGGCAGGGTTCCCGTGGCTGCGCGCTGCTCGGTGAGGTGGGCCATCAGGTTGCCGCGCGCCTGCTCGTCGAGACCGGCCTCGATCAGGCGCTGCGCCGCCTTCTCGGGTGTGGCCGCGGCGACCTCGCGGGAGAACCTGCCGAGGGCCTCGCCGAGTTCGAACGGCCGCCCGATGCCGTCGCCGTGCCAGAACGGCACCTTGCCGGGCTGGCCGTAGGCGGGGATCACGTTGACGCGGTCGTGGGTGATCTCGGCGATGCGCCAGCTGGTGGTGCCGAGGGTGAACACGTCACCCACCCGCGACTCGTAGACCATCTCCTCGTCGAGCTCGCCGACGCGCCGGCCGGCGCCCTCGCCCGCGACGAAGACGCCGAAGAGGCCGCGGTCGGGGATCGTGCCGCCGCTCGTGACGGCGATGCGCTGAGCGCCGGGGCGACCGGTGAGCGTGCCGGCATCGCGGTCCCACACCAGACGCGGGCGGAGCTCGGCGAATTCGTCGGAGGGGAAGCGCCCGGCGAGCAGGTCGAGCGTCGCCTCGTAGGCGGAGCGCGGCAGCGACTGGAACGGCGCGGAGCGACGGACCGTCTCGAACCACTCCTCGACGCTGATGGCGCCGAGCGCGCTCGCCGCGACGGTCTGCTGGGCCAGGATGTCGAGCGGGTTGCGCGGCACCTGGATCGCCTCGATGCGGCCCGCCAGCATGCGCTCGGTCACGATCGCGGTGTGCAGCACGTCGCCGCGGTGCTTCGGGAAGAGCGCGGCGCGACTGATCTCGCCGACCTGGTGGCCGGCACGGCCGACGCGCTGCAGACCGGATGCCGCGGACGGCGGGGCCTCGACCTGGATCACCAGGTCGACGGCGCCCATGTCGATGCCGAGTTCGAGGCTGCTCGTCGCGACGACGCAGCGCAGCACGCCGGACTTCAGCTCTTCTTCGACCTGCGCGCGCTGCTCCTTCGAGACCGAGCCGTGGTGCGCCTTGGCGAGCACGGGGTCGGCGCCCGCGGTCGCACCGGCCTGCGCCATCATCGCCGCGGGTGACCCGACGGCGGCGGGGAGCGCGACGCCGATGCGCTCGGAATAGATCTCGTTCAGGCGCCCGGTCAGACGCTCCGCCAGTCGGCGGGAGTTTGAGAAGACGATGGTCGAGTTGTTCTCGAGGATGCGGTCGACGATCGCCTCTTCGACGTGCGGCCAGACCGATCCGGTGACCTCGGTGTACTCCGCGTCGGCGGGGTCGGCGGTCTCCGCCGGCGCCCCGGGCGGCGGCGGGGGATTGGTCATGTCGTCCATCGGCACGACCACGGAGAGCTCGAAGGTCTTGGATGCCGGCGGCGCCACGATGTCGACCGGCGCGGAACCGCCGAGGAAGCGTGCGACCTCGTCGATCGGCCGCACGGTCGCCGACAGCCCGATGCGCTGGGCGGCGGTCTCGTTGCCGTGCGAGGCGCGGAGCGCATCGAGCCGCTCCAGGCTCACCGCGAGGTGAGCGCCGCGTTTGGTCGCGGCGACCGCGTGCACCTCGTCGATGATCACGGTGTGCACATCGCGCAGGGTCTCGCCCGCGCGGCTCGTGAGCATCAGATAGAGAGACTCGGGGGTCGTGATGAGGATGTCGGGCGGGTCGGAGACGAGCTTGCGACGGTCGCTCGACGTGGTGTCGCCCGACCGGACGCCCACGGTGACCGAGGGTGCGGCCAGGCCGAGGCGTCGCGCGGACTGGCCGATGCCGATCAGCGGCGAGCGGAGGTTGCGCTCGACGTCGACGCCGAGCGCCTTCAGCGGCGAGATGTAGAGGATGCGGGTGCGCGCCGCATCTTTCTCCGGCTTCTCAGCGGCGGTCGCGATCCGCTCGCGGAAGACGCTGTCGATCGCCCAGAGGAACGCCGACAGGGTCTTGCCCGAGCCGGTGGGCGCGACGACGAGCGCGTGCTTGCCGGCCGAGATCGCATCCCAGGCGCCGGCCTGCGCGGGCGTGGGCGCGGGGAACGCCCCCCGGAACCAGTCCTGCGTGGCCGGAGTGAAGCGCTCGAGCACATCCCCCATCCGTCCATCTTCCCCGAGACCACCGACATCGGGGCGGGGATTGACGGAGTGCTCGACGGATGTCCGACCTGTGAGCGATGCTGAGGCCATGGCGACGCACACGACGAACTATCTCGAGACCTTCATCGAGGTCGCGGAGGACTGTCCGACCGACCATGCGGAAGAGCCGCCCGTGGCGGAGTCGCCGTCGATCGCGGCCCTGCATCACCGCCTGATCGCGGAAGAGCCCTACAGCCGCACCTCCGACGACGTGATCTTCGAGACGCACGCCCTGCGGCGGGGAATCGCGATCGACGATGCCGCGGCCCGCGAGGAGTTCTTCTCGAAGGGGCAGCCGTGTCTGCGCTCCTCGCCCCTCGGCAAGCGCTACGGCTGGGGCATCCATCATGATGCCGAGGGTCGGGTGGCTCTCGTGCCGCGCGAATCCGAGCAGTACGAGCTGCTCGCCGCCGATCCCGCGCTCGCCCACACGAGGGCGATGCGGAGTCGGCGAGCCTGAGCGTCCGGTCTTCTCACACCTCGCGCAGCGCGCCCTCGGCGTCGATCTCGAGCGTGAGATCGAGGTCGAGCCGTGCGAGGAAGGCGTCGTCATGGCTCACGACCAGCACGGCCCCGCGATACGCGCGCAGCGCCTCGACGAGCTGATCGACGGTGTCGATGTCGAGGTTGTTCGTCGGTTCGTCCAGCACCACGAGATGCGGTGGGGGATCCGAGAGCAGCAGCTTCGCCAGAGCGACGCGGAATCTCTCACCGCCCGACAGCGCCGATACCGGCCGATCGGCCGTCGCCCCGCGGATCAGGAACCGGGCGAGCCGGTTGCGCAGCTCCTTCTCGGGCACCTGCGGGGCGGCATCCGCGATGTTCTCGAACACCGATCGCTCTGCGTCGAGGCCGTCGATCCGCTGCGGCAGGTAGCCGATCCGGTCGGTGAGGGCCTCGGCGACGAGCGATCCGACCGTCGGTTCGGAGGAACCGCGCACCAATCGCTCGAGCAGGGTCGTCTTGCCGGCCCCGTTCCGCCCGACCAGGGCGACGCGCTCGGGGCCCTGGAGCACCCAGGCCCGCTCCGTGTCGCCGAGCATCGCGATGCGGCGCGACCGGGAGACCTGCGGATCCGGCAGCTCGATCTTCATCGACGCGTCGGAGCGCACGCGGCGTCCGGCCTCGTCGAGGCTCGCGCGCGCGGCGTCCTCCTTCGCTCCGACTTCGGTGCGCAGCTTTCCCGCCGACACCTCCGCCGCCATCCTGCGGCCGTGCGCGATGATCTTCGGGACGCGCTTCTCGATCTCGGCCTTCTTCGCGGTCCGTGCCCGATGAGAGAGCTTCACCTCGGCCTGAATGCGCTGACGCTTCTCCTTGCGGAGCGCCTGCGCGGCGGTGACCTCGGCCTGCTTCGCGGCATCCTGCTCGGCATCCAGCCAGGCGCGCCACTCGGAGTACGGACCTCCGAAGACGCTCAGCGTCTGCGCATAGAGCTCGGCGGTGTCGTCCATGAGCTCGAGCAGCGACAGGTCGTGACTGACCACGATGAGCGTGCCCTTCCAGGCCTGCACCATCGCGCCCAGCTTCGTCCTGGCGTCGCGGTCGAGGTTGTTGGTCGGCTCGTCGAGGAGCGTGATCGGCGCACGGCGCAGACGGATGCCCGCGATCGCCACCAGCACCGCCTCGCCGCCCGAGAGCTCGCCGACGCGGCGGTCGAGGAAGTCCGGAGCGAGTCCGGCCTCGGCGAGCGATGCCTGGGCGCGCGTCTCGATGTCCCAGTCGTCGCCGACCGCGTCGAAGTGCGCCGGGTCGACGTCGCCGGCGCTGATCGCGCGCACCGCGTCGAGCGTCTCGGCCACGCCGAGGAGTTCCGCGACGCGGCGATCGACGTCGAGCGTCAGCTGCTGCGGCAGGTACGCGACCTCGCCGGATGCCGCGACGGAACCCGACGTCGGCTCGAGTTCGCCGGCCATCAGGCGCAGCAGCGTGGACTTGCCCGCACCGTTGCGTCCGACGAGACCCGTGCGACCGGAGCCGAACGCGCCGGAGAGGCCGTCGAGCGCCACGGAGCCGTCCGGCCAGGTGAAGGTGAGCCGGTCGAGAAGGACCGGCGCATGAAGAGTGGAGTGTGACATGGGATGTCTCCTGTCGAGTGCGGGGGTGCACTGACACCGGGACCTCGGTCACGAGCCACGAGGGGTCGGAGCGGAGGCGGAGTCTGCCGTGGAGTCGGCGATCGTCGGGTCAGCGCGCGGAATGAGGAGCGCGGAGGCGACGGATCAGATCAAAGGACTTCCAGACACGGCGGACAGGACGCATCGACGATACCCGGGCGTGTCGCGACGCGCAACCCCCGGGCGTGTCGCGGATCAGCTCGCGGTCTCGCCCTTCCCGATCCCCTCGAGCCACTTCGTGAGGAACAGCCGCACATCGGCGAGCTCCTCTTCGGAGATGCTGTGGGTGAGACCCGTGTACACCCGGCCGGAGAGCTCGGAGTGGTCGGGCAGCCACTGCGCGGTGTGGTCGATGAGCGCGGGAGGGATGACGTCGTCGTTCGTGCCGCGGCCCCAGAACACCGCGGGTCGGAGCTCGCGGAGCTCTTCGTCTCGGGGCAGCTCGCCGGGCGACGCATAACCGCTCAGGGCGACCACGGCGCCGAAGCGCTCAGGAGCGAGACGGAGGGCCTGGAGGGCGACCGCCGCACCCTGGGAGAAGCCGAGCAGCGCGATCGACGGCGCCGCGCCGGCCGCGCTGTCGAGCCAGCGCAGGAAGGAGGAGGCGGCGCCGGTCACCGCGTCGGGGCTGCGGCCGTCGAGACCCTCGATCGGATACCAGGAGCGCCCCGGCATGGGCCACGGCGGAGCCAGCGGAGCGGCGACGGATGCCACGGCGATGCCCTCGGGCAGGTAAGGCACCAGGCCGAAGAGGTCGTGCTCGTCGGCGCCGTAGCCGTGCAGCAGCACGAGCAGCGGCATCCGTCCTCGGTCGGCGGACGACCATCGGGTCGCCGCATCGTCGATCGTCAGGTTCTCGCTCACACCGATATCCTGCCAGCGGATGCCGACACGTCCACCCCGCACGGTCAGGCGCGGCTGGTAGAAAGGACACATGTCCGTCCGCACACCTGATCCCGAGCCGGAACCCGAAGACGACGGTCTCGGGGCGTTCCGCGATGCCAATCCGTCGGCGCCCGGCTCGAATCCCGGGTGGCTGAGCGACATCGAGCTCGAGGAGGCGCGCCGGCATCTGCCGATGCTCTACGTCGAGGCGATCCCGGTGCGCACCGACGGGTCCGGGCAGGTCACCGAGATCGGCATCCTGCTGCGGTCGACGCCGATGGGCGAGATGACGCGCACGATCGTCTCGGGTCGCGTCCGGTTCGGCGAGACCATCCGCGACGCCCTCTTCCGCCACGTCGAGAACGACCTCGGTCCGATGGCCTTCCCGCTGCTGCCGCCGCAGCCGCTGCCGTTCACGGTGGCCGAGTACTTCCCGATCCCGGGTGTCAGCGCGTACCACGACGACCGGCAGCATGCGGTGTCGCTGGCCTTCGTCGTGCCGGTGACGGGTACCTGCGAGCCCCGACAGGATGCGCTCGAGGTGACCTGGTTCCCGCCGGAGGCCGCCGCATCCGACGCGGTCGCCGCCGAGATGGAGGGCGGCCGCGGCACGCTGATCCGCCTCGCCCTCGCGAACCTCGGGCTGCTGCGCTAGCGAGTCCTGGCCTGCGCCGCGGCGCCGGCATCCATGACTCGCGACGTGCCTCTCGAAGGGCGTCGAGAGACCCCTCTCCACGGGCGACTCTTGCGTTGGCTGAACTAATGGGCTAGAAAGTAGACCATTAGTCCAATCGGCAAAGGATGTTCGCATGGATGCTTCGACAACGACGTCGCACAGCGCAGCAACAGGACAGGATCGCAACCTCCGCGGAAACCTCGGGGCGGTCTCGGTCACCTTCATGGTGATCGCCGCGGCGGCTCCGCTCACGGTGGTCGGCGGTCTCGTGCCGATCGGCTATCTCGTCGGGAACGGCATCGGCTTCCCCGTCATGTTCCTCGTGGCCACCGTGATCCTGCTGCTCTTCTCGGTGGGCCTCACCGCGATGAGCCGCTACCTCCCCAAGGCCGGATCCTTCTTCGTCTTCGCCACGCACGGGCTCGGTCGCACCCCGGGGCTGGCCACGGCGTACCTCGCTCTGATCTGCTACACGACCGTGCAGATCGCAGTGTTCTCCTACCTGGGTGCGACCATCAGCTCGAGCATCGTGCTCCTGGGGGGTCCCGAGATCCCGTGGTGGCTGCTCACCCTCGCCACCGTCGCGATCGTCGGCGCCCTCGGCTTCCGGCAGATCGAGCTCAGCTCCCGCGTGCTGGTCATCGTGCTGCTCGCCGAGATCGGCATCGTCGTGCTGCTGGGTGTCGTGATCCTGGTCACCGGGGGAGCGGACGGCGTGACCTACGGCTCTTTCCTGCTCGAGAACGTGCTCTCCGGCGCCCCCGCCCTCGGCCTCATGTTCGCGATCGCGAGCTTCATCGGGTTCGAGTCGACGGTCGTCTACCGTGACGAGGTGCGCACACCGGAACGCACGATCCCGCGCGCCACCTACGCATCGGCCATCGTCATCGGCGTGTTCTACGCGTTCGCCGCCTGGACGATCGTGGTCGGCGTCGGCGAAGGCGCGATCGTCGACGAGGCGGCCGCCGACCCGACCACGCTGATCGCCCGCGTGACCGAGCAATACCTGGGCCCGATCGGCTCGATCGCCGTCGCCGTCCTGTTCCTCGGGAGCATGTTCGCCGCGGTCCTGTCGCTGCACAACGTGCTGACCCGCTACCACCACGCGATGGCGAACGCCCGCGTGCTGCCGCACCGCGTCGGCGCCGTCCACCCGCGCCACGGCTCGCCGCACGTGGCCTCGATCGTGCAGGTGGCGACCTCCGGACTCGCGATCATCGTGCTCGCGCTGATCGGCTTCGCGCCGGAGAACATCTTCGCCTGGTTCGCCGGCATCGGCACCCTCGCGATCGTCATCCTCATGGCGGTCACCTGCCTCGCGGTCGTCGTGTACTTCGCCCGCACGCGCCTGCTGCGGAGCCCCTGGCACACCGTGATCGCTCCCGCGCTCGGCTTCCTCGGGCTCGCGGTCTCCGCCGTGCTCATCGCCGCGAACTTCCCGCTGCTGGTGAGCGACGTCGATGCGGAGGGGAACCCCGCCTGGGGGCCGATCAGCATCACGCTGGTCGCCGTCGTCGTGCTCGCTCCCGTGATCGGCCTCGTGCAGGCCGCCGTGATGCGCGCGAGGGCCCCGGAGGCGTACGCGCAGATCATGCGCCGCTTCGACGAGAACGCCTGACCCCCGCCCACCGCAGAAGAAGGATGGACATCATCGGCACCTCCGCCCTGACCCGACCACTGATCGGCATCTCCGGACGGCGCCTGCGCGGCTCCGCGATCGGCGCACCGCACGGCTTCGCCGACGCACCCCTGGAGGCGTATCTCAGCGAGTATTCGACATCCATCCTCCGCGCCGGCGGCCTGCCGGTGCACCTGCCGATGGATGCCGCTCCGGCGGAGCTCGTCGAGCGCCTCGACGGCGTCGTGATCGTCGGCGGCGACGACGTGGACCCGCGCCGCTACGGTCGCACGCCGGGGCCCTTCACGCCTCTGGTCGACCCGCAGCGCGACGAGTTCGAGGCCGGACTGATCGAGGCCGCGATCGACGGGGCGGTTCCGCTGCTCGGCGTCTGCCGGGGCGCACAGCTTCTCAACGTGGTGCGCGGCGGCACGCTCCACCCGCACCTGGCGCACGGTGAAGGCGAGTCGCACGGCTCGTACGCCTACCCGCGCGCGCATCTCGTGCACGACGTGCGCACGGCGGCGGGCAGCGTCGCGCACGCCCTCTATGGCGAGACGACGCGCGTCAACTCGTTCCACCATCAGGCGGTCGACGTGCCGGGCCGCGGGATCGTGGTCACCGGCTGGGCTCCCGACGGCATCGTCGAGGCCATCGAGCTCGAGGGCCGCCCCGTCGTCGGGGTGCAGTGGCACCCGGAGGTCTTCGAGACCGATCCGATCTTCGGCTGGCTGGTCGATCAGGCAGCCGCCCGCGCGACGCTCGGCGTCGCGTCCGCAACGCAGAACGTCGCCTAGGCGTCACCGAACACCGTCGTCACCGAACACCGTCGTCACCGAACAGGGAGAAGAAATGCGACACGCAGACAAGAACGCCTTCATCACCGGCGCAGGTTCCGGGATCGGACGCGAGACGGCTCGCCGTCTCGCGAGCGAGGGTGCCCGGGTTCTCGTGACGGACGTCTCGGCAGAGGGGGCGGCCGAGACTGTGCGTCTCATCGAGGAGGCCGGCGGAACCGCTGTCGCAGCCGTCGTCGACGTGCGTTCGCGGGAACAGATCCGCGCCGCCGTCGAGCGCGCCCGCGAGGAATGGGGTGCGCTCCACCTGCTGATCAACAACGCCGGCGTCGTCACGGAGCATTCGTTCGAGACCCTCACCGAAGAGGCATGGGACTTCGTCTTCGACATCAATCTCAAGGGCCAGTTCCTCGTCGCGCAGGAGGTCGCCCCGCTCATCGCCGAGTCCGGCGGCGGCGCGATCGTGAACCTCTCCACGGTCGAGGCGCTCGTGGTCGTGACGAGCACCGGCACCGCGCAGCCGCACTACAACGCGAGCAAGGGCGGAGTCCCCATGCTCACCAAGGCGCTGGCCGTGGAGCTCGCCGCGAAGAACATCCGCGTCAACTGCGTCGCGCCCGGCCCCATCGCCACCGACTTCTTCGACTACGAGAGCGTGACGAGTGACGAGGCGCTGGAGTTCATGAAGCAGCGCCTCCTCGTGCCCCGGGTCGGGCTCCCCGCCGACATCGCGTCGGCCGTATCCTGGCTGCTCAGCGACGAGGCGTCCTGGATCGACGGCATCCAGCTGCCTGTCGACGGAGGGTGGCTGACACGATGATCGATGACGTACGCCTCGCACCCGACGAGCTCGAGGCCGCCGGCATCCGCACGGTGATCGTCGCGACGCCCGACATGCAGGGCCGTCTCGTCGGCCGGCGCATCCCCGTCGAAGGATTCGGCCGCGTGGTGGAGAACGGCGTCGACATCTGCACGTGCGCGTGGTCGTGGGACATCGAGCAGGGCCTCGAGCTGATCGATGCCAACCGGTTCGCCCTCTGCGGCATGCACAACGGCGTGCCCGACGTCACGCTCATCCCCGACCTCGACACCCTCCGCCCCGCAGCCTGGCTCGAGGGCGTGGCCATCTGCCTCGCCGACCCGGTCGACGTGCACTCGCACGAGCCGATGCCGATCTCGCCCCGCGTGCTCCTGAAGCAGGAGCTCGCGCGGCTCCGGGAGAGGGGCCTGACGCCGCTCGCCGGCACGGAGCTCGAGTTCTACCTCTTCCGCAATGAACCGCGCGCGCTGCGTCGTTCCGGATTCCGCGACCTCGACCCGACGACCCTCACCCCGTCGGACTTCATGATCCACGAGGGGAACCTCTACGAGCCGTTCTTCCAGAAGCTGCGCTCCGACCTCCGTGCCAGCGGCATCCTCGTCGAGACGGCGCAGAGCGAGTGGGGACTCGGCCAGTGGGAGATGACGTTCGAGTACGGGGATCCTCTGGAGATGGCCGACCGTCATGCGCTCTACAAGCTGGCCGTGCGTGACACCGCGGCGCGCGCCGGCATGTCCGCGACCTTCATGGCCCGCCCGCTCAACGACCAGCCGGGGTCGTCCTGCCATGTCCACGTGTCGTTCGTGGACGACGAGGGCGAGGCGGTGTTCTGGGACGAGTCGGCCGACGATCACCTCAGCGGGCGCATGCGGGCGGCGATCGCCGGCGCGCTCGAACATGCTCCGGCCCTGATGGCCTGGTACGCCCCGACCGTCAACGCGTACCGCCGGAGCAATTCCTCCGACGTCGCGGGGAGCGGACGCACGTGGGGCTTCGACAACCGCACCACGACGGTGCGCGTGGTGGGACACTCGCCGAAGGCGCTGCGCTTCGAGTTCCGGCTGCCCGGTGCCGACACCAACCCGTACTTCACCCTCACCGGGCTGCTCGCCTCGGCGCGCGACGGCATGGACAAGGACACCGCGCTCGCGGATCCCGTGATCGGCAGCGCCTACGACCTTCCCGGTGACGGGACGATGCCCGCGGATCCGCGTCAGGCGAGCATCCTGTTCGGCGAGAGCGCGCTGGTGCAGGACCTGCTCGCGCCCGACATCATCTCTCACCAGCAGGTGCTGCTCGAGCACGAGTGGACGACGTTCATGTCCCGTGTCACGGACTGGGACCTGCAGCGCTACTTCGATCGGATCTGACATGACCTACCCCGCCCTGCGCACCTGGATCGGCGGCGCCGCCGAGGAGAGCCCCGAGAACGACGGCACCTGGCTGCACGACCCCAACACGGGGGAGGCGCTGGCCGCCTCCGCCTCGAGCACGCTCGACCAGGTCGAGCGCGCCGTGACCGCCGCGCGGGAGGCGCACGACGACGCTCGCTGGCGCGGTCTCGCACCGGAGCGTCGGGCCGAGAGGCTGATCGCCCTCGCCGACTGGCTCGACGACCGCGCCGAGGAGATCGCCCGTCTCGACGCGGTCAACAGCGGTGTCCCGATCTCGGTCACACGGCTGTTCGGCGGGGCGAACGGCGCGACCCTGCGCGATGCCGCACGGCGCGCGGTGGAGGTCGGCGATGCACGCGAGCTGCCCTCCTCGCAGGGCGGCGTGCGACTGCACCGGGTGCCGTGGGGACCGACCGCGCTGATCCTGCCCTGGAACGCCCCCTCGGCGATGGCGGTCAAGAAGACGGCGTTCGCGCTCGCGGCAGGTGCGACGGTCGTGCTCAAGCCCTCGTCGTTCTCGCCGTGGAGCGCCCAACTCCTGCTGGAGGGCGTGCACGCGGCCGGCATCCCCGACGGGGTGGTCGGGCTCGTGCAGGGCAGCGGGGGGATCGGACGCGCCCTCGTCGCCGACGAGCGGATCGCCGCGATCTCGATGACGGGATCCACGCCGACCGGACGTGCGATCGCCGCGACGGCCGCGCCGCGCTTCGCCAGGCTGCAACTGGAGCTCGGCTCCAACAACGCCGCGATCGTCCGTGCAGATGCCGACCTGGAGGCCGCGGCGAGAGCGCTGGCCGACGGCGTCCTCAAATTGTCCGGCCAGTGGTGCGAGGCGCCTCGACGTGTGCTCGTCGACCGAGTGCGCCGCGACGAGATGGCGGGACTGCTGATCGCCGAGTTCGGGCGGCGCACGATCGGCTCGAGCCTCGACGAGGCGACCGAGGTCGGACCCGTCGCCTTCGCCGCACGCCGTGACGAGCTCGCCGAGCAGCGGGAGCGGCTGGCGCAGGCCGGTGCGGAGGTGCTGAGCGTCTCGCGGATCCCGACGCAAGGGTGGTTCTTCGCGCCGACGGTGGCCGTGCTCGACGGCCCGGGCCTCGCCGACGAGGTGTTCGGACCGATGCTGCTCGTGGGCGGCTACGCCGACGAGGACGAAGCCGTCACCCTCGCCAACACCGGTCAGGTGGGGCTCGCCGGGTACGTGTTCGGCGCCGACGAGGAGGCTGCGGCGGCCCTCGGCACCCGGTTCGTCGCGGGAGAGGTCAAGGTCAACGGCACCAGCGTGCTCGACATGTCGCCCGAATCGGCGCAGAGCTTCTTCGGTGCGAGCGGTCTGGGCGGGCACGGAGACGGCGATGTGCTTGACTTCTTCGTGGGGAAGCAGGTCGTGGGCTCCGATCGCCCAGGGCTCCCCCTCTGAGCGGAGGAGTACGGATGAGCGAGCGTGACGACGCGCCGCACGACTTCTCCCGTGCCGTGCTGCAGCCCGTGTCCGGCTACCAGGCCGTCGCCGGGTTCCTTCGGCGTGAGATGGCACTCGGCCGCATCCGGCCCGGCGATCGTCTGCCGCCGGAACGTCGACTCTCCGAGCAGCTGGGCGTCTCGCGGGAGACTCTGCGTCAGGCGCTGCGCATCCTCGAGGGGAGCGGCCAGATCGTGATCTCGCGCGGTGCGTCCGGCGGGGCGATCGTGCAGGATGCCGCGCTGGATCCGCGGCTCATCCGCGAAGAGGTCCGCACGCGTTCGGGTGAGATCGGCGAACTCACCGAGTTCCGCGCGATCGTCGAATCCGGCGGAGCGGCGCTGGCCGCGGTGCGCCGCAGCGATGACGACCTGGAGGCGATGGCGCAGGCCCAGCGCGACCTCGCCGAGGCGACCACCAAGGCGGATTCGCGCATCGCCGACACGGACTTCCATATCGCGCTCGCCGAGGCGTCGGGCAATTCCTTCGTGCGCGACGCAGTCGAGGAGGCGAGGGTGCGGATGTTCGAGCCCGTCGACCTGATCAGCTTCGACTTCGTGAAGGAGTCGAGCTGGGACGCGCACGAGCAGATCCTCGAGGCGGTGCGCCGTGGAGACGCCGAGGCGGCGGATGCCGCGATGCGCGCGCACCTGCGCACCACGCGCGAGGAGTTCACCCGCGTCGTCGAATCCTGACGCGCTGCGGGAGTGGCTCGGGGCGCGTGAGCCGGTGCGCTCAGGCGGTGGTGAGGCGCGACAGCTCCGCGACGAAGGCGTCGACGTCGGACTCCTCCGTGTCGAAGCTGCACATCCAGCGCACCTCGTTGCGCGCGGCATCCCAGTCGTAGAAGCGGAACGACTCGCGCAGGCTGTCGGCGACGCCGTCGGGAAGCGTCGCGAAGACGCCGTTCGACTGGGTCGGCTGCGTGAACGAGACGCCGGTGATGGAACCGTCGGCGATGCCCGCCTCGACGGATGCCCGCAGCCGGGCCGCCATCGCGTTGGAGTGCCGTGCGTTGCGCAGCCACAGGTCGCCTTCGAGCAGCGCGATCAGCTGCGCCGACACGAAGCGCATCTTCGAAGAGAGCTGCATGTTGAACTTGCGGGAGTAGACCAGCCCATCGGATGCCGAGGGGTTCAGCACGACGACGGCCTCGCCGAGCATCGCGCCGTTCTTCGTGCCGCCGAAGCTGAGCACGTCGACGCCGGCGTCACGGGTGAAGGCGCGCAGCGGCAGGTCGAGGGCCGCGGCGGCGTTCGACAGGCGGGCGCCGTCGAGGTGCAGCTTCATGCCGCGCTCGTGCGCGTGGTCGGCGATCGTGCGGATCTCGTCGGCCGTGTACAGCGTGCCGAGCTCGGTGGACTGCGTGATCGAGACGACCAGAGGCTGTGCGCGGTGCTCGTCGCCCCATCCCCACGCCTCACGGTCGATGAGCTCGGGGGTGAGCTTGCCGTCGTCGGTCGGGACGGTGAGCAGCTTGAATCCGCCGATCTTCTCGGGGGCGCCGCCCTCGTCGACGTTGATGTGCGCGGTCGAGGCCGCGATCACCGCACCCCAGCGGGGGAGCATCGACTGCAGGCCGGTGACGTTCGCGCCGGTGCCGTTGAACACCGGGAAAGCCTGCACGCCCTCGCCGAACTGCGCCTGGAAGACCTCCTGCAGGCGCACGGTGTAGAAGTCCTCGCCGTAGGCGACCTGGTGGCCCCCGTTCGCCGCGGCGATCGCCGCGAGGACCTCGGGGTGGATGCCGGAGTAGTTGTCACTGGCGAATCCCCGGATCGCGGGGTCATGCGTAAGGCTCACCGCACAAGCCTACGGCCCGGGCGGGCGCGGTCGCGCGTTCCGGAGCGCGGAGGGGGTTCCGGATGTCGGAGGGTCGCCCTACCCTCATAGGCATGGAGCGCACCGCGGCGAAGACCGCCTTCGCGAACGTCCTCGTCAACACGCTGATCGCCAACGTGACGACGAGCTTCCTGTGGTTCGCGCTGACGTTCTGGGTCTACATCGAGACGCAGTCGGTGCTGGCGACCGGCATCATCGGCGGCGCGTACATGCTGTTCGTCGCGTTCTTCGCCATGATGTTCGGCACCATCGTCGACCGGCATCGCAAGCACACGGTCATGCTGCTCTCCAGCGTCATCTCGGCCGTCGCGTTCCTGATCGCCGGCGCCCTCTACGTCTGGCAGGGCGAGGCGCCGCTGCTCGACCTCGGCGGGCCGTGGTTCTGGTTGTTCTCCGGGTTCATCCTCTTCGGCGGCGTGATCGAGCAGCGGCGCAACATCGCGCTGTCGACCACGGTGACCCTGCTGGTACCCGAAGAGAAGCGCGTGAACGCCAACGGGCTCGTCGGCACCGTGCAGGGCATCGCCTTCCTCGTCACGAGCGTCTTCTCGGGGCTGTCGATCGGCTTCCTCGGCATGGGGTGGACCCTCGCGATCGCGATCGCGGCGATGGCCGTCACGTTCGCGCACCTGCTCTTCATCCGCATTCCCGAGGGCACGCCGCAACCCGACCCGAACGGCAAGAGCGCCCTCGACTTCCGCGGCAGCGTGCAGGCGATCCGGCTCGCCCCCGGGCTGTTCGCCCTGATCGTCTTCTCCACCTTCAACAACCTCATCGGCGGCGTCTACATGGCGCTGATGGACCCCTACGGGCTCACGCTGTTCGATGCGCAGACGTGGGGCTTCGCGCTGGCGTTCGCGTCGACCGGCTTCCTGATCGGCGGCGGCCTGGTCGCGAAGTTCGGGCTCGGCAAGAAGCCGATGCGCACGATGCTGCTCGTGGTGATCGCCATGGGCGTGCTCGGCGCGGTGTTCATGCTGCGCGAATGGTGGCCGCTCTATGTGATCGGCATCTGGATCTACATGGCGCTCGTCCCGCCCGTCGAGGCCGCGGAGCAGACCGTGATCCAGAAGGTCGTGCCGTTCGAGCGGCAGGGCCGCGTCTTCGGTGTGGCGGCCGCGATGGAGGCGGCCGCGGCGCCGATCACCGCGTTCCTCATCGCGCCGATCGCCGAGTTCCTGATCATCCCGTACATGGACAGCTCGGCAGGTCAGCGCCAGTGGGGGTGGCTGCTCGGCGAGGGCGAGGCGCGGGGCATCGCCCTGATCTGCCTGTTCGCCGGACTGATCATGGTGGTCGCCGCGACCCTGGCCTTCTTCACCGGCTCCTACCGTCACCTCACCGAGCTCTACGCCACCGCCCCCGATCCGAACCCGGACGATGAGGAGCAGGCGGGTGCCGCCGAGGCAGAGACCCCCGAGCAGCGCCCCGATGCGCCGGCGCCGGTGCGCGGACAGCCGCCGGAGATCCCGGAGCGCAGGGTCTAGCACGGCGCACGCCGATGCCCTGCGGCTCGAGATCCGCGCCGTGCCGTGACGCTCAGGCCAGGTCGACGATCCGGTCGTTGAGGTCGGCGGCATCCGCGTCCCACAGGGCGAGCACCGCGGGCGCGAGGGCGTCGGGGTCGAGCGCCTTCGCGCGGAAGATGACGGATGCCGCGCGGAGCGGCTCTTCGGAATCGCGCGCCGCCTTGGCATACCCCTGCGCGACCCCGCGGGTCCACGCCTCGCTCGCGGCCTTCACCGCCGCGTAGTTCGCGCCACCGGCGAGGGGCCGCGCGACTGCGGTGGAGGAGACGACCGCGAAGCGTCCGGCATCCGACGCGCGCAGCGCTCCGTCGAAGGCGCGACTCGTGGCGCGCACCGCCTCGAGCGCGGGCAGCAGGGCGTGGAAGTCGTCGTCGGACTGCCCGGCGAGCCCGCCGCCTCCACGCCAGCCGCCGACCAGCGAGATCACGCCGTCGACCGATCCGAGGCGTGACGCGAGCGAGGTCATGTCATCGAGCGAGGTCGCGTCGGCGACCTCGACCTCGGCCCCGGCATCCTTCAACGGCTGAAGGCGCTCGACCGAGCGACCGGTCGCGATCACGCGGGCGCCGGCGTCGAGCAGGGCGCGCGCGACAGCGAGGCCGGAGGCACTGGTCGCTCCGGCGAGGACGATGGTGCGATCGGTGACAGTCACGTGCTCACTCATCGCCGAGCCACCCCTTTCGATACGAACCACCCCTCTGTGTATGCGCAGAAGGGGACGGTTCGACCATAAGGGGGTGGCTCGACGACGGGAAGGGCGTCACGTCAGTCGTCGGTCCCGCGGATGCCGACGGTCGACTCGATCACGGGCTTCATCTTCTTGTCGAGTGCCTCGAAGAACATCGACAGCGGGAACTCGTCGTCCAGCACGGCATCCGTGTAGCCCTTGGGGGCACCCGAGAGGATCTCGTCCGACAGCCCACGCGCCCAGTTCGACGCCGGGTGCGGAGTCAGCACCTCGCGGACGAGGTCATAGGCCGCGAGCCAGTGCGCGACCTTCGGACGGTCGATCGAACGCCAGTACAGCTCGTCGATCGCATCGCCGAGGGCGACGACCGCGTCGGGCACGGCGTCCCAGTCGAACGCCAGAGCCGTGTCGGTCCAGTGCAGCACACCGCGCTGGTGCAGCCAGGCGAACAGCAGCTGGCCGCCGAGGCCGTCGTAGTTGCGCACGCGCGAGCCGGTGATCGCGAATCGGAAGATGCGGTCGAAGATCACGGCGTACTGCACGAGACCGGCCTGGTCGAGCGTCTCCTGCTCGATCGCGGTGAGCTGCTCATCGGCGGCGACGCGCGCCGAGAGCGCCCGCTCGATCTTCACCGACTCGCGGAACGCGGTCAGGTCGCAGCGCAGCTCCTCCAGCGAGTAGAGGAAGAACGGCATCCGCTGCTTGATCATGAACGGGTCGAACGGCAGGTCGCCGCGCATGTGCGTGCGATCGTGGATGATGTCCCACATCACGAACGCCCGCTCGGTCAGGGCCTGGTCGTCGAGCATCGCGGCGGCGCGATCCGGCAGGTCGAGCTTGGTGATGGCCGAGGCGGCGCGGGTCACGCGACGGTAGCGCGCAGCCTCGCGGTCCTGGAAGATCGCGCCCCACGTGAAGGAGGGGATCTCGCGCATCGCGACGGTCTCGGGGAACAGCACGGCGGAGTTGGTGTCGTAGCCGGGCGTGAAGTCGACCAGTCGCAGCGAGACGAACAGCTTGTTGCCGTAGTCACCGGCTTCGAGCGCGGCGATGAATTCGGGCCAGATCGTCTCGACGATGAGCGCCTCGACGAGGCGGTCGCTCGACCCGTTCTGCGTGTACATGGGGAAGACCACGAGATGACGGATGCCGTCGACACGGTGCTGCTGCGGCTGGAAGGCCACGAGCGAGTCGAGGAAGTCCGGCACGCCGAAGTCCTCCGACGCCCAGCGGTCGAAGTCGACGATCGACGCGGCCAGGTAGTCGGCGTCGTGCGGGAAGGCGGGCGAGAGGGCGCGGATGCCGGCGGTGATGGCGGCGACGAGCTCGCGGGCGACCGCGTGATGCGCGGCATCCGGGATCGAGCCGTCCTTGATCTGGAGCTCGCGGATCGCGATCGCCGCGTCCTTCAGCTGCGCCCACGCGGGGGAACGCTCGGCGGTCGCAGCGTCCTCGACGACCTCGGGTTCGCCGACGATGGCCTGTGCAGCGGAGCTGTTGGCGGAAATGATGGACATCGGGACCTCCGATCGCGCGGCATGCCGGAAATTTTCCGGTCATAACGGAATACTCACGATAATCTTACATCCATGGATGATTCTGTCGACCGCGCGATCGTCGCGGAGATCGCCCGCGACGGGCGGGCCACGCTGTCTCAGCTGTCGGACTCCGTCGGTCTCTCGGTCTCGGCCGTGCAGTCGAGGCTGCGCCGGCTCGAGACGCGCGGGGTGATCTCCGGCTACCGGGCGATCCTCGACCCCGAGCTCGTGGGGACTCCGCTGTCGGCCTTCATCGAGATCACCCCGCTCGACCCGGCGCAGCCCGACAACGCCCCGGAGCTCCTCGAGCACCTCGACGCCATCGAGGCGTGCCATTCGATCGCCGGCGACGCGAGCTACATGCTCTTCGTGCGCGTCGCTTCGCCGCGTGCGCTCGAGGAGCTGGTGCGCGACGTGCGCACCGCCGCGAACGTCAGCACCCGCACCACGGTGGTGCTGCAGACCTATTACGAGCACCGGCCGATCATCCCGCTGGCCTCCGAGGCGTAGGCGCGCGCTCGACTTCTGCGGCCATCCACAACTTCTGCGGCCTCTCGCCTCGAGATCGGCCGCAGAAATTCGGTCTGGCCGCAGAACTTGCGCAGCGTCAGAGTGCGGCGCCGACCATGGCCTCCCCGAGGGGCGTGCGCAGGTGCAGCATCCGGGTGCCGTCGCGCTCGCTCGCGATCAGCCCCGCGGCGCGGAGAACGGTCAGGTGATGCGAAGCCGTCGACACGGCGATCGCCGCATCCCCGGCGACCTGCGACGTCGTGCGCGCCGTTCCCGCTCGGAGCAGGATGCCGGCCCTGGCGGGGCCGAGCAGCGCGCCGAGGGCGACCGCGATCTCGGTCTCGTCCCGCGCCCAGCCGGCCGTCACGCCGCGTGCGGGATAGAACAGCGTCGGCTGCGCGGGTGGCTCGGTGAGCACCATGCACCCCCACGACGACATGACCGACGGCACCAGCACGAGCCCGCTGCCGTGGCAGTCGACCTGCTCGCTGTGACGGCGCAGCGAGACCCGCACGGCGCCCGCGCCCCAGGTGACCTGCGGGTGCAGGGCGCCGGCCATGCCCCGCAG
>NZ_SSDJ01000129.1 GCF_004794465.1 Microbacterium sp. K24 | reverse complement strand
GGTCGCGGCGACCCCTCCGGGCGACGGCGTCGCCGCGACCGACCCGCACGGCTCGAGCGAGGAGCGGGCGTCGCACGCGCACGCCGCGGCGTTCCTGCCCGACGGCCGGATCGCCACCACCGACCTCGGCTTCGATCTGGTGCGGTTCTGGAGGCAGAGCGCGAACGGCCTCAGCCTCGACCACGAGGTCGTGCTGCCGCTCGGCACCGGTCCGCGCCATATGGTCGTGCACCCGAGCGGTCATCTGCACGTCGTGACCGAGTATTCGTGCGAGGTGTTCACGCTCGCGTCCGGCGTCGACGGCACCTGGCGCGTCGTGTCGTCGACCCTGTCGAGTCCGATCGCGCAGGTCGGCTTCGACTTCCCCGCCGAGCTCGCCCGCACCCGCGACGGGCAGTTCCTGTACACGGCCCTCCGCGGCAGCAACACGATCGCGGCTCTGCGCGTGCGCGGCGGCGGCGACTCCCTCGAGTCGGTCGCCCTCGCCGACTCGGGCGTCGACTGGCCGCGTCATCACCTGGTCCACGAGGGCAAGCTCCTCGTCGCCGGGCAGCGGTCCGACACGATCACGCTGCTCGACCTCGATGAGCGTACGGGCGCGCCTCTCGGCATCCGTCATGAGGCGCAGGTTCCGACGCCGACGCACTTCCTCCTCGTCCGCTGAGCCGCCTCACCCGTCGGCGGGGATGCCCTTCGCGAGCCAGCGGATCGGTCCCGCACCCGTGCGTCCGAGCACATCCTCGGGGTTCTGCAGGGCGCACGACGTGAGGCTGAGGCAGCCGCATCCGATGCATCCGTCGAGGTCGCCGCGCAGGTGCTCGAGCTGGCGGATGCGGGCGTCGAGCTCGTCACGCCAGCGCTGCGACAGACGCGCCCAGTCCTGCTTCGTCGGCGTCCGGCCCTCGGGGAGCGATTCCAGGGCGGTGCGGATGTCTTTGAGCGGGATGCCGACGCGCTGGGAGACCCGGATGAAGGCGACGCGCCGCAGGGTGTCGCGGCCGTATCGTCGCTGATTGCCCGAGGAACGCTCCGAGACGATCAGGCCGTTGCGCTCGTAGAAGTGGAGGGCGGATGCCGCGACGCCGCTGCGCGCGGAGACTTCGCCGATCGTGAGGCGTCGATCCTTGTCGCCGTCCAGCTGTGGCACGGTCTCCTCCTCGCATGCTCCGCTTGACCTCAACCTTAGTTGAAGTCCTAGCGTCGTGATCATGACGACGGAAACAGGAGTGGACGCGACGCCGAGTGCCGCCGCCCACCGCATCATGGGCGGCGACTATCTCTGGATCACGATCGGCGCGTGTGCGCTCGTGTTCCTCGGGGCCTTCGAATCCCTGGCGGTGACGACCGTGATGCCGACGGTGAGCGCCGACCTCGGCGGCGAGCGGCTCTACGCCCTCGCCTTCGCCGGCCCCCTGGCGACGAGCGTGATCGGCATGGTGATCGCGGGCAACTGGGCGGATCGT
Organism: Microbacterium sp. K24; assembly: GCF_004794465.1. Taxonomy (GTDB): domain Bacteria; phylum Actinomycetota; class Actinomycetes; order Actinomycetales; family Microbacteriaceae; genus Microbacterium. Next base: position 21,460 of record NZ_SSDJ01000129.1, on the reverse strand, counting down.
CGCGGACCCGTCGCTCCGCTGTACACCGCCGTCGTGATGTTCGTCGTCGGGCTGCTCATCGCCGGACTCGCGCCGAGCATGGAGGTGCTCGTCGCGGGGCGCTTCGCCCAGGGGCTCGGCAGCGGCGGCCTGATGGTCGCGCTGTATGTCGTGGTCGCCCGGGTGTACCCGCAGGAGCTCCACCCGGCGATCTTCGCCGGCTTCGCCGCAGCCTGGGTGATCCCGTCCCTCATCGGGCCGACCGTCGCCGGCGCCGTGACCGAGCTGTGGAGCTGGCACTGGGTCTTCCTGGGCGTCGTCATCCTGGTGCTCGTGGCCCTGGTGATGGTGATCCCCGCCCTGCGCGGGCTCGCGAACGACGGCGACGCGACGGCCCCGTGGGCGTTCGGTCGGCTCGGCTGGTCAGTGCTCGCCGCCGTCGCCGTGCTCGCTCTGAACCTCGTCGGCGACATCCCCGCGATCGGTCCGGTGCTCGCGGTGGTCGCGATCGTCATCGCCCTGATCGCCGTGCGCCCGCTCGTGCCGCGAGGCACGCTGCGCGCGCGTCGCGGCTTGCCCTCGGTCATCCTCGTCCGCGGACTCGCCGGTGCCGCGTTCTTCGGTGCGCAGGTGTATCTGCCGTACCTGCTGACCGACCGCTACGAGCTGTCGCCGACGCTCGCCGGGCTGTCGCTGACCGGCGGCGCGCTGGCCTGGTCCGCCGCGGCGACCGTGCAGGGGCGGATGGGCGTGCGTCTCTCCAGCGTAACCGCGGTGCGCGCGGGAACCGTCCTGGTGCTGGCGGGCATCCTGCTGACGGTCGCCGTGGCGGCGTTCGGGTGGAGCGCCCTGCTGGTCGCCGGGGCGTGGATCCTCGCCGGCGTCGGGATGGGGCTGCTGAGCCCGCGCTCCAGCGCCCTGACGCTCGCGATGTCGACGCCCGAGAATCAGGGATTCAACAGCGGGGCGATGACGGTCGCCGACTCGTTCGGGAGTGCGCTGGCGCTCGCCGTCACGGGCAGCCTGTTCACGGCGCTGGCGGCGGTCGCCGATCCGTTCACCGGTGTGTTCATCCTGGCCGCGGTGATCGCCGCGGCCGCCGCGCTGGTCGCGCCGAGAATGCGGACGGATGCCGAGGGCGTCACGACCGTCGAGGGGGAGGGCGCATGAGCACCGGGGTCGAGGAGGAGCGCACCATGCGGGCGATCGTGCAGCGGGAGTTCGGCGCGTCGGCGGTGCTGAAGATCGAGGAGGTCGCGGTGCCCGAGCCCGGCGACGGCGAGGTCCTCGTGCGCGTCGCCGCCGCCGGAGTGCACGCCGTCGACACCGACATCCGGCGCGGCGAAGGGCCGCCGTCGATGCCGAAGCCGCCGCTCCCGATGACACCGGGGCGCGAGGTCGCCGGCACCGTCGAGGCCGTCGGCCCCGACGTCGACGCGGCTCTCCTCGGCGCGCGCGTGGTCGCGCATGTCGGTTTCCGCAGCGGCGGCTACGCGGAGTTCACGATCGCGCCGGCTGCGGCGCTCCATGCCCTCCCCGTCGGGATGCCGTTCCCGCAGGCCGTCGCCGCGATCGGCACCGGTCGGACCGCGCAGCTCGTGCTCGACTCGGTCGAGTTCCGGCCGGACGACGTCGTGATCATCCCCGGCGCCTCGGGCGGTCTCGGAAGTCAGCTCGCCCAGCTCGCACTGTCGGAGGGCGCGACGGTCGTCGCGCTCTACGGGGGCGAGGCGAAGCGGGCGGTCGTCGAGCAGCTGGCGCACGGCGGGCGGCGCTCGGCAGGACGGATGCTGACGCTCGACGCGACCGATGACGCCTGGCCCGAGCGGATGACCGAGCTGCTCGACGGCGCGCAGCCGTCGGTGCTCATCGACGGCGTCGGCGGTGCGACCGGACGAGCTGCGGTAGAGAGTCTCGGTCGCGGCGCGCGGGTCGTGATCATCGGCTGGTCGAGCGGCGAGATCGTGCGCCTCGACTCGGCCGACATCGTCGAACGCTCGCTCACGGTCGCGGTGCCGCTCGGACGGGCTCTTCCGGATCTGCGGGCGCTCGAGACCCGAGCGCTCGCCGCGGTCGCGGAGGGTCGGACTGCTCCGCCCGTCGACGAGTACCGCCTCGACGATGCCGCCTCGGCGCACGACGCGATCGAGCAGCGTCGGCAGCGGGGGAAGGTCGTGCTGGTGCCGTCGGGTCTCTGATTTGCAGGCGGAGGTCCCCAGTGAGTACTGTGCTGAACAGTGTTCAGGTGAACACTGTTCAGGAAGGATCCCCGATGGCACCCTCAACCCGCGACACCAGTGCGACTCTCGGCCGGGTGGCCGTGTTCGCCGCCCTCATCATCGTGCTCGGCACCGTCGTCGTGCCGCTGCCAGGCGGAGTGCCCATCACCGCCCAGACGCTCGGCGTCATGCTGGCCGGGCTCGTTCTCGGCCCGCGGATCGCGCCGCTGTCGATCGTGCTCGTGCTCGTGCTCGCCGCCGTGGGGCTCCCCGTCCTCGCCGGCGGACGCGGAGGCCTCGGCGTGTTCGTCGGTCCCACGGTCGGATACCTCGCCGGCTGGATCGCGGGAGTCGTCGTGATCGGCCTGCTGATGCGGACCGGGCGGGTCACGTGGTGGCGCGCCGCCGCGGCATCCCTGATCGGCGGCGTGCTCGTCGTCTACGCCTTCGGAATCCCCGTCCAGGCCCTCGTGACCGGCGTGCCCCTCCTCCCCACCGCACTGTCGAGCCTCGCCTTCCTTCCCGGAGACCTCATCAAGGTGGTCGCGGCGACCCTCGTCGTCGTCGCGCTGCAGCGGGCGTACCCGCGGGCTTTCGCCTCCCGTCGCGCGCCGCGGGAGGCTGTCGCAGCCTGACGACGGCCGCGCGGCGCTGCATCCGCAGGTTCGAATCACACCTGCAGGTCGACACGCCGGGTTTCGCGCCTGCATCCGTGATCTGAACCTGCAGATGGAAGGCGGATGCACGACCGGATGCCGCGGCAATCGCCCCGCGTGGAACAACTGACCCGTGACTCGACGTTGCTCTTGAGCGAGACTGGGCGACGGAGAGGTGCGACACATGGATGCTGCAGCGAAGACGGATGAATACGACCTGATCGTGCTGGGCGCGGGAGCGGTCGGCGAGAACGTCGCCGACCGTGCGGTGCAGGGCGGTCTCACGACGATCATCGTCGAGAGCGAGCTCGTCGGCGGGGAGTGCTCGTACTGGGCGTGCATGCCCTCCAAGGCGCTGCTGCGACCGGCGCAGGCCCTGCGGGCAGCCCAGCACGTGGGCGGAGCCTCGCAGGCAGTGACCGGAAAGCTCGACGTGCGCGCGGTGTTCGACCGCCGCGATTCGTTCACCAGCAGCTGGTCGGACGACGGCCAGGTGAAGTGGCTCGACTCGGCGGGCATCGATCTCGCCCGCGGCTTCGGCCGGATCACGGGTGAGCGCGAGGTCACCGTGACGGATGCCGACGGCGGCACCCGCGTGCTGCGCGCCCGCCATGCGGTCGCGATCAGCACCGGCTCCGAGGCCGTGATCCCGCCGATCGACGGACTGCGTGAGGCGTCTCCGTGGACCAGTCGCGAGGCCACGAGCGCCGAGGAACTCCCCGAGAGCCTCGCCGTGATCGGCGGCGGCGTCGTCGCGGTCGAGATGGCCACGGTGTACGCGTCGCTCGGCTCGAAGGTCACGATCATCGCGCGGGGAGAGCTGCTCGCGTCGATGGAGCCTTTCGCGGGCGAGCGCGTGGCAGCAGGGCTGAAGGAACTCGGCGTCGATGTGCGCACCTCGACCGGCACGACCTCCGTCCGTCGTGGCGACGAGGGCGTGACGATCACGCTCGACGGCGCCGAGGAGATCGTCGCCGCGGAGGTGCTCGTCGCCACCGGACGATCCGCGCACAACCGCGACATCGGCCTGGAGGTCGTCGGTTTGGAGCCGGGCAAGTGGATCGAGACGGATGACACGCTGCGCGTACCCGGCGTCGACTGGCTCTACGCCGTGGGCGACGTCAACGGCCGCGTGCTCCTCACCCATCAGGGCAAGTACCAGGCGCGCGCGGCGGGCGACGTGATCGCCGCACGTGCGAAGGGCGACGACGTCGACGACGCCCCGTGGGGCCGGCACGTCGCGACCGCCGATCACGCGGCGGTGCCGCAGGTCACCTTCTCGTTCCCCGAGGTCGCGTCGGCCGGACTCACGGAGGCCGCCGCTCGCGAAGCAGGGCACGACGTGAAGGTGATCGACTACGACCTCGGTGCGATCGCGGGAGCGAGCGTCTACGAGGACGGCTTCGAGGGTCAGGCCCGCCTCGTGATCGACACGGAGCGCGACGTCGTGATCGGCGCGACCTTCGTCGGTCCCGAGGTCGCCGAGCTCATCCAGGCTGCGACGATCGCCATCGTCGGCGAGGTCCCGATCTCCCGTCTCTGGCACGCCGTTCCGGCGTATCCCACGATCAGCGAGATCTGGCTCCGCCTGCTCGAGGGATACGGTCGCGACTCGGCCTGAGGCCCGTGGCGCCGTGGCCGGCAATCCGTTCCCGGCGCCGCATCGAACAGCATCCGAATATTTCTCACATTGACGGCTTCCCCGCAACCCCCGCCCGGATGTCCCAGCCGTCTTATACGCTCGAACCCACATCCGAGGAGGCAGGACCATGAAGGCTGTCATCGCAGGAACCGTCATCGCCGAGGCCGACGAGAGCGATCTCGTCCGCATCGAGGGGAACTGGTACTTCCCGCCGGCCTCGATCGCGCCCGGAGCGCTGGTCGAGAGCCCCACTCCGTACACGTGCCCGTGGAAGGGCGCAGCGCAGTACTTCTCGGTGAAGACCGGCGACGAGCTGCACACCGACTACGCGTGGTCGTATCCGACCCCGTACCCCTCCGCATTCGACCGCGTCGGCAAGGACTTCTCCGGCTACGTCGCCTTCGACCCGCGCGTGCAGATCAGCGCATGACTTCCGTATGCCGTCGCCGGGGCGCCGATGCGCGCCTCGTCGACCGACCGACTGGAAAGTGACCCATGATCGAGTTCCGCAACGTCACCAAGCAGTTCCCTGACGGCACCGTGGCGGTCGACGACTTCAGCCTGGTGCTGCCGTCGCGAAAGACCACCGTGTTCGTCGGCTCGTCCGGGTGCGGCAAGACCACCCTTCTGCGCATGATCAACCGCATGGTCGAGCCGACCTCGGGAGACATCGAGATCGACGGTGAGAACGTGCTCGTCGGCGATCCGGTGCAGCTGCGTCGCCGCATCGGCTACGTGATGCAGAACTCCGGACTCATGCCGCACTTCTCGGTCATCGACAATGTCGCGACCGTGCTGCGTCTCACGGGTGTGAAGAAGCCCGAGGCGCACAAGCGGGCCCGCACGCTGCTCGACACCGTCGGTCTCGACCAGTCGCTCGCAGAACGGTACCCGAGCCAGCTCTCCGGTGGCCAGCAGCAGCGCGTCGGCGTGGCTCGAGGCCTCGCGGCCGACCCGAACATCCTGCTCATGGACGAGCCCTTCGGCGCCGTCGATCCGATCGTCCGCGCCGATCTGCAGCAGGAGACCCTTCGGCTGCAGCACGAACTCGACAAGACCGTCGTCTTCGTCACGCACGACATCGACGAGGCATTCCTGCTCGGCGACCAGGTCGTCATCCTCGACAAAGGCGCGCGCATCGTGCAGGTCGGGAGCCCGAGCGAGATCATCGAGAACCCGGCCGACGACTTCGTCGCCGCGTTCATCGGCGCCGACCGCGGCCGACGCGCGCTGCGCCTCAAGCAGACGCCGAACGGCACCGTCGTCGTCGACTCCGAGGGACGCACGCAGGGCGCGATCGTGGCCGAGCCGGCGAGCGTCGCCGCAACGGATGCCGAGGCTGAGGGCGCACTGTGAACTGGGTCTCCGACAACTTCGGGCTGATCCTCGAACTGACGCTGGTGCACCTGCGACAGAGCATCGTGCCGATCGTGATCGGATTCGTGATCTCGCTGCCGCTCGGCTGGGTGGCCTGGCGCTATCGGCTCGTGCGCGGACCGATCATCGTGCTCACCGGTCTGCTCTACACGATCCCCTCGCTCGCTCTGCTGATCCTGCTGCCGGCGACGCTCGGCTACTCGGCCATCAGTGAGACCAACCTCGTGATCGCCCTGACGATCTACGCGGTCGCGATCCTCGTCCGCTCCGTGGCCGACGGTCTCGACTCGGTCGACGACGGCGTGCGTCAGGCTGCCACGGCGACCGGATTCGCGCCGTTCCGGCGGTTCTGGGCCGTCGAGTTCCCGCTCGCCGGTCCCGTGATCCTCGCCGGACTCCGCGTCGCTGCCGTCAGCACGATCTCGCTCGCGACCGTCGGCATCCTCATCGGCGTCACGAATCTCGGGTACCTCTTCACGAACGGCCTCGAGCGTCGCATCATCGCCGAGGTCTTCGCCGGCGTCGTCGCGGTCGTGATCATCGCGCTCGTGATCGACCTGATCCTGCTGCTGCTCGGACGCGCGCTGATGCCGTGGACGACCGCCCCGAGTCGCGTCGCCGCGAGCCGCGCCGTTCCGGTGAGGGCAGCCGCATGAACCTCTTCGCCGACGCCATCGCGTGGATGTTCGCCCCGGCCCAGTGGACGGGGAACTACGCCCTGCCCAAGCTCCTCGGCGAGCACCTCGCCCTCACCGCCATCTCGGTGCTGATCGCCGCGGTCATCGCCCTGCCGCTCGGCTGGCTGATCGGTCACACCGGCCGGGGCCGCGAGATCGCCGTCGCGGTGTCGGGCGCCGCGCGTGCCATCCCCGCCTTCGGTCTGATGGTGCTGCTCGTGCTCCTCCTCGGAGTGCTGCGCGTGCCCCAGGCCGCCATCACGACTTTCGTGCTCCTCGCGATCCCCTCGCTCCTCGCGGGTGCCTATACGGGTCTCGAGGCGATCGACCGTCGGGTGATCGATGCCGCCCGGGCCATGGGCATGACCGAGTGGCAGATCTTCTGGAAGGTCGAAGTCCCCCTCGGTCTTCCCCTGCTCGTCGGCGGCATCCGCTCGGCGCTGCTCCAGGTCATCGCGACCGTGACGATCGCCGCCTACGTCAATCTCGGCGGGCTCGGCTGGCCGATCATCCAGGGCATCCCGCTGCGTCGCTTCGATCAGGTCCTCGGAGGCGCGCTCATCGTCGCCGTGCTCGCGCTGCTCGTCGACCTGCTGCTCGCCGCCGCCCAACATGCTGCCGTTCCGCGGGGGCTGCGCACCGGTCGCCCGACTCGCCGCCGCACCCGCCCACTCACACCGGCCCCTGCGCCCGCGGCATCCCCCGCCTGATCTCTCCGTCCCGCTTTCACAGCACCTGAAGAAGTCCCACAGAAAAGAGAAGTCCATGTTCACAGCACGAGGCAAGCGCTCCGTTCTGGCCGTCGGCCTGGTGGCCGCGGCCGCACTCGCCCTGACCGCCTGCGGCGGCAACCCGCTCGAAGAGCCGTCCGACGACGCCGGATCCGGTTCGGGCAGCTCCGACACGATCGTCGTCGGCTCGCAGGGGTACTACTCCAACGAGATCATCGCCGAGATCTACGCCCAGGCGCTCGAAGGCGCCGGGTTCACCGTCGAGAAGCAGCTCAACATCGGACAGCGCGATGCGTACATGCCCGAGGTCGAGTCCGGCGAGATCAACGTCTTCCCGGAGTACACCGGCAGCCTGCTGGAGTACCTCTCGAAGGACGGCGTCGACGTCACCGCTCCGGACGACGTCTACGCCGCGCTGCAGGATGCCCTGCCCGACGGCCTGACCGCTCTCGATTACGCCGAGGCGTCCGACCAGGACACCTACACGGTTCTCAAGAGCTTCGCCGAGGAGAACGACCTCAAGACGATCGGTGATCTGAAGAACGTCACGTCGCAGGTCACGATCGGCGCACCGCCCGAGTTCGAGCAGCGCCCGTACAGCCCGGCCGCCGCCAAGGAGGTCTACGGCGTCGACCTGGCGTTCTCCGCCACCGGCCCCACCACGCTGGAGTCGCTGCTCGCCGGCGAGATCCAGGTCGCTGACATCTACACGGCCGACCCGGCCTTCGAGACCGAAGACATCGTCGCGCTCGAAGACCCGGAGAACCTGATCATCTCGTCGAACGTGGTGCCGATCGTCTCGAGCGACATCGCCGACCAGGTGTCCGAGGTGCTGAACGCCATCAGCGCGAAGCTCACCGCCGAGGAGCTCGTGTCGCTGAACGTGCTCAGCACGGTCGACCAGCAGTCGTCGGCCGACATCGCCAAGAAGTGGCTCGAGGACAACGACCTCGTCTGAGTTCTCGACCTGAAGAAGTGCCCGGGCCCGCTGCCGATTCCTGCAGCGGGTCCGGGCATTTCTGCGTGCAGCGGGCTCGCGCTGACTACACCCGGGCGTCCTGGCGCGGCACCCAGACCTGTTTGATGATGATGAGGATGGATGCCGTGACCGGCACGGCGACGAGTGCGCCGAGCAGTCCGAGCAGCGTGCCGCCGGCGAGAGCGCCGATCACCACGAGCGAACCGGGGATCGAGATGGCGCGATTCATGACGCGCGGCGTGATGACGTACGCCTCGATCTGCATGTAGATCAGGTACACGATCGCGAAGATCAGGGCGCCGATCGGGTTGGTGAAGAGGGCGATGCCGGTGCCGATGACCCAGAACAGCACCGAGCCGACCAGCGGGATCAGGGTGATGCAGAACGCCACAGTCGCCATCAAGGGCGGGAACGGCAGGCCGAGCACGAGGTAGAGCACCAGCGCGAGCATGGCGTTGCAGAACGCGAGCACGACCATTCCCATCACGTACCCGCCGACCGAGTCGGTGATCTGGTCCGCGATGTCGCCCGCCCGCGCGCGATCGCGAGCCGGAGCGAGGCGCAGCAGGCTGGTCTTGATGCCGCCGAGGCTCGCCAGGAAGTAGAGCGTGAGCACCAGGACGATGATGGCTCCCGAGATGCCGCTCGCAATCGACGCGCCGACCTTCAATGCTCCTCCACCGATCATGGCGATGTTGCCGAAGTCGGAGAGGAACTTCTGGACCTCGCCGACCAGGTCCTGGAACTGTTCGCCGAACTGCCGCTCCAGCGTCGCATAGAGGTCGCTGCGGGTGAACTCCTGCACCATCGAGGGAACGGAGCGGACGAAGCTCGATATCTGCTCCACGAGGATCGGGATGACCATCCACAGCAGGAGGGCGAACACCACGACGAGCGCGACGATGACGACCACGACGGAGAGCACCCGAGACAGGCCGCGCCGCTCGAGGAACCGCACCGCCGGGTCGAGGCCGAGGGCCGCGAACAGAGCGAGCGCGATGTAGATGAGCACGGTCGACAGGCTCGTCAGCGCGAGACCGAGCACGATGGCTCCGAGGCCACCCAGCGTCACCAGGAACCCGAACACGAACGGGCGATCGATGCGGGTCCAGATCGCGCCGCGGGGTTCCGTCGGCTCGACGGCGGCACGCGGTCCGACGGCGGTGGCGACGGCGGTGTCGGGGACGCCGGGGGTGGCGTCGGACGGGGCGGCGGATGCCGTGTCGTCGGTGGGCTCGGATGCCGGCGACTCTTCGTTGCTCATGTGCTCACGATAGCGCTGAGGGTCGTCGGAACACGGGCGTTCCGCGGCTCTAGAGTAGGGGGCATGACAGCCGCTGAGGACCCGAAGGCCGAACTGCTCCGACTTCGCGCCAGCATCGACAACATCGACGCCGCGCTGATCTTCATGCTGGCCGAGCGCTTCCGCGCGACCCAGCAGGTCGGCCATCTGAAGGCCGAGCATGAGATGCCGGCATCCGATCCGAATCGCGAGGAGCAGCAGGTCGCTCGTCTTCGGGCGCTCGCGGAGGAGGCGCATCTCGACCCGGAGTTCGCCGAGAAGTGGTTCAACTTCGTGGTGGCCGAGGTCATCCGTCATCACACCGAAGCGGCAGAGGGCCGCTGAGAGAAGTGCCGGACGGGCGACGGTGTGTGCAGCACTCGCCCGTCCGGAGTTGTGGGAGGCCTCACGGCCAACTAAGTTCAATGAATAAACTTACGGAGAGACTACGGATCGCCGCACGATCTGTCAACAGCTCCGCAGCTGACCGCCCGAACGGACCCCGATGCTGAACACCGATGACGCCCTCGACACGCAGGCATCGGTCCGGCGTGCGAACCTCCGGCGTGCGCTACAGCTGGTGTTCCGGAACCCGGGCGCTCAGACCCGCGCCGGTATCGCCAGGGCGACGGGTCTCACCGCGGCGACCGCATCGTCGCTGGTCGCCGAACTCATCGAGAACCGCCTGGTCATCGAGGGGGAGCAGGCCGCCAGCACAGGCGGCAAGCGGGCGACCACTCTCAGCATCGACGCCGAGCACCATGTGATCCTCGTCGTCGTCATCCAACCGCAGCACGCGCACCTCGCCCTCGTCGCCCTCGACGGCACCGAGCTCGAAGTGCGACGGGTCACCTATTCCGCAGATGACCGCGACCGGGTGCTCGACGGCGCGATCGCCGCCGCCGCCGCGGACATCGGCGACCGTCTGCTGGCTGCCGGGGTGCAGCTCCCCGGCACGACCGACGGCCGCTCGGTGCTGGAGAGCGTGCAGCTGAAGTGGGAGAACGTGCCGCTGGCCGAGCGATTCGAGCGACTGCTGCACGCCCCCGTGCTGCTCATCAACGACGTCGACGCCGAGGCGATCGCCGAGGCCGGTCGCGACGAATCCCCCGCGGGCTACCGACTCTTCATCCACATCGGCGGCGGCATCGGTGCCGCGGTGACGCTCGACGGCGAGCTCGCTCCGGGACCGCGCGACCGCGCCGGCGAGATCGGGCACGTCCAGGTGGTCTTCGGCGACGCGGCCAGGGACTGCAGCTGCGGCCGACGCGGATGCCTGGAATCGGCCGCAGCCATGGGAGCGATGCTCGGCGCGGAGTTCTCCGACGCGATGGATGCCGCAGAGCTCGCGGTTCTCGCCGCCCGCGCCGACCCCGACCAGCTGGATGAGGGCGCCCGCGCCCTCGCCCGCGCCGTGAAGCTCATCAGCGCCCTGCTCGACCCTGCGGAGGTGGTCATCGGCGGCCCGGCGACGGTGCTCGGGCCCCGCTTCCTCGACAGCCTCCGGAGTGAGACCGACTACGCCTCGCGGGGAACCGCGCAGGTGCCCGTCCGCTACGCCGATCCCCGCGTCGCGCTCTCGGCCGGCGCCGCTCAGGCCGCGCTCACCTCGGCCCTCGGCGTGCGATGGAGCGCAGAGCAGCTGCTGGCAGCATCCGCTTCCGACGCCTGACGCGGACGCCGTCAGAGGCCGTCGCCCTCGAACCAGTGCTCCTGCCACCGCCAGTCGATCGGATCGGACACGCGCTGGTAGCGGATGTCGGTGGAGAGGCGGATGCGGCGGTCGGGGTCCACGTTGTCGGTAGAGGCGTGCACGATGTGCGCGGAGTGCACCATGACGTCGCCGGCCCGGTAGTCGTTGATCAGCCAGCGGGAGTCGTACTCGTCGGCCAATCCGGGCAGGTCGGCGGTGATCGACGCGGCCGGCATCTTGAGGGTGCCGGCGCGCTCCTGAGCCATCACGCGGTGATGGCTGCCCTCGAGGTAGGCGAGTCCGCCGGTCTCGACGGCGCAGTCGCCGAGGGGGATCCACATCGACAGGACACGATCGGTGCCCTCGCGCAGGTAGACGAGGTCGTAGTGCGCCTGCGTGGCCGTGCCGATGCCCGTCTCGCCCGGCCGCGTGTGGCGGATGATGCGGCGCTTGTGGAGGTGCACGTCGTCACCGAGGAACCACTCGAACCATCCGCGGATCGACGGGTGCGAGGTGAGCGCCGCGTAGCGGTCGCCCGGCACGACGTCGTCGAAGAGCACGCGGCGGGTGAGCGCGAGGTCGACGTCCGCACGGGAGTCGATGCCTTCGTCCACTCCTTCCGTCTGCACGAGGCCCGTCGGTGCGAGCTTGCGGAAATAGTAGGAGCGGAAGTCGCGAACCAGGGCAGGATCGAGGTGGTCGCTGAGGTACAGGTAGCCGTCGCGGCGCAGATGGTCCCACAGCGCGTCCTTGTCGCCTCGCAGGGCGGCCGGCACGGGGTCGAGTCGACCGAGTCGCTCCGGTCTCTCGTCGAGGACAAAGCCGTTGGACGTGATCATGCATCCAGCATCGGCCCGGATAGGACTATTCGTCCATGGATTTCCTCATGCGAGGCTTGTATTTTCGCGGCGGGGAGACCAGACTTGGACGATCATGGACAACTGGGCGATCTATGCGAATCCTGCACGCGCGCTCACTGACGTCACCGTCGCCTGCCTGGGCGCGGGGGAGTATCGCGGCAGTCACGAGGGCTTCCGGGGACGACAGCTGCGGTCCCACGCCGTCGTCGTCATCAGTGAGGGTACCGGCTGGTACTCCAGCCCGCTCACGGGAGAGGTCAGGGTCGAAGCACCTGCCCTGCTCTGGCTGTTCCCCGGTGTCGCGCACGGGTACGGGCCGCATCGCGCAGGCTGGACCGAGCACTGGATCCTGTTCTCGGGTGCGGCGACACGCGCGCTCGACGAACTCGGGGCATGGCGACGTGCCGCTCCGGTCGTGCCGCTCGATCGGATGCCGGAGTCGTTGCCGACGACCTTCGCGAGGCTGCAGGAGCATCTGACGGACGGCAGCTCCGTCGGCGCGCTCCGCGCCTCGGCCGTGAGCTACGGCTGGATCACCGATCTCGCGGCGATGACCATGCCCGACTCGGCACCTGACCTCGTCGACGCGCTCACCCGGGGCGCCACCCGTCAGGTGTCGATGGAGACCCGGGCCAACGAGCTCGGGATGAGCGTGCCCCAGCTGCGCTCCGCGACGGTGTCTGCGACCGGGCTGACACCGCTGCAGCTGCTCATCGAGTCGCGACTCGCCCGCGCCCAGTCGCTGCTCGTCGAGACCGACCTCGAGGTGAGCATCATCGCGCAGCAGGTCGGGTTCGACGATCCCGCCTACTTCTCCCGGCAGTTCAGTCAGCGGCTCGGCAGCTCGCCGAGCCGGTTCCGCCGGGAGCAGCGGCGGATGCCGGCGCTGACCGAAGCCTGACGCCCCGGCATCCGCTCTCGCCCCGGCATCCGCGCCCGGCGGCCTACTTCACGCTGCCGGCGGTCAGCCCGCCCACGAGACGCTTCTCGATGAGCATGAAGAGGATGACGACGGGCAGGATCGCGACGATCGAGACGCCGAACACGTACTGCCAGCTCGTCTCGTACTGACCGACGAACTTGGTGAGTGCGACGGAGAGCGGCTGGTTCTTGTCGGTCGACAGGATGACGAGGGATGCCGCGAACTCGTTCCAGCAGGCGACGAACGTGAACACGATCGCGGTGACGATGCCCGGCCAGACGAGCGGCAGGTTGATCTTGAACAGGACGGTGAAGCGTCCGGCTCCGTCGATCTGCGCGGCTTCGTCGACCTCTTTGGGGATGCCGGCGAAGAAGGAGTGCATGATCCACACCGCGAACGAGAGGTTGAACGCGGCGTTGATGAAGATCATCGCCGCCCACGTGTCGCCGAGCCCGAGAGTCGTGAACTGGCGGAACAGGCCCGAGGTCAGCACCGCCGGCTGCAGCATCTGGGTGACGATCACCAGGAACAGGAACACCATGCGGCCCGGGAACTTGAACCGCGCCGTGTAGTACGCCGCGGGCAGGGAGACGACGAGCACGAGCAGCGTCGCGAACACCGCGATGATGATCGTCGAGATCAGGTTGTACGGCAACGGGGTCTCGGGGGTCGACCACATCGTGATGTAGTTCTCCCAGTGCCACTCGGTCGGGAGGTACGTCGGGTCGACCGAGCGGATCTGGGGCTTCGTCTTCACGGAGCCGAAGAACATGATCAGGTACGGCAGCACGAAGATCGCGAGCACGAGGAAACCGGCGGCGGTGCGCAGGATGACCCGCGGCAGCGTGACCTGGTCTTCGGTGTAGCGGCGCTTGCGGCCGTTCAGGGGAGGCGTGCTGCGGCCGCCGCGTCCGGCCGTGGTGACGAGTTCGGTCTCGGTGACGGTCACGATCAGACCTCCTTCATGGGCTTGACGGTCTTGACGTAGATCGCGACGATCACGATGACGATGAGGAAGGCGACGACCGACAGCGCGCTCGCGACGTCGACCTTCTTCTGCAGCTCGATGTACTTGAAGATCATCGTCATGATCGTGTCGGCGCCGTAGCCGGGGATCGAGCCGGTCATCACCTTGAGGATCGGCAGCGAGTTGAACACGTTGATGATGTTGATGAGGATCGCGACGGCGAGGGCGCTGCGCAGCTGCGGCAGGATGATCGACCAGTAGGTGCGTGCGGGGCCCGCGCCGTCCATCTTCGCCGCCTCGATCGCATCGGCCGGCACCGACTGGAGCCCGGCGAGGATCGTGTAGGTGGTGAAGGGGAGCGACACGAAGATCGCGATCACGATCGACCAGGCGAAGGCGGTCGCGGGGTTCTTCGTCCAGCCGTAGCCCACGGCGTCGTCAGAGAGCCCGATGTCGTAGAGGAACTTGTTGAACACCCCGAAGTACGGCTCGAGGCTGTAGTAGAAGACCATCGTCGTCATGACGACGGATGCCGCCCACGGCACGATCACGGCCATGCGCACGATCTGACGGCCGGGGAACGCCTTGTTCAGGATCTGCGCGAGGCCGAGCGAGATCACGACGGTGAAGGTGACGACGGACACGACCCAGATGATCGTGCGACCGAGGATCGGCCAGAACTCCGCGAACGCGAACACGGTGGCGAAGTTGTCGAATCCGACGGAGCCCTTGTCGAGCCCCGACAGGGAGATGTCGCGCGTGGAGTTGAAGAACATGACGCCGGCGGGGAAGAACACCACGCCGATGATCAGCAGCAGGGCGGGCGCGATCCAGGGCAGCGCCTGGAGGAGATCCTTGCCGCGCGAGGTGCGCCGCGGGATGGCGCCCGGAGTGCGGGGGCGGCCGGTGGCCGCCCCCGCGAGGTTCGAGGATTCTGTTGTCTGGCTCATGGGAATACCCGAACCTCTCCGTCTTTCGATCAGCAGTGTTCAGCGGGCTCAGCCCGCGTCGACCTGCGCCTGGATCTCGGTCAGGACGTCCTGAGCCGGCTTCGACTGCAGCTGTCCGAACAGCGACTTGAAGGCGCCGTCGGCGGCGGACCACTTCGGGTTCGTCGACGGGTAGAACTGCGCGTCGGGCAGCACGTCGAGGAAGGGCTTGAGCGCCTCTTCGCCGGCGAGGGCCTCAGAGCCCGACTTCGTGACGGGGAGGAAGCCCTCGGCCTGCACCCACGGCACGTACACGTCTGCCGAGTAGTAGTAGTCGAAGAATTTGGTGATCGCTTCCTTCTTGTCGTCGTCGTTCTGGAAGGCCATCAGCTGGTCCATGACGCCGAGGGTGAAGGGCGAGCCGTCCTTCGTCGGGATCGGGACGATGGAGTAGTCCAGCTCGGGGTTGCCCTCTTCGATCTGGCCGACCGTCGGCGGGAGGCCGACCTGCATGCCGATCTTGCCCTGGATGAAGATGTCCATCAGCGGCGAACGCTGCGTCGAGCCGGGGTCGGCCTGCGTCGCGCCGGCGTCGATCATCTTCTTGATCTGCTCGGCTCCGGCGAGGTTCTCCGGGGTGTCGATCGTGATCTCGGACGCGTCGCCGAACGATCCGCCGCCGCCCCAGAGCCACACGGCCGCCTCGGCCTGGGCCTCTTCGGATCCGAGCGGCATGCCGTAGCCGGCGACACCGCCGCCGAGCGCGGAGACCTTGGTCGCGGCATCCAGCAGCGAGTCCCAGTCGGTGGGCGCTTCGACGCCCGCCTGGGCGAGCAGCGCGTTGTTGACGAACAGGGCACGGGCCGATGCGATCAGCGGAAGCGCGTAGGCGGTGCCGTCGACCTCGGCGTTCTTGATGAACGAGTCCTGGAAGTCGGCGAAGGTGTCTTCCGACACGACGTCCTGCACCGGATACAGCAGCTCATCGCCCACGAAGCCGGCGAACGGTCCGCCGTTGTAGATGTCGGGTGCCTCGCCGGCCTGGATCTTGGTGGAGACGACCTTCTCGAGGTTGTCCCACGACTGCACCTCGAGCTTGACCTTGATGTCAGGGTTCGCCTTCTCGAAACCCTTGATCACGGTCTCCCAGTTCGCCTTGGTGCCGTCCGAGTAGCTGGGGACGAGGAGGTCGAGCGTGGTCGATCCGTCCGCGTCGCCGCTGTCGCCGGAAGATCCGCCGAACCCGCACGAAGCGAGCGAGAGCGTGGCGACGGCCGCAAGGGCGGCGGCGCCGAACCGCAGTGACTTCTTCATGTGTATTGCATTCCTCACTGTGAGTGTCCGTTCCGGGAACGGACTCCGTCTCCGGAAGGGGTGTGGTGCACAGTCGCAAGCACGATCACGCGACAGTGCGTGGTGATCGCTTCGCCGGGGGCAGCCACGATCGGTCAAGCCGAGGCTCGGTGTTCGACGGCAGGATCACCGTCAGGTGGATGGAACTTGTACGATTATTTGTCAAGGGAACAAACAAATCAAGAAGAACCTGATGTTGATGTTCTTGATCGTCATACTATGATCGAATCAGGCCACAAACAATCACAACTATGCAACTTCCGCTCGAGAGAGGCCCTTCCATGACCGAAACACTCCCCGGCGCGCACATGCGCGAAGAGCTTCATTCGCAGCCGCAGACCTGGGCGACCGCCGCCGAACTGAAGGCGGAGCAGCGCCTGCTGCCGGCCGCCGGAGCCCGCATCGCCGTCGTCGGCTGCGGCACCTCCTGGTTCATGGCGCAGTCCTACGCCGCTCTGCGAGAGTCGTCCGGCCAGGGTGAGACCGACGCGTTCGCGGCATCCGAGGCGTTCGTCGACCGCGGCTACGACGCCGTCGTCGCACTCACCCGCTCGGGCACCACCACCGAGGTGCTCGAGCTCGTCGACCGCGTCAAGGGCCGGGTTCGGACGATCGGCGTGATCGGCGACCCCGAGTCGCCCCTCGTCTCGCTCGTCGACGAGGCCGTGCTCCTGCCCTTCGCCGACGAGCAGTCCGTCGTGCAGACGCGATTCGCGACGACCGCTCTCGCGCTCTTCCGCGCTTCTCTCGGCGAGGACCTCAGCGGTGCGATCGCCGACGCGACGGCCGTGCTGAGCGAAGACGGCGACGACGAACTCCGCGACGCCGAGCAGTACACGTTCCTCGGCCGTGGGTGGGCGACCGGTCTCGCGCACGAGGCGGCCCTGAAGATGCGCGAGTCGTCCCAGTCGTGGACCGAGTCCTACGCGTCGATGGAGTACCGTCACGGTCCCATCGCCATCGCCGCTCCGGGTCGCGTGACGTGGCACTTCGGTGAAGCCCCGGAGGGTCTCGCCGACCAGGTGCAGGCGACCGGGGCACGGTTCGAGCACCGTCCGATCGACCCGCTGGCCGATCTCGTGCGTCTGCACCGGCTCGCTCTGGAACGCTCCGTCGCTCGGGGGCTCGACCCCGACCAGCCCCGCAACCTCACGCGATCCGTCATCCTGGATGCATGAGCGGAACCTTCCATGACCAGGCCTGACGGCGCCGTGCGCACGCTGGGGGCGGGCGCCCCCGTGCTGGCGTTCGACGTCGGCGGGACCGACATCAAGTCGGCCCTGTTCGACGGCGAGGGCAATCCGCGAGGTCTCCTCCGCAGTCCGACGCCGGTGGCGGACGGCGACCGCACCAACGTGCTGCTCGACCGGCTGGAGGTGCTGGCCGGTGAACTCCGCGCCGCGCACCCCGACGTGGTTCCTCAGGCGGCCGGACTGGTCGTGCCGGGGATCGTCGACGCGGATGCCGGGCTCGGCGTGTTCGCGAGCAACCTCGGCTGGCACGACGCTCCGCTGCGCGATCTGTCGAGCGCCCGTCTCGGTCTGACGGTCGCTTTCGACCACGACGTCCGCGCGGCCAGCTGGGCCGAGCGACGCCTGGGTGGGGCCCGGGACTATGCCGACGCCGTGGTGCTCGTCATCGGCACGGGCATCGCCGGGGCTCTGCTCGTCGGCGGGGTCCCGTACACCGCGGGCGGCTATGCCGGAGAGATCGGCCACTCGCCGATCGCGGACGGGCCGATCTGCGCGTGCGGCGCCCGCGGGTGCCTCGAAGCCGTCGCCTCGGCCGGAGCGATCGCTCGCCGGTACCGAGATGCCACCGGCATCACACCGGACGGCGCGAAAGACGTCATCGCGCGGGCTGCCGCCGGAGACGAGGTCGCCGCCGAGATCTGGAACTCCGCGCTCGACGCTCTCGCCATGTCGCTCGCCCAGCTGACGGCCGTGGTCGCCCCGGAAGCCGTCGTCATCGGCGGTGGGCTCTCGCGTGCCGGCGGCGCCCTCTTCGACGAGCTGCGCACTCGCCTCGCGGAGCGCCTCAGCTTCCACCGCCTCCCCGTGCTGGTTCCCGCCGAGCTCTCCGGCAACGCGGGTCTGCTCGGTGCGGCGTTGCGCGCACGGGAGCTCACGTGATCCTCACTGTCACCCCGAATCCGGCGCTCGACCTCACCTGGCGCGTCGACCGGCTCGTCGAGGGCGGCACGCACCGCGCGGATGCCGGCATCGGCCGCGCGGGAGGCAAAGGCATGAACGTGGCGCGGGTCGCCCACGCCGAGGGTGCGGTCGTGCTCGCCGTCACCACGAGCGGCGGCCGCGTGGGCGAGGAGTTCGCCGCGGAGCTGGGGGCGAGCGGCGTCCCGCATGCTCTGGTTCCGGTGGCCGCCGAGACGCGCCGCAGCATCGCGGTGGTCGACGAGACCCGCGGCGACACGACGATCATCAACGAGCGCGGGGCGAACCCGAGCGACGTCGAGTGGGCGGCCCTCCTCGCCGAGGTCGTCGAGCGGCTGCCGAGTGCACGTGTGCTCGTGATCTCGGGCAGCCTGCCGCCGGGTGCGCCCGATGCGCTGCTGCCCATGCTCATCGCGGTCGGGAGGGATGCCGGCGTGCCGGTCATCGCCGACACCTCGGGCCCGGCACTGCTGCGCGCCGCGGATGCCGGTGCCGCCGTGCTCAAGCCGAACGCAGCCGAGCTCGCCGAGGCGACCGGCATCATCGACCCGGTCGAGGGTGCGCGGTCGCTGATCGCCCGCGGAGCCAAGCTGGTGCTCCTGTCGCTGGGAGCGGACGGGATGCTGGCGGTCACGGCATCCGACCTCGTGCACGCCCGGCTCGACGAGCGGCTGGCCGGCAACCCGACCGGCGCGGGCGATGCGGGCGTCGCAGCCTGCGCAGTGCTGTACGCCGAGGGCGTTCGCGACCCCGAGATCATTCTGCGTCGGGCCACGGCGTGGTCGGCCGCGGCCGTGCTCATGCCGCTCGCCGGCGACATCTCCCCGCGCTGGACCGCGCTCGAGCAGCAGCTGCGCGTCTCGCGCCCCGACCCGGCATCGTTCCGGCCCGCCTCGTCTGGAAAGGACTCATCGTGACCCTCGTCTCCGCCCGCGAACTCGTCTCTGCGGCATCCGCTGCCGGCACCGGGATCGGCGCGTTCAACGTGATCCACCTCGAGACCGCCGAGGGACTGGTGCGGGCGTCGGCGCTCGCGCAGCTGCCCGTGATCCTGCAGATCTCGCAGAACTGCGCCGACTACCACGGCGGCCTCGAGCCGATCGCCCTCGCCACCCTCGCGCTGGCCCGTCGGGCGCAGACGCCCGTCGCCGTGCACCTCGACCACGCCGAGCGCCCGGAACTCGTGGACGAGGCGGTCGCGCTCGGATTCGGCTCGGTCATGTTCGACGGCGGCGCGCTCCCCTACGACGACAACGTCGCGCTGACGGCGGAGGTCGCGGCGCGTGCGCATGCCGCGGGCGTCTACGTCGAGGGCGAGCTCGGCGAGGTCGGCGGCAAGGACGGAGCCCATGCTCCGGGCGTGCGCACCGACCCCGACGAGGCGCAGGCGTTCGTGGCCGCGACCGGTGTGGATGCGCTGGCGGTCGCCGTCGGCTCCTCGCACGCGATGACCGACCGCACGGCCTCGCTCGACCTCGACCTGATCGCGCGGCTGCGCGCCGCGCTCACGGTACCGCTCGTTCTGCACGGATCCTCCGGCGTCGCCGACGCCGTGATCGCCGACGCCGTGCGGGCGGGCATGACGAAGATCAACGTCTCGACGCACCTCAACGGGTTCTTCACCCGGGCGATCCGTGAGACGCTCGCCGCCGACGAGCGTCTGGTCGATTCGCGGAAGTACCTCGCGCCCGCACGCGATGCGCTGGCCGACGAAGCTGCCCGGATGCTGCGTCTGTTCGCCCTCGCCGGGGCCGATACGGTGGCGAGATGAAACGGGCAGCGCGGCTCAATGCGATCCTCGACCTCCTCGCCGAAGCGGGAGAGGTCACGATCGACGAGCTCGTCGACCGGTTCGGCGCGTCGGCGGCGACCACGCGCCGAGACCTCGACAGCCTCGCCGAGCAGCGTCTGCTGACCCGCACGCACGGCGGCGCGGTCGCGCAGACCGTGGCCTACGAGCTGCCCATCCGCTACAAGAGCCACCTGCGCACGCACGAGAAGGAGAGCATCGCCCAGACGGCGGCCGCTCTCGTCGCGCCGGGCATGGTCGTCGGACTCTCCGGCGGCACCACCACCACCTCGATCGCCGCTGCGCTCGCCGCCCGCGACGACCTCGCCGCGAACGGCGGCATCACCGTCGTCACGAACGCCGTGAACATCGCCGCCCAGCTCGCCACGCGGCCCGACATCAAGGTCGTCGTCACCGGCGGGGTCATCCACTCGCGCAGCTACGAGCTCGTCGGACCGTTCGTCGAGCAGCTGCTGCGCGGCATCCGGCTGGACATGGCGTTCATCGGCGTGAACGGGATGGATGCCGCTGCCGGTGCCACGACGCAGGACGAGCGCGAGGGGGCCGTGAACCGGATGATGGCCGAACGCGCTCGCCGCGCGGTGGTCGTCACCGACGGCAGCAAGCTCGGCGTCGTGGCCTTCGCCGCCGTCGGTGGCGTGGAGCTGTTCCCCACGCTGATCACGGATGCCGCAGCGGATGCCGATGCCGTCGACGCTCTGCGCGGTGCGGGCTACGAAGTGCTGCTCGCCTGAGGTGTCGCAGCTCGTCACGCACCCCTCACACCGAGACTTCGACCGTCAGGAACGGCCGAACATCTGCGTCCAGTAGATGCCGTACGGCCCGCCGTGGCCGATGCCGATTCCCATCGTCGTGCTGCTGCAGTTGAGGATGTTGGAGCGGTGTCCCGAGCTGTTCATCCAGCTCGACATCACGGCCTGAGCAGTGCCCTGACCCGCGGCGATGTTCTCACCGCTTCCGGCGGAGTAGCCCGCGGCTGCCAGGCGATCCCAGGGCGAGCGCCCATCGAGCGACGTGTGATCGAAGTACGCCTGGTCTGCCATGTCCTGGCTGTGTGCGCGCGCGACCTCCGCGAGGACGGGGTTGACCGTGACGGCCGAGCAGCCGGCGGCAGCGCGTTCGACGTTGACCAGCCGCAGCACCTCGGCGGCGGCCGCGGCGTCGTCGCCCGTCGGTGCGGGGACCGGTGCGGGGACGGGCGCCGGGGCGGGTG
>NZ_SSDJ01000128.1 GCF_004794465.1 Microbacterium sp. K24 | reverse complement strand
TGGCGGCCGCGGCGTCAGCGGCCTTCCGTGTCGCGGCCGCCAGGTCGGCTCCTTCCGCGATCGCCGCGTCGAGCGCGTCGACGGCCGGCGCCATCGCGTCGTACATCGTCTTGTCTCCGGCTTCGGCCTTGCCCCGGGCGACGATGCCCTCGAGCCCCGCACGCAGCGCGGCCGCGAGACCGGCGGCATCGAGCTCCGACACCGCTCCGGTCGTCATCCCCATCCGGAGGAAGAACGTGCCGTAGAGCGGACCGCTGGCGCCGCCGACCGAGCTGACGAGGGTCATGCCGACCGACTTGAGCAGCTCGTCGGCGGTCGCGGGGGCGCCGGCCCCGAGCTTGTCGTGGACGGCGGCCATGCCGCGTGCCATGTTGGCGCCGTGGTCGGCGTCGCCGATCGCGGAGTCGAGCTCGGTGAGCCAGTCGCGCTTCTGGGTCACCGCATCGCCGAATCGCGTGATCCAGTCGACGAGGGTGTCGGTTCCGATGGTGTCAGTCATGCATTCCGTCCTTCACAGGGTCGAGATCAGGGGGTCAGACGCCCCAGCGCAGGCCGGGAGTGTTGACCGGGGCGTCCCAGAGACGCAGCAGCTCGTCGTCGACCTTGAGCACGGTGACCGAGCAGCCGGCCATGTCGAGCGAAGTGATGTAGTTGCCGACGAGGTTGCGCACGATCTGCACCCCCGCCTTCTCGAGCAGGGCCGCCACCTCGGCATACATCAGGTACAGCTCGATCTGCGGCGTCGCGCCCATGCCGTTGACCATGACGATCGCGGGTCCGGCGAAGTCGAGGTCCGCGAGGATCGGCTCGACGAGCTGGCGCGCGATGTCGGATGCCGGAGCCAGCGGCTCGCGGTGCCGGCCGGGCTCTCCGTGGATGCCGATGCCGATCTCCATCTGGTCGTCCGGCAGGTCGAAGGTCGGCTTTCCCGCGGCGGGAACCGTGCAGCTCGTGAGCGCCATGCCCATCGAACGGCCCTGGCCGTTGATCCGCTTCGCGAGTTCGACCACCGAGGCGAGGTCCTGCCCCTCTTCCGCCGCCGCGCCGACGAGCTTCTCGAGCAGCACGGTGAGTCCGACGCCACGACGCCCTGCCGTGTAGAGCGAGTCCTGCACCGCGACATCGTCATCGACGACGACGGTGCCGACTTCGATGCCCTCCATCGAGGCGAGTTCGGCCGCCATCTCGAAGTTCAAGACGTCGCCGGTGTAGTTCTTCACGATGTGGAGCACGCCGGCACCGCGATCGACAGCCTTCGTCGCGGCCTGCACGCGGTCGGGCGTGGGAGAGGTGAAGACCTCGCCCGCGACCGCGGCGTCGAGCATCCCCGGTCCGACGAACCCGCCGTGCAGCGGCTCGTGCCCAGACCCGCCGCCGGAGACCACCGCGACCTTGCCCTGCTCCTTGGGAGTGGCGCGGGTGATGACGTGCGTCTCGAGGTCGACCGACAGCTCCGGATGAGCGAGCGCGACGCCCTTCAGGGATTCGACGAGAACGTCCTCAGGGGCGTTGATGAGCTTTTTCATCGTGCGATCTCCTTTGATCTCTTGGGGGTGTCCCGCGACTTCTTTCGCAAAAATCCGAAAGCAATTCGTTAATGTCGAATATGCTCGGACGCGGTCGGGTTGTCAAGATCAATCCGGAAGACCTGCACGACGACCCGGTTCGACGACGTTCCGGAAGGAGGGATGCCCCGTGATCCAGGCGATCGACCGTGCGGCGAAGATCCTTGAGCTGCTCCAGGGCGCCCGCCATCTAGGCATCACCGACCTGGCCGCTGCCCTGAGCCTTCCACCGTCGACGGTGCACGGCATCGTGAAGTCGCTGCGCTCGCACGGGCTGGTCGCCAAGGAGCGCGGCGGGCAGCGCTACATGCTGGGTCCGACCCTCCTGCGGCTCAGCAATGTCTACCTCGACACGCTCGACGTGCGTGCCCGGGCGATGCGCTGGACCCAGGAGCTCGCCCGCCGCACCAACCTCTCGGTACGGCTCGGCGCCCCGCACTTCACGGATGTGCTCGTCATCCACCACAACCTGCGCCCCGACGACAGCCAGCAGATGCTGGAGACGGGTGTCGCGATCCCCGCGCACGCCTCGGCGATGGGCAAGGTGCTGCTCGCCTACGACCTCGGCTTCCAGCGGAGCGTGTTCGAGCAGCCGCTGCGCAGTCTCACCGGCGACACGGTCACCGACATCGCGCGGCTCACGCTCGAGCTGCCCACGATCGCGGAGCGTGGCAGCGCGACCGAGATCGACGAAGCCGTGCTGGGCGAATCGTCGATCGCCGCACCGATCGCGGATGCCTCCAACGACATCGTCGCCGCGGTCGCCGTCGTGATGCCGACGTCGCAGACTCCCGCATCGGATGCCGTCCTCAACGATCTCCGCGAGACCGCGCGCAACATCTCGCGCGAGCTCGGGGCGACCTCCTGGCCGCCGCGCGTCGCCCCGGCCGAGGACTAGCCCCGCATCGCGAGCACGAGAGGGAGCACATCGGTCGCACCCGCCTGACGGAGAGCGCGTGCGGCGATCGTCATGGTCCAGCGACTGTCGACCAGA
This sequence comes from Microbacterium sp. K24, assembly GCF_004794465.1. Classification (GTDB taxonomy): domain Bacteria; phylum Actinomycetota; class Actinomycetes; order Actinomycetales; family Microbacteriaceae; genus Microbacterium. Next base: position 48,173 of record NZ_SSDJ01000128.1, on the reverse strand, counting down.
TCGTCGACGAGCAGCACCGGACCGGTCGGCACGTCGAGGTGCTCCGCGCTGAGACGGTCCCAGAGTCCTGCGAGGCGGAACACGCTGTTGCCGCCCGACTGCCCGGACGGTCCTCCTCCGACGGGTTCGAGCGCGCCGAGGTACGGCAGGCGCCCGACCTCGGCGATGCCCCGGGCGAGGGAATCGACCAGCAGCGGTCGCGATCGCGACGGCATGGCGATGACGGCCACCGGCCGCTCGGCCCATCCCCACCCGGCGAGCACCCGGACGCACGCCTGAAGCAGCTGCGGCGTGACCGCGGCATCGGCTGCACCCGACGCGAACAGCTCGCGCAGCGTGTTCCCCCAGCCCAGGTCGGTGAGGCGCGCGAGGGCCCGACCCTCGCTCGCCTGCTCGTCGGCGGCGATGCTTCCCTTGACGGGCACGTTCAGACGATCGGCGCCGGTCGGCCAGGCACGACGCGGCTCGATCGGGACCCCCACCCTGTCGAGTGACTCGGCCGCCTGCGTGCTCGCCCCTGCCCCGATCTCCTTCGGGAACCAGACACCCGCGCAGTTGTCGCACCGGCCGCACGGCGCTGCCGTGTCGTCGTCGAGAGAACGCTGCAGGAACTCCATGCGGCATCCGTCGGTCTGCTCGTACTCGATCATGTGCTGCTGTTCGGCGACCCGCTCGGCGGCGATGCGCTCGTAGCGCTCGGCGTCGTAGGTCCACGGCTCGCCGGTCGCGACCCACCCGCCTTGCACGCGTCGTACGGCGCCGTCGACGTCGAGCACCTTCAGCAGCAGCTCGAGCGGCGTGCGGCGGATGTCGACCATCGCCTCGAGCGCCGGTGTCGAGATCGGCGCATCGCCGAGGGCGCCGATCACCCGTTCCGCGCGCTCCCGATCGGGCATCGACGCGGTCGCGAAGTAGTGCCAGATATCGCGGTCCTCGACGCCGGGCAGCAGCAGCACGTCGGCGCTCTCGCTGGCACGACCCGCACGGCCGACCTGCTGGTAGTACGCGACCGGTGACGAGGGAGCGCCGAGATGCAGCACGAATCCCAGGTCGGGCTTGTCGAATCCCATGCCGAGGGCGCTGGTCGCGACGAGCGCCTTGACCTCGTTGCGCTTGAGCATCCCTTCGGACTCCTCACGCTCCTCGGCGTCGGTCTGCCCGGTGTACGCCCGCACATCGTGGCCGTGATCGCGCAGCAGCCGGGCCGTGTCGACGGCAGCGGCGACGGTGAGCGTGTAGATGATCCCGGACCCGGGAAGATCGTTCAGATGGCTCAGCAGCCAGGCCAGCCGGCTCGCCGAATCGCGCAGCCGCAGCACGCCGAGACGCAGCGAGGTGCGCGCGAGGGGACCGCGGATCGTGAGCACGGGCGCGGTGCTCTCGCCCGAGCCTTCGGTCAGGCTGCCCAGCTGCTCGGCGACATCGGCCACCACGCGGCTGTTCGCGGTGGCGGTGGTCGCGAGCACCGGGACATCCGCCGGCATCTGGGCGATGAGGTCGCGCAGGCGTCGGTAGTCGGGACGGAAGTCGTGCCCCCAGTCGCTGATGCAGTGCGCCTCGTCGACCACCAGCATGCCGATGCGACGGACGAGCGCGGGCAGCTGCTGCTCGCGGAACGCCGGATTGTTGAGCCGTTCGGGCGACACCAGCAGCACGTCGACCTCGTCGCGGTCGAGCTGCGCGAGCACGTCGGTCCATTCGTGCGCGTTCGTGGAGTTGATCGCGACCGCCCGCACTCCGGCGCGCTCGGCAGCGGCGATCTGGTCGCGCATGAGCGCCAGGAGGGGCGACACGAGCACCGTCGGCCCCGCGCCCTGCCGTCTCAGCAGCAGCGTCGCGACGAAGTACACCGCCGATTTCCCCCAACCGGTGCGCTGCACGACGAGCGCGCGGCGGCGCCCCTCGACCAGCGCCTCGATCGCCTCGTACTGCCCGTCGTGGAAGTCGGCGTCTGGACGGCCGACGAGCTCGCGGAGCGCGGCGAGCGCGGCCTCGCGGGTGTCGGCGGGAGCGAGGGAGGTCATGCCCCCACTCTGCCTCACGCCACCGACACCTCGGGGTCGTCATCCACAGTCCCGCCCGCCCCGGCATCCGGCATCTGTTGCGCATCCAGTCCCGGCATCCGACCTTCGACTCGGTATCTGCCCGGGCCCTCAGGCCCCGACTTGTCGGATGAAAGGACAGATGCAGGTTCAAAACACCTTTCCGGACCTGCATATGTACTTCCGACCTGCATTGTGTCGGGCCGCCTCACCTCGCTTCGCATCCGGCATCCGGCTCGCCCTCCGGCATCCGGCATCCGGCATCCGGCATCCGGCCCCGGCGGGCACAGATGTCGGCCTTTCGTACGGATGTCGGCCGGAAACGGCGATTCCGCCCGACATCCGTACCCTCTCCCGACGGATATTCGCGCGTTCGCCTGACAGCACCGCACCGAGCAGACCGAGCCGCACCCCCGAATCCCGCATAGCGTAGGAGCATGATCACCCGTGAACTGGCCGTCGCCCTGCGGGATGCCGGCATCGGCTGGCACCCGGCGGAGGGCGACCGCTTCCAGCTCGACCTCACCGATGACGTCGAGCTCGAAGCCGAGGCCGATGTCTTCACCGTCAGCGGCATGACGATCGAGGCGCGCCAGACGCCGAGCGGGACCGACCTGGCTTTCAACGGCACGACCGAGTGGGCGCTCGATGCCGTCACGCTGGCAGACGCCGTGTGGCTGCCGCGGGAGGATCAGCTGCGCGAGCTGCTGCGGGGCACATTCCGCTCCCTGGTGCGGCTGGAGGACACGTTCCGCGTCGAGATCGAGATCGCCGGCGAGGCTCTCTCCTTCGAGCATCCGGAGCCTGCCGAGGCCTACGGCCGCGCCCTGCTGGAGCTCATCTCGCGCTCGCACTGAGGGGCGTCTTGAAGACCGTGGCACTTCTGTGTCAGAATAACCTAACGATCGGTCAGTAAAGATGCTGAATGAGGAGCGACGATGACCAGCCCCGCAGACCTCTCCCTCGTCACGAGTGAGATCTCGGACGAGGAGCGCGTGTTCGACGAGCTCATCGCGAACGAGCAGCGCATCGAACCCCGCGACTGGATGCCGGATGCGTACCGCAAGACGCTCATCCGCCAGATCTCCCAGCACGCCCACTCCGAGATCATCGGGATGCAGCCCGAAGGCAACTGGATCACGCGGGCGCCGAGCCTCAAGCGCAAGGCGATCCTGATGGCGAAGGTGCAAGACGAGGCCGGCCACGGGCTCTACCTCTACTCGGCCGCGCAGACCCTCGGCATCACCCGTGACGAGATGATGGACCAGCTCATCAGCGGCAAGGCCAAGTACTCGTCGATCTTCAACTACCCCACCCCGACCTGGGCCGACATGGGCGCGATCGGCTGGCTCGTCGACGGCGCGGCCATCGTGAACCAGGTGCCGCTCTGCCGCGCATCGTACGGACCCTACGGCCGCGCCATGGTGCGGGTCTGCAAGGAGGAGTCCTTCCATCAGCGGCAGGGCTTCGAGATCCTGCTCAGCCTGATGCAGGGCTCCGAGGAACAGCGCCAGATGGCGCAGGATGCCGTGAACCGCTGGTACTGGCCGAGCCTGGCGATGTTCGGGCCGCCCGATGAGCAGTCCCCGAACTCCGCGCAGTCGATGAAGTGGAAGATCAAGCGCTTCTCGAACGACGACCTGCGTCAGCGCTTCGTCGGGATGCTGGTGCCCCAGGCCGAGATCCTCGGCGTCACGCTGCCCGACCCCGACCTGCGTTTCGACCAGGAGACCGGCCAGTACGTGATCGGCGAGATCGACTGGGACGAGTTCTTCGAGGTGCTGCGCGGCAACGGCCCCTGCAACGCCGAGCGTCTCGAGCGCCGCCGCACCGCCCACGAAGAGGGCGCCTGGGTGCGCGAGGCCGCGGCGGAGTACGCCCGGAAGCAGTCCCTTCGTCGGGCTCAGGAACCGGTCGGAGGAGTGGCCTGATGGCGACCCCCGGCGCCGACGAGCGCGAGCCCTGGCCCCTGTGGGAGGTCTTCGTGCGCGCGAACCGCGGCCTGAGCCACGTGCATGTCGGCTCCCTCCACGCCCCGGATGCCGAGATGGCGATCCGCAACGCCCGTGACCTCTACACGCGTCGCGGCGAAGGCGTGTCGATCTGGGCCGTACCGGCCGACGCGATCACGACCAGCGACCCCGACGCGAAGGGCGCGTACTTCGAGAGCCCCGCGGGCAAGAACTACCGGCACGCCGTGTACTACACGGCGTCCGAGGGGGTGCCGCACCTGTGACCACGGCCCACGACGATGTGCATGGCGATGTGTCCGTCGATGCTCTGCAGCTGAGCGATGAGCTCTCCGGGACCGGAGCGACGGCCGCATCCGCCGACGTCGCCGAGTACGCGATGCGCCTCGGCGACGATGCGCTGATCCTCTCGCAGCAGCTCGGCGAATGGATCGCCAACGCCCCCGAACTCGAGGAGGACGTCGCGCTCGGCAACATCGCGCTCGACCTGCTCGGCCACGCCCGCTCCTTCCTCCACTACGCCGGCTCCTATGACGGCCGCAGCGAAGACGACCTCGCGTACTTCCGCGACGAGCCCGAGTTCCGCTGCGCGTGGATCGTGCAGCAGCCGAACGGCGACTTCGCCCAGACCATCGCCCGGCAGTTCGTGGTGTCGACGTACATGTTCGAGCTGTACTCGGCCCTGCGGGCGAGTGCCGACGAGACCTTCGCCGCGATCGCGGAGAAGTCCCTGAAAGAGGTCGACTACCACCGCGATCACGCCGTGCAGTGGATGCTGCGCCTCGCCGGCGGCACGGACGAATCACGAGCCCGGATCATCCGTGCGACCCGCGACGTCTGGCCCTATGTCGACGAGCTGTTCCGCGACGACGAGCTGATCGAGCGGCTGGGCGACGTCGCCGCGCGGCCGTCGAACCTGCGCGACGGATTCGACGGCGTCATCGACACCGTGTTCACCGAGGCCGAGCTCTCCGTCCCGACGGTCGCCGCCTCGTCGGCAGGTGGTCGGCGCGGCGCGCATGCCACCCCTCTCGGGCATATCCTCGCCGAGATGCAGGTGCTCGCCCGCCGGCATCCGGGGGCATCATGGTGACCCTCACTCCGACGCAGGCGGCCTGGCGGATCGCTGCGTCCGTCCCCGACCCCGAAGTTCCCGTCCTCACGATCGAAGACCTCGGCGTGCTGCGCGCCGTCGAGGCCGACGGCGACCGCGTGCGCGTCGACATCACCCCGACGTACAGCGGATGCCCGGCGATGGACACGATCCGCGACGACGTCATCATGTCGCTGACCGCGGCCGGCTTCGCCGACGTCGACGTGCGTCTGGTCCTCTCCCCCGCCTGGACGACCGACTGGATGACGGATGCCGGGAAGCAGAAGCTCGAGGCCTACGGCATCGCGCCGCCCTCCGGCCGCGCCGCCGTGTCGTCGGGCCCGATCCGGCTGTCCCTGAGCGTGCGCTGCCCGCGCTGCGGCTCGCTCGACACCCGCGAGGTCTCGCGGTTCGGCTCGACCTCCTGCAAGTCCCTGTTCGAGTGCCGCGCGTGCCTCGAGCCCTTCGACCACTTCAAGGTGCACTGATGCCGCTGTTCTCCTCGACGCGGGCCGGCGCCCCGGCATCCGTCCCGCCACGTCGGGCGAGCGGTGAGCGCACGCGTGCCCGATTCCACACGCTCACCGTCGAGGACGTCCGTCCGCTGACCGACGATGCGGTCGAGGTGACGTTCACCGTGCCGGCCGAACTGGCCGACGACTACGACCACCTGCCCGGTCAGTACGTGGCGCTGCGCACGACGCTGGAGGGCACCGAGGTGCGTCGGTCGTATTCGCTGTGCCGGGCTCCCGAGCACCGCACCGACGGCTCGCCGACCCGACTCAGCGTCGCCGTGAAGCGCGACGAGGGCGGCTTGTTCTCGACGTGGGCGCAGACCGGACTGCACGCCGGGTTCGAGATCGATGTGATGAGTCCGCAGGGCACGTTCACCTCGGGTCTCGACGACCTCGACGACCGTCACGTGGTCGGTATCGCCGCCGGATCCGGCATCACGCCGTTGATGGCTCTCGCCCACACCGTGCTGACGCGATCAGACACGTCGCGTTTCACCCTGCTGTACACGAACCGGTCGACGCTCGACGTGATGTTCCTGGAGGATCTCGCCGACCTCAAGGACCGGTATCCGACGCGCGTGACGCTGCACCATGTGCTGTCTCGCGAGCAGCGCACGGCGCCGGTGCTCTCCGGCCGGATCGACGAGGAGAAGCTGCGCACGATCTTCGGCTCGCTCATCGATCCTGCCGACGTCGACGAGTGGTTCCTCTGCGGACCGCTCGCACTCGTCGATCTGTGTCGCGAGGTTCTCGCCGATGTCGGCGTCGCACGAGAGCACATCCGTTTCGAGTTGTTCACGACGGGTGACGAGCCGCTCCGCACCGCACGACCGGTCGAGGTGCGCGCGGGCGAGAAGACGTTCCGCATCGAGGTCAATCTCGACGGCGTCTCGTCGACGGTGGAGAGCCCGGTCGACGCGCACGAATCCGTGTTGAACGCGGCGCTGCGCGTGCGTCCGGATGCGCCGTTCGCCTGCGCAGGCGGCGTCTGCGGAACCTGCCGCGCTCGCGTGATCGAGGGCAGCGTGAGCATGACCGAGAACTACGCACTGGAGCCGGACGAGCTCGAACGCGGATACGTGCTCACCTGCCAGTCCCATCCCACCAGCGACCGCGTGGTCGTCGACTACGACGTGTGACCGGAGTGCGCATGATCGATCTCACCATCGCCGATGACGTCGCCACGATCGTTCTGAACGCCCCGGCCAAGCTGAACGCACTCGACGAGCAGGCGCTGCACGGGCTGGATGCCGCCTACGCGGAGGCCGAGGCCGCCGGGGTCCGCGCCCTCGTGCTCCGCGGTGAGGGTCGGGCGTTCTGCGCCGGACGCGATATCTCGGGCGTCGACCCGCGCGACGACGACGTCATGGGCTACCTCGGCGGGCTCGTGACGCCGTTGCTGCAGCGGATGTCGCACTTTCCCGCACCGACGTTCGCGGTCGCGCACGGCGCCTGCCTGGGCGTCGGGCTCGGCCTTCTGATCGCGACGGATGTCGTCTACGTCGCGGAGTCCGCGAAGATCGGCTCGCCGTTCGCGGCGCTCGGGGCGACGCTCGACTCCGGCGGTCACGCGCTCTTCCTGGAGCGCCTCGGCGCCCACAAGACCCTCGACCTCATCTACACCGGGCGTCTGATGAGTGGCGCCGAAGCCGTGGCATCCGGACTGTTCTCGCGGGTCTTCCCCGATGACGACGTGGTCTCCGCGACGACGGATGCCGCGGCCACCGCCGCGCGCGGAGCCACCGCCGCGTTCCTCGCCAGCAAGGAGCTCGTGGCCCGGATCCGCGACGAGCGCCTGGCGCTGTGGGACTCGGTCGACATCGAGAACGCCGCGCAGGCCGCGCTCTGCGACACCGACGACTACCGAGAAGGGTTCGCCGCGTTCCAGGAGAAGCGGAAGCCGGAGTTCCGCGGGCGCTGAGCTCGGCGGTGTGCATGTCGGAGGCCGGTGCGAGAATGCGGGGATGAAGCTTTCCGACCTCGTCTCCACCACCGAAGAGGTCGCCGCCACCTCGTCGCGCCTGGCCAAGATCGACGCTCTCGCGCGACTGCTGGCCACGGCAGAGCCGGATGAGATCGCACCGCTCGTCGGGTTGCTTCTCGCGTCGCCGCGTCAGGGCAAGCTCGGCGTCGGATGGCGAGGGATCGCGGCACTGGAGGTCTCGCACGCCGACAGCTCGAGTCTGACCATCGCCGACGTGGACGAATCGCTGGATGCTCTCGCCGCGGCATCCGGCAGCGGGTCCGCCGCCACGCGCACGGGCGCTCTCGGCACCCTCGCCTCACGAGCGACGGCCGCCGAATGGGACTTCCTGACCCGCGCCATGCTGGGTGAGCTGCGTACCGGGGCACTCGGCGGGGTGCTGCTCGACGCGATCGCGAAGGCGTCGGACCGCGCTGCTGCGACCGTGCGGAGGGCCGCCATGCTCTCCGGCGACCTCGGCGAGACCGCACTCGTCGCCCTCACCGGCACCGCTGAAGATCTCGACGCGGTCGGCCTGCAGGTCGGGCGTCCCGTGCTGCCGATGCTCGCCGCCACCGCCGCGACCCCGACGGCGGCACTCGAGATCACCGGCGAGGCCTCGGTCGAGTTCAAGCTCGACGGCGCGCGTATCCAGGTGCATCGGCACGGCGACGAGGTCGGCGTCTACACGCGCAGCCTCGCCGACATCACGCATCGCGTGCCCGAGATCGTCGAGATCGTCCGGTCGCTGCCGGCGCACGACCTCATCCTCGACGGCGAGACCCTGTCGCTCGACGAAGACGGCGGGCCCCGTCCGTTCCAGGAGACCATGTCGCGCTTCGGCGCCGACGTCGCTCGCGAACTGCTGCTGCGGCCCTGGTTCTTCGACGTCCTGCACGTCGACGGGCGCGATCTGCTCGACGAGCCGCTGTCCGTGCGTCTCGCCGAGCTCGAACGCGTGGCCGGCGAGTGGCGGATGCCGGGCATCGTGACGGCTGATCCGGATGCCGCCGAGCAGCTGTCCCGCGAAGCCCTCGCCGCCGGGCACGAGGGTGTGGTCGTCAAGGCGATCGACGCGCCCTACGCCGCCGGCCGACGCGGCAAGTCCTGGGTCAAGGTGAAGCCCGTGCTGACATACGACCTCGTGGTCCTCGGCGCCGAGTGGGGTTCCGGGCGCCGTCAGGGCTGGCTGTCGAACCTGCACCTCGGAGCCCGCGACCCCGATGGCGAGTTCGGCGACCCTGGCGGCTTCGTGATGGTGGGCAAGACGTTCAAGGGGCTCACCGACGAGCTGCTGCGCTGGCAGACCGAGACCTTCCCCGAATACGAGACCCGGCGCACGCAGGGCACCGTGTTCCTCCGACCCGAGATCGTCGTCGAGATCGCCATCGACGGCGTGCAGCGCTCACCGCGCTATCCCGGCGGGATCGCGCTCCGGTTCGCCCGGGTGAAGGGCTACCGTCCCGACAAGGCGCCCGCCGAGGCTGACACGATCCAGACGCTGCGGGCGCTGCTGCGGGGGTGAGGAATGTCTGCTTCCGGCGCCCCAGAGACCCTCAAACGAGTCCGCATGCGAGCCTCCGACCTGCGCACTCTGTTCTCCGAGTACGGCGTGACGAACATCGAGGTGTTCGGAAGCGTCGCCCGGGGTGACGACGACGAAGACAGCGACATCGACCTTCTAGTCGACATCGCACCGACTATTGGCCTGTTCGACCTGCTCCGTGCGCAATCAGCCGCTGAGGCGCTGCTCGGACGAGCTGTCGACGTTGTCCCCCGGCAAAGCCTCAGGCCCGGTGTCGCCGAAGCCATCCGAGACGAAGTCGTGCCGCTCTGAGTCGAGAAGAAGAGAAGTCGATACCCTCGCGTCACGCCGAAGGCGGAAGTCCCAGGTCCTCTTCCCGCACGGTGCCCTGGAACGACCACGGGAAGTTGATCCAGAGGTCGGTGTCCTTCCAGGCGTAGTCGGGCTGGATGATCGTCGACGGCTTCGTGTAGATCGTGACGGACCGCACGTCGGCGCCCTTGTCCTTCAGGAGCTCCACGGCGAGCGCGAGCGTGCGACCCGAGTCGGCCACATCGTCCACGAGCAGCACGCGGCGACCGTCGAGGTACGCCATGTCAAGCTCGGGAGGCAGCACCTCCGGTGCATCGAGCACCGTGCCGATGCCCGTGTAGAACTCGACATTGATGGCGCCGCAGTTCTTCGCCCCGAGGCCGTACGCGATCGCGCCGGCCGGAAGCAGTCCGCCTCGGGCGATCGCCACGACGACCTCCGGTTCGAAGCCGCTGGCGAGGATGCTGCGCGCCAAATCGCGTGTCGCAGATCCGAAGCCGTCCCAGGTGAGCGTCTCGCGCTCCGTCGATGTCGTCATCGCCTCATTCTCCCCCACCGTGTGATCCGTCCAGCGCGCTCAGTCGAGTCGCGTGACCTCGACCGAGACGAACAGCTCCGACGCGCTCGGTCCGGCATACACCCCGCGCAGCGGCGGGACATCGCCGTAGTCGCGGCCGTGCCCGACGTAGACGTGCGATTCCCCGACGTCGAGCAGGTTGGTCGGGTCGAACCCCCGCCATTCCCCGGAGTACCACTCCACCCACGCATGCGACTCGCCGATCACGGGTTGCCCGATCGGCGCGGTCGGGTCCGGATGCAGGTACCCCGACACGTACCGTGCGGGGATGCCCGCCTCGCGCAGCACGCCGAGCGCGACGTGGGCGATGTCCTGACACACGCCCGATCGCGCGGCCCAGGCCTCCCGTGCGGTCGAGTTCACCCCCGTCACGCCGCTCTGGTAGTCCATGGCACCTCCGACGGCGCGGCAGATCTCGAAGGCGGTCTCGTCCACGTCCCGTCCCTCGGCTCTCGCCTGCAGGGCGAGCTCACGCATCTCATCGTCGGGCGCGGTCGCCGGGGTCTGAGCGAGGCATTCGGCGAGCGAGAGCGACGAGGGGATGCGTGCAGCCAGTTCTTCCCAGCCGATCAGGTCGACCGAAACGGGAAGAGGGCGCACATCGATCACACTGGTCGCAGTGACCGAGAGCAGCTGATGCGGCGTGAGCACCTCGAACGTCGACACGCGGGTGTCCCAGTAGTCGGCGTACGAATGCTGGGTCGCCGTCGGCGAGATGTCCAGGGTCGCCTGCAGCACGAACTGTCCGTCGCGCGAGTGCGGCAGCATCCGTGCCTCGTTGTACGACGCGGTCGCCGGCTTCTCGTAGCGGAATCCGGTCCGGTGCACGATCCGCAGCCGGCTCACAGTGCCTCTCCGATCCACACCGGCATCGCGATCGACGGGAAGTAGCGCTCCCGGATCGCATCGCTCGCCACCGAGATCGCCACCTGCACCTCCTCCATGCTCTCCGACAGTCGATGCACGATGTCGGCGACGGGCCGGTACTCCAACTCCGACCGCATCCGGCCGAGCACCCGATGGGCCCGGTCCGGTGCGCCGAACGCCCCGGCCGGATCGATACCGCGCAGACACTCCTCTGCCTGCAGGATGCTGGAGAGCACGGATCTCGGGAACAGCTTGTCCACGAGCAGGAACTCCACCGCCGATGCCGCCGTCGGCACCGCCCGATGGCCACGCAGGTGGGCCTCGTACGCGCCGCAGCTGCGCAGCAGGGTCGTCCAGCTCGGGCCACCGGCATCCGTCAGCGAGCGGGTCGCCAGCAGGCGGGCCGTCATGTCCGCGCGTTCGATCGAGCGGCCGAGCACGAAGAACTGCCAGGCCTCGTCACGGCTCGTCGACGAGTCGACGACGCCGAACGCGAGGGCGGACCTGTCGCGCACCCACCGGAAGAACGGGTGCGTCTTGTCGGAGGCGATCCACAGCGGCATCCGCGCATTCGACTCGTTGAGGGTCTCCCAGAGGTCGGTCGAGATGATCTCCCGCGCGCGGCGCGCGTTCTCGCGGGCCGCGGCGATCGAATGGGCGATGGATGCCGAATGATCCCGGTCGAGCGCCAGCAGGCGTACGACGTCGTCGCGGCCGACGATGCTCTCGCCGTCGGCCGTCGTGCCCATGACCGAGAGCAGGGCGCGGCACGCGGTGTCCTCCTCGACCCACGGATCCTCCAGGAGCAGCTGCAGGTGCACGTCGAGGATGCGGGCGGTCCCGTCGGCGCGTTCGACGTAGCGGCCGATCCAGAAGAGGGCCTCGGCGATGCGGCTCAGCATGTCGCACCTCCCTGCTGCTGCTGTTGCTGTTGCTGCTGGTGATGGCGGGTCTCGAGATCCTCGTCCTGCGGTGACGAGAGGAACGGAGGAGACGGCTCGTCCCGCGGCGACGACACGATCCCGATGGCGCCGGTGGCGATCGAGACCTCGTCGGAGGCAGGATCCGAGAGTCCGGCGAGCGTCGCCGTCGGACCGGTGAACAGGGAGGGGTCCAGCACCCAGGTGTCCTTCGACCCGCCGCCCTGACTGGAGTTGACGACCAGCTGCCCCTCCGGCAGCGCGACCCGCGTCAGCCCGCCGGGCAGCACCCAGATGTCCTCGCCGTCATTCACGGCGAACGGTCGGAGATCCACGTGTCGGGGGCGGAAGCCGTCTTCGACGAGCGTCGGGATCGTCGACAGCTGTACGACCGGCTGCGCGATCCAGCCGCGCGGATCGGCGAGCAGCTGCGCGCGGAGGGCATCGAGCTGGGCACGCGAGGCATCCGGGCCGACGACGAGCCCTTTGCCTCCGGACCCGTCGACCGGCTTCACGACGAGCTCGTCCAGACGGTCGAGCACCTCGGCGAGAGCATCCGGCTCCTCCAGGCGCCACGTGTCGACGTTGGGGAGGATCGGGTCCTCCCCCAGGTAGTAGCGGATGAGCTCGGGCACGTAGGTGTAGACGAGCTTGTCGTCGGCGACGCCGTTGCCGACGGCGTTCGCGAGCGTGACATTTCCGAGGCGGGCGGCGAGCATGAGACCGGGCGCTCCCAGCACCGAATCGGGCCGGAAGTGCTGCGGGTCCAGGAACTCGTCGTCGACCCGTCGGTAGATGACGTCCACGCGCGTGGGGCCCGCGGTGGTGTGCATCCATACCCGCCCGCCGGAGCAGAACAGGTCGCGCCCCTCGACGAGCTCGACCCCCATCATCCGGGCGAGCAGCGTGTGCTCGTAATACGCGGAGTTGTACACGCCCGGCGTCAGCACGACCACGGTCGGGTGATCGATGCCGACCGGCGCCGCCGCGCGCAGTGCCTGCAGCAGCCGACTCGGATAGTCGACCACCGGACGCACGCGCAGGCTCGTGAACAGTTCGGGCAGGGTCTGCGCCATGACCCGCCGGTTCGCGAGCACGTAGCTGACCCCGCTCGGCACCCGGACGTTGTCTTCGAGCACGCGCCAGGCGCCCTTCTCGTCGCGGATGACATCGATCCCCGCGACGTGGATGCGCACGCCGTTCGCGCCGACGATCCCGGCGGCCTGCCGGTGGAAGTGCGACGACGAGCTGATCAGCGTCGAAGGGATCACGCCGTCGCGCACGGCGGCCTGCGGGCCGTAGACGTCGGCGAGGAACGCCTCCAGCGCGCGCACACGCTGCTTGACCCCTGACTCGACATACATCCAGTCCTCGGCAGCGATCACCCGGGGCACGACGTCGAGCGGGAAAGGCCGCTCCTCGCCCGCGAAGTCGAAGGTCACGCCCTGCGCGAGGTACGAGCTGGCCAGAGCATCCGTCCGCGCCCGCAGCTCGGCGTCGTCCATGCCGGCGAGTGCGGGATACATGTCGCGGTACGGCAGACGCACCTCGCCTGCGCCGGCCACCGACCCGGAGGGGAACATCTCGTCCCACGGCTGCGGGCCCCGGCGCTCCGCGGACCGGCGTGAGGTGTATCCGTTGAACAGCGACTCCATGACGGAATACTTCCGCGGCGTGGTTTCGGTGATGTTTCCGGGGGAAGACGACGCGGCGACACGGGTCCCGGCGCGGTAGAGTCGAGCTGTCCGGCATTCCCGCGCCGGTGCCTGAAAAAGAGGCACGAAGCACCCCGCGCAGCAGCGAGGGCGAGACACATACGGATCCGTAACTCTCCGTCCCTGTCTCGAAAGGCATTCTCATGCCCACTGTCTCCGCGCATGTCGCGCTCACCCTCGCCCAGCACATCGAGGCCGTCTTCGGCGTGATGGGCAACGGCAACGCCTACTTCCTCGATGCGATCGAGACCCAGACGGACGCCGTCTTCACGGCCGTCCGGCATGAGCAGGGAGCCGTCGTGGCCGCCGACGCGCACTTCCGGGCATCCGGGCGCATCGCCGCCGGCACCTCGACCTACGGCGCCGGCTTCACGAACACCCTGACGGCACTCGCCGAGGCCGTGCAGGCACATGTGCCGCTGGTGCTCGTGGTCGGCGACGAGCCCACGTCAGGCCGCCGCCCGTGGGGCGTCGACCAGATCGCGCTCGCCTCCGCCGTCGGCGCCCGCACCTATACGGTCGGACGAGCGGATGCCGCGGCCACCACGGTCATCGCGATCGAGCACGCGCTCACCTACCGCCTGCCTGTCGTGCTCGCGATCCCGTACGACGTCGCCTCCCTCGATGCGGGACCCGTGGCGGACGCTCCGTCCCCGCGTCTTCCCGCACCGCTCGCGCCGAAGGGCGAGTTCGCCGAGGGCATGCTCGACGAGATCGCCGCCGCGCTGCGCGGAGCAGAGCGCCCGTTCCTGCTCGCCGGTCGCGGGGCCTGGCTGGCCGGAGCGAGCGCAGCGCTCGGCGAGCTCGCCGAGCTGACCGGCGCGCTCACCGCGTCGTCGGCGCTCGGTCGTGGCGTGTTCCCCGACACCCGTTACGACCTTGGCGTGACCGGCGGCTTCGGCGCCGAAGGGGCCATGGAACTCGTCCGCACGGCCGATGTCGCCGTCGTCTTCGGGGCCTCGCTCAACCAGTTCACGATGCGCTTCGGTGAGCTGTTCGCGCCCGGAACCCGGGTCTTCCAGATCGACATCGCGTCGGCCGCGACCCACGCGCACATCGGCGGATTCGTGCGCGCTGATGCCCGTGTCGCCGCCGAGCAGCTCGTCGAACGCATCGGCTCGATGACCGGGAGCCCGTGGCGCGAGAGCGTCGACGTGGCATCCGCCCGCGAATACGAGGCCGGCGACGAGCTGGCCGCCGACGGCCGGCTCGATCCCCGCTCGGCCGCGCGCCGTATCGCGGAGCTGCTGCCCGAGGATCGCGTCGTGGTGTCCGACGGCGGGCACTTCATCGGCTGGGCGAACATGTACTGGCCGGTCGCGGCACCCGACCGCATGATGATGATCGGCACCGCCTTCCAGTCGATCGGCCAGGGCTGGCCGAGCGTCGTCGGAGCCGCGCTGGCCCGCCGCGACTCCACGATCGTGCTGACATCGGGCGACGGCGGCGGACTCATGGCGATCGCCGACCTCGAGTCGGCTGTGCGCGCCGCTGCCGGTCGAGGCGTCGCCGTCATCTGGAATGACGCCGCCTACGGCGCGGAGGTGAACCTCTACGGCCTCAAGGGCCTGGCCGAGGGCCCGATGCGCATCCCCGAGGTGGACTTCGCCGCGTTCGGAGCCGCGGTCGGCGCCGAGGGCGTCGTGGTCCGAACGCTCGCCGACCTCGATCGGCTGGCGACGTGGGCGGGTGAGGATGCGGGGGCCCGCCGCTTCCTCCTGCTCGACCTGCGCATCTCGGGCGACGTGATCGCGCCGTACCAGCAGGAGATCATCCGCGTGAACTCCTGACGCTCCCGAAATCGGGGCGGCGAGTCGGCTAGCCTTCCGGGATGTCATCGATCCGCAACATCGCCGTCGGCCTCCCTGTCAAGGAGGGCCATCTCCTCGCGCTGGAAGGGACGGACCGCTCCCGCGGCCTCGAATTCCTGCGCGCGATCGGCGGCGGCATCGAGTTCGGCGAGAGGGCCGAGGAAGCCCTGCACCGTGAGTTCATGGAAGAACTCGGGGTCCGTCTCGAGGCGGTCGCACTCCTCGGCGTCAGCGAGAACATCTTCACCTACGAAGGAGTTCCCGGCCACGAGATCTGTCACATCTTCACCGTCGAGTCGGCGGAGATCGACGCCGTGCCGCTGGATGCCGAGCTGCATGTGCTCGATGAGGGCAGTCCGGTGCGCTGGGTGCCGATCTCCGACATCCGCTCAGGCGATCGCACGCTTTTTCCCACCGGAGCGACGGAGCTGCTGGTCACGTCGAGCTGACGTTCCCGTGGCGGATGCGGCGGGTCGGCCGGCCCGACACCGCTGCATCCGCCGCGGGAGCGCCGGGGCTAGGCCCGGCGGCGCCGACGGATCACGACGAGCGCGAGACCCGCGGCGAGCAGCAGCAGAGCTCCGATCAGGAACGGCGCGCTGTCGGCACCGGTGCTGGCGAGGGAGTCATCGCCGACGTTCCCCTGTGCGGTCGCCCCACCGCCGGGCTGAGCCCCCGGCTGGCCTTCGCCGGGCTGTCCTCCGCCCGGTGCCGCTGTCACGGTGATCGTCGCACTCGTCTCCGCACCGGCGGGGTCGATCACGACGATGCTGTGCACTCCCGGCGCGGTTGCGGCAGGGATGGTCACGGCGAGGCGGAAGGCTCCGGTCCCGTTGCTCGTCACCGCGCCGATCGGCACGGGCGTCGATCGCAGCTCGACGCGCAGCGCGGCATCCGGAGCGAATCCGTCGCCCTGGATCGTGACGCTGCCGCCCGCGACCACCGACGACGCACCGAGCTCCACGGTCGCCACGGGCTCCGGCTCGGGTGTGCCGCAGCCGTCGTCGCAGATCGAGAAGTTCGCCAGCACGGCCTTGTGGTCCGACGGCCACACGGCGTCGGGGGTGAAGATCTCGTCGGCGCTGTCATCGACTACGCGCTCGTTGCGCACGATCGTCGACTGCGGCCCGACGACGGTCGAGCCGTCGATCGAAAGTCGCTCGTCGGGCGTCGCGAGGATGTAGTCGATCCGGTCGCGCTCATCGGCCTCGGGCGCCCAGGTCAGCGACGATGTCGGGAACAGCGCGTTGTCCGAGGGCCAGGTGAATCCGGGGTTCGCCGCCGGATCCGGGTGCACCGTGCGGAACGCGTCGACGAGGCCGCCGTCGAGCAGCGTCTGCGTCGTCTGCCACGGGATGACGACCCCGTTGTGGTCGAAGAGATCGGCGGTCGCCGCGGTCCAGTCCTGCGAAGGCGGCTCGTTGAAGTCGCCGCCGACGACGGCGATGCGTCCGGCGCTTCGCTCGGCGTCGATGTCGGACACGAGTTCGGCTGCGGCATCCGGTCGACCCGACTGCGCGTTGGCGGCGAGGATCTGCTCGACGTCGGTCACCGGTGCGTCGAGCTTGTCCCAGGTGTCCCAGCCCTCCGGCCAGTCGCCGTGGATCTCTCCTCCGTAGCCGCGGGGCAGGTACGTCGTGTACCAGCGGTATTCCAGGTGTCCTCCGTAGACGACGACCTCGGTGCCGTTGACGTCGATCACAGCCTTCGACCACCAGCGGCCGACGGTGTCGGTCGACACGATCGGATAGCGCGAGACGATCCCGGTGTCGGTCGCGGTGAGGTGGTCGTAGCCGAGCAAGGCGGAGACCTGGGACGGCGCGTCCCCGACCTCGGGGAGAAACGTCACATCCGCATCGGTCTGCTCGATGATGTCGGCGATCTGCTGCGCACCGTCGGCCACCTGCGTGCCGCCGTGCCAGACGTTGAAGGTGAGCACGTTGAGCTCGCTCACGCCGTCGACCGCGGGCTTGGGTTCGGCGGGCGGATGCGGCGGTTCGGTCGCGGGCGCCGTGACGGTCAGGTCGATCGGACCGGCGAGGATGCCGTAGCCGTCGTCTTCGAGCAGGTAGATGTCGTACTCGCCCGCGCCCATCAACGCCGTGTTCCGCGTCCAACCGTCGCGGGACGACGGGCCCCAGGTGAGGTCTCCGTTCGCCTCGGGCACGTACCGCCAGTCGAGCGACGCGGGGCCTCCCGGGGTCGCGCCGTCGCGGTAGATGCCGACCCAGTTCCGGTCGTGCACGGACTCCCCCGCGTCGAACGAGATCGTGACCGTCTCGTCGGTGCGGATGCTCGTCGCGTCGATCGACAGGGAGGAGTCTGCGGCGTGCGCGGCGGGAGCGATGAGGACGCCGGCGAAAGCGATGCCGGCTCCGAGGAGTGCGAGGAGCGTCCTCCTCGATCGAGGGGTACGGGGAGTCATTGCAGGGAAGTCCTTTCGGCGCTGGTTCGCGGCGACGATAGGAGCGTCGGATGGCCGGATCATGACGGCCCGGTGAACGGGCGAGCGGATGCCGCGGAGAGAGGTGGTTACCAGATGGATTCCGGCGTGGTGCGGGGTGGGTCACCTCGGTGGCGGCGACCGATCGCCGTGGGGGCGCGGGAGTGTGGGCGAGTGGCGGTCGGGGGTGTTCTGTGGAGGAGGGATGAGGCCTGCAGATATCGCAAAATATTTCTCTGATCTGGGTTATTACGGGGCTCGAATGTCGGTGGCCCCTGGTTGGATGAGGGCATGAAGAACACCACGGAACATCTGGAGCAGGTCACGGTCGACCTGCGGGAGATGCTGCGTGCGGACCGGGTGCGGGTGCTCCCGGATGACGGGAAGATGGACCTTCTCCGGGCTGTGGGTGAGGTGCAGCGGCTGTTGGACGCTGTGGTCGTGGAGACGATCGCGGCCGCCGATGCAGGGTTCGCGGGGTCGTTCGGGTGCGTGTCGACGAACGAGGTGCTGCAGCGGGTGCTGCGCACGGATGCGGCCGGAGCGGGACGGATGGTGCGGGCGGGGAAGGTCGTGCACCGGCAGACGGAACTCACCACGGGGGCACCGTTACCGGCGTTGTGGCCTCAGCTGCGGGACGCCCTCCTCGACGGGGTCGTCGGGGTGGCCGGGTTGCTGGCCGCGACGGGACCGGTGGAGCAGGCCGGGCGGCGGATCAGCCCCGAAGACCGGTTACGGGCGGACGAGGTTCTCGCCGGGTTCGCCCGGGGACTGATCGCCGTCGACCACGAAGCGGATGCTGATGCTGGCGTCGCTGATCAGGACACCGCCCCGGCGGCGACGCCGGAGGATCTGCGGGTGCGGGCGCAGCTGATCGTCGCCTACCTCGACCCTGACGGTGCCGAACCCGCGGAAGAGATCGCGCAACGCGGGCGGGGTGTGACCCTCGGTCGGGCGAAGAACGGTCTCATTCCGCTGCGCGGTGAGCTGCTCCCGGAAGTGGCCGGACAGTTGCGGCGCATCTGGGACGCCTACCTGAACCCCAAGGTCGACGGGCCACCCCTCCCCGGCGTGCACTTCCGCCCCTCTGACGGGTCCGGCCCCGACGACGCGTTCTCGCCGGTCGGCGATGGCGATGCCGATGCCGATGCCGATGCCGATGCCGGCACGCTGCCGGCCGGGGATTTCACCGGGTTGGTCGATACCCGCACCCGGGCGCAGAAGCAGCACGACGCCCTCGCCGCAGCCCTCGGGATCGCGGCCCGCCACGACGACATGCCCCGCCTCGGCGGTGCCGCCCCGACCCTCCTCGTCTCCGTCACCGCGGAGGACTACGCCACAGGCCGGGGGTGGGCACACGTCGACGGGATCGACACCCCTGTCACCGTCGGCACCGCCCGGCACACCGCCTGTGGGGGCGGGGTGCAACGGGTGCTGTTCGACCCCGAAGGGCGCATCATCGGCATCGGATCCACCGACCGCATCTTCACCGTCCACCAACGACGAGCCATCACCCTTCGGGATCAGGAATGCCTGATCCCCGGGTGTCACGTCCCCGCATCATGGTGCGAGATACATCATGTCCACGAGCACTCCCGCGGCGGCCCGACCCGCACGGACAACGGCGTCACCCTGTGCTGGCATCACCACCGCACCCTCGACACGTCTGGATGGGAGATCCGCATGAGCAACGGGATCCCCCAAGTCCGCGGCCCCGCCTGGTGGGACCCCCACGAGCGCTGGCGCACCCCGCACCACCTCCTCACCGGCAGCCCACACCAGCGAGCGGGCTGAGCGACAGCCGGCTGCGCGTCACAGCACCGACCGCGTCCCGCCACGTGCATGAGTGCGCTCTGCGCCGGGCGCGTGACGAGCCCGTCGCGACACGACACCCCGTGGACGACTCAGGCCGCGCCGTAGTCCGGGAGCTCCTGCAGGGTCCAGGTGTTGCCATCGGGGTCGTCGAAGCTGACGAAGCGACCCCAGTCCAGGTCCTCGACGCCGCGCGCCTCGACTCCGACGCTCTGCAGATGCGCGAGTGCCTCGTCGGCATCGGGCACGACGACCTGGATCGTGTTCTGCTGCCCCGGCTCGAGTTCGATGCCGAGCCCGGTGCCGAACGCGATCGAGCAGGCAGACCCGGGCGGAGTCATCTGCACGAAGCGCATGCCCTCGAACGGACTCTGGTCATGATCGGCGTTGAAGCCGATCTTCACGTAGAAGTCCTTCGACCGGTCGACATCCGACACCGGCACGAAGATGAGTTCGATCTTCCAGTCCATCACGCACTCCTCCTGGCGGGCGCCGTCGCCCATCCGCGACCCACGGTACGACCGACCGCAGACACCGCGCCAGTATTCTGCAAGACCGGGCCTCTCAACCCGCGGGAAGAAGTGCCCCCTCGAAGAACTCCGAGAGCTCACCGATCCCGTCCAACGGCAGGATCGCGGCGACGTACTGATCGGGGCGCACCACGATCACCACGCCATCACGCGACAGCTCCCGCGCCTTGAAGATGTCGGTCTCGGTCCATTTGGAGGGGCCTGCGGCGTAGACCTTCTCCCAGTCGGTGAGGCCCAGCGGACCGGTCTTCGGCTGGAAGAGCTCGGGCACCGTCGTGACCTCGAGCTCCTCGTACGGCTGCTGGTAGACGGCCTTCACGTCGAAGACCGCGTCGACGTCGGCATCCGACGGCGTGAAGCGGGCGAACAGCGGTGCGGCGGCATCCGCCCACTCCGCCAGCGCCTCGCCGGTCCGATCGCCGAACGCGTACACGCGCCACCGGCCGTCCGCCTTGGCGTGGTGCCCGAGGTGCACGACGTTGCCGTCGCCGACGCGGATGACCTCGGCGGACTTGAACCGCTTGCCGAGCGGGTATCCGCCGGCAAGAGCCTGGTGCGCGTCCGAACCCGTGATCATCGACGCGGTGTACTGCGTCATGAACCCCGACGGGAACTCCGCCGTCGCCAGGTAGTAGGTCGCCAGCTCGCCGGGGTCGGAGATCTCCTCGGGCTTGCGCGCCATCAGCGACGACCACTCCCGGTCGAAGTCGATCAGCTGCTGGGCGACCGGACGCCGTTCGGCGCCGTACGTCGCGAGCAGCGCCTCCGGCGCACGCCCGGTGAGGACTGAGCCGAGCTTCCATCCGAGGTTGAAGCCGTCCTGCATCGACACGTTCATGCCCTGACCGGCCTTGGCGCTGTGCGTGTGGCAGGCATCGCCCGTCAGGAACACCCGCGGGGTGCGTCCCGAATCGTCGAGCACGTCGTCGAAGCCGTCGGTGACGCGGTGTCCGACCTCGTACACGCTGTGCCACGCGACCTGCTTCACGTCGAGCGTGTACGGGTGCAGGATGTCGTTGGCCTTGCGGATGATCTCCTCGATCGGCGTCTGCCGCACCCGGTGGTCGTCATCGTCCGCGACCTCGCCGAGATCGATGTACATCCGGGACAGGTAGCCGCCCTCGCGCGGGATGTGCAGGATGTTGCCCGCCTGCGAGTTGATCGCACACTTGGTGCGCCAGTCCGGGAAGTCGGTGTTCACCAGCACGTCCATGACGCCCCACGCATGAGCGGCGCTGCCGCCGACGTGGGTGCGTCCGATGGCCTGACGCACGCCGCTGCGGGCGCCGTCGCAGCCCACCACGAACTTCGCGCGGACGATCTGCTCCTCACCGGCTCGCTCCCCCGCCGCATGGCGCACACGGACCTCGACGGGGTACTCGCCCTCGTCGTGTACGGTGAGGCCCTCGAACTCGACGCCGTAGTCGGGCGCGATGCGGCCGGGACCCGTCGCGGCCGCCTCGGCGAAGTAGTCCAGCACACGGGCCTGGTTCACGATGAGGTGCGGGAACTCGCAGATGTCGTAGGCGTAGTCCGCGGTGCGCGCGGTGCGGGTGATCTCGCGCGGGTTCTCGGGATTCGGGCTCCAGAAGTTCATCCACCCGATGTTGTACGCCTCGGCGACGATCCGCTCCGCGAACCCGAACGCCTGGAAGGTCTCGACGCTGCGCGGCTGGATGCCGTCGGCCTGACCGAGCACGAGCCGCCCTTCGCGCTTCTCGATGATGCGCGTGGAGATGTCGGGATACTGCGACATCTGGGCGGCCAGCAGCATGCCGGCAGGACCCGAGCCGACGATCAGCACATCGACGCTCTCGGGGAGCTCGGTCGGCCGGTCGAGTCCGGTGCCGGCCGCATCCTGCACGCGGGGGTTGCCGGAGACGTAGCCGTGGTGGTGGAACTGCATCGTCGTCGATTCCTTCCGGACATCACTGTCGGGTCTTGCGTCACTGCCTCGTATGTTCTATATTCGAACAGGCAGTTCTACTATTGAACACATCGTATGCGCGACTCGCGCCGAACACAAGGGAGCCCCATGCCCGACGGTGCAGCCCCGGCATCCCAGACGCTGAGCCGCGGCATCCGCATTCTCGAGATCCTGGCCGACGCGCGGCATCCGCTCACGATCGACGAGATCGCCGCGGCGCTCGGCGTGCACCGTTCGATCGCCTACCGCCTGCTGCGCACGCTCGAAGACCACAGACTCATCGGACGGGACCCGGCCGGCTCCGTCAGCCTGGGGGCGCGCATGGCCGCCCTCGCCGCCGGTGTCGCGCACGACCTGCAGGCCGAAGCCCTTCCCGAGCTCACCGCCATCGCGAACGAACTGGGCATGACGTGCTTCCTCGCCGTGCTCGACGCGGACGAGTGCATCACCCTCGCCAGCGTCGAACCCCGCCACGCGGTCGCGAGCGTCGCACAGCGACCGGGCGCCCGGCACTCGGTGACCGTCGGCGCCCCCGGGAAGGCGATCCTCGCGCAACTCCCTCCGGCGGAATGGCCCTCCGGCACCTCCCCCGCACTGCACGCCGAGGTCGACGCCACCCGGCTCCGCGGATACGGCACCAGCCACGACGAGGTCATACCGACCGTGAAGGCGGTCGCGGTGCCGCTCGCGCTGCGTGGGCACCGTCCGGCCGCGATCGCCGTCGTGCACGTCGCGGCCGACATCGACGACGCGGCGATCGCCGCCCGCCTGCAGCACTCGGCAGCGGCCATCCGCGACTCGCTCGACGGCTGACCCCGCGCGCAGCACTCCGGTCGCACTCCGTGCTGCTCATCACGACGATGAGCGGCAAGAAGTGCGACCGGAGCGCGAAACGGGCGTCAGGCCTTCGCGAGTCCGCGGATCGGGCTGACCGACTGCTCGTCCTCGTGATCCGGACCGAGCGGGATGCCGGAACGGTCGCGCAGCAGCAGGGTCGCGATGAGCCCGAGCACGGTCATGCCGGCGAGGTACCAGGTGACCGCCTGGGTCGACCCGGTCGCCTGCACGATCGCCGTCGCGATGGTCGGAGCGAATGCGCCGCCCGCGATCGCACCGATCGCGTACGAGATCGAGACGCCCGAGAAGCGGATGCTGGCGGGGAAGAGCTCCGTGTACAGCGCGGCCTGCGGGCCGTAGGTGAAGCCGAGCCCGATCGTGAGCAGGGCGAGTCCGGCGAACAGCAGGCCGATCTGCCCGGTGTTCACGAGCGGGAACAGGGCGAAGACGCCGATGAGCTGCAGCACCCAGCCGATGATGTACGTGGGGCGACGGCCGATCCGATCGCAGATCCACCCCGCCAGCAGCGTCGTCAGCAGCCAGGTGACCGCCGAGCCCGCGACGGCCCAGAGCACGGGGCCGCGCTCGAGGCCGATCGGACCCTCCGGGTTTGTCGCGTAGCCCTGGATGTATCCGCCGGTCGTCATGTAGCCGACCGCGTTGTTGCCGGCGAAGACGAACGCGGCGATGATCACGAGCAGCGCGTGCTTGCGGAACAGCTGCACGATCGGCATCCGCGCCTTCTCCTTGCGGGCCGCGAGCTCGGTGAACACCGGGCTCTCCTCGACCTTGCGGCGCACGTAGTAGCCCACGAGGATCAGCACGACGCTGAGCAGGAACGGCACGCGCCATCCCCACTCCGCGAACTGGTCGCCGGGCGCGATCGCGGTCATCAGGGCCATGACGCCCGAGGCGAGCAGCAGGCCCAGCGGCACGCCGATCTGCGGCGACGCCCCGAAGATGCCGCGCTTCGTGCGCGGCGCGTGCTCGACCGCCATGAGCACGGCACCGCCCCATTCGCCTCCGGCGGAGATGCCCTGGATGATGCGCAGCAGCACCAGCAGGATTGGCGCGGTGACCCCGATCGTCTGATACGTCGGCAGCAGGCCGATCAGCGCGGTCGCCGCGCCCATGAGGATCAGGGTCCACATCAGGACCGTCTTGCGACCCAGCTTGTCGCCGAAGTGTCCGGCGAGGAACGCCCCGAGCGGACGGAAGAGGAAGCTGACGCCGACGGTGGCGAACGCGATCAGGGCGCTGTTGGCTCCGAGCGGCTCGAAGAACAGCTGGCCGAAGACGAGTCCGACCGCCGTGGCGTAGATGAAGAAGTCGTACCACTCGACGGTGGTCCCGACCACGGTGGCGAAGACGACGCGGCGCCGATCGGCCGCCGTCGCGATGGTTCCGGTGGGCGTGAACCCAGCCTGTGACTGCCCGCTCATGGGGTGTCTCCTTTGATTGTGACTGCATTGTCACGGCGTGCAGGGACGTGAATCCCGAAGTGCTTGCCGAGGGGTGAACCGATGATATATGATTTCGAATACGACGCACAAGGCGTCTCGCACCACATCGCAGACGAGCGCAGAGAGGCGCACCGTGACGGCAGACATCACTCGCCCCGGCAAGATCATCGCGATCCACCTGAGCTACGCGTCCCGCGCAGATCAGCGCGGGCGACGCCCGGCCGCCCCCTCCTACTTCTTCAAGCCGGCCAGCTCGGTCGGCGTCTCCGGAGGCACGGTGGAGCGCCCCGCGGGCATCGAGCTGCTCGCCTTCGAGGGAGAGATCGCGCTCGTGATCGGCACCGCCGCCCGCCGAGTGCCTCTTGCCGACGCCTGGGCGCACGTCGGATGGGTCACCGCATCGAACGACCTCGGCCTCTACGACCTGCGGGCCAACGACAAGGGCTCGAACGTCCGCTCCAAGGGCGGCGACGGCTACACGCCCCTCGGTCCGGAGCTCATCGACGCCCGCACCGTCGACCCCGCCGCCCTGCGCGTACGGGCATGGGTGAACGGCGAGCTGCGCCAGGACGACACGACCGCAGGGCTCATCTTCCCGCTCGCGCAGCTCGTCGCCGACCTGTCCCAGCACTTCACGCTGGAGCCCGGTGACGTGATCCTCACCGGCACCCCGGCCGGATCGTCGGTGATCGTCCCCGGCGACGTCGTCGAGATCGAAGTGGATGCCCCGGATGCCCCGGGCGCCCCCTCGTCGGGCCGACTGGTCACGACCGTCACGCAGGGCGAGGTGCCCTTCGACGGCGAGCTCGGATCGCTTCCCGCCGTCGACGATCTGCAGCGCACCGAGGCATGGGGCTCGGCGGAAGCCGCCGGGCTGGCACCCGCCGGCGCGACGACCGAAGGCGGCCTCTCCCCCGAACTCCGCGCCAAGCTCCTCGAGGCGCCGACCGCCGGCCTCTCCGCCCAGCTGCGCAGACGCGGCCACCATTCCTGCTTCATCGACGGGGTCGCGGCGAACATCGCCGGCGCCAAGATCGTCGGCACCGCCAAGACCCTCCGCTTCGTGCCGTTCCGCGAAGACCTCTTCGCGAGCCACGGCGGGGGTTACAACGCCCAGAAGCGGGCGTTCGACGCGGTGAACGAGGGCGAGGTCATCGTGATCGAGGCCCGCGGCGATGCCACGACCGGCACGCTGGGCGACATCCTCGCTCTGCGCGCCCGCACCCGCGGGGCGGCCGGAGTGGTCACCGACGGCGGTGTGCGCGACTTCCATGCCGTGGCCGAGATCGGTCTCCCCGTCTTCTCGCAGGGCGCCCACCCCTCGGTCCTCGGCCGCAAGCACGTGCCGTGGGACGTCGACGTCACGATCGCCTGCGGCGGCGCGACCGTGCAGCCCGGCGACATCATCGTCGGCGACGGCGACGGCGTGGTCGTGATCCCGCCCGCACTCGTCGAGCAGGTGGTCGACGACACGCTCGCCCAGGAGATCGAGGACGCCTGGATCGCCGAGCAGGTCGCAGCGGGGCATCCGGTCGACGGACTGTTTCCGCTGAACGCCGAATGGCGTGCCCGATACGACGCCGCCACCGGCGCGGAGGAAGCGCGATGAGCACCACCGCCGTCAGCAAGTCCGAGGTCGCGTACGACTGGATCCGCTCGCGCATCACCGCACGCATGTTCAGCCCCGGCTACCGACTGGTGCTCGGATCGATCGCCGACGACCTGAAGATGAGCGTCGTTCCGGTGCGCGAGGCCATCCGGCGCCTCGAGGCCGAGGGTCTCGTGACCTTCGAACGCAACGTCGGAGCGCGCGTGACGCTCGTCGACGAGAGCGAGTACGCCCACACCATGCAGACCCTCGGCGTCGTCGAGGGCTCGGCCACCGCGCTGTCCGCCCCGCTGCTCGACGACGCCGCCCTCGACGAGGCCGCCCGCATCAACGAGCGGATGGCGCAGATGCTCGATCACCTCGATCCGCACGCCTTCACCGAACTCAACCGCCAGTTCCACTCGGTGCTGTTCGAGCCGTGCCCGAACCCGCACCTTCTCGACCTCGTGCACCGCGGATGGTCTCGGCTCTCCGGCATCCGCGATTCGACCTTCGACTCGATCCCCGGTCGCGCGCAGCACTCCGTCGAAGAGCACACCGAGATCCTCGAGCTCATCCGGGCGGGCGCCGATC
Source organism: Microbacterium sp. K24 (assembly GCF_004794465.1). Taxonomy (GTDB): domain Bacteria; phylum Actinomycetota; class Actinomycetes; order Actinomycetales; family Microbacteriaceae; genus Microbacterium. Next base: position 21,669 of record NZ_SSDJ01000128.1, on the reverse strand, counting down.
CGCTCGAGATCGAGCTCGCCGCCCGCAACCACCGCTGGCGCACGATGGACGCCTTCCTCGATGCCCTGCACACCCGTTCCGCCCAGACCACCGGAGGCCTGTCATGACCGATTCGCGCATCCCCGCCGACCTGCCCGACCACATCCAGCACTACATCGACGGTGCGTTCGTCGATTCGGTCGACGGCGACACGTTCGATGTGCTCGACCCGGTGACGAACAAGACCTACACCACCGCCGCCGCCGGCAAGAAGGCCGACATCGAGCTGGCCGTCGCCGCGGCGAAGCGCGCCTTCGAAGAGGGGCCCTGGCCGCGGATGCTGCCGCGCGAGCGCTCCCGCGTGCTGCACCGGATCGCCGACATCGTCGAGTCCCGCGATGCGCGCCTCGCCGAGCTCGAATCGTACGACTCCGGGCTGCCGATCACGCAGGCACTCGGCCAGGCCCGTCGCGCCGCCGAGAACTTCCGCTTCTTCGCCGACCTGATCGTCGCGCAGTCCGATGACGCCTTCAAGGTGCCCGGACGTCAGATGAACTACGTCAACCGCAAGCCGATCGGCGTCGCGGGTCTCATCACGCCGTGGAACACCCCGTTCATGCTCGAGTCGTGGAAGCTCGGACCCGCCCTGGCGACCGGCAACACGGTCGTGCTGAAGCCCGCCGAGTTCACGCCGCTGTCGGCATCCCTCTGGGCCGGGATCTTCGAAGAGGCCGGACTCCCCCAGGGGGTCTTCAACCTCGTGAACGGCCTGGGCGAGGACGCCGGGGACGCGCTCGTCAAGCACCCCGATGTTCCGCTGATCTCCTTCACCGGCGAGAGCTCCACCGGCCAGCTGATCTTCGGCAACGCGGCGCCGTTCCTCAAGGGTCTGTCGATGGAGCTCGGCGGCAAGTCCCCCGCCGTCGTCTTCGCGGATGCCGACCTCGAAGCCGCCGTCGACGCCACGATCTTCGGTGTCTTCTCCCTCAACGGCGAGCGCTGCACCGCCGGTTCCCGCATCCTCGTGGAGCGCTCGATCTACGAGGAGTTCGTGGAACGGTACGCCGCGCAGGCGAAGCGCGTGAAGGTCGGCTACCCGCACGACCCGGCCACCGAGGTCGGCGCGCTCGTGCACCCCGAGCACTACGAGAAGGTCATGAGCTACGTCGAGATCGGCAAGAGCGAAGGACGCCTCGTCGCCGGCGGCGGCCGGCCGGAGGGCTTCGAGGAGGGCAACTTCGTCGCCCCGACGGTTTTCGCCGACGTCTCCCCCGATGCGCGCATCTTCCAGGAGGAGATCTTCGGCCCGGTCGTCGCGATCACGCCCTTCGACTCCGACGAGGAGGCGCTGTCGCTCGCGAACAACACGAAGTACGGTCTCGCCGCGTACATCTGGACCAACGACCTGAAGCGCGCCCACAACTTCGCGCAGGCGGTCGAGGCCGGCATGGTGTGGCTGAACAGCAACAACGTGCGCGACCTGCGCACACCGTTCGGCGGTGTGAAGGCCTCCGGACTCGGCCACGAGGGCGGCTACCGCTCGATCGACTTCTACACCGATCAGCAGAGCGTGCACATCACGCTCGGCCCCGCCCACAACCCGACCTTCGGCAAGAACTGACCCGCCGCTCTGATCTGCAAGGACGCTGACATGACCGATCGCGAAGACATGACCCTGACCTCTGCCGGCTACTACGTGTCGCAGGAGGCGCCGATCCGCACGGACAACCCCGTCGCGACGCCGCAGAGCACCCCGCCCGACATCCTGCGCTGCGCCTACATGGAGCTCGTCGTCACCGACCTCGCGGCCTCCCGCCAGTTCTACGTCGACATCCTCGGGCTGTACGTGACCGCCGAAGACGACGAGGCGATCTACCTGCGCTCCACCGAGGAGTTCATCCACCACAACCTGGTGCTGCGCACCGGACCCGTCGCCGCCGTCGCCGCGTTCTCGTACCGTGTGCGCACCCCGGAAGACCTCGACCGCGCCGTCGAGTTCTACACCGAGCTCGGCTGCGACGTGCGCCGCAACCCGGACGGTTTCGTGCAGGGCATCGGCGACTCGGTGCGCGTGGTCGATCCCCTCGGCTTCCCCTACGAGTTCTTCTTCCAGGCCGATCACGTCGAGCGGATGTCGTGGCGCTACGACCTGCACATCCCGGGCGAGCTCGTCCGTCTCGACCACTTCAACCAGGTCACCCCCGACGTCCCCCGCGCTGTCGCGTTCATGCAGGACCTCGGCTTCCGCGTGACGGAAGACATCCAGGACGACGAGGGCATCGTCTACGCCGCATGGATGCGTCGCAAGCCGACCGTGCACGACACCGCCATGACCGGCGGCGACGGGCCCCGCATGCACCACGTCTGCTTCGCGACGCACGAGAAGCACAACATCCTCGCGATCTGCGACAAGCTCGGCGCCCTCCGTCGTTCGGATGCGATCGAGCGCGGCCCCGGGCGCCACGGCGTCTCGAACGCGTTCTACCTGTACCTGCGCGATCCCGACGGCCACCGCGTCGAGGTGTACACGCAGGACTACTACACCGGAGACCCGGACAACCCCGTCATCACCTGGGACGTGCACGACAACCAGCGCCGCGACTGGTGGGGCAACCCGGTCGTGCCGAGCTGGTACACCGATGCGAGCCTCGTGCTCGATCTCGACGGCAACCCGCAGCCGGTCGTCGCCCGCACCGACAGCTCCGAGATGGCGGTCACGATCGGCGCCGACGGCTTCTCGTACACGCGTGCCGACGAGGGCGAGAAGAAGCTGGGCAACCAGCTCTGAAGGAGGAGGACGGATGCTGTCGCAAGAAGCAATCGCAGAGATCGCGGCCGAGCTCGCGGAGGCCGACCGCACGCACTCGGTGATCCCGCGCATCACGGCGCGCTACCCGGGTGCCGTGATCGAGGACTCCTACGCGATCCAGGGCGTATGGCGGGACTCGCAGATCGCCGCGGGCCGCCGGCTCGTCGGACGCAAGATCGGCCTGACCTCCAAGGCGATGCAGCAGGCGACCGGCATCACCGAGCCCGACTACGGGGTGATGTTCGACGACACCGTCTACGAGTCCGGCGCCGAGATCCCGGTCGACCACTTCTCGAACGTGCGCATCGAGGTGGAGCTCGCGTTCGTGCTGAAGCATCCGCTCGAGGGCCCCGACTGCACGCTCGACGACGCCCTCGCGGCGATCGACTACGCGGTCCCCGCGCTCGAGGTCCTCAACTCCCATATCGAGCTCGAGGGCCGCACGATCGTCGACACGATCAGCGACAACGCGGCGTACGGTGCGATGGTGCTGGGCACCGAGCGGCGACGTCCGGACGAGATCGACCTGCGCTGGGTGCCCGGCGTGCTGTCGCGCAACGGCGAGATCGAGGAGACGGGTGTCGCGGCCGGTGTGCTCGGGCATCCCGCGACCGGCGTCGCGTGGCTGGCGAACAAGTTCCATCAGCACGGCGCGCGTCTGGAAGCGGGAGAGATCATCCTGGCAGGATCGTTCACGCGCCCGATGTGGGTGTCGCGCGGCGATGACGTGCTGTGCGACTACGGACCGATGGGAACGATCGAATGCCGCTTCATCTAGACCCGTCCTTCCGCGAGCAGCTCGCCTCCTCCGACCGGGCGCTGATCGGCATGTGGGCCTGCTCGGGCAGCGCGCTCGTCACCGAGGTCGCCGCAGGTTCCGGCCTCGACTGGCTGCTGATCGACATGGAGCACTCGGCGAACACGCTCGAGTCGGTGCTCGTGCAACTGCAGGTGGCTGCCGCCTACCCGATCACTCCGGTGGTGCGGGCCCCCTCCAACGACACGGTCGCGATCAAGCAGATCCTCGATCTGGGCGCGCAGAACCTGATCGTGCCGATGGTCTCCTCGGTCGATGAGGCGCGCGCGGCCGTGTCGGCCACCCGCTACCCGCCGGAGGGCGTGCGCGGCGTCGGCAGCGCGCTGGCCCGCAGCGCCCGCTGGAACCGCGTCGACGGCTACCTGCAGGAATCCGCACGGCACACCTCCTTGACGGTGCAGATCGAGACGGAAGCCGGAGTCGCCGCGGCGGCCGAGATCGCCGCCGTCGACGGCGTCGACGCGGTGTTCGTCGGCCCCTCCGACCTCTCGGCATCCATGGGTCTTCTCGGCCGGCAGACGCATCCCGACGTGGTCGCCGCCGTCGAGAGGGTCTTCGCCGCGGTGAAGGCCGCGGGAAAGCCCGTGGGCGTGAACGCCTTCGATCCGGTCGCCGCCGACGCCTACCTCGCCGGGGGCGCGGACTTCGTGGCCGTCGGCGCCGATGTGGCGCTGCTCGCCCGCGCATCCGAGGCCCTCGCCGCCCGCTTCATCGCGACCGAGGCACCCGAACGCGCCAGCTACTGACCCACTGCTTTCGAATCGCCTGAATTGTCGCTTCGATGCGTGATTCGCGGCCAGTTGCGCGATTCGAAAGCGATCACGCGTGGAAGGATGGCGGGATGCACAGATGCGTGGCCGCCCGATGAACCGCGGACTCGCCGCCATGAAGGACCGCAACTTCCGCTGGTTCTTCCTCGCCCGGGCGATCACGATGATCACGGGGTCGATGTCGTCGATCGCGCTCGCGTTCGCCGTGCTCGAGATCGACAACGACGCCCGATCCCTCTCGTTCGTGCTCGCGGCGTTCACGATCAGCAACATCGTCTTCCTGCTGTTCGGCGGTGTGGTGGCCGACCGCCTGCCGAGGGCGCTGATCATCCAGACCTGCTACGTGATCGACATCCTCACGATCGGCGCGATGGCGGCGCTCCTGTTCACCGGAACCGCGACGATCCCCCTGCTGGTCGTGCTGTCGATCGTGAACGGCGCGTCGAGCGCGTTCGTGCTGCCGGCCATGCAGGGGATCATCCCGCAGCTCACGACACCGGAGAATCTGCAGCAGGCGAACGCCATGCTGTCGTTCGTGCGCTCGGCCGTGACGATCGGCGGGCCGGTCATCGCCGGCATCCTGGTCGCCACGGCGGGTCCCGCGTGGGCGATGGTGGTCCAGGCGCTCGGCTGGCTGCTCGCCATCCCGGTGCTCGCGCTCGTGAAGCTCCCTCCCCCCGGCCACGCCGGCGGAACCACGATGTTCCATGATCTGCGCGTCGGCTGGCACGAGTTCTGGAGTCGATCGTGGTTGTGGACGGTCGTGCTCGCCTTCATGGTGATGAACGCGATCCACGTCGGAACCTGGGGCGTCGTCGGTCCGTACATCGCGAAGAACAACGACCTGCTCGGCATCGCCGGGTGGGGCTGGGTGGTGAGCGCCGAGGGCGTCGGCGTGCTGCTGATGACCCTGATCCTGCTGTGGTTCCCGCTGAAGCGTCCGCTGCGCTACGGGATGATCGGCATGGCGGCCTTCGCGATCCCGGTCACAGTGCTCGGCGTGCATCCTGCCGTCGTGCTGCTCGTGATCGCGGCGTTCATCGCCGGGGCCGGCGCCGAGGTGTTCAGCACGGGCTGGAACCTCGCGATGATGGAGAACGTGCCGGGTGACAAGCTGTCCCGCGTGTACAGCTACGACATGCTCGGCAGCTGGGTCGTGATGCCGATCGGCACGCTGCTCTTCGGCTGGCTCATCACGCAGGCGGATGCCGCGACCGTCCTCGTCGCCTCGGGCATCGTGTACGCGGTGGTCGCCCTGGTCACCCTGTTCGTGCCGAGCGTGTGGCGCATGGGACGGCCGGCCGGCATCCTCTCGGCACGCGGCTGACTCTGGCGTATTCATAGCAATCCGGGCAAGACTGGGGGCATGACCTTCGCCGCGCTCCAGCCCCTCGCCGACCGTGCCGCCCTGTTCACCGCGCTCCGCCAGGACGCTCTCTCCGCCGCCGCCGACGCGCTGGGTGAGCACCGCTGGGATGCGGACATGGCGGCCGGCACCATCACCTTCACGGCGAACGCCGACCCGTCGCGGCAGCTCGTGACGCGGGCGCACCTGATCGCGACGATCGCACCGGGACCCCGCTCGATGCTGTGGGCGTGGGCGCACCCGCAGGGCGACCCGCAGGGTGTCGCCGCGCAGCTGCGTGCGTACGGAGCGGAGCACGGCCTGGTCGACCTGACCACGCCCGAGGTCCCGTTCCCCGCCGACGCCGCCGCAGATGAGGCGTGGATCGCCCAGGCGGCGCACGTCGTCGGCGGTGTCGCGGTCGAGCTCACCGGACGCTCGCCCTACTACTCCGCTCCGGTCGGCGGCGGCACCCGCGCGGTGTTCCTGCTCGACGCGCCACTCGCGCCGCTCACCGTCTCCGACGCGGTCATCGCGCTCCCCCGCATCCTCTCCGGCCTCGCGCTCCCCGACGCGCGCACGGCCGTCTGGGATCTCGCCCGGCTCGCCGCGTGGACGCTGACCTGGACCGATGCGGCCTTCTCCGGCGCCACGGTCGTCGACGCCTCGGGTTCGGCGACGTTCCGCTTCGACGAGCAGGCACGCATCAGCGGGATCGAAGGCACGGTCGGCGGAGCCTGAGCGCCTGCGCGCCGCGGGGTGCGGCAGCGCAGCACCTGTGGGATTCTGGTCGCATGAAGAACGGAATCGTCCGGTTCGTATCGCTGTACGTGTTCAACGTCGCGGTCCTGCTGCTGATCGGTCTGCTGCTCCGCGGCGTCTCCGTCGGATGGAACGCCCTCTGGGCCGCGATCATCCTGACGCTGGCCGCGCTGTTCGTGAAGCCGCTGCTGCGGAGCGCCTTCCGCAGGTCCGCGGCGAAATCGGCCTCCACCCGCACCAAGACCGGCGAGAAGGTCGTCCAGTACGTGCTCGTCTACGTGGTCGAGCTGATCGTGTGGGTGCTCACGGTGTGGCTGAGCGGCGTGCGCTCGTCGAGCTTCTGGGGCTACGTCATCCCGCCGCTGATCCTGCTCCTCGGCTGGGTCATCTACGACCAGATCGACGACAAGCTCCACGCCAAGGCGGGCGAGCTGTACGACGTGGTCCAGGCGCGGGTGAAGGGCGGCGGCGCGAAGCCGACGGCATCCGCTTCCTCCCCCGAGACGCCGGAGACGACAGCCGCCCGCGACGAACTCAAGGACGGCCTGACTCCCGAACAGCGGCGGATGCTCGACGAGCTCGGCTGAGGCACGACAGAAACCTCGCAGAACGACGCGAACCTCGCAGGAGATCGGCTGATCCCTGCGAGGTTCGCGTCGTTCTGCGGATTAATGCGGACGGATGCCGTCAGGCGAGCCGCTCCGCGGCCTCGACCACGTTCGTCATGAGCAGTGCGACCGTCATCGGACCGACGCCCCCGGGGTTCGGCGACAGATATCCGGCGATCTCGGCCACGTCGGGGTGCACGTCGCCGAAGACGAGGCTCTTGCCCGTCTCGGGGTCGGTCTCCCGCGTGACCCCCACGTCGAGCACGGCCGCACCCGGCTTCACGTCTTCGGCGCGGATGAGGTGCTTGACGCCCGCAGCGGCGACGATGACGTCGGCCTCGCGCAGGTAGCGCGGCATGTCGACCGTGCCGGTGTGCGTGAGCGTGACCGTGGCGTTCAGGTCGCGGCGTGTCAGCAGCAGCCCGATCGAACGGCCGATCGTGACGCCGCGACCGACGACGACCACGTGCTTGCCCTTGAGGTCGTAGTCGTTGCGCAGCAGCAGCTCGATCACACCGCGCGGCGTGCACGGCAGCGGGGTGTGAATCGGCGCGTTCACGTTCAGCACGAGGCGCCCGAGGTTGGTCGGGTGCAGGCCGTCGGCATCCTTCGCGGGGTCGATCCGCTCGAGGATCGCGTCCGTGTCGATGTGCTTCGGCAAGGGCAGCTGCACGATGTAGCCGTGGCATGCCGGGTCGGCGTTGAGCTCGTCGATCAGCGCCTCGACATCGGCCCGCGTGGCGTCGGCGGGCAGCTCGCGCTGGATCGAGTTCATCCCGATCGCCTCGGACTGCCGGTGCTTCATCCCGACGTAGAGCTGGGATGCCGGGTCGGCGCCGACGAGAACCGTGGCGATGCCGGGAGTGATCCCCTTCGCCTTCAGTGTCGCGACGCGCTCGGTCAGCTCGGCCCGGATCTCGGCGGCTGCCGCCTTGCCGTCCAGGACGACAGAGGTCACTGCTGCAGGTCCGGGTAGAGCGGGAAGCCCGCGGCGAGCGCGTCGACGCGCGCACGCAGGGCCTCGACGTCGGCGCCGGGGATCAGCGCCAGGGCGATGATGTCGGCGACCTCGGTGAACTCGGCGTCGCCGAAGCCGCGGGTCGCGAGCGCCGGCGTGCCGATGCGCAGACCCGAGGTGACCATCGGCGGACGGGGGTCGTTCGGCACCGCGTTGCGGTTCACCGTGATGTGGATGTCATGCAGCAGGTCTTCGGCCTGCTTGCCGTCGATCGCGGCGTCACGCAGGTCGACGAGCACCAGGTGCACGTCGGTGCCGCCGGACCGCACGCCGATGCCGGCATCCTTCACGTCCTGCTGGGACAGGCGCTCCGCGATCAGGGCAGCACCGCGCAGGGTGCGCTCCTGGCGCTCGGCGAACTCCGGGGTCGACGCGAGCTTGAACGCGGTCGCCTTGGCGGCGATCACGTGCATGAGCGGTCCGCCCTGCTGGCCCGGGAAGACCGCGGTGTTGATCTTCTTCGCGATGTCGGCGTCATTGGTGAGGATGAAGCCCGAGCGGGGGCCGCCGATGGTCTTGTGCACGGTCGACGAGACGACGTGGGCGTGCGGCACCGGGTTCGGGTGCAGGCCCGCGGCCACGAGGCCGGCGAAGTGCGCCATGTCGACCCACAGCAGGGCGCCCACTTCGTCGGCGATCGCGCGGAAAGCCTCGAAGTCGAGCGTGCGCGGGTAGGCGGACCAGCCGGCGATGATCACCTTCGGCTTGTGGCGGATCGCGAGCTCGCGCACCTCGTCCATGTCGATGATGGAGGTCTCGGGGTTCACGCCGTACGCGACGATGTCGTAGAGACGGCCGGAGAAGTTGATCTTCATGCCGTGCGTCAGGTGGCCGCCCTGGTCGAGCGACAGGCCGAGCAGCGTGTCGCCGGGTCGGGCGATCGCGTGCAGCACGGCCGCGTTCGCGGAGGCACCGGAATGCGGCTGGACGTTGGCGAACTCCGAGCCGAACAAGCTCTTGCCCCGCTCGATCGCGAGGGACTCCGCGACGTCGACCTCTTCGCAGCCGCCGTAGTAGCGACGACCCGGGTATCCCTCGGCGTACTTGTTCGTGAGCACCGAGCCCTGCGACTGCAGCACCGAGACGGGAACGAAGTTCTCGGAGGCGATCATCTCGAGGAACGTCTGCTGACGCTTCAGCTCACGATCGAGCACCTGTGCGATCTCGGGATCGACCTCGGAAAGCGGGGCGTTGAAGTAACGGTCGGTCATGATGACTTGCTCCTCTGACGACGGATTCGAAGGGTGTACCGATCGGCCCAGGCGCGCGGTCGAATTCCGTGGTCAGTCGCTCCCCGGTGGTAGTCCACCCAGACGCCAGTTGCGACGGTTACGAGCATAGCGGATTCCCTCTGTGGCCCAGGCCGGGTCCACGATAGGTTTTGTTCATGGTCTTTACCCATTCCCTTCCGCTCGTGCCCGCGCCCGTGTCTGCCACCGCAGGGGAAGGACGGATGCCGATCGCCGCGACGACGCGTGTGCTCGGGTCCTCCCCCGCGGCGGCGCAGCTGATCGACGCGGTCGAGCGACGCAGCGGCATCCGCCTCTCCGCCGCCGATGCCGCCGATGCCGCCGACAGCGCCTCGGCCGACATCGAGCTCCGCCTCGACCCTGCCGTCGCCGCCCCCGAGGGATACGCGCTCACCGTCGGCGACCGGGTCGAGCTGGTCGGCGCCGACGAAGCCGGACTCTTCTACGGCGTGCAGACCCTGCGGCAGCTGCTCCGCGAAGAAGAGCACGGCTGGGGATTCCTCCGGGCCGAGATCCGGGATGCCCCGCGCTTCGGTCGTCGCGGCGTGATGCTCGACGTCACGCGGCACTTCTTCGACGTCGACGAGGTCAAGACCTTCATCGACAGCATCAGCGCGCTGAAGTTCAACCACCTGCACCTGCACCTGAGCGACGACCAGGGCTGGCGGATCCAGATCGACTCGTGGCCTCTGCTGACGGAGCTCTCCTCGTCGACCGCGGTGGACGAGGCACGCGGCGGCTTCTACACGAAGGACGACTACCGCGAGATCGTCGCGTACGCGGAGGAGCGGCACGTGCTGCTGATCCCCGAGATCGATCTGCCCGGTCACACGCACGCGATCGGCGTCGCCTACCCCGAGTTGGTCGAGGAGCCCGTGGTGAGCGACGCCCTGCGATCGGAGTCGCTGCAGCAGGGCCAGCCGCTTCCCGTGCACGGCGAGGCGTACCTCGGCACCGGCGTCGGCCACTCCAGCGTGCGGATCCACGAGGAGCGCACCTACGAGTTCGTCCGCGACGTCGTGCGCGAGCTCGCCGAGATCACGCCGGGTCCGTACCTCCACGTCGGCGGAGACGAGTCCCTGGGCACGCCCCAGGCCGACTTCGACCTCTTCGCGGAGCGCGTCACGGCGATCGTCGTCGAGGCGGGGAAGACCCCGATCGCCTGGCACGAGATGGGATCGGCGGCCGACATCGCCGAGGGAACGATCGGCCAGTACTGGGGCAAGACCACGCCGGAGGGCACGCATGCCGAGGAGGCCGCGCACTTCGTCGAGCGCGGCGGTGCGTTGATCATGTCCGCCGCGGACGCCGCCTACCTCGACATGAAGTACACCGCCGACTTCCCTCTCGGGCTCACCTGGGCGGCGATCATCGACGTCCGCTCCGCCTACGAGTGGGAACCGACCGCGGTGCTCGACGTGCCGGATGACGCCATCCTCGGCATCGAGGCCCCGCTGTGGTCCGAGACCACGCGCACCCTCAGCGATGTCGAGCAGCTCGTCTTCCCCCGCGCCGCCGCGCAGGCCGAGGTCGCCTGGTCGCCTCGGGAGGCGCCGGAGCGCGTGTGGGAGTCGTTCCGCGTGCGTCTCGGCTCGCTCGCGCCGCTGTGGAAGGCTGAGGGGATCGACTTCCACCCCGCTGACGAGATCCCCTGGAGCGAGCGTTGAGCATCCATTCCTCCGCGACCGGTTCGCTGGTCATCCACTCCGCGCGCATCGTCGACGCCGGCGAGATCGTCGACGACGGCTGGGTGCGCTTCGCCGACGGAGCGGTCGTCGCGCGCGGGACGGGAACGACCTGGGAGCCGGCGGACGAGGTGCTCGATGCCGCAGGGATCGCCGGACCGGGGGCCGTCCTCACGCCGGGATTCGTCGACATCCACGGCCACGGCGGCGCGGGAGCCGCGTTCGATGACGGAGTCGACGCCATCCGCACGGGACGTGCGCTCCATCGCGCGCACGGCACGACGCGTGCCGTGGTGTCGCTGGTGACGGCGCCGCTCGACGAGCTCGCCCGCAGCGCCGCGCTGGTCGCCGATCTGATGGAGACGGATGCCGACATCCTCGGCTCGCACCTCGAGGGCCCGTTCCTCGATCCCGCGCACCACGGCGCTCATGAGCCGTCGCTGCTGCGCGCACCCGCCTCCGCCGACGTCGCACGCCTGCTCGAGGCCGGTCGCGGCACCGTGCGCCAGGTCACGATCGCGCCCGAGCTGCCGGGCGGGCTCGACGCGATCCGTCAGATCGTCGCCGCGGGCGCCGCGGCGGCCGTCGGACACACGAGTGCGGATGCCGCGATGGCCGTCGCCGCGTTCGAAGCCGGGGCATCGATCCTCACGCACGCCTTCAACGCGATGCCGGGCATCCACCACCGCGCCCCCGGACCCGTGCTCGCCGCGGCGGCGGACCATCGGGTGATCCTCGAAGCCATCGCCGACAACGTGCACCTCGATCCTCACGTGATCAAGCTCGTGTTCGACTCCGCGCCGGGCAGGGTGGCACTCATCACAGATGCCATGGCGGCGGCCGGCAGTGCCGACGGCCACTACGACCTGGGCGCGGTGAGCGTCACGGTCGAGAACGGCGTGGCGCGGGCGGACGACACGGGTTCGATCGCCGGCTCGACGCTCACGCAGGACGTCGCTCTGCAGCGAGCGGTGCAGGCGGGTGCGACGCTGCCCGAGGCGGTGCGCGCTCTGACAGAGACTCCGGCGCGGGCCATCGGACGCGAGACGGTGCTCGGCACCCTCCGCGAGGGCATGACCGCCGATGCCGTGCTGCTGGACGCAGAACTGCACGTCGCGCGCGTATGGGTGGGACCACGGCTGCTCGGGTGACGAGAGCCGCGCATCGCGCGACGACGCGCAGCTCTGCGCTCTCCGGTCGTTCGTGAAGCGGGGTGGGAGGCCGCCTCTCCCCAGATCAGCGACCTCATCCCCCTCATGGAGAGGGGGGCCGGGAACTCCTCCCCCGAGGCTCCCGACCCGCCCAGCCGGTGCAGTTGCCCCTCGCACCAGCGCCTGAAATCCGCCCCCCGGTGGAATTCGTACGGCTGTCTCTATGGGATGAGACGACGCGGATGCCGATTCATTACGCGAGTTCCCAGATTTTCTTCGAGATCTTTCTCCGGGGTCCGAGAAAATTAGTCAAGAACTGGGATTTATCAAGCGGACGAAAACCTCCGGAAGATCGCGTCGAGGGGTGGTCAAGCGACGAGATCCGGGAGAGAATGAAGAGACGCGTGATGAGATCCCCTCTTGCGCGTCTCTTCCTGTGGAGGCGTTCCTGCGCCCCAGGAGCGATGGATGACAGTGCACGAAGAGAACACACACCACGACGAGCCGATCGGCGATGCCGACCTGATCCTCCGCGCCCGCTCGGGCGACACGGAGGCCTTCGGCGAACTCTGGCGACGCCACTACCCGTCCGGCCTCTCGGTCGCGCGGTCGATCACCTCGTCGATCGACCCTGACGACCTCGTCCAGGAGTCCTACACCCGCATCTACCAGGCGATCGTCAAGGGCGGCGGGCCGAACGGCTCCTTCCGCGCCTACCTGTTCACCAGCATCCGCAACACCGCCGCGGCGTGGGGGCGTTCTCGTCGCGAGACCGCGATCGACGAACTCGACGCGGTCGCCGACCCCGAGAGCACCGATCAGGCCGCGAACGATGCTCTCGACCGCAGCCTCACGGCGCAGGCCTTCCGCAGCCTTCCCTCCCGCTGGCAGGAGGTGCTCTGGTACACCGAGATCGAGCAGATGAAGCCCCAGGAAGTGGCTCCGCTCCTCGGCATGAAGTCCGGCGCCGTCTCGCAGCTGGCGTTCCGCGCACGTGAAGGCCTGCGCGAAGCGTGGATCCAGGCGCATCTGCGCAGTGCGGCCCCCGGCTCGGACTGCCAGTGGACGATCGAGCACCTCGGCGCCTACTCGCGGGGCAACCTCGGCACGCGCGATCACAAGCGCCTCGAACTGCACCTCGACGAATGCGCGCGCTGCATGATCGTCGCCGCCGAGGCGAAAGACGTCTCGACGCGCCTCGCGCTGGTTCTCCTCCCTCTGGTGCTCGGCGTCACCGGCGCCGCGGGCTACCTCGCGACGCTGCAGGGCGGCGGCGCGCCGATCGTGGCCCTCGCCGCCATGCCGTCCAGCATCCCCGGGGGCGTCTTCGCGGGTGACGCAGGTTCATCCGGAGCCGTCGCACTCGGGGCAGGATCCGGGAGCGGTGCTGCCGGATCCACCGGAAGCGCCGGAGGCGGAGCGGGTGTCGCTGCCGGGGCGGGCACGTCCGGCGGCATTCTGACCGGGATGGGCGCCCTCGTCGGCGCGGGTTCCGCCGCTCTGGTCGTCGCCGGCGTCGTCGCTGCGGCGACGATCATCCCCGGCCTCGCCGGTGCCGAGCCCGCGACCTCGCTGCCGAGCGCCGCCGATGCGGACTCCTCCTCGATCACCTCCGATGTCGGACCCGACGCCTCGATGGACCTCGACGAGCCGATCGTGATCGAGCAGCCGATCGATGAGCCCGAGGAAGCACCTGCACCGCCGGCCGACGAGACCACCGCGCCGGCGCCGACGGAGCACACGGGCCCGGTCGTCGCGCCGCCCGCGCCGCCGGTCGTGACGGACCCTGAGGACGAGACGGATCCCACCGACCCCGAGGGTCCGGGCGACGGGGAAGGCCCGACGGACCCCACCGACCCGACGGACCCGACCGATCCGACGGATCCGACCGACCCGACCGATCCGACGGACCCGACCGATCCGACGGACCCGACCGACCCCACGGACCCGACCGACCCCACGGACCCGACCGACCCGACCGATCCGACGGAGCCGGGCGTTCCGACCACCGCGCCGTCGTGGTCTGCGGCCACGATCTCCTTCCAGGGCCTGCGCGTGCACTACAGCGTGCCCGTCACGGGTGTTCCCGGAACGACCGTGGAGGCGCTGCTCGACGGCAGCCGAGGCGGCGGCGGCGAGGTCGTCCTGGACTCCCTCGGCCAGGGAACGATCGATCTTCGACCCGACCTGCTCCAGTACCTGCTCGCCTCCAGCACGACGGTCACGTTCCGCTACGTGCTCGCCGACGGCTCCGGTCCGTCCGCGGATACGACGCTGAACGCGCTCGGCGCGCCGATCGTGATCATCGAGCTGAGCGCGGACTCCGCCCTGATTCAGGAGCAGACGCTGCTCGATGACAGCGCGGCAACGGTTCCGGTCGAAGAGGCCGCGCCGGCCGCACCCGCGCCGGCCGCACCCGTCGTGACAGCGCCCGCGGAGCCCGCTCCCGTCATCCCCGCACCTGTCGAGGTCGCACCGGTCCCCGCTGCTCCTGCGGAGCAGGCTGCTCCCGCGGAGCAGGTCGCGCCCGTGGAGCAGGTCGCGCCCGTCGATACCGCACTGCCGCCGGCCGAGGAGCCCGCGCCCGCCGAATAGACTGGATCCATGCCTCAGGATTCCGCACCCGTCCCCGGCGTCGTCCGTCCGGTCATCACCGTTCTCGACGTCGTCCGTGCGATCGTGCTGGTCGTCGCCGTGGCTTCGCTCGCCCTGTGGGGATTCGCCAGCTGGTCGCTGCCGTGGAACGTCATCGCCGGCGTGGGCGCCCCGATCGTGGTGCTGCTGATCTGGGCGGTGTTCCTGTCGCCGCGTCCTGTCCTGCACGTGCATCCGTTCCTCCGGGCGGCCGTCGAGCTCTTCATCTACGTGGGCGTCACGATCGCCTGGTGGTCGATGGGTCAGGCGCTCATCGGCACCGCATTCGCGCTGGTCGCGATCGTCACCGGTGTCCTCAGCGGTCGACGCGCCCTGTCGTGAGGACGCGGTCGTGACCGCGCTGACGCTGCTGCAGGAGGCGCTCGGGTCCCTCGTGGACGTGAGCCCCGACGCGCTCGAAGACGCGCGGGCCGACCGCTCGGGTCATGCGGCCGCCGGGCGACCGCTGGCGGTCGTGCACGCCGAGAGCGTGGAGCACGTTCAGCAGACCATGCGGATCGCCACGGCCACCCGCACGCCGGTGGTCGTGCGGGGCGCCGGCACCGGCCTGGCGGGCGCGGCCAACGCGGGCGAGGGCGAGATCGTGCTCTCCACGCGCCGGATGAACGCGATCCTCGAGGTACGCCCCGACGATCTGCTCGCCGTCGTCGAACCCGGCATCCTCAACGCCGACCTCAACGATCAGCTCGCCGAACACGGTGTGTGGTGGGCTCCCGACCCTGCCAGTCGCGACATCTCCACGGTGGGCGGGAACATCGCGACCGGCGCAGGGGGTCTGCTCTGCGCAAAGTACGGCGTCGTGCGCGACGCGGTGCTCGGCGTCGACCTGGTCCTCGCCGACGGGCGTCTCCTGCACCTCGGTCACCGCAGCGTCAAGGGCGTGACCGGCCTCGATCTCACCTCGCTGGTGATCGGCTCGGAGGGCACGCTCGGCGTCGTGGTGGGCGCCACCCTGAAGCTGCGCCGCCTCGTCGCTGGCGATGTCTGCACCGTGACCGCGACCTTCCCCGGGGTCCGCGCGGCAGCCGCGGCATCCGCCGCCGTCACCGCCGCCGGCGTGCAGCCCGCGATCATGGAGCTGATGGATGCCGCGAGCCTCGCGGCGGTGCATGCTCTGCTCGCGCTTCCGGCCCCCGCTCCGGGAGCGGCGCAGCTGACCATCCGGACCGACGGACCGGCGGCAGCCGCGGAGGCCGACACCATCGCGGAGGTCCTGCGGGCTCACGAAGGGCTCACGACCGTCTCGCACGACCGCGAGGAGGGCGAGCGACTGCTCGCGATCCGGCGATCGATGCACGCGGCGATGGCCTCGCTCGGCACCACCCTGATCGAAGACGTGTCGGTGCCGCGCAGCGCGATGCCCGAGATGTTCGACGAGATCGCGCGCATCGAACGCGACTTCGGTCTCACGATCCCCACGGTCGCGCACGCCGGCGACGGCAACCTGCATCCGAACTTCATCTTCGAAGGGTCCGACACCCCGGCGCACGTCTGGGCGGCGGCGGATGAGCTGTTCCGCGCGGCGATCCGCCTCGGCGGCACTCTGACCGGCGAACACGGCATCGGGGTCCTGAAGCGGCGCTGGCTCGCCGACGAACTCGGCGAGGACCAGTGGCAGCTGCAGCGTCAGATCGCCGCGGTGTTCGATCCGCTCGGCATCCTCAACCCCGGAAAGGTGTTCGCGCCCGATGCCTGACATCCATGTGAGCGCCGCCGTGATCGTCGACGACGCCGGACGCGTGCTCGTCGTGCGCAAGCAGGGCACGACGAGGTTCATGCAGCCGGGAGGCAAGCCCGAGCCCGGCGAATCGCCCGCGCAGACGCTGATCCGCGAACTGCACGAGGAGCTCGGGCTGCAGCTGGACGAAGCCGATCTGCACCCTCTCGGTACGTTCATCTCCGAGGCGGCCAACGAGCCGGGTCATCGCGTCGTCGCCGAGGCCTTCGCGACGACCATCGATCCCGAGGCCGTCTCGGTGCAGGCCGAGCTCGCCGAGCTGCGCTGGATCACCCCCGCCGACACCGCGACGCTGCCGCTCGCGCCGCTGAGCACCGAGCACCTGCTGCCCATCGCCTGGCCGGCGCCCACGCCCTGAGGGTAGGCCAGCACGCGGGATCAGGCCGATTCCGGCGGAGCCTCGCGCGACTAGATGCCCTGCCAGGCGGGCTTGTTGGCGAACGTGTAGCGGTAGTAGTCGGCGAGTCGAAGGCTCGATGCCGCTGCCTCGTCGACGACCACCGTGGCGTGCGGGTGCAGCTGGATCGCCGAACCGGGCAGGAAGGCCGTGAGCGGCCCCTCGACCGCGTCGGCGACCGCCTGTGCCTTTCCCTCGCCGAACGCCAGCAGCACGAGGTGGCGGGCCTTGAGGATCGTGCCGAGACCCTGAGTGATGCAGTGCCGGGGCACGTCGTCGATCGAGTCGAAGAAGCGGGCGTTGTCTTCGCGGGTCTGCTCGGTGAGCGTCTTGACGCGCGTCTGCGAGGCGAACGACGATCCCGGTTCGTTGAAGCCGATGTGGCCGTCGGTGCCGATGCCGAGGATCTGCAGGTCGACGCCTCCCGCGGCGGCGATCGCGGCCTCGTAGTCGTCGCCGGCGTGCTGGATCGTCGCCTCGGCCCCGTTCGGCACATGGATGCGCTGCGGGTCGAGCCCCAGCGGCTCGACCACCTCGCGCGTGATCACCGAGCGGTAGCTCTCGGGATGGGCGGGGTCGATGCCGACGTACTCGTCGAGGGCGAAACCGCGGACCTGCGACACGTCATGGCCGGCCAGCTGCGTGCGCAGAGCCAGGTACACCGGCAGCGGGGTGGATCCGGTGGCGAGTCCCAGCACCGCATCGGGGCGGCGCTCGATGAGCTCCACGATCTCGGTGGCGACAAGCGCGCCGGCAGCTGCCGCGTTCTCGACGATGACGACCTCAGCCATGGGGGACGATCTCCTTCTCGGGTACGGATGCGCCCACCAGTGCGGCGCCGAAAGCTGCAGCCGGGGAACCCGCGGGAAGCAGTTCGATTCTCTCATCGAGACGCAGCGACCGCATGAACGGTGACGCCTCGGCGCCGGCGTGCAGTGCGGCGCGGATGCCGTCTTCGAGGCGAGAGCCGAGTGCGGTGAGTCCCCCGCCGATCACGACGGTCTCGACATCCGCCGACAGCACGAGCACCCGCACCGCCGCGGCGGCGCCGTGATAGAGGTCGTTCCGCAGCGCCAGGGCCACCGGGTCGCCGGCGTCGGCGGCGTCGAAGATGTCTCTGATCGGGAGAGCGCCGGGGCGTCCCCAGGCCTTCGCCAGGGCGCCTCCGCCGCAGAACGTCTCGATGCAGCCGAGCTGTCCGCAGCCGCACAGGCGTCCGTTCGGGTCGACCGAGAGGTGTCCGACCTCGCCGGCGGTTCCGCGCGCACCGCGCCAGATGCGCCCCTCGCTGACGATCCCGGCTGCGACTCCGGTGCCGAGGTTGAGGTAGGCCATGGACCCTGCGGCCCCGCTCAGGACGGCGGCGCCGAGCGCTGCGGCCTTGACGTCGTTCTCCACCCGGAACGGCACGCCCAGCATCCGCTCGGCGCGTGCGGCGAGATCGAGCGACTGCACGCCGAGGTTGACCGCGTGATCGACCCGGCCCTCCTCGACGTCCACGAGACCGGGGATGCCGACGCCGACCGAGCCGATCGACGAGACCGGGAACGCCGTCTCGTCGGCGAGTGCGGTGACGGCCATGACGATGCTCTCGACCACGGCGTCCGCACCCCAGCCGGTCGACCTGCGGATGCGTCCGAGGATGTCGCCGGAGGGCGCGACGGCGACGGCGTCGATCTTCGTGCCGCCGACGTCCAGGCCCACTCGAATCGGCCGACCGATGCGGTCGGCCGCGTCAGCCCCGGTCATCGGAGGTCGCGTGCTTCGGTCGTGGCGGCGCGGGTCACGACACTCCCAGCTGTCCGGACAGCACCATCACCGCGGCTCCGCGCAGCACGATGTCGTCCTGGTGGGTACGGCGCACGACGACGTCTTCGAAGACGCCCTCGAGGGTCCGCGCGTGCAGGGTCTCGATCGCGGCGTCGATGAGGATGCCGTCGAGCAGGTCGGCGGGTCCCGAGAGCACGACCTCGGAGAGGTCGAGTGCGGCGACGATCGGCGCGATGGCGATCGCCATCCGTGTTCCGGAGTCGCGGAGGATCTCATCGCGCGCGCCGGGATCGGCGGCGAGGGCCTCGCGCATCCGGCTGACGCTGAGCCAGGCTTCCAGGCATCCGTCCTTGCCGCAGGCGCAGCGCGGTCCGCCATCGGTCCCGACGACGACGTGTCCGATCTCTCCCGCCGCGAACCGGCTGCCGAGCAGTGGCTGGCTGCCGGTGATGAGGCCGGCGCCGACACCGCGGCCGAGCTTGATGAGCATGAAGTCGGCCTTCGCGTCGCCGAACGTGTATTCGGCGAGCACGGCCGCGTTGGCGTCGTTGCGGGCGAGCACCGGAAGATCGAGGTCGACGCTCAGCTTCGCCTCGAGCGGGAAGTTCGACCAGCCGAGGTTCGGCGAGCTCAGCACGACGCCGTCGGGGCGCACGACTCCCGGGGTGCCGATGCCGACGCCCAGGAGCGGCTGCGTGGACGCGGCGACCAGGGTGCGGGCGAGTTCGAGGGCCGCGGCGTAGGCGGCATCGCCGTCCGGGGACTCCGGACGAGCGACCTCACGACGCTCGAGCACGTCGCCGTCGAGGCTGAGGACCGCTCCCTCGAACGCGGTCGGACCGGAGAGGTCGAGACCGATGATCTGGTGGCCGACACGATCGATGTCGATCAGGATCGGGGGCTTGCCCGGACCGACGGCCTCGCGCACGCCCATCTCGATGACGATGCCGTCGGCGATGAACTCGGCGACCAGGTCGGAGATGGTGACACGGGTGAGCCCGGTCTCCCGCGAGAGGTCTGCGCGGCTCATCGCTCCGGCGTGGTACAGCGTCTGCAGCACGAGCGCGCGGTTGTGACCGCGGGCATGCTCGGGGAGCACCTTGGAGCGCGAGCGCAGGTGGCGGCCGGGCCCGAAGGCGTGCGTGTTCGCACCGCCGTACTCCGACGGTGGTGCGGCGCGCTGTTCATCCGAAACGGACATGTTTGTTAGTAGACCTTACGAACAAAATTTGTGCAACCTCTGCCGCGGGACGCGCGGCGAGGGTTACCGAAACGTTACATTACTTTCGATACTGCGTCGGGGGTGATTCCGAGAGCTCCACGAGCCGTGAGACGAGACGCGTGACGATCTCCTCCCGTGCCGCGATCGTGAGCGGTTTCCCGGGGACGCCGGGGCGTCTCTGGTCGGGCGCAGGGCCGTCTTGGGGACGATACCGCACGCCCATGGCCCGAAGGCGGCGGAGGTGTGTCGGAAGGCGTCGTGCGAAGTCCGCATAGGGCCCCGGCTCCCCTCCCTCCCACAGCCGCTCGGCGATCGCCGACAGCCGAGGGAACATCGCGAAGTCGAGCCGGTCCCTGGTCGGCAGATGTTCGCTCCAGACGTTCGCCTGCCCGCCCACGGCGCCCTCCTCGACACGGAGCGAGTACGCCCGCTCGATGGTCAGCGGCGGACCCACCCGGATGGGCTCCTCCACCGACTCCGACTGCGGGTAATCGAGGTACGCCTCCAGATCGGGGCACGCCACCACCGGGATTCCGCGACGCAGCGCTTCGCGCATCGCGACCGGCCCCCGCCAGGCGAGCACGCGGACACCGTCCGGCACCTCCCCCTCGAGCACCTCGTCCCAGGCCAGCGCGGTCCGTCCGCGGCTGCGCAGATGGGCCACGAAATGCGCGGTGAACCACGGCTGCACGTCATGCGGGGTGGCGAGCCCGAGCTGCCTCATCCGCTCGGCGGCCGCCGGGCTGTCGGCCCACTCCGTGACCGGAACCTCGTCGCCGCCGATGCCGATCCACTCGCTGTCGAACACCTCGCACAGTGCGTCGATCGCGGCGCGGCCGAACGCCAGCGAGGCCTCGGTCGGCGCGAGCGTGCGCGGATTCACGCCGAAGCGCTCCCACGGCGCGGTGATCGGCTCGCCGACGTCGGTGTTCCCGAGCTCCGGGTACGCCGCGAGACCCGCCTGGATATGGCCGGGCAGCTCGACCTCCGGCACGATCGTGACGAACCGATCGGCGGCGTGAGCGACGAGGTCGCGCAACTGCTCGGCCGAGTAGAACCCCTCGTGCACTCCCGGTTCGACGGTCGCGAGCGGTCCGTGGCCGAGCTGCGTCGCCGCACGGCGGGAGCCGACCTCGGTCAGCCGCGGATAGCCCGGCACCTCGAAGCGCCAGCCCTGGTCGTCGGTGAGGTGAAGGTGCAGCACGTTGAGATGGTGGTCGGCGAGCAGGTCGATGAGTCGGCGCACCTCGTCCACGGGACGGAAGTGCCGGGCCACATCGAGCATCACCCCGCGCCAGCCGTACGCGGGCGCTCCCTGCCAGACGCCGGCCGGAAGGACCGCCGACACGGCGTCGCGGTCCGTGAGCTGCCGCAGGGTGGCGCTGCCGCGGAACACTCCCGCCGGGCTCGCGCCGCAGATCTCGATGCCGTCGGCGCCGATGGTCAGCCGGAAGGCCTCCTCCCCGACGCGTGCGCCCTCGGCGACGTCTTCCCCGATGCCGGCGTCGACCACGAGGCGGATCGGCGGCGCTCCCGCGGACGCTCCTCCCCCGCCCAGCCACGCCACCGAGCCCTCGAGCCCCGGCGCACCGATGATCGGCGTCTCCGACGACCAGCGGAACCCGGGGGCGGACGGATCGATGCGGGCGTCGATGCGCGGCACGGTCGCACGGTGCGCGGGCGGCGGCATCCG
>NZ_SSDJ01000127.1 GCF_004794465.1 Microbacterium sp. K24 | reverse complement strand
CGGAGTGCCGCCCATTCGTCTGCACGCCGTTCCTGTTTAGCGTTCACCGGCCCGAACTTCGAGAACTGCGTGTACATCTCGTTCGCGAGCGGGGCGACCGTGACCTGCTCGCCGACGCGCGTCACCACGTGGTCGGCGTTCGTCTTGGGCTTCGTGGATCCCTGCGGGCGCACATCGAGCGCGATGGTCGCCGTGGTGGTCTCGCCGTAGCCGTCGGCGACGACCACCTGCACCTCCTTGCGACCCTGAAGACTCGCGGTGGCCTTGTAGGTGATCTGACCGTCGGTGCTGAAGTCGACCTCGTCGCCGGGCGCCGGCACGACGTCCTTGAGGTAGATGTCGTCGCCGTCCGGGTCGATCCAGTCCGGGAGGATGTTGTACGAGATCGTGCCGCCGGTCTCGACGGTGAGACTGGTCTTGCGCTTGGCCGTGGGAGCGCCGTTGACGCTGAGGTCGTGCACCGACAGGGTCACCGCCGCGGTGTCCTTGCCGCCGCGGCCGTCGTCGGCCTCGTACGTGAACGTCGTCGATCCGGTGGCCTTCTCGTCGACGGCGATCTGCAGGGAGCCGCCGTTCTGCACCTGCTGGATCGTGCCGATCGACGGCTGCGCCTCGGCGAGCGTCGCGACCAGCACGTCGCCGTCGGGGTCGTTGTCGTTGTCGAGCACCGGCAGCATCGTCGTGGCACCGGGCCGCACGCCGAAGGAGTCGTCCTCGGCGATCGGCGGGGTGTTCTCCTCGGAGCGCTCGGGAAGCGTCGTCTCGACCGTCTCCTCGGTCGAGTCGTCTTCGTTCTCGGTCTCGCCCTCGGGAGG
>NZ_SSDJ01000126.1 GCF_004794465.1 Microbacterium sp. K24 | reverse complement strand
CGCATCGACAAGCCGGGAACGTTCCACACGCAGTGGTCGGGCGACCGCACCGAGATCGAAGCAGAAGACACGCACTGAGCACACGGAGCGAATACAGGTGACAGAACGACGCGCAACCATTCGTGACGTGGCAGAACTCGCTGGCGTCGCGACATCCACCGTTTCCTTGCATCTGACAGGAAACAAAGGAGTGGGCGACGCTGTGGCCGCGAAAGTGCAGGCTGCCATCGACGAGCTGCGTTTCCAGCCAAATCTCCACGCCAGGGCGCTGCGCTCCAACCGCTCCGACGAAGTTGTCTACGTTGTCGGAGCGATCGCGAAAGGGGACTTGGCTGTCCTGGGCGTGTTCCGCTCACGTGAAGACGCGCAGGATGCCGCACGCTTCCACAACTCCCAGATCCTCTGGGAGGGAAAGATCGCTGACTTCTCAGAGTCCCCGCGACCAGGAGCGCTCACGTGACAGGTCTCGCATCGGTCCCCGTCCTGCCTCACGGTTCACCCCTGGGCTACGAGCGCGGGTGCAGAGCACGCGGTGGGTGCGCCAATCACGGATCGCCGGACCTTCTCACGTGCGTTGAGGCGTGGGCGGCACGGAATGGGGACTTCAGCCTCGCTGGGCACCCCTCGTACATCCCGATTCGCCGGGACACGCGCACACCGGTGCACACCGAACCAGAGCTTGTCCACGGCACCCTTTGGGGCTACCGCCGCGGGTGTCGGAGCAAAGCGGTATGCCCCGAGAATTTCCGCGGGGCAACGACGTGCACTGACGCACGACGCAACTACTTCTCCTCGTACCGCGCCGCTCGTCTCGCCGGTGAGGGCGTCCCGCTCAAGCACGGCACCGCAGGAGGCTACTACCTCGGGTGCCGCGTGGACACCTCCTGCCCTGGCGACCAGAATGGCCGCACATGCACAGCTGCGCGAGCAGAATATCGGCGAACACGGGCGCGCCGCGATGGACAGGATCCAGTCGGGAACGTGCCATGCAAGACCGCGGCGCAGCTCGTCCAAAGCTTCATCTCGGAGGGAACATCCATCCGTGAGATCGCACGACGGACAGGCTGTGGACGCACCACGATCGGTCGCCTGGCGGCGATGAAGGAACCCTTCTCGGAAGCCATCAGCATTGCGACGCACCTACAAGTGACAACTGCGCTTGAGAGCATCATCGAATTTTGATCGCACCGGGTAGAGAAGCGGTTGAGCCCTCCTCCCAGGAACTCAACCGCCCCTCTACCGGCAAGGTCTCGACGAGGGCGTGCTCGTGTTGTTGAGGCTCATCCTGGAGCCGCAAGTGCTCTCGAGTGATTGCGTGGCGATCATGATCAACACGCGAGAGAGTAGCGTGAGGTCGCCGGATCGCTCTTTGATCATTTCGTCTTGGAATGACCACGCCAGTGATCATTCCAGTAGATAGGTTCCATGCATGCGTCACGCGGCATCGCCGACGACGCGCCTCGAGCGCCAAGAATGGCGCTCGAGGACGAGCGAGACCGGAGATGAAGCATGACCACCATCGACCACGCCGCCCTCTACTGCACGGATCTTGAGCGAACGCGTCTCTTTTACGAGACGTTCTTCGACGGCGTGGCGGGTGATAGGTATCACAACCCACGTACGGGACTGCAGACGTACTTTCTAACGTTTAGCGGCGGCGCCAGGCTTGAGGTCATGGTTCGCCCCGAACTCACCGAAAACCTGTTGAAGGCGTCTACCGTCGGATGGAGCCACGTCGCGTTTTCGGTCAAATCGATCGGGGCGGTTGATCAGCTAACGACGCGTCTTCAGGATGCTGGCTTCTCGATTGTCAGTGGTCCGCGCACGACCGGGGATGGCTACTACGAGAGCTGTGTACTTGACCCGGACGGCAATCTGGTAGAGATCACGGTCTAACTCGGGGCTTCATCAGGAGCATCCGAGCACAGCACCGGCACGACCCGCGCCCCTCGCTGTGCTAACGCGATAGTTGCGACCCTGCGGTCGAAAGCTCTTGAGCAAGCGCATCGACCTCGCCAGACGTGCGAGAGTACATCAATCCCCCCGCGTACGGCCTAACGCGAGTCCGCATCCGCAGCGAGCGCGTCAAGAAGTCCCGGGAATCGCTCGTTGATCTCGGACCGGCGCAACCGAATGCCCTTTCGGTTCCCATAGTCAATCTCGCATATCAGTCCCGCATCGCGGAGCTTGCGGAAGTGGTGAGTCTGCGTCTGCTTGGAAATTGGCAAGTTAAACGAGTTGCAGGTGCGCTCACCGTCGTCCTTATCGGCGGCTAGCTCCGCCATGACTCGTCTCCGATGCTCGTCGGCTAGTGCTCGGAAGATTGCCCCGAGTTCGATCTCGGTGCTGCCTGGCATAGGCAGGAGCGTTTCCATCTCCTCACCTCCTTCATATCCGATTTGTATCGTACCTCAGTCATGTGGTTCACTCAGGTACGAAAATTATCGTACCTACGAGGAGATCGCATGCCAACGCTCGCCACACCAAGCACAGCCAGCTCCATCCGCTCGAAACTGCTTCTACCAGTTCTGTTGCTCGGGGTCTTCGTCATGCCGATCAGCATTACGGGCGCCGCCATCGCGTTGCCCGAAATCTCTCAAGATCTCGGTAACGACCCGTTCACGCTCCAGGGCGTGGTCAATGGATTCAACATCGCTCTCACGATCTCGACGCTGATGTGGGGTCAGCTTGGCAACCGGATCGGTCTGAGGCGAACCTTCGTGGTTGGGCTTGCGACAGTTGCCGCGGGGGCCGCGGCTAGTGCCCTTGCGACTGATCTGATTACTCTTGACATCGCCAGGATAATTTCCGGGGTTGGCGCCGCCGCGATCGCGACAGGTGCCACGTCGATCATCTCCCATGCCTACAGCGGCGCACGTCGGGCCGCAGCATTTTCGTTGCTCGGCACCGTGGTGGGTATTGGACTTGCCGCCGGCCCACTGATCAGCGGACTCCTTGTCTCATTTCTGGGATGGCGAGGGATATTCGGCGTCATCGTCGCGCTTTCGGCGCTGACCCTTGTCGCTACTGCATTTCGGGTACTACCTGCTCTCGCCCAGCAGCACGAGGACAGCGCACCGCGACGGAAGCTCTTTGACCTCGCACCACTTCAGAGTTCGCGATTCCTCAGCATTGCCCTCGTTCCGGTCGCAGCATCGGTCGCATATGTATCCGTCCTGACGTACGCTCCGGTCGCGTTCAGCGCCGTCTACGGGCAAGATGCCGCGGCGGCCGGCATGTTCATGCTGCCGCTCACTTTGCCTGTTCTGGTCGGTCCAGCACTCGCCGGATTGCTGATCACGAAGACGCGTGTGACAGCCCAGTCGGTGCTTTTTACCGCTCTCCTGCTGCTCGTCCTCGGCGATCTGATGTTCTTGCTGTTTGCCCCCGTGCTGTCGCCGCTGTTGCTCATCATCCCAATGGTGCTGCTCGGTTTCGGCTGGGGGCTCCCCCTTGGGCTCGTCGATGGAGAAGCGCTCGCGTCCGTGCGGCATCGGAGTGCCGCAGCGGCGGCAGGCATACTCAACTTCCTGCGGCTCGGCAGCGAAGCGGTCGCGGTTGCAGCTTTTGGTGCCGCAATCGCAGCGATTCTGAGCGTGACACTGGGCGACCCCACGGTTGCGGCCGAGGTATCCGCGGGCGGAGAGGGTCATGCCGACGCCTACGCGGACGCATTCCGAATGATGATGCTTGCTTGCGCCATCATCACAGCTGGCATTGGCCTCGCGGTGGTGATGCTCAGCCGACGCGGAGCGGTGATTTCAGACCACGTGCAGGCTGGGGCGAGGACACCGGAGTCGACGGCGGGCGAAGTCTGAACATGTCGAAGACCCTGAGGCTTCCTGTCATTCGGCCATCGTCAAGATGTTCCAGGATCTGCCACAAGAACGGCAGCGGACGCGCTAGCTCAACAGAGAGACATCACAGTCGGCGCCGAGTCCCTCGGGCACGACGGCGCCTGGCTCCGCGTACACCACTTTCAGCGTCAGTTCGCGAGCCCTTGAGCGCTGCTTGCGGCTAGCAGCTAAGACGACGCTCATTGAGCCTGGTACCGCCGTGATCGATATGCGCTACCAGAACCCTTCTCGGAAGCCATCAGCATTACGACGCACCTACAGGTGACAACTGCGCTTGAAAGCACCGTCGAATACTGATCGAACCGGCTAGAGAAGCGGTTGAACCCTCCTCCCGGGAACTCAACCGCCTCTCTAGCCTAGGGAGATTCAGCCTTTCGCAATCTCCGGCGCTACCCGCAGCGCATTGGCGGCGATGGTCAGCGCGGGGTTCAACCCTGCCGAAGACGGGAAGAACGAGCCGTCCACCACCCACAGGTTGGGGATGTCGTGAGTGCGGCAGTTCTTATCGAGAACGCTGCGCTTCGGGTCATTTCCAGCAACGGCCGTCCCACACATATGCGAGTCGCTCGATATCCCCATCCGCTCGGTGAGCACGATCGGGTATCCCGCTTTGCGGACCGCAGAGCTCAGGAGTTCCGTAAGCCTCCGGTGAGCACCGACGTTGTTCGGGGTCCACGTCACCGTCGGGCGCCCCCCGGTCAACGTGACTCGGTTGTCGTACCGGGGCAGGTCCTCAGTCAGAAGGAACATGTCGATGCTGCGTCGGGTGGCCATGTTCAGCATCCATGTGGGGATCCATCGCCGAGCACTCTTGATCATGGCACCCTGAAGCTTCCCGAGCATCTGAACGCTACCCAGCGGGACGTCGCCATCGGGCCCGCGCCAATACCAGTCATTGATACCGAGAGTCTTCTGCCATGCAGTCCTATTCCGCCGGAACGGGTTGATGGCAATGAAGAACGTGCTGTTGTGCTGCATGTAGTTGCGTCCGAGCAGACCAGACGAGTTGGCGAGACCATCCGGGTGCTCATCAGATGCCGAACGCAACAGCAGCGCGGCCGAATTGACGGCACCGGCCGACACCACGAACTGATTCGCCTCAATACGACGCCGCCGCCCATCCACGATGGCTTCGGCTGCGACGACGCGGGTCCCATCCTCGTTGGTGAGAAGTTTCTCCACGAATGCGCCTGTCAGGAGACGTACGGTATCTGATTGCAAGGCGGGGCGAATCGCGCGATTTTCCGCATCGCTCTTCGTGCCGTCTTCTGAGGGGGACCCGTCCGCGGTGGTGTTCCGACGACGCTCTTCAAGCGTGTCAAGGTTCATGCCGTTCGGCATGTGAAATGGCGACAGCCCTTGTTTCTGCAGGCGTTCCGCCAGCCGCTGGATCTCCGGCTCGTGTTCTAGGGCAACGGCAGGGTAATCCTCGGAGCGGGGAGGATCAGAGGGATCCTCCCCTGCACGACCATGAACCTGATAGAGCTTCTCCGCTTGCACATAGAACGGCTCGAGATCCGCGTAAGAGAATGGCCATCGCGGAGAAATACCGTCCTCGTGGGTAGTCTCCTCAAAATCGTCTTCTCGGAAGCGCGGCAAGCACGCGCCATACATCTTCGTGTTGCCGCCGACCCAGTAGTAGGCGCCAGGCTGGAATTGCCGTTTCGTGGCGCCATCGAGCCAGGGGGAAGCTGTCTTGTACCTTCCGGAGACGAACACCTGGTCCGGTTGAGAGTTCTCCGGCTCCCTGGGTAAGAACGCCCCACGCTCAACGATGAGAACTTCGCGGCCGCTGTTGCGCAATGCCCAAGCGAGAGTACCGCCACCCATGCCGGAGCCCACCACCAGGATGTCAGTGCTGATAACGCTGTCGCCCGGTGAAACGAGGGCCCGGTCGGGAATTTCTATCAGATCTTCACGCATCAGTGTCTCCAGGCTCCTCGACCTTTTCTGCAAGGCCCGATTTTGAGGATCGGAGTGCTGCTTCTGCGAACGCCACCGACCACAATCCGTCCTCGGCAGTGGCGGCGGGCGACTGCGTGGGATCGAGTACCGCGGCTTCGAACCGGCGGATGCCGACTACGTACAGGTCTTCACGCTCGCCGAGCTCGACCTCTCTCGCTTGCCCGTTCTCCCACCGAGTGAGAGACCCGACTGGTTGCATCGCCTGGATGCCATTTCCGATATAGCTCGCTTTTGTTCCGAGCACTGCGAGTTCAGTGGGCGTATTGCCGGTGACGAAGGACTCGAAGAAGGCTACGTCAACGCCGTTGGCGAAGTGTGCCGTACCGACGACGGATTCGTCGATACCGTCCGCCGTCATTCGACCGCTGAGGGTTGCAGCGTGAACGCTGACCGGGTCGCTCCCCAGCACAAAGCGGAGTGCATCCGCGTCGTGAACTGTGATGTCGAGAATCACCCCCGCGCCTGCCCCTACATCCCTCGTTCGCCACCCCTGCGCACTCTCGGGGAGCTCGACCGCGTGCCTGACGGAGACTGCGACCACTTCGCCCAAGTCCCCGCTCAGGATTGCTCGACGAATGATGTCGTGCGGGACCGAGTTCCGCATGTGGTGATTGGTTGCCAACATCACGCCGGCTCGTCGGGCCGCGTCCCTCATCGTTCGTGCGTCGGCGAGGCTAAGTGCCAGCGGCTTCTCGCATAAAACGTGCTTGCCGGCCGAGATTGCGGCGAGGGCCTGGTCGAGATGCTGGTGGTTCACGGACGAGATGTAGACAGCGTCGATCTCGGGATCGCTCAGAAGTTCGTCTAGGTCATCCGTGCCCTGCGCTCCGATGTTCTCGGCGAACTCGGTTGCGCGCTGTTGCGATCCGCTGAACACTCGAGCGATGCGCGAGTTCGGCTGCGCAAGGATGGCCGGCGCGACCGACTCGGTCGCGATCCAACTCGCACCAATGAGACCCCAGGTGAGGCCGCGGGCGGGAACGTCTGTCATGGTCATTTCTCCCTTTGATGATGAAGTGAAGGCGCAAAGGTCTCTGTCGCACGGTTGAACTGGCACCCTTCCAGGACGGGCCGCGGCGTGTGAACGCACCCACCCGAATTGGTGGTCAGCCCTTGACGGAACCGGCCATGAGACCGCCGATGAAGAACTTGCCAAGCAGGATGTACACGAGCAATGGCGCCGCAGAGGCGATGATTGCCGCAGCCATACTCTGTGCGTAGTCGGGCGACTGGGCGCCAGCGAGCGCGCTCAACGCGAGCATCACCGGTCCATCCCGAGTGTTCGACAAGAAGATCGCGAAGAGGAAGTCGTTCCAAACCATCGTGAACTGCCAGATGATGACGACCACGAAACCGGGGGCTGAGACCGGGAGGATGACGCGGGTGAATGTTCGGAACACACCTGCACCATCAACAGACGCCGCCTCGACCAACGATTTGGGCACCGAGTTGATGTAGTAGTTGCGGAAGATGAGCGTACCGATGGGAATCCCGTAGACCGTGTGAACGAAGATCAGGGTCGCGATTCCGGGCGGCAGGCCCATCGTTGACACGACATCACGCAAAGGCACCATCACCGCCTGGTAGGGGATGTACATTCCGAAGAGGATTGCTCCGAAAATGATGTTCGCTCCGCGGAAGCGTATGAGCGACAGAACGTAGCCGTTGAGCGCTCCGAGGAGGCTGACGAGGATTGACGAGGCCGCGGCGAGGATCAGCGTGCGGCCCAGCGACGGGTAGAGCGCGGTCCACGCTCGTTCCCAAGGGGCGCCGGTCCACTCCTGCGGAAGGAACCACATGTTCGCGATTGCGACTTCCGCCGGCGGCTTGAAGCTTGTTACGACCAGCAGGTACATCGGCGCGAGTACGACGAGGACCGACAAGATCGCGAGCGCGTACTTCAGGACGGTGAGAACGGTCGCACCTACGTTCGTCCGCGGGCCACCTCCGGCCGGCGGTGAGGCTACGCGACCGTTGGTTACAACGGCGGCGGTGGGCAATTCTTGGACGGTCATTCGATGACCTCCCGTTCGCGACGAATGGTGATGATGAGGTACGGGACGATGAGCACCGCAATGGCAACGAGCATGAGCGTTGCGATGGCTGCGGCCTTGGCGTAGTCGGAGGTCAGCAGCGCGTTCCACACGTACACTGCGGGTACCTCCGTGATGTAACCGGGTCCGGTCATCGCCATGATGAGGTCGAAGATCTTCGCGCCGAGGGCGCCGACGATGATGAGTGCGGACAGGGCTGCGGGCGTGAGTTGCGGGAAGATCACGTGACGGTACATCTGGGACGTCGTGGCACCGTCCATGCGGGCTGCTTCGCGGAGCTCAGGCGGAACGCCGCGAAATCCGGCGAGGAAGAGTGCCATGACGTAGCCGGCCATCTGCCAGATCGCGGGGATGGCGATGGCCGCCATGCCCCAGTCGGGGTTGATGAACCAATCGCCTTGGAGGAAGTCGAGGTTCATCCAGCCGAGGAGCTGGTTGATGCCGCCTGCTTCATCTCCGGTGGAGGAGTTGAGCAGCCAGCGCCACACGACTCCGGAGGCGATGAAGGACACCGCCATCGGGAAGATGTAGATCGAGCGGAAGAAGCCTTCGCCCTTCACTCCGCGGTCCAGCATGAGCGCCCAGAGGAAGCCAAGGATGATGGTTCCTCCCACGAAGACCACGAAGAAGAGGCCGAGGTTGCGGACACTGTGGAGGAAGCGCCCATTGTCACTGGTGAACAGGGCGACGAAGTTGTCGAACCCTACGAACCCGTTGGTGGGCAAGAAGGTGTGCTGGTCTGACATTGCTACGACGAACGTGCGTGCGAGCAGGAAGTACACGAAGACGCCGAGGATGACCAGAGAGGGGAGAAGGAGAAGGAATCCGTGGAAGGAGCGCGAGCTGAGGCGCTTCTTTAAAGTAGTCATGACGTTCCGTTCGTGTAGTGCCGGGGGCCGTAGCCGGGCCCCCGGCACAAATTGGGCAGAATCAGTCGGTTCCGTACTGAGCGGTCGCGTCGCCGATGGCCTTCTGCAGGCTGTCGACGTCGCCGTCGGTAGAGAACTTGCCAACGGCGGAATTGATGGCCGAGACCTGTCCGAGCGTGCAGCCCGAGCCATTCGCGCAAGAGGGCGCGGGAGTCAGCGATGCGAAGTCCGCAATCGCCTCCTGCTGGTACTCCGGGTAATCCGCGGGGTCCGCATCGGTGCGAGCGGGAATCGAGCCCTTCTTCGTGTTGAAGGCCTTCTGTCCCTCAGCGCTACCGACCGTCTCCAGCCAGCAGAGGGCTCCCTCTTCGTTCTTCGCTCCCACCGGAAGCACGAACGAGTCGGAGATCCACTGGTACGCGTCTTCGGTCCCCGGGAAAGCCTGGTGCGTGAAGTCGGTGAAACCGTCGGTCTCGAACTCCGCGACCTCCCAGTCACCCATGAGCTGGTAGGCGGACTGGCCGGCCACGAGACGCTTCTCGGCGTCGGTCCAGTCGAGGCTGTCGCGGTCCGGGTTCGAGTAGCTGAGGATCTTCTTGTAGTCCTCCAGCGCGTCCGTCACGCGGCTGTCCTTCCAGTCGCCGTCCTTCTGCCACAACGCGGTGAAGTCTTCGACACCGAGCTCGGACAGGAGAACGCTCTCGAGGAGCTCAGTCTGCGTCCAGTCGACGCCGACAGCGATGGGCGACTCGATGCCGTTCGCGCGCAGCGTCTCGAGGTTGGAGATGAACTCATCGACCGTTGCCGGAGCGCTGGTGATGCCCGCGTCGGCCAGCACGGAGGCGTTTCCCCACAGGACGATGCGGTGGATATTGACGGGGACTGAGTAGATCTTGCCGTCGACGGTCAGCGCATCGAGGAGACCCTGCGGGAAGGCGTCGTCCAGACCCCAGTCGGAGTAGTACTCACTGAGATCCTGGACCTGTCCCGCCTTGATGTAGTCCGCTGCTTCGGCACCGGCGTGCATCTGGAAAGTCGAGGGAGGGTCGTTCTGCTGCATGCGCGACGCGAGAACCTGCTTCGCGTTCGACCCCGTGCCGCCGGCGATGGCGGCGTTGACGAATGTTTGCCCTTCGCACTGCTGGCTGAAGGTGTCAGCCAGACCTTCGAGTCCGGCAGCTTCTCCCCCAGAAGTCCACCACGTGAAGACCTCGACGTCACCACCGCCTTCGCCACCCTCGCTGCCGCCGCTTCCGGCGCAGCCAGTGAGCAGAAGCGCTGCGCCTGCCAGGCCGGCTACTGCGACCTGCCCCAATCGTTGCTTACGCATTGTGTTGCCTCTCATGTCAGTTCAGGAGTTGGCAGATTCCTCAGTCCCCAGGGTCCAACTATTGAGAACGTCGTATCACCATTGACGTTCTGATAGTAGATCCGTGAACCGCGCTGCGCAAGTCATCCCTTGTTACGAGCTGGTATCGAACGAAAACCAGGAGGTGGAGAGCCGCCTGTCGCCATGACGTCGTGATCCAAATGTGAGAATCACGGTTCAACTCCTCGGCCGTGAGCGCCGAGCAGCGAGATTCTCCACACGTCCACGTCACCGGGTGGGAACAGGCCCCCGGTGTGTCAAGGTCCGTTGCTAGCGTGGCCTCCTTCCACGAGGTGCGAGTGCCGACGAGAGCACGATGGCTGCCACGCCGATAGGCATGAGGATGGCAAGTCCCACACGAAGCTCGGTTGCCGCGGCGATCGACCCGATGAGTGGGCTCGTGAAAAGGAAACCGATGCGCATGAGCCAGCTGACGAGCGTGACCCCAGCCCCTTCGCTGACCCCAGGGAGTTTTCCGGCAGCCGCGAGAGCACTCGGAATGATCGTTGCCGAGCCGAATCCTGCCAGCGCGAGGCCGACCAGCAACTGCCAGATCGCGTCGTTTGTGGATACGACGAGTAGACCGCCGATGGCGATGAGCGCGCCTCCGATTCGGCCGATGACCGCGCGGCCGAATCGGTGAATGAGCGCATCCCCGGTGAAGCGTCCGACGCACTGGCTGCCGACGATGACGATGAACGCGACGCCGGCCGCGTTCGGGGCCATACCGGCCAGTTGCACGGCACTCAGAGCGGCCCAGTTGTTCGCTACGTCTTCAACCATGGTGCCGCTGATGGCGATGACCACGAGCGGAAGCGCCGCAAGCGCCACGACCTTCCAGCCGGTTGAGCTCCGGTGGCCGGCCGCCCCTGCGAGAGCCGGGGCGCCGGGGAGATCGCGCAGGAGAAGAGCTCCAGATCCGACGAGGAACACCGCTACCGCTGCGGCGCACGCCAAGTACAGGCGGACGTCGGCGCCCGACGCTGCGGCAGCGGTAGAAGCTGTGCCCCCCGCCACGCCCCCCAGACTCCACAGGGCATGCATCGACGACAAGATGGGGCGACCCGATGAGTCTTCGACTCGGATACCTGCCACATTCTGCGCAACATCGACGATTGCGTCGAAGAGCCCCACCAGGAACAAGCTCGCGGCCAACAGCCATCCGGCCCCACCCCATGGCGCGGAGGCTACCGAGGCAGCGAGGAGGACCGTTGCGCAGAACGCAATTCGAACCGGCCCGAAGCGGGTGATGAGCGGGGCGGGTGCCGCGGACGAGACGATACCACCGACCGCGAAGCTCGCAACGATGAACCCGAACTCTGCCGGGCCAAGGTCAAGTCGATCTGACAATAACGGATACCAGGGCAGGAGAGCCGCAAATACTGCACCATTGCTGGCGAACATCAGGCCAACGCCCAGCGCGCCGCGGCGGGGAGAGATTCCTGTTCTCGTCATGCGAGGACGCTATGGATCATAATGATCTGGTGCAACGATCAGAACGCCTAAAAGTGATCATCCGTGCGGTCGAGAGTGGCCCGCGGCGGATTCAGGACTTGGCCGAACTGACGGGAGCATCGACGATCACCATCCGTCGAGACCTGACCGAGCTCGCCGAGCAAGGGGCCCTGCGGAGAAACCACGGAGGCGCGGAGGCCGCATCCAAGCGCGGAGCGGAGTTTCCTTTTGGTCTTCGCCTTTCGGAGGAGCCCAACGCCAAGTCCGCTCTTGCCGATGCAGCGGCACAGCTTGTGTTACCAGGGCAATCGATTCTTATCGACAACGGTACGACGGCGTTGGCGATCGCGCGGCGGCTAGCGGGGTTCGGAGTCACCGCTCTTGCCCTATCTCTTCATGCCGCCGCCGCATTGGCTGAGCGGCCGGGTAATGAAGTGATCGTTCCAGGCGGGGCGGTTGATCCAGACGACCTGTCGTTCACGGGTGTGGATGCGGTGGATGCCGTCCGCTCGATGCGCTTCGATGTTGCGTTCCTGGGTGCATGTTCTGCGGATCCCACCCATGGTCTCACCGTCTCAAAGCTGGCCGACGCGAGGATCAAGCGCGCAGCGTTGGCCTCGTCCGCGCGGGTCATTCTTGTGGCCACCGCGGAGAAATTCACTCGCACATCCGCACATCGCTTCGGTTCATTCGCCGACCTGGACACCGTCGTCACCTCGGCGGATGCACCAGTTGGGGCCATTCACGACGCGCGAGAGGCGGGCGTCACCGTGATCACGGTGACGCCCGCGGCCGCCGCATCGGGGTGAGATCGCGGGGGCTAATGGCTCACCATTGGTGGCGGTCGTCTCAGCGCTTGAGTTCATCCGCCCGCGAGCACCACAGATGACTGCACTAGGGCGTGCTCTTGACCGTTGAGCCAAGGCCGACATCCATTGATCCGGTGCCCCGCTTGTGCGCGCGTAGCGCGGTAACCGCGAGTGCATGATCCTCGTGCATCTCTAGCCCACTTACGCCAACGGCACCCACAAGGGTCCCCTCAACGCGGATGGGGAACGCCCCTCCGGCGTCTGTGTACCGACGCGGATCCAGCAGGGAATCGTCTCGGAACGAGCTCCTGTTGGCGGCGAAGTCATAACGTACAGCCAGGGAGGCGTGGCCGTAGTGGGCGACCGTTCGGAATTTACGGTCGAGCCAGGCAGCATTGAGGGCAGCGGAACCTTGCAGCGCACTGTGGAAAGCCCGCTGTCCCCCGAGATCGACCGCGATAACAAGCGGCGCATCATTGTCGAGGCCCCAGTTTCGGATGGCGACGCCCACGGCCCAGGCGTCCTCGAGTGTGAAGCTGACGAAGTCGAGTTCCTCTTCTTCTGCCGTGATTGCCGCGCATGCGTCGGACGGTGCCATATGAGAGTATTCGGTGCTCATCGTGCGTTCTTTCCGCTCGTATAGCTTGGGGGTCCGTCAGGCGACAGTGGCTCGGGACTCGACCGGATACACCACGCCGAGTTGCCGACGGATTTCGTCGAGAGTGCCAACGATCGCGACACTTTCCTCGATCGGGAGCACAGTATTGTCAAGAGTCCCCGACTGGATGATCGCCTCAGCTGCGATTGCTTGGTACTGCATTCCGCGACCCTCGACTGGCTCCTCGAATCGTTCGAGGAGACGACCGTCATGGCTGAGCACAGAGAAGGACGTTGAGTTGTACCAAATTCGGTCGATCTCGATGCGTGCGTCGGTGCCGACAATCTGGGCGGTGTTTGAGCCGTTCGCGCGGGAGGATGTGATGCTCGTGGAGATTGCTCCCGACCCATGCACCATGGTGATCGAAGCTTCGGTGTCGGCGCCCGTCTCGGAGAGCCGGCCCACCGCAGCAACCGAGGTCGGCACGCCGAGGATGTCCCACGCGAACGAGATGGGGTAAATGCCCAGGTCAAGCAAGGCACCACCTCCAAGCTCGAGCGAGTTGAGTCGGTGCTCGGGATCAGACGGCAAACGCATCATATGATCCGCGACTACGGCCCGGATATCGCCGAGGGTGCCCGCGTTGAGAATCTCGTGGATGCGGACCATATGCGGGAGATACCTAGTCCACATCGCTTCCATCGCCAAGAGCCCAAGTTCCTGCGCACGCTCCTTGACGCGACGCGCCTCGGACTCGATGAGGGTGAATGGCTTCTCTACGAGAACATGCTTCCCGTGTTCAAGCGCCAGGAGAGCGTATTCGGCATGGGAAGGGTGTGGCGTCGCGACGTAGACGATGTCGACGTTGGGATCGCTGACAAGGTCCTCGTAAGAGCCATGCGCCGTGGGGATATCGAACTCTTGGGCGAATCTTACGGCGACGTCCGACCGCCGTGAGCCAACGGCGGTGACATTGAGTCCCGCGACGTTGAGGTCCTGCACGAACCGTCGAGCGATCCATCCCGTCGCGAGAATTCCCCATCGAAGACCAGTCATGACACATTCCTTTCGGGCCCGCGACACTCGAACGCGACGCGGTAGTTGTTGGTTGAGGGTGCGACGACGGGTGCCCCGCTCCTCACGCAGGGCCGGGCACCCGTCGCACTAGTCACTCGGTTCCGCACTCCTTAGCAGCAGCGGAGACCCCAGCGACGAGGCTTTCGAGATCACCATCCACCGAGAACTTGCCGACAGCGGAGTTGACGGCGCTTGTCTGGCCAAGCGTGCAGCCGGAACCGTTGGCGCAGGAGCCCACCGGCTCAAGCGTGGCGAAGTCCTTGATCGACGACTGCTGATACTCGGGATAATCGGCCGGGTCGGCATCGGTGCGAGCAGGAATCGACCCCTTCTCAATGTTGAACGCCTTCT
The DNA here is from genome assembly GCF_004794465.1 of Microbacterium sp. K24. Taxonomy (GTDB): domain Bacteria; phylum Actinomycetota; class Actinomycetes; order Actinomycetales; family Microbacteriaceae; genus Microbacterium. The sequence goes on along the minus strand of NZ_SSDJ01000126.1, from coordinate 94,868 downwards.
GTCCGTCGGCGCTGCCAAGCACTTCCAGCCAGCACAGAGCACCGGCCTCGTTCTTGGCGCCCGTCGGCAGAACAAAGGAGTCGGACACCCACTGATAAGCGTCCTCGGTGCCCGGGAACGCCTGGTAAGTGAAATCTGTGTAGCCCTCGGCCGCGAACTCACCCACCTGCCAGTCGCCCATCAGCTGGTACCCCGCCTGGCCGCCAGTAAGGCGCTTCTCGGCGTCGGTCCAGTCCAGGCTGTCTCGGTCCGGATTCGAGTAGCTGAGGATGGTCTTATAGTCCTCAAGAGCCGCCATGACTCGCGGGTCGCTCCAGTCGCCGCCCTTCGTCCACAACGCGGAGAAGTCCTCGACCCCCAGTTCGGAGAGCAACACGCTCTCCATGAGTTCGAGCTGCGTCCAGTCAACGCCCACGGCCAGCGGTGACTCGATGCCCGCCGCCCGCAAGGCCTCGAGATTTGCAATGAAGTCATCCACTGATGCGGGGGCGTCGGTGATGCCTGCGTCTGCCAGGACTGTTCCGTTTCCCCAAAGCATGATTCGGTGGATGTTCACCGGCACCGAGTACACCTCACCATCGACGGTAAGTGCATCGATGAGCCCCTCCGGCATTACGTCGTTGAGACCCCACTCTTCGTACTGCTCCGTGAGGGGCTGAACCTGCCCCGAAAGGATGTAGTCGTACGCCTCTGCCCCAGCATGCATGAGGAATGATTCCGGAGGATCGTTCTGTTGCATCCGTGAAGCAAGCACCTGCTTCGCGTTTGAACCGGTACCGCCCGCGATCGCGGCGTTGATGAAGGACTCGCCTTCACAGTCGCGGTCAAAAACATCCACCAGCCCATCGAGTCCAGCCTTCTCGCTCCCCGAGGTCCACCAGGTGAAGATCTCAACATCGCCACCGGTCTCAGCCGTGCCCTGCGGCGCAGAGGCCGCACAACCGGTGAGGCTCACGGCCGCAAGGGTGGCCGCTGCTACGAGGGGTGTGAGTTTGCGATTGCTCATTAGTGCTCCATTGCTCAATGAGGCGGTCCAACTATTGATAAGGGCTTATCAATACCGCGTTGGGCCCACAGTAGCGAAGCGAAAGGGCGCTTGCAACCCACCGGTGCCCAGAACTCCCCGAGGCGCCTCTCCCGCCTCACTCAAACCTGAGTCGGCTGTTCGTGGGGAGAACAACTTCATTCCCCGCGTGGTGTCGGGAGGAGAGGCAGATCGCGTGAGGATTCCCGGGCCGCTAGCGAGGCTGCGTTCGACTCCGCGCCGCCGTCTGACCTGCTCGCTGCGCTCCTGCGGGCAGCACGGGCAAGTCAGCGAACCGATCGTTTCGGTGACGGTCTGCCCGAACCGCCACCGTTACTCCTCGGGCAACGCCGGGCCGATCTCGCGGTCAGCGGAACCAGTCATCTCAGGTTAGGCCCGTCACCACGAGGTGCACTTCCACCATCGGGTGGTGTCCCGTAAACAGGGAGTGGCCAGTCTCCGCCGCGGTCTTCCGTCGAGAGGCGAGCGACGAGGGCGGGGATGCGTAGGGCAGTGGCTAGAGCGGTGACGGATTGGAAGGCGTTGATCGCGAGCCGGCTTTTCGGCATACCCAGGCGCAGAAGGCCGGGCTTGACAGTTGCCTGGATCTCGTCGACGAAGGGCCTCAGAGTGCGATCGTAGCTCGCCAACGCACGGGGCAGGTTACCGGGGTCGTGGTTGAGTTCACCGGCGAGCACGTAGGCGCCGACGAGGCTGCCAGATACACCCATACCGCTGTAGGGCGAGGCGCAGTGCGCCGCGTCACCGACGAGGACGACGCGACCCTTCGACCAAGTGTCAGTACGTACTTGGAGCACCTCTTGGGAGTAGAAGAACGGGGCGCCATGCATGCCGTGGATGAAGCGTTCGGTCTGCCAGCCGGCATCACGGAACCTATCCGCCCAGAACTGCTTCTGCATCTCGACCGGTTCGCGGTGGATCGCCGATGCCTGGGCGGACTGCTCGCGGAGCACGAAGTACACCTGGGTCTCATCGGCATTGTGGCTGCGGCGCATGATCTGTCTGCCACCGGGCACCATGTAGGTGTCCCTGATGTTTCCGTCTGTTTCGATCCGGGGAATGAACCAGTAGGCCATGTGAATGCCGACCCGCCAATAGGGGTCGATCTCGTCGGGGAGGATCGCGCGGCGGATGCGGGAGCCTTGCCCGTCCGCGCCCACGAGGAGGTCGAAGTCCTCGGATGTGCCGTCTGAGAAGTGCGCAGTGACCTTCGCCTCGTCTTGCTCGAAGCGGTCAATGCTCGTGCCGAAGATGTAGCGGACGTGGTCTTTCGTGGCGTCGTAGAGGATGCGCACCAGGTCGCCACGCATGATCTCGTACTCCGAGGTCAGGGACTGCTTGCCTGTGCCGGAGGTGTTAGCCATGATCTTCGCCCGGGCCTTTCCCTGCGCGTTGACGAACGCGACGCCCACCTCATCTACGCGCGCCGCTCGGATCAGATCGAGTACTCCCATGCGCTCTGCCGCATCGATGCCCTGACCGCGGAGGTCGACCTGCGCCCCTGTCGCGCGCAACGCGGGGAATCGCTCAACAACCGTCACCTCGTGGCCGGCGCGGGCAAGCCAGAACGCTAAGGCTTGACCCGCGACCCCCGCGCCACAGATCAGAACCTTCAGGCCGAACCGTTCCGCTCGCAATGTCATTACGCGCCGCCTCATCTATCAGTGATAGTTTTGCATCAGTGTCACCTATCAGTGATAGATTGTCAAGGTGGCGAAGCTTGCGCGGGACACGGTCATTTCTGAGGCGCTCAATCTGTTGGACGACGTCGGGCTCGACGGGGTGAGCACGCGGCGGCTAGCGGCACGGCTCGGCGTCGAGCAACCGTCCCTGTACTGGCACTTTCGGAATAAGGGCGAGCTACTCGCCGCGATGGCTGAGGCCGCGATGGCGCCACACGCCACCGCTTCCCTCCCCACGCCAACGGACGAATGGCGGGAGTGGTTCCTGGAGAACACCCACAGCTTCCGGCGCACATTGCTCATGCGCCGCGATGGGGCGCGCTTACATGCGGGGCTCGTCCCGGGCGCCGATCTCGACCGCATTGCCAAGAAGATGGCGTTCCTGACCGCGGCCGGCCTGCCCGAACGCGATGCGCAGTTCGCGATGCTCGCAGCCAGCCGGTTCACAGTGGGCAGCGTGCTCGAAGAGCAGTCCGAGACGCAGGACGCCTCCCCGACGGGCGAACCCATCGGACTGCCCTCGATGGACCATACCCTCGCTTTCGAGGAAGGTCTGAGATTGATCGTGGATGGCCTGACCCGACGAGTCGAAGGGTCTGCCCGCGATCAATGACGGACGCTCTCGATGCCCAACGCAATGGTTCCCCTCCTGATACGTGCTAAACGTCGCGGCGCTTGAGCAGCCAACAGGTCACTCCACCGATAGCGGCGAGCCAGCTGACTAGGGCGTGTCTCCTAATCGTTCGTTGGCCCGCGGTTACGAACGGCTACGACGATCACAAATGAGGGATGTGGATGTGGTTAGGTCTTGCCTATGCCTGTTGCGCGCATCAACACCAGACGCTCGTGGAGTCCTCAAGAGGTAGCCGACCTCATGGACGCGATCTATCGCGCACAACGCAGCGCCCTCCTCGTGCCCGAGGACGACCGAAACATCCGATATGTCGAGCATCGCCCCGAGCACTTTGCGGTCCCGTCGACGGCGAGCGACAAGTTCGTGCTCGTTGAGATCACTCTGTTCCCCGGCCGCTCCGTAGAAGCAAAAACGCGGCTGCATCGCGCGATCACCGCCAACTTCGGAGACCTCGGGATAGCGCCTGACGACATCTTCGTCGTCCTCAACGAACCGACGCTGGAGAACTGGGCTGTTGGTGGCGTTCCTGGTTCGGAGCTGCAGATCAGCTTCTCTGTCGACGTCTGACGGGTATCAGGTGTCCGCGATCAAGCGCGTCCAGGTGAGGATGGCGCAGAGTGTGACGCCGGCGCGGTAGGTGATCGCGAGCTTGTCGTAGCGTGTCGCGATGCCGCGCCACTGTTTGGCGAGGGCGAAGAACCGCTCGACGACGTTGCGGCCCCTATAGGCGTCGACGTCGAGCCCGGGTGGTCTGCCACCCTTGCTGCCGCGCCGCTTCCGGGCGTTGGCTTGATCGCGCTTGTCGGGGATCACGGCTTTGATGCCGCGGCGGCGCAGCTCGGTTCGGATCACGCCGGTCGCGTAGGCGCGGTCCGCGATTACCGCATCCGGCCGGGTGCGCGGCCTGCCTCGCCCGGGCCGGGAGACGTGGATCTGGGCGAGCACCTCGGCGAGCATCGCGCCGTCATTGCGCTGCCCACCGGTGACGATCATCGCCAGCGGTCGGCCGTGCCCGTCGACGGCCTGGTGGATCTTCGTGGTCAGCCCGCCGCGGGAGCGGCCGATTCCATGCCCCGGCGGTTCAACCTCATGCCAGGGCAAATTCTTGTGATTCGATCCCGCCCCCTGTGTCCTGCTCCGGGCGGGTGGTGTTCGTCGCGTGCTGATGCGCACGCGCGATCGTCGCGTCCACGGACACTGCCCAGTCGATCTTCCCCGCCACGTCGGCCTCCGCGAGAATCCATGCCAATACACGATCCCAGGTGCCGTCCCCGGCATAGCGGCGGTGCCTCTTCCACACCGTCTGCCACGGCCCGAACTGCTCACGAGGCAAGTCGCGCCATGGGATCCCAGTGCGGAACCGGTACACGATCCCCTCGACCGCCCGACGGTTGTCACCGAACGGGTGACCGCGTCGCCCTTCATTTGAGGGGAGAAGCGACTCGATCCGCTCCCACTGCTCGTCCGTGAACACCCGATACCGCGAACCCATCGATCTCACCCGACCAGCGTGCCGCGAGGCTTACGATCCATATGGGAGACACGCCCTAGTGCCGCAGGGAAGCCACTCGGAGCTGACGAATCCCCGATCTGATCCTTTGTGCGCGGGTCGAAGGCCCACACCACGTGGACCCTTTCGACGACGTTGTCTGGCCCCTGGAAGTCAAACCGCACAGGATGCCCATCGATGGATCCGTTGATTGAGGTTGTAACGCCAGGGATGCGAAGAGTCTCAGCGCCGAACACGAACTGTGCCCCCCGGGTGAGGAGAGCCGTATTGATCGCGTCGGTCAACTCCGAGCTATTCATCGATACCCCCGTTGATGCTGCTACGAATCGGCTGGGCTGCGAGTGCGCCGTTCCAGGATTCCAATGCTCACGGTAGCGGACGTTAGACGGCTACAGCGCCCGGAGGTCAAGGTCCGGACGAGGCTGGGTCTATAAGAGGAGGACGTTACGGCTCCCTGTCGTTTCGGCTTCCTACGAGGACATGCGCCACATGCGGGTGCGTGCACCCGTATCGGCGGATCTCCTCCCACTTTGTTGTGACCCGCGGGCCATCTCCACGAGCTTGCCATCCGGCTTGATTCCCAGCTTCTCGTCCGCGACCAAGCGCGCCCGAGCAGCCGCGGATGCCTCGGCCTGTGAGACGACGTCTCGAATCTTTCCGTCGTTGCCGTGGATCACAATTTCGGCGCCGCCGCTTCTTCGTGCGATCGCGCGCGCGGCGTTGATGGCGTCTGCCTGGGTCGTGAAATGACCCGAGCTACGGGCAGCGTCCTGCTTCACGACTTCCCATCCCCCCCGTGAGCCGTTCGCTACGATATGGAAGGAGTTGCTCCGCGCGCGACTGCTGCGGCGGCTTGACGCTCCGCTGGAACTCTCAGACTGGGACATCGTCATCTCCTCCTTCGTTCTCATTGTCTGCGACTTCAGCGCTCGACTCAAGGGCATCACTCGCAGCTTCGACCGTGGGATCGCCATTTGCCCAAGTGATGCGGGCGCCAGGTTCCGAGTCGACATCTTCCGCGTCCTTGAGGCCACGCGTGGCCGCGTCGACGAAATCAGTCTCGTGCTCTGCCGCATAGTCGCTTCTACCCAGGGCTTCGAGCACTTCAAAGCCAATTTCCCGCGTCTCGGTCTTGTCGCTGAGCACAAGCGTGAGGGCCCACTCTGCGCGCTTCCACCACTGCTCCTTCCGCTGCGCGTCGCGCTGTACACCAGCTTGGTTTCGGGCAGCCGTGAACGCGATCGCTGCCGCAACTACTGCTGCCGCGCCCCCGAACCCGGGAGTCTGCGCCCAGGGTATGAACCAACTACCGAGCCAAGGGAAAAAATCCTGGAAGATCCAGCCCAGCGCAACAGTGATGGCCGCCACAATCCATTTCCAGTAGACGACCACGAGGAGGACCGCGATGATGAGGCCGACGATCCACGGCCACCTCGGTCCAGGCAACCGTCTCGTCGGGCGTGGGCTACTCATGGCGTGAGTGTATCTGGCGCGCTCGCCTTGCAGACTCGACTATCAGTGGTGCCGCCAGATAGTTGCAGGGGAGCGGTGCGGGTCGCCCTAGCGCGTATGGCGGCAGACGGCGCGTTCGCATCGACGCGAACGACGGCAACAGCAACCAGAAAGTGTCACGGCAAAGGACACCTCCAGGGCGCCAAACAGTCTCAGGCGAGTGACATCTGGTGTCATCTCACTCCGTTTCCGACACGAATGCTCGATGGTGCGCGAAGCTGCCTGATCGCCTCCCACGCGGCATCCGAAGTCCATGCACGTGAATCCATCCCTGCCGATCGGACGTAGGCTGGAGAGAAGGACGAGCCGTCCGAGAAGATCTCCCGATACCGTGCCCGTCCGGGAAAGGAGCCACTCGTGGCTCAGTACGACGTCTCGAACCGCTCGGCGATCGTGACGGGAGCAGGCAGCGGAATCGGTCGCTCGACCGCCCTCCTGCTCGCACAGAACGGCGCAGCCGTGGTCGTCAACGACCTGAACGCCGACAACGCGCATGCGGTCGTCGACGAGATCCGCACCGCCGGCGGCACCGCCGAGGCCTCTGTGGGCGACGCGACCGACGTGGCGTGGATCGCGTCATCCGTCGAGCTCGCCAACACCCTGGCCCCGCTCCGCATCGGTGTGAACAACGCCGGCATCGGCGGAGCATCCGCCCCCACCGCCGAATACGAGGATGAGGCGTGGGACAAGGTCATCGCGATCAACCTCAACGCCGTGTTCCGCAACATGAAGGCGCAGATCCCCTCGATCCTCGCGAATGGCGGCGGCTCCGTCGTCAACATCGCGTCGATCCTCGGCAGCGTCGGGTTCGCGAACTCCCCCGCCTACGTCACGGCCAAGCACGGCGTGGTCGGCATGACGAAGTCCGCCGCCCTCGAGTACTCCGCGCAGGGCGTGCGCGTGAACTCCGTCGGCCCCGGCTTCATCGACACCCCGCTCCTCGCCACGATGGATGCCGATGCCCGCGAGTTCCTGGTGAGCAAGCACCCCATCGGACGCCTCGGCCAGGCCGACGAGGTCGCGAACCTCATCGCCTTCCTCGCCAGCGACGCGGCCAGCTTCATCACCGGCAGCTACCACCTCGTCGACGGCGGCTACACCGCTCCCTGACCTGGAGCCACCCGTTCGGGGGCCGTCTGCAGGCCGCGGCCACGGGCCATCGCGGGTGCATTCGCACACTTGTCGGGAGTCAGTACGGATGTCGGGCCGGAATGCGGATTCCGCCCGACATCCGTTCCACCTCCCGACATCTGTACCGGCCACGCTTCCTGAACGACGGATGCCGCGGCCACCGGCATCCGCACGCAGAAGTGCCCGCCGCCTCACGGTGACGGGCACTTCCGGCGTTCAGAGCGCGCGACTCACTCGTACGTCGCGAGCCTCATCGTCGCCGTCGCGCTGTGCGCGGCCATGCCCTCGGAGTCGGAGATGACCTGCACGGCGTTCGCGAGCTCGGGCGTCGCCTCGCGCGCGATGCGCTGATAGGTGAGCGGCTTGAGGAAGCGCGAGACCGAGAGGCCGGCGCTGTGCTTGGCTCCGCCGGCGGTCGGCAGCACGTGGTTGGTGCCGGCCATGCCCTTGTCGGAGTACGCGACGGTGCTCCACGGGCCGATGAAGAGCGAGCCGTAGTTGCGCAGGTTGTCGTGGTACCAGTCGTCGTCCGCCGTGATGAGCTCGAGGTGCTCGGGAGCAAGGTCGTCCATCAGCGCGGCCGCGGTCTCGCGGTCCTTCGCGACGGTGACGACGCCGTAGTCGCGCCATGCCGGGCCGCAGATCTCGGCCGTCGCCAGCGTCTCGAGCTGACGCTCGACGGCGGCGATCACGGCCGTGCCGTGCTCCTCGGATGTCGTGACGAGCGCGGCGGGAGAGTTCGGGCCGTGCTCAGCCTGTCCGAGCAGGTCGGCGGCGACGATCTCGGGGTCGGCGGTCTCGTCGGAGATCACCGCGACCTCGCTGGGACCGGCGAGCAGGTCGATCGCGACGGTGCCGAACAGCTGGCGCTTGGCCTCGGCGACGAACGCGTTGCCGGCGCCGACGAGCATGTCGACGGGCAGCTCACCGAGCAGACCGTACGCCATGGCGGCGAGCGCCTGCACACCGCCGATCACGAAGACGCGGTCGACGCCGGAGAGGTGCGCGGCGTAGACGACGGCGTCGTTCGCGTTGCCGTCGGGCTGCGGGGGCGTGCACGCGATCACGGTGGGAACCCCGGCGGCCTTCGCGACGCCGACCGTCATGAAGGCGCTCGCCGTGAGCGGGAAGCGCCCGGCGGGCAGGTATGCACCGACGCGCGAGACGGGGATGTACTTGGCGCCGGTGACGATGCCGGGAACCAGCTCGGTCTCGAAGTCGCTCAGGTGCGCGCGGGACTCCTTCGCGAAGGCCTGCGTGCGCGCGGCGCCGAGCTCGATCGCGGCGCGGAGGTCGGGCGCGAGGCGGTCGCCGCTGGTCGCGATCTGCTCGGCGGTGAGCTCGATGTCGGTGCCCTGGTAGTTGTCGAGCGTGCGCGCGTAGTCGAGCACGGCGTCGAGACCGCGCTCGCGGATGTCGGCGAGCATGTTCGTCACGGTCTCGATCACGGCCGGATCGCGCTGCGCCGCCGGTGCGTCGATGAGCGGGGTCTTGAGGTGATGGAACGACCCGTCGAGGCGGGACAGGACTGGTGAGGAGTAACGCATGCTGGAAGGCTAGATCGATCGTAACCATTCGACAAGCCTGATGGTCCGAGAGCAATCATCGGGTTTACCATTGGTTGTGACCATCACCCAGTTGACCGCCTTCCTGGCGGCCCTCGAGCACGGATCCTTCACCGCGGCGGCCGCGCATCTCGCCATGACCCAGGCGTCGGTGTCGGAACTCGTCGCGCGCCTCGAACGCGAACTCGGCGTGACGCTGTTCACCCGCGGGAGCCGTCGCCTCGTGCCCACGGAGGCCGCGCTCGAACTGCGCCCGCACGCCACTCAGGCGGTGAGCGCGGTGCAGAACGGCATCGATACGATCCAGGCGCTCACCTCCCTCGACCGCGGCACCTGCACCTTCGGCGTGCTCCGCAACGCCGCGTACTACGCGCTCGCCGATCTCGCCGAGACCTTCCACCACCGGCATCCGAATGTGCGGCTGCGCCTGGTCGGCATCAACTCCGCTCACGTCGCCCGGTCGATCGCGAGCGGCGAGCTCGAGGCCGGGCTGCTCGTGCTGCCCGTCGACGAAGACGGCCTCGAGGTGCGTCCTCTCTTCCGCGACGAGGTGCTCTACGCCTCCGCCACGCGCTCGCTCGACGCGGGACCCGTCACGATCGACGAGGTGGCCGCGGCGAAGCTCGTGCTCTACGACGCCTTCGCCGGCTGGGACGACCCCACACGGCGCCAGCTGCTCGAGCGCGCCCGCCTGCGCGGCCTGTCGATCGAGCCCGCGGTCGAGGTTGAGAACGTCGAGACGGCGCTGAGCCTCGTCGCCGCGGGGGCCGCCGACACCATCGTGTCGCGGTCGATCACCGAGGCAGAGGGCTTCGCCACCGGCATCCGCACCTTCCCGTTCGCCGAGCCGATGCACGACACGATCGCGCTCGTGCAGAGGGAGGGGATGATCCTGTCACCCGCGACCCAGCGCCTCGCCGAGCTCGCCGAGCGGATGCTGCGCGAAAGGCTGCCGGAACACGAAGGCCGCACCCCGCTCGGCTGACTCAGTACAGGTCGCCCCGACGGTCGTCGAAGAGGTGGTTGTGCGGGGGCAGCGACTTCTCGCGCACGGCGGCGAGCGACAAGACGGCGGTCGCGCCCATCACGGCGCGGAAGGCGACGATCCAGCCCTGCTCGTCGATGAGGGCGGTGCCGTCGGTCCAGTCCACGCCCCGCTCTGAGCCCCAGCGGTCGGCGATGACGACCGGCAGCCGCGAGGAGCGGGCGGATGCCATGGCCTGGATCAGCTCCGGCGCGTGCTCGCCCTCGGGTCGCGACACCAGCGGCCAGTTGACGGGCAGTGCGAGCACGTCGGCTCCCGCGAGCGCCAGGCGACGCGGCACCTCGGGGAACTCGTTGTCGTAGCAGATCGCGACACCGAGGCGCCCGAAAGAGGTGTCGACGACGATGCCCGCTTCGGTGCCGTGGTCGAACACGAGCTTCTCGGTGCCCCAGAGATGCGACTTGCGGTAGTCGGCCAGCCTCGCGTCCCGCGTCAGCACGGCGGCGGTGTTGAAGAGTCGATCCCCGGCCTTCTCGGCGTAGCCGACGACCACGACCGCGTCCTCGGGGATCACCTCGCGCACGGCATCCCACCGCGCGTCGTCCGCCGTCAGCGCCGACTTCTCGGCCTCCGCGCGATCGTCGAAGACGTAGCCGCTCGTGGCGAGCTCGGGCAGCACGATCAGGCGCGCGTCGCGACGCCCGGCGGCGACGATCGCCTCCCGGATGTGCGCCAGGTTCGCGTCGACGTCGCCGATCACGATCTCGGGCGACAGCGCAGCGACACGCAGGTCAACGATGTCTGCAGGCATGGCTCTCATCTTCCTCCGGATACGCCGAAGCGCGAGGCGCCCCCCGGCTCCTCGCGCTTCGTCGGTGTTCAGTCGTCTTCGGTCGCGGTGACCATCACTCCGAGTGGAGCGAGGTAGCCGTTCGGGTCGATCGTCCAGTCGGCCGCGGCAGCCGCCTCGACGACCTCGGGTGCCCACTCGAGGTAGACGCGGTCGTCGCCGCCGTTGATCACGAGCACCGTGCCGGAGCCGGTCTCGTCGCCCTCGACGCAGCGGTACTCGCGCCACGCGCCCTCGGGAACGGAGAAGGTGTCTCCGGCGCCCAGGTTCACCGTCGTCGACGGGTCGCCGTTGAGGGTGACCTCCCAGCGACCGGTCTTGAACAGCAGCGCCTGCGTCTTGTCGTGACGGTGACGCAGCACGCCCTGACCCGGCTCGGCCTTGACCCAGGCGAGGTTGAAGGAGTGCGGCTCGGTCACGTTCGGCACCTGGCGACGGTTCTCGCTCATGCCGTAACCGATCACCGTGGCGAGCTCGACGCGGCCACCCTCGACGGCCGCGCTCAGCAGCGCCGCCGACGAGTACTTGCGGTCGCCCGGCTGGATGACCCGCGAGCGCATGTCTTCGACGGTGTAGGTGGTGAGCTCGTCGATGTAGTGCTGCTTCATCGGCTTGATGAGCGGCACATCGTCGGGGAGCACGTCGCCGGCGACCGTGTCGATGAGCTTGTTGTCGGCCGTGAGGTGCAGCCCGTAGGACTCCGCCTCGCGCAGCACCGATGGGCCCCAGATGATGCCGCCGTTGTCGTCGCGGCCGAGCACCGTGTAGAGGATGCCGTCATCGGGACCCTCGTTGGTGAAACCGCGGAAGATCCAGGTGGGGATCGTGACGATGTCGCCGTCGTGGCTGATGTACTCGCCCTGCTTGCCGTCGACGCCCCAGCGGAGGCGGAACTCGCCGCCGAGGTTGATGAACACCTCGGCCGTGAAGTGCAGGTGCAGGTTGTTCGAGATGCCGTTGGGCATGCCGGCGGCGCCGGTGTTGAACCCGTGGTTCACCTCGAGGTTCACGTACTGGCTCGCGTTCTGCGAGACACCGGCGCCGATGAAGGAGTAGTTCTCCTTGCGGTCGGATCCGGGCGTACGGCAGTCGATGAATGCCGAGTTGCAGGGAACCCAGTCGGTGCGGCGGATGGTCCGTCGCTCGATCTCGGACGCATCGACGATCACGTCGGTCGCGTCGATGATGGCGTTGCTCATTTCTTCTTCTCCTTGGTGATCGGGGGATCGATCAGTAGATGTTGGTGGGGCCGACCGGCTCGTCGCCGCGCATGCCGGCGATCTGGGCCCGGAGGGCGATGTCGTCCCACAGACGCACCTCTTTGACGAGGGCGCCGTTGTGGAAGGTGAATTGCGAGATGCCGAGCACGTCGACCGGCTTGCCGGTGAGCGGGCCGTAGTTCGGCTTGCCGTTGTACACGCCGGTGAACTTCCAGGTCACGGCGACGCGGAGGCCCGCGTACCGCACGTCGTAGTTCGTCTGGATGTCGCGGATCTCGAACTGTCCGCCCGGGAACGCCTCGAGGAAGTGCAGCAGCGCGCGGCGGTAGCCCTCCGGACGGATGACGACCTTGTTGCCGACGGTCTGCAGCACGAGGTCGCGGTGGAAGTACTTCTCGACCTTCTGCAGGTCGCGGTCGTTCCACACCGTCTGGATCATGTCGATCACCGTCTCGACCTCGGAGCGGTAGTCGTCGGGACGGACGCCCGAGTCGCCCTTCGCGATGACGTCGGCGGGCGCCGGCTCGGTCCACGAACCGGTGTAGCCGCGGAAGGCCTGGGCCCGGGCGAGCTCGTCGACGTCGGCGCCGACCTCGAGCGCGCCAGCGAGCGAGTCGCGGACGACCCACTCCTCGACCATGCGGCCCTTGCGGTAGAGGCAGTTGGCGATCGTGTAGCTGTGCGCCGACGACTGCAGGTGCCCGGAGAGCACGAGGTGCGAGCTGAGGAACGCGTCGTCGCCGCGCGCCTCCCAGATGACGTCGGCGGCCTGACCGGTGCGGTCGGGCGTCGACGAGATGCGCATGAGGGTTCCCTCGATCACTTCGTCGCGGGTCGTGGAGGTGCCGTAGGCGCCGTGCACGATCGAGTCGGGCTCGTAGTTCTCGCGGATGTAGTGGATCGACCGATCGACCCAGATCAGGTCGGTGACCTCACGGATGAAGTCATCGGGGTCCTTGTACGGCAGATAGGCGACCGGATCGAGAGGCACGCTGTTTCACTCCTTAGAAGATGAGTCCGCGTTTCATCGATGAACGCGGGCTTCCTTCGTCAGTGTATGCGTATGCACAAACGAGTGCAAGAGAGAGTTTCCTGACACACGGGTGTCAGAGGCGGATGCCGGGTCAGCCGGCCTGCGCGGCCGCGAGGGTGCGGCGGGGCACGAACGACGACGCGAAGCGCATGTTCTCGATCGGCGCCTCGCGGTCCTCGATGCGACGCACGATGAGGTCGGCGGCGGCCGACGCCATCCCGGCGATGTCGTAGCCGACCGTAGCGAGATCGACGATCGGCCAGGCCGCTTCGGGGAGATCGTCGAAGCCCACCACCGAGAGGTCCTCGGGGACGCGGAGACCGGCCCGGTGCGCGGCGTTCAGCACGCCGTAGGCGACGACGTCGTTTCCGCAGAACAGCAGCGTCGGGCGGTCGTCTTCGCGGAGGAGGGATGCCGCGGCCTTCTCGCCCTCTTCGGCGCTGTACTGCGGCGCCTTGCGGGTGTACGCCTCGGTGAGCGGCAGCCCGTGCGCGACGAGCGCGTCGCGCAGAGCGGACTCGCGCGCCTGGGCCGTGCTGGTGTTGACGGGCCCGAGGACGGCGCCGATCCGGCGGTGTCCGAGGTCGACGGCGCGGTCGACCGCCTGCCGGTAGCCGGCCACCGGATCGACGACGGTGGCGTCCGCCTCAACGAGGGATCCGATGCGGTTGAAGTAGACGAACGGCAGGCCCCGGTCCTTCAGGCGCAAGGGCGCCGCGGACTCGACCGTCGTGGTGGCGAGGATCAGCCCGTCGAGCCCGTTGGCGAGCAGGCGCTCGACGATCGTCGCGTCGTCGGCGGTCTCGGTGTGGAGCATGAGCTGATAGCCGAGGGCCTCGAGCTCGCGATGCACCGGCGCGATGATGTGCGAGTAGAACTGGTTGTCGAGGTCGGTCAGCAGCAGGCCGATGCGGCGGGTGCGCCCGGACGACAGGGCGCGTCCCGCCTCGCTGGGCACGTAGCCGAGCAGCTGGGCCGCCTCGCGCACGCGCGCCTTGGTCGCCTCCGACACCCGGGAATCGTCGCGGAGCGCCCGGGAGACCGTGGGTTGCGACACCCCCGCCAGCCTCGCGACATCGCGACTCGTGACGACCATCTGACGCCTCCCCCTCAACGCTGGGAATTCTAGCGCCTTGACGCCCGCGTGCATACGCGGTCATAATCAGAGCATACGTATGCAACGAAAGGAAGGGCCATGCCCCTGCATCTGAAGTCCGCGCCGACGAAGACGTTCGCGGACACCGCGCAGCAGGACGTCGCCGAACGGGTCCGCGGGATCATCGGCGACATCCGCGAGAACGGCGACGCCGCCGTCCGCCAGTACGCGGAGCAGTTCGACAACTGGAGCCGCGACTCCTACCGCCTCTCGGATGCCGAGATCGAGCAGATCATCGGCACCCTCCCCCCGCAGGTGATCGAGGACATCGAGTTCGTCCAGTCGCAGGTGCGCCGCTTCGCCCAGGCGCAGCGCGACTCCCTCGTCGACATCGAGGTCGAGACCCTCCCCGGCGTCTTCCTCGGCCAGAAGCACGTCCCGGTGCAGGCCGCCGGTGCGTACATCCCCGGTGGGAAGTACCCGCTGACGGCGTCCGCCCACATGACGATCATCACCGCGAAGGTCGCCGGCGTCCCCCGGGTCGTCGCGTGCACCCCGCCGATCCGCGGCGAGATCCCCGCTGCGACGATCGCCGCCATGAAGATGGCCGGCGCCGACGAGATCTACCTCCTCGGCGGCGTGCAGGCCGTCGCCGCGATGGCCGTCGGCACCGAGACGATCGAGCGGGTCAACATGATCGCCGGACCGGGGAACGCCTACGTCGCCGAGGCGAAGCGCCAGCTGTTCGGCGAGGTCGGCATCGATCTGTTCGCCGGCCCCACCGAGATCCTCATCGTCGCCGACGAGCACGCCGACCCGTTCTTCACCGCGGTCGACCTGCTCTCCCAGGCCGAGCACGGCCCGGACTCCCCGGCGGTGCTGGTGACGACCTCGCAGTCGCTCGCCGAAGAGGTCATGGACTGGATCGAGAAGATCCTCCCCGGCATGCCGACCCGCGACTACGCCGGCCCGGCCTGGCGCGACTGGGGCCAGGTGATCGTGGCCGACGACCTCGACGAGGCGTACCGCATCGCCGACGACTTCGCCTTCGAGCACGTGCAGATCTTCACCGAGAACCCGCGTGAGGCCCTGACGAAGATGCACGACTACGGCGCGCTCTTCCTCGGCGAGAACACCTGCGTCTCGTACGGCGACAAGGTCATCGGCACCAACCACGTGCTGCCCACGCTCGGCGCCGCCCGCTACACCGGCGGACTCTGGGTCGGCAAGTACCTGCGCACCGTCACCTACCAGGAGGTTCAGAACACGGAGTCGTCGGCCGAGCTCGGCGCCGTCTGCGGTCGAGCGGCTCGCGTGGAGCTCTTCGAGGGCCACGCCCGCTCCGGCGACGCGCGTGCGTGGCGTCACGCCGGCACCGAGTTCGCCTGGATCGAAGACAGCCAGGCGGCCTTCGCGGAATCGCGATGACCGACCTGACGGGCCGCACCGCCGTGGTGACCGGCGGCGGCAGCGGACTCGGGGCGGCCATCGCCCGGTCGCTGCACGCCGCCGGCGCCGACGTCGTGCTGGTCGGCCGCGACGAGCAGAAGCTCGGCGCCGTGGCATCCGCTCTGGGTTCGCGGGCCCGCGGGCTCGTCTGCGATGTGGCGGATGCCTCTTCCGTCGATGCTCTGCGCGATGCGCTGGCAGGCACCGAGGTGTCGATCCTCGTGAACAACGCCGGCATCCCCGGCCCGGTCGCGGCTCTCACCGACATCGCCGTCGACGACTGGGACGAGGTGTTCGCCGTGAACGTGCGCGGCACCTTCCTGCTGTGCAAGGCGCTCCTGCCGGGCATGATCGCGCGCGGCGACGGCGACGTCATCAACATCGCGTCGGTGTCGGGCAAGCGCCCGCTCGCGCATCGCACCCCCTACTGCGCATCGAAGATGGCCGTGATCGGATTGACCTCGACCCTCGCGTTCGAGGTCGGTCCCGCGGGAGTGCGGGTGAACTCGCTCTCGCCCGGACCGGTGCAGGGGCCCCGGATGGAGCGCAACTTCCGGCTCGAGGCCGAACGCTCCGGCACGACGGTCGACGACGCCGAGCACGTGTTCGTCTCGCGCGCCGCACTCGGACGCATGGTGACCGAGGAGGAGGTCGGCTCCGCGGTCCTCGCGATGCTGGCGATGCCCGGGATGTGCGGAGCCGACGTCGACCTCTCCGCCGGTATGGTCGCCTGATGACGTCGTTGCGTGCGCGTGCTCTGGCCGGGGAGAAGCTGCTCGGCGCCCTGCTGCGGATGCCGTCGGAAGAGCTCGTCGAGATGCTCGCGGTCGCCGAGTTCGACTTCGTGCTCATCGACTGCGAACACGGCCCGGCCGACATCACCGCTCTCCGGAATCACATCGCCCTCGCGTCCGCGCACGGCGTGCCGGTGGTCGTGCGGGTCGGCGAGAACGACCGCGGCCAGATCCTGCGCGTGCTCGACCAGGGTGCCGAGGGCATTCTCGCTCCGCACCTCGACAGTGCCGCGGATGCCGCTGCCCTCGTCGACGCGTCGCTGTATCCGCCGGCCGGCAACCGCGGCTTCGCGACCTACAGCCGCGCCGGCCGCTTCGGCGAGGTCGACCCGGCGGAGCACCTCGCCTGGTATCTCGAGAACACGCTGGTGCTCGGCATGATCGAGTCGCCGGGCGGTGTCGCCGCGGTCGACGCGATCGTCGGGACGCCGCGGCTCGACGGCATCATGGTGGGTCCGGCAGATCTCGCCGCGAGCTCCGGCCCCGAGGATCAGCCGGTGCCCGAGGCGATCGCGGCCGTGCATGCCTCGCTCGCTGCGGCGGGCTCGCTGCGGATGGACATCGTCGGCACGCGCGCCGCGGCCGAGGCATCCTTCGCCGCCGGTGCCGACCTCGTGGTCTACAACCTGGCGTCGTCGCTCATGCGGCACCTGCGCGACCTGGCGTCTCCGGAGCGCTGAGCCGCCGCGCGTCTGGCGCACGACGTGAAGGAGATCTCTGGAGTGAAGGCTGCTGTCGCAGTATCCGTCCTTCATTCCGGGAGATCTCCTTCGTTTCGGGTGAACTCACGGCCTCTCTCCCACGCCCGCAGAGCTCTGCCCGAAGAGCGGATCCTGGGTCATGCTCCATCCGTGAGATGCACCGGTGTCGCAATCTCAAAGGACGAAACAGGTCTGCCCGCACGAAGTGCCACGGCCGCCGAGAATCAGGCCAACCAAAAAGGCCGACAACCGTAGTTGTCGACCTCTTTGATTCGGCCCATCGCCGACTCAGGGATTAAGCAATGCGAACGATCCAGCCGCACTTGCTGCACTTGAATTCGCCCGACGCCTGAGTGAACGGGCCGTACTTTGCTCCACAGTGGCGGCACGTAATGGTGAACGGGCCGCTGAGCCGCCGCGTACCCATCAGCGCTTCCCGTGCTTGGTCGCGTCCGTGAGGATGTAGCCCATCCCCCTGCGGGGCGTCGGCGGGAGCGGTTCGCCCCGAGTCACCGTGCGCTCAGCTCCGGTACGTCCGCCACGCGGGCCGACCTGTTCGTACTGCCCCGACTTCGGGGCCCTATCTCCAGGGGACAAGGGGTTAGCCATGTCGTCACCTGCTCTCTAGTTCCGAGGAAAAACTAGAGCTCTCGCCTAGGTCAATGGCGACCTAGCCCGAGTTAGGGTCTAAGCTTGGTTAGGTCATCCCGTCCAAAGTTTGACGCTCGCAAGCCTGAGATCCTCAGCTCAACCTGAGGCGATCTCAGGCTTTCGTGCTTCCTACACGTCAATACTACATATGGGTACCGACATTGGGGGCGACCACAAGCGGTAGTAGTTACATCCGTGTAGTTTTCCACCGCTTTTCCCCTCTGATCACCTGGTTCTCCACCGGTTCTTCCACAGGTGAGCAAGAGGCTGGTCGCAGGTAGAGCCGCATGATCCCGGGCCTTCTAGGCTGCGCGACTTCCGCTGCCCACAGGCATCACCTTTCGCCGCGCGTTCGACATCGGATCGCCTGTGGAATTCACCTTTCGGCGTGTCGTTGGCGTGTCGCTGGCACCCGGAGTGAGATTGTTGTTCTCCTTTTTGCGTTGACTGAACGCACCCCACCCCGATGGGCAGTCGAACGTTACCTTCCAGCGAGGTGAGGGGTCGCGCGTGACGATCCCGCTCGACGCCATCGAGCCCGACGCCGCATACCGCGAATGGGTCGACCGCTTCCTCTGGCGCGTCGACCAGGTGCCCGCCGTCGTCGTCGAGACGACCGGCACGATCGCGCTGGCCGTCCGCGGCGCTCAGGCATCACAGCTCAAGAAGCGCGTCACAGGAGGCGGGTTCTAGGACAACATCCCGCTCGTGGACAGCCTCGAGTCCCGCAACGCGCGCGCCGCATGGGACGCGCTCCGCGGATACCTCGTCGTCGCATCATCCCGCCTCGGCCTCGAAGCGTCCACCATGCCGGCAAGGCTGCCCGACGGCGTCGAGCTCGCCCGCGAATGGGCCTTCGCCGCCAACGCGTGGCTCTCCGACGTCGTGCACGAGATCCAGTCTTGGCCCGACCTCGGCGAACTCGAGGAGCAGCTCTTCCGCCATGCCCGCCACCGCCTCGACACCCACACCCTCCGACGCGTCCGCCCGAGCTCTGCACCCGCTGCGGCGAGAACGGCGTGATCATCGACTGGATCGCCAGACCCAACGGCCAGGCGGTACTCTCCAAGGTCTGCGTCATCTGCCGCACCAACCACACACGGGGCGACCAAGAATGTCACTTCAGGGTGAGGCGAATCTCATCGCCAAGCAGATGAGGATTCCATGCCGACTTTCACATCATGGCGCGACAAACTATCTCTGCTCAGTGAGCCATCGGGTCCACGGCCACAATCAGGTCGTTCGCTCGCGTCTCGGCGTTGTTCTTGGCGGCTGCGACGGCTCGATAGTACTTCCATCGCCGAAAGCGCGTCTTCACGAAGTTATGCGGAACACCCTGATGACGCGCGGTCAGGGCAGCCCATTCGTCTGCGCGCCAAAGCCCGTCGGCAAGCAAGAACGCCGCTCGGTGAGCTTCCAGAAGGCGGCGATTGCGAAGGTAGTCGAGCACGAGTTGACGGAGCTCGAGGTCATTCTCGATCTGCGTGACGATCGCATGCGGAATCGTCGTCGAGCTCGGCGGGGCACTCCAGTCCCAGCTCCAATCGTGCGGCGACGGAGATGGGCCAGCGAGCAGACGATGGACATTGTGCATGATCGCATCAGGTACAGCCAGTACGTTCCCGTTCCACTCATGGCGATCTATCTGAGAGTCGAGCGCGTCAGCGGCCCCTTCGACCTCATCGAGAACCTCAACGACTCGTTGCGCGAAATGGAACCCCGGAAGATGCTCGAAAGGGTCTCCAGACGGCACTGCGGTGATCGAAGGCACGAGGCGATCGAGCTGAGTTCGATCTGGGGTGAGATCGTACGAATCCTCGGGTGGCCATTTGATTCGATGCTGAAGAACGCTGCGGCCCTTCTCGACCGCGGCTCCTTGAGCGTTCGTAACCTCCAGGTTGCGCGCCCTCGTCGACAAGCGCCGCTCCGCTCCCAGCACAATGAGCGCGACGATCAGCCCAGTGCCGATGCCTATAACCAGATCCGGTCCGAAAGACGAAAAATCCCACCAGCTCTCGAGCCAAGTTTTCGGCTCGGTCCCCACAACACCGGCAAGTGACGAGATCCCCATGAATGAACCCAACCACATAATCTTCATGAGCTGGAGAAGCTAGCGATGCCACGCCTCAGCTACCGGGAGGCCGCTCACCGCCTTCGCCGGGCACGCCGCACCATCCGCTACTGGAAGCTCCAGGGCATGCCCCGGGGGTGTGAACTCCGCGACGGACAGATGGTGCGCGTCGTCGACAAAGACATCTTCCTCCCATGGTGGCGCGATCGAATGGACAACGATCCCGTCTGGCAGAACCGCATCCGTGCGAAGATTCGCGATCAGCAGCGCTGAGGGTGCAAGTCGTCCCGAAGCCCGGCAAAGATCGCAAGCCGAACCTCCGGATCCA
The DNA here is from genome assembly GCF_004794465.1 of Microbacterium sp. K24. Taxonomy (GTDB): domain Bacteria; phylum Actinomycetota; class Actinomycetes; order Actinomycetales; family Microbacteriaceae; genus Microbacterium. The sequence goes on along the minus strand of NZ_SSDJ01000126.1, from coordinate 74,611 downwards.
CAAGGAACCACTTATCCGCCTTCGCGGGGAACTGCACCACGTCGTCGAGACCCTCGAAGTGCGCACGCGTCACGATCGGCACACCCTGTGACGTCGGCACATCGATCACCTGCAACGACAAAGCCTGGATCGCAGAACGGGGCACCACGGACACGTCGACGTCGTCCGCGAGCTCCGTGCTGAAATCCTTCCGAACTCGGACCGATGCGACGAAGCGGGATGTCAGCACGACCGCCCAGAGCTCATTCGCCTCGTACGCGCCGCCTTGGTGAGAGGCCTCACCTTTCCTTGTGGTGCCGAATTCGGCGTAGACGATGTCCTCGCCATGCAGCCAGGTCTTCAGCTCAACGTCGAGCAGCTGCACCCAGTGCACCCACTCTTTCGTTGTGTTGCCCATCAGGCTGGCCCACGGCGCCCGGGCGGCCCGGATCTTCTCCCACTGCTCATCTTCCATGACGCCCCTCTCGCTCCCTGTTGCCGATCACGATATCCAACGGGTCGACACGCCGATCCGAATCTCAGATATTGACACCGGCCAGTTTGCCTTACCTAGGTTGATGGTTGTGCTGGTGTCGCCCGCCTCGTGGTGGGGTCTAGCTCGGATCGCGGACGAAGAACAAGAACGCTCGCCCCAGCTTCGACATCGAGTCCGGGCGCGTCGGATCGCCCGTGTCGTTGAGCCCGTACGTCACCGGTTGAGTGCGCACGAGCAATCCGTCGTTCCGCAGGTCGTTAAACGCCGGCATCAACAATCCGAGGGGATCCCCCACCGCCCTCTGGACTATCCCGAATAGATCCCGCATGACCCCGTCTTGCTTCCCGTCGACAACGGGAAAAGACTCTTCCTTCGAAACGAATGGCGGGAGTGGCTCGGCGACCTCAAGGATGCGCACATGGAGCTCGCTATACCGATCCAAGAGGCGCACGAATAGTTCAGCGCGAATCGCCTCGACGTCATCGATCTGGGTATTGAACACCGCGTTCCGCAGACGACGGAGTTTATCCGGATCGGCGGTCGACTTTGAGGCCAGAAAAGCGCTACTCAGCACCGCCATGAAGCGGTCGGAAGACGCGAGGCTGTCGATGTCGGGGAGTCGACTCTGGCTCTGCAGCTCAGCGATGTCCGCGGCAAATGCATCTAGGATTTTCGTGGTTCGCTGCCGCTCCGCGAACTCAATCGGCGCGATCAGAGCACGACTCAACAACGACCCAAGGGGCAGCAGTTCGAGGACCGCAGCCGCCGTCTGCGCCGCGGTGAACTCGATGGCGTCCTTGTTCGATTCCTTCATGGCGTCAACCTATCGGCTCACCGAAGCAACTGCCCGTCCGGACCCCACCCTCGAAAGAAGAGACTCAAGAACGCTCCACGGGGACATAACGCGAACTGCTGCTTACTGCGCGCCAAGGTGCCTTTCCGCAACGCTCCGCCGGAGACGGTTGCGAGTCATCTCTCAGCGCTTCCACACACCCCGGTAGACGGGGAGGAACGCGAGCAGCGCGGCGAGCACCGTCCCCACCGACAGGATCGGCAGTGCCGGCTCCATGGTCCAGGGCGAGTTCGAGCTCAGTCCCATGCCCATCACCATCCAGGCTCCGAGCGTGCCGGCGATCAGCAGCACGACGAACGTGAGCATGATCCGCTCCGTGAGAGTCGAGATGTCGCTGCGCGCGAGCGACGGCAGGAACAGCAGCGACCCGATGATGACCACGATCAGGACGATGAAGGCGACGCCGAACGGGGCATCCCCGGAAGAGACCTCGCCGGACTCGTCCGGGGCGAACAGTCCGCCGACGAGCCCGAAGAGGTTCACGGTCTGCTCCTCGCCGTCGATCTTATCGGTGACGAACGGCACCAGCAGGCCCAGCACGAGCACGATCTCGGTGACGATGACCGGGAACACGAGCACCGCCGCCTCCAGCGCGCGGACTCGCCGTTCGAGCAGCCGCTGAGCCGCCTCGGTCGTGGACCCTGTGGCATCCTGCGTCATGATTCCGCCCCCTCGTCACGGGTGATCGCCTGCGTCACCCTCGAGCGCGAGTGTACCGACTCGCGCACGCGCGCTCGGGAGGACTTCTCCCTGATGGGCGGATGCCGACGCCGTGAACCTCCGCCCATCTGCGAGTTCTCAGCCCGACGCGGGTGAGCCGCACGGCGCCCGGCATCCGCGCGCCGAAGGGAGGAGTTCTCGCTGTTGGGCGGATGCTGACGCCGCAGGTCTCCGCCCATCACCGAGTTCTCCGCCCGAGACGGAGCGCCTCAGCGCCGCCCGGCGCCGGCCGCGGCATCCGCCAGCTGCGTCTGCCACGAGCGCAGCAGCGAGCCGAAGGCCTGCGGGCGCTCGAGTGGCAGCAGGTGCCCGGCGTCGAGGGTGACGAGTCGGGCGTCGGGCATCCGGGTCACGATCTCGGTGTGGAAGTGCGGCGGCGTGATCGCGTCGTCGAGTCCCGAGACGACCAGCGTCGGCACAGACAGGCCCGGCAGCCGCGCGAGCAGGTCGCCGCGACTGAGCTGAAGCTGCAACTGCGCACGCAGCCGCACCTCGCCCGTGGCATCGCCCATCGCGAGCGTCCGCTCGACGAGATCGGGGCGCTCGCGCACGGCATCCTCTCCGAGCAGGGCCGGAAGGATGCTGCGCTGCAACTCCCGCGCATCGGTCCCCCCGTCGAGGAGGTCGAGCCACTCCTGCCACGCCGTGCGCTGCCCTGTCGTCGGCGCCTTCGCATTCGTCGACACCAGGCAGAGCCCGGCCACCCGGTCGGGAGCCGCGAGCGCGAGAGACATCGCGACGATGGCCCCGAGCGAGTGCCCGACGAGCACGAACCGCTCGGGCAGCTCGGCGAGCAGCGCCTCGACCTGCTGAGCGATGGTCGGGCGGTCCAGCACCGGCTGGACCGCCCCGTCGAGTCCGGCATCCGCCCACAGATCGGCGGTGCAGTTCATGCCGGCGAGCAGGACCAGCGACACGTCAGCCCTTGACGGCGCCGTCGCTGAGTCCCGCGACGAGATACTTCTGGGCGATGAACGCGATCACGAACACCGGGATCGTGAGCAGCATCGACGCGGCCCCCGCCTGTTGGAGCATCGGCAGAGTCTGCCCGAGCTGGGTGGCGATGAACACGGGAACCGTCTTCGACGACGTGTCGGTGAGCACGAGAGCGGTCAGGTACTCCTGGAACGCGAACAGGAACACGAAGATGCCGGCGGTGAGGATGCCGGGGCCCATCAGCGGGATCATGACGCGGCGCAACATGCCGATCCTCGTGCAGCCGTCGATCATCGCGGCCTCGTCGAGCTCTTTGGGGATCTCGGCGAAGAAGTTGCGCAGCAGCCAGATCGTGAACGGCTGGTTGATCGCGACCAGGGCGATCGCGAGGGCGAACGTCGTGTCGTAGATGCCGAGCGCGCGACTGATGTCGTACATCGGCAGCACGACCGCGAAGCGGGGCAGCGCGCGGAAGATCAGCGCGAGCACCAGCAGGATCGCCGAGACGTAACTCGGGAACCGCGAGAGCGCGTACGCCGCGGGGATGCCGATCACGAGGGCGATCACGGTCGACACGACGGCGACGACCAGGGTGTTGATCAGGTAGTCCGCGAAGTACGTGGTCTGCCACAGGTCGACGAACGCCTGGAGCGTCGGCTGGTAGTCCCAGAGCACCGGCGGGTTGGAGAACGCGACATCGGTGGGCTTGGTCACCGAGAGGGTCATCCAGATGAAGGGGCTGAGCACGACGATGCAGAGGATGCCGAGGAGCAGCCCTGTGATGACCGGCGGACGGTTGACTCCGCGGCGCTTGCGCTTCGGTGCGCCCTTGGTGACGATCGCCCTCGTCGAGAGTTCTGCGGAGGTGAGACTCATCGTTCGGCCTTCGCTTCCTTGAAGATGCCCCGGATGAACGGGATCAGCATGATGAGGATCAGGAGGATGGTGAGCACGTTGATCGCGCTGCCGAGACCGAGGTTCTCGGCACCGTCGGCGAAGGCCACCGAGTAGACGTAGAGCATGATCGACTCGTTCCCGATGTTCTGCGCCTGCGGCGACAGCGGGATGAGGTTGTCGAACATGCGCAGCACGTCCATGATCGTGATCAGCGTCACGAAGCCGAGCACGCCGCGGATGGTCGGGATGATCACGTTGATGTGCGTCTGGAAGCCGTTGGCGCCGTCGATCTTGGCGGCCTCCTTCAGCTCGTTCGGGACTCCTTGGAGCCCGGCGAGGATGATGAGCATCGCGAACGGCAGCATGTGCCAGACGGTGTTCGCGATGACGAGGATCGCGTTCGGCACCTGGTCGGTGAACCAGAGCACCTGCGAGCCGCCGAAGAATCCGATCAGCCGGTTCACGACGCCGCCGAAGTTGTCGTCGAAGAGCCACGAGAACGCGACGGCGCCGACGAGGTTCGGCAGCACGTACGAGACGAGCATGATGCCGAGGACCAGCGGACGGGATGTGGTGATGCGGTTGATGCCGGTGGCGATGATGTAGCCGAACACCAGCAGGATGGCGGTGGTGACGACGGTGACGGCGACCGTGAAGAGGACCGCCTTGTGGAATCGAGGATCCGTCAGAGCGTCGGTGAAGTTCTCCAACCCGACGAACGTGCCGGGTGTGCCGTAGCGGACCTGCTCGAAGCTCCACTGCACCGTGCGCACCAGGGGGAGCACGAGGAGTGCGCCCATCACCAGCAGGCTCGGAGCGAAGAGCAGCCAGAATTCGCGTGCCTTCATGTGCGTCCTCCCTTGGACGGACTGTGGCCTGAACTCGCGCTCAGGCCACAGTCATGGACGTCGGTCAGTGGTCAGCCGGCGACCTTCTCGCCGGCGGCCTGCATCTGGGCGAGTCCGTCGTCGACGGACACCTGGCCGTTGAGGATCGAGACCAGGATCGGACGGATCTCGTTCGTGATGTCGGCGATGACCGGCGACACGATCGGCGGCATCGCGCTGGCGATGGAGTCGTTCGCTGCAGCGCCGTAGGGAGAGTTCTTCTCCGTCACCATTCCCTCGCGGGCCGGGTAGGCCGCGGGGACGGATGCCTTCGAGGCGTCTTCGCTGACGGCCGAGGCCATCATCTGGAACAGCATGTCATGGTCGAGCTTCGTGTTGAACGGGATCGACCAGCCGTCGATCGAGAGACGGTTGTACGAGTACTGCGCGTCGTCGGTGAGCTTGGGCGCGCCGGCGAAGCCGAACGAGTCGGCGAGCTTCGAGTTCGCGTCGAGCGTCAGGTCGAACATGCGGCCCGAGAACATGATCGACATGGCCGCGGTGCCGTTGAACATCTGCTGCTGCACCTTGGGCTGGTCGAAGGTGGTGACCTGCGGGTCCATGTACGGCTTGAGCGCGAGCATCGCCTCGACGGCCTGCTTGGCCTCGGGGGTGTCGAGCGTGACGTCGCCCTCCGGGCTGACGAAGTCGGCGCCGAGCGAGTTCATCGCACCCTCGAAGCCGGTGGTGACGTCAGCCGTGGCGAGCCAGGGCAGCGCGATCGGGTAGTCCATGAGCCCCGCGCCCTTGATGGCCTCGGCGGCGTCGATCATCTCGTCGAACGTGGTGGGGACCTCGAGGCCGAGGTCGTCGAAGATGTCGGTGCGGTACGCCATCACGAACATCTGCGCCTGCATCGGGATCGCGTAGATCTCGCCGTCGTACGACATGCCCTCGACCATCGACTTGCTGATCTCGTCGAGGCCGTAGTCGGCGGCGTACTTGTCCCAGAGGTCGTTCAGCGGGATGAGCTTCTCCTCTTCGCCGAAGCCCGGGATGACGAAGCCGTACGTCTCGATGATGTCGTACGTGCCGGTGTCGCCGGCGAGGGTCGCCGTCGTCTTGGTGACCTGGCCGCCGAAGTCGATCGGGTCGTGCTTCAGCGTCACGTCGTCGGTCGAGCAGCTCGAGACCATCGTGTCGGTGAAGGGGTCGATCGCGGAGGAGTTGTAGGCGAGGACGTTGACCGTCGTCTTGCCTTCGGGTGCCGTGTAGTCGCACGTCACCTTCGTCGAGTTCGCGTTGTCAGTGCGGGAGCCCGCTCCGCAGCCTGCGAGGGCGACGATGCCCACGGCTGCGATGGCGAGTACCGGCAGTGCTCGATGCTGTGTGTGTCCCATACGGGTGATGGTATACGTATGCAGTCAACTTAGGGAAGCCTATTTTTCAGGAAAGTATTCCCTCTGAATACGTATACGTAACGATTCTCCGCGGGCTCTTGCGGGCGACGCGGGGAACGCAGGCCTCCGGCGGCCTCAGACCGGATCGGCGCCTTCCAGCCGTCTCAGGCCGGGCATCCTCAACATGGTCCGGCCACCGCGCTCCACCACGACCATGAGCACGTCGTCGCAGCTGCGGCAGCGCACGACGTATCCCATCGGATGGCCGTAGACCGCAGCCTGCGCCAGCGCGGCCACGTCGCCGCAGCCCGCGCACTCGCCGCGGGCGGTGGTGGGCTCGAAGGAGAGCAGATCGCCGATCGGGCCGGCGAGGACGTTGCCGTCGAGATGACCCATCAGATCCCTCCGAATCGTTCGGTGCGGATGCGGTCCTCCGCGTGGCCGAGGGCGATCATCGCGCGGGCGACGACCTCCACGAAGCCGTTGGGACCGCAGATGTAGATCAGCGGTCGGTCCGCGGGCGGCACCGTCGCCTCCGCCAGGTCGTCGGTGGTGAGACGACCCGGCCGGCGCGCCCAGTCCGCCGGCGTCGTGCGCGTGTAGTGCCAGGTCGTGTCGACCGTGGCCGCAGCGGCGGAGAGCTCGTCGCCGAAGAACGCGTCCTCCGGAGAGCGCAGCGAGTACAGGAGCCGCATCGGCGCCGTGCTTGCGGACCGCGCGTGCGCTCGCGCCATCGCGATGAGAGGGACGACGCCGGATCCCCCGCCGATCAGCTGCACCGGCTGAGTCTCCTGAGATCTCCACACGAACCATCCGCCGAGCGGGCCGCGGAGCTCGACCGTGTCGCCGAGCTCGAGCTCCTCGACGAGGAAGGGAGACACCTCGCCGTCCGGCAGGAGATCGACGGCCAGCTCGATCTCCGCGGATGCGCCGACGCTCGCGATCGAGTAGGAGCGCACGGCCTGGTAGCCGTCGGGGGCGGTCAGCCGCACGTCGACGTGCTGACCCGCCTCATTGCCCGGCCACTCGTCGACGGCGAACACGAGGCTCCGCGCCGTCGCCGCGAGGGCATGGGCGCGCACCAGCGTGCCGACGTACCAGCCCGACCCGGGGCTCGTCACGCGTAGCGCTCTTCTCGCCAGGGGTCGCCGTGCATGTTGTAGCCGTTCTGCTCCCAGAAGCCCGGTTCGTCATCGTCCTGCAGCACGAGCCCGCGCACCCACTTCGCGCTCTTCCAGAAGTAGAGGTGCGGCACGAGCAGCCGCGCCGGGCCGCCGTGCTCGGGGTCGAGCGCCTCGCCGTCGTACTCGTACGCGACCCAGGCCTTGCCGTCGAGGATCTCCTCGAGGGGAAGGTTGGTCGTGTATCCGCCGTACGAATGCGCCATCACGAAGTCGAGGCTCGTCTCGACGTCGGCGAACAGGGTGTCGAGCGAGACCCCGCGCCACGACGTGCCGAGCTTGGACCAGCTGGTGACGCAGTGGATGTCGACGGTGATGTCCTCGGCGGGAAGAGCGCGCAGCTCGTCCCAGTCCCAGCGGTGCGTCGTACCGGTCTCGGTGCGGATGAGGAAGTCCCAGTCCGCCGTATCGACCGCCGGTGTCGGCCCGGCCGAGAGCACCGGGAATCCCTCCGTCAGATGCTGCCCGGGCGGGAGAGCAGCGTTCTCCTCGCGGCGGCGACCTCCGAAAACAGCCATCACTTCTCCTTCCGGGCGGGATCCGGTGCTCCGCGCGCGGGCTCCGGCGACGATCGAACAGCGTCACCCCATTGCTAGCGCTCCGGCGCGGAAATAGCCAGTGCCCGTGCGATTCAGCGTGGCGTCTTCTCCGCGGTGCGACCCGTCAGGCGCTCATCGCCCGCAGTCGCGGAGCGCGGGGCAGCTCGCCGGAGAGGACCGGTCCCGTCAGGTCGAGCCCGCGGGAGGACGACGCCTCCGCCATCATGGCGGTCAGGAGCTCCCGATCGAGAGCGATCTCGTCGGAGACGTCGAAGCGCAGCGGGATCGAGGCGTTGATCCAGAGCGTCGCGCTCGTCTTCTCGTGCTCGGGGATCGTCAGCGCGAAGGACTCGCCACGTCGGAGCTTCGTGAGGGCGACGGTGCGGACGTGCGCGAGCAGACGGTCGTCCAGTTCGATCGGTTCGGTCGAGCTGGCGTAGTTCATCGTTCCCATGACTGTCCCTTCGATGCGAGAAGTAGTACGAGAAATATATTACTAGTCTAACTAGCTAAATCTCATCTCCTACTCGGGAAGGGAGTCGATCTCCTCCGTGAGACGTCGGAGGAAACGCGCGACGTGGGCCGCCTGATCGTCGGTGAACTCCTCGGCCACGCTCTCGATACGACGCGAGAGCTCGTCGACGGGCGAGTTGATGTCACGGAGGGAAGGACGCAGGATCTTCGATCGGGCGTCGTCCGGATGCGGTGCGACCACGATCTGCCCGCGGTCCTGCAACCGCCTGATGAGACTCGTGATGGCCGCGGTACTGACGCCGAGGTGCGCGGCGAGGTCGCCCGGGGTGGCCGGGGAATCGGACGGCGCCTCGATGATGAAGCGCATCGCTGCGCGGTCGGTGTCGTTCGGCGCCCGCATCGCGAGGAGGCGACGCGTGAACTGCGCGTCGGCGCGGCGCAGATCCTCGACAGTCCGGACGAGGGAGGAGTTCGTCACCTGAGTACTGGTCGCCATCACACTCCTCGCGTCGTTCACGCGTCCATGCTACTCGATCGTCGGATAACGAGATCGTCTAGGAAAGCCAGCGGGACCTGGCGATCTCCTGAGCGTGACCCCCGGGCGGGGATGCGATGATGGATTCAGGTCTGCCGTTGGGAAAGGACGCCATGGCTGAGCGAGAAACCTTCGAGGATGCCGGCTACATCCTGTATTCCGACATGCTCGATCGGCTGCAGCAGCGGTTCCCCGACATCGCGACCTGGCGCGTCGCCCAGGTCGTCGCCGCCGAGATCGATGCGATCACCGGCGGTGTCCCGCCCATCGTGCCGGCGGCGGTCGAGACCGGCGCATCCGAGATGCTGGAGCGCGAGCAGGGGCACGCCCGGCACGAAGGCGAGGTCGCGTGATGCAGCAGCCCGAAGAGTTCGGCCGCTCCGGCTACTGGTACCCCGAGGCGGAGAGCGCGACCACGGTCGATGTGCTCAACATGCTGCGTCGCTACCGGGGAGCCGAGACGGCGATGCGCGCGCGCACCCGCGCGTCGATGGGCATGAACGAGACCGACCTGCTGGCCCTGCGCTTCCTTCTCCGCGAGCAGCGCGCCGGGCGCATCGTGCGCCCGATCGACATCGCGCGCGCGCTGGACATCTCCACCGCGTCGACGACCACCCTGATCGACAGGCTCGAGAAGGGCGGGCACGCGCGGCGCGAACCGCATCCGACCGATCGACGGGCGGGCGTGGTCGTGCCGACGACGCACAGCGACGACGAGGTGAAGTCGACGCTCGGCGCCATGCACCGGCGGATGCTGACGCTCGTCGACGAGCTCTCCGATCAGGAGCGCGCCGTGGTGACCCGTTTCCTGGCCGGGATGACGTCCGCGATCGAGGAGGCATCCGATCTCGACGAGGAGCTCCGCGACGTCATCCGCTCGCACGAAGAGGGTTCGAGCGACCAGTAGCCGCTCGGACGCTCCGCCCCTTCCGCGTCGGCAGGACGAGGCGGACGAGCAGGGCGATGACCGGGCCGGTGCGGAGCGGGAGGGGCCGCATTCCGGAGATCTGTCCGACGGCGCGGTGCGCGGGATACGGAGCCGACTCGCGGTCGCCCGCGATCTCCGTCTGCACATCCTCTGCCGTCGACATGACAACCTCCTCGAGAGAAAGATTACTAGCCTAGCTAGCAATACATCCATCTCGCGGTCGACCCTTGACACAGCGCGGGGCCGCGACCTAAGGGCGGCGCTTGTCCAACGCTCCGCAGAGCAGCACAGCCACGAGTCCGGCGACCGGGGCGATGAGGAGTCCGGCCCGCAGGCTCTCGTTGTCGGCGATGAATCCGACGAACGGCGGCGCCAGCAGGAAGCCGATGCGCAGAAGCCACGACACGATCGTGAGTCCGACGCCGTGACGGAGGCCGGGCAGCTCGTCGGCCGCGTGCATCGCCGCGGGAATGAGCGTGGCGATGCCGAAACCCAGCGCGGCGAAACCGAGGATCGTCCCGAGGATGCTGGGGAAGGCGAGCGCCAGCCCCATCCCGGCGGCCGCGATCAGCCCGCCGGCACCGGCGACGAGACGCTGACCGAACCGGTCGGTCAGGCCGTCGCCGAGGATGCGGCCCACGAACTGCGCGAGCATCAGGGCGATGAAGCCGAGCGGAGCGATCGCGGCGGCCGCCTCGAGCGAATCGGCGAGGTACAGCGTCGACCACGAGTTGCCGGCATCCTCTCCCACGGCTCCGGCCATCGCGATGAGGGTGAGCGCCGCGAGCAGGAGGATCGTGCGCAGGCTCGGGCCTCGGCGGACGGCCGCGCGGATCTCGGCGCTCTCGGCGAGGGCATCCTCCTCGCCCGCGGCATCCGCCGGCTCTTCGTCGCGGCCGGGCAGGCAGAAGCGCAGCGCGCCGATGGCGACGGCGGCGAAGACCGTGGTGGAGATGGCGAGATGGATGCCGACGGGCAGGCCGATCGCGATCGCGACGGCGGCCATCGCGCCGCCGAGCACCGCGCCGATGGACCAGATCGCGTGGAACGAGTTGATGATCGAGCGTCCGTACCGGCGCTGCACCCGCAGGCCGTGCGCGTTCTGCGCGACGTCGGTGATCGCGTCGCACGCCCCGGTGAGGAACAGCGCGCCGGCGAACAGCAGCACCGACGGCGAGAGTCCGGCGAGCAGGTAGCCGATGCTGGTGAGCGCGGTGCCGAACACCGCGAGGCGCCCCGAGCCGAAGCGGCGGATGAGCACGGCGGCGGCGAGACCCGCCACGATCGCCCCGGCGGGAAGGGCGGCGAGCGACAGGCCGTAGGCGGTGTTGTCGAGCCCGAGCGCGGCCTTGATCTCGGGGTAGCGCGGCAGGATGTTCGCGAACAGCGCGCCGTTCGTCAGGAACAGCGCCGAGACGGCGATGCGTGCGCGGCGTGCCGCGGCATCCGGGCCGGGTCGCGCGGCCGTTGCCGTCGTGTCGCTCGGATCGTCCATCGCGCCCATCCTTCCACGGGCGCTCGGCTTCCGTGATCGCGGAGTCGCCGCGGTCAGAGGCCTTCGGCGATCTCCTTGATCGCGGCGAGACGACGATCCCACTGACGACCGATGGCGTCGAGCTTCGCGGCGGTGGCGGCGAGCTCGGTGCCGATCACCCGGAAGCGCACCTCGCGGCCGACGGGCACGGGCTCGACCAGCCCGACCTCCTGCAGCACCGCGAGGTGCTTCGCGATGGCCTGGCGGCTGACGGGCAGGCGCCCGGCGAGGGCGGATGCCGAGGCATCGCCCTCGCCGAGAGCCGTCAGGATGCTCCACCGCGTCTCGTCTGCGAGCGCCGAGAACATGGGGATCAGGGTGTCCGCGGTCATGCTTCGCCCTCGACGAGCGCGACCATCTTGTCGAGCTCGGCGTCCCAGCCGGTGCGGTGGCTCTCGAGGTTCTCCCGCGGAGCGGACGTGCGCTCGAAGCCGCTCTCGACGACGGTGAGCTGCGTGCCGCCGTCGATCTCGTCGAGGGTGAACGTGAAGACGGTCGAGGTGCTCTCGTCGATCGCGTCGGGCAGTCCGTCGGCGGCATCGTCGTTGTTCCACCGGTAGCTGATGACGTGCGGCTCGTCGTACGCCTCGACGCGCAGGGGGATCACGTCGTCCTCGGGGAAGCTCATCGTGCCCGTCGCGCCGACGCCGGCGCCGTCGAGCTGCGTGCGCCCGAACCACCGGGAGATGTGCTCGGGTTCGGCGACGGCTCGCCAGACCTTATCGATGGATGCCGCGATGCGGATCGTGCGTCGAACGGAGAAGGTCTCCTCGTCGACGACGGAGCCTGCGTTCTCTGTCATGTTCACCATGATGCGTCCTTTCGTCGCGGAGCGGTGGGATCACCACTCATCTGCAATTCCAGAGTTGCACATCCTCGGCTTGAATGCAACCCTCGAGTTGCACACCACTGCCGCCTTACATCTCCGACCGGCCGCGCGCCACCCGCTTCTCCCTGTCGCCGGTCCGGCATAACCTCGACCCATGACCGAGCTCACCCAGCCCACCGGACGCGAAGAGGCGCTGCGCGCCGTCCCCCGCGAAGACGGCTCCGCACCGCGCGCGCTCGTGCTCGGCGCGACCGGCTACATCGGCGGACGACTGACTCCGCGCCTGCTCAACGCCGGCTACCGGGTGCGGGTGCTGGCCAGAGACGCCGTGCGCGCGGCATCCTTCCCCTGGGGTCCCGACTGCGAGATCGTCGAGGGGTCGGCCGACGATGCGGATGCCGTCGCCGAGGCCGTCGACGACGTCGACGTCGTCTACTACCTGATCCATTCGATGACCGCCGGCAAGGGATTCGAAGAGAGCGACGAGCGCGCCGCGACGACCGTGGCCGATGCCGCGGCCCGCGCGGGAGTACACCGGCTCGTCTACCTCGGCGGCCTGCATCCCGACGACGTGAAGCTGTCGCCGCACCTGCGGTCGCGCGTGGAGGTCGGCGAGACGTTCCTGCACTCCGGAGTGCCGACGCTCGTGCTGCAGGCCGGAGTCGTGATCGGCTCGGGGTCGGCGTCGTTCGAGATGATCCGGCACCTCACCGACGTGCTGCCGTACATGCCCGCGCCGAAGTGGGTGCGCAACCGCATCCAGCCGATCGCCGTGCGCGACGTGCTGCACTACCTGCTCGGCGCCGCCCGGGTCGACGAGAGCGTGAACCGCGCGGTCGACATCGGCGGGCCCGACGTGCTGCGGTACGGGCAGATGATGAACGGATACGCGGTCGAGGCCGGGTTGCGGCAGCGGGCTATCGCCTCGCTGCCCGTGCTCACGCCGTGGCTCGCCTCGCACTGGGTGAACCTCGTGACGCCGGTTCCGCGGTCGATCGCGCGTCCGCTCGTCGCGTCGCTGCAGAACGAGTGCGTGGTGAAGGACCGCACGGTCGACGACCTCATCCCCCGGCCCGACGGAGGTCTCACCCCGTATCGCCGGGCGGTCGCCCTCGCGCTCGGTCGCGTCAACGCCGACAACATCGAGACCAGCTGGCAGGACTCCGAGGTATCGGGGGCGCCGAGCGACCCGCTGCCGAGCGACCCCGACTGGGCGGGGCGCACGGTGTTCACCGATGCGCGGTCGCTCGAGACGAAGGCATCCGTCGACGATCTCTGGCGCGTGATCATCGGCATCGGCGGAGAGAACGGGTGGTACTCGTCGCCGTTCCTGTGGGCCGTGCGCGGGGTGATGGACCGCCTGGTCGGCGGCGTCGGGCTGCGACGCGGTCGACGCAACCGCACCGCGGCGCGCATCGGCGACGCGATCGACTTCTGGCGCGTCGAGGCCGTGTCGCAGCCGCACTCGGGCGAAGAGGATGCCGGGCTGCTGCGGCTCCGCGCCGAGATGAAGGTGCCCGGCGAGGCGTGGCTCGAGCTGCGGGCGATCGCCGACGGAGCCGGCGCGCGCTACGAGCAGAGGGCCGTGTTCTTCCCGCGGGGGCTGAGCGGACGACTGTACTGGCTCGCCGTGCTGCCGTTCCACGGGTTCATCTTCGCGGGCATGGCGGCGCGGATCACGGCTGCGGCCGAGACGGGGACGAAGACGGGACGGGGTCACGACCCTTCGTGATCGCGGGAGTCTCCCGATCGGCAGCTGCACCGATCTCGGCGCGCACCAGCCCCTCGAGAACGGGAAAGGCCGTCGTCACCGTGCGCCACAGCAGCTCGCCGTCCAGGCGGTCGTCACGATGCACGACGAAGTCGCGGTTGCGGGCCGCCTGGCGCCACACCGGGTCGGCGAAGCGCGCGGGATCGGCATGGACGAGTCGCTTCGCGAGCTCACCGATGCGATTCGACAGCGCTTCGAAGGCGAGCGACAGTGCGTCATCCTCATCGAACGCATCTCGGCCGCGCTCGGCGAGTCGGGCCGCCCGAGCAAGCGTGTCGCGAAGATCCGCGAGCCATCGGTCGACGCGATCTGCGGAGTTCACAACCTCACCGCTTCTCGCAGGATCGCCGCATCGCGTTCAGGACGCAACGCCGCCGCGCTGACGACCGACACCGGCACACCCAGCAGCGTCTCCATGTCGATCTCGAACTGCGCGATGTCGAACATCGTCGCCTCTGTTCGCGGCGTGACCAGCAGGTCGACGTCGCTCAGTTCGGTCTGGTCGCCGCGAGCGATGGAGCCGTAGACCTGCACATCGTCGAGATGGGATGCCGACGCCAAGCGCTGGATGAGCGACCTGAGCTCCCGCAATCGATCGAGTCCGACCGCGGTCGGCTTCTCCTCCGTGAGCGCGCGATAGCGGGCAAAGGGAAGGAGAACGGCCTCCGGCCGGCGGTGGGATCCGATGATCACCGGCACTGCTGATCCTTCGCGGAACGACCCGATGATGCGCGAGAGGCCAGCGCGAGCATCGGACACCGAAGTCACATCCATCGCCACTCCTCAAAATATGTACAGATTATTGTACAGGAAATGGGGCCGCGGCAGAGAGCGTGGCTCGTCACGCCTGCGGGCTCACGCGTCCGGCCTGTCTGCCGCCTCGGCCGTCTGCTCCGCGAGCCCGGCAGTCGAGGTGCCCTCGGCGGCAGCATCCGCGTGGGGGATGACGTCGATCGTTTCGGTCGCAGCCTCGTAGACCTCCGCGAGGCTGTCGTCGACCGTGGACTCGTCGATCCAGGCGAGATCGTCCTCGGAGTGGTCGTACTCGACCGGCCGCAGCGCGAAGTCGTCGCCGTACTCCTCGAGACCCGCCATCACGCTGTGCCGCACGGCCATGCGCGCGTACCGTTCGCGCAGGATCATCGGGTCGCGGCGCAGATCCTTCATGAACGCGACCATCATGAACGCCATGATCACCGCGAACGGCAGCGCCGCGATGATCGTGACGTTCTGGAGCGCGCGCAGCCCGCTCCCCTCCTCGCCCGACACGAGTAGCACCGCCGCAATCACGCCCACGAGCGATCCCCACACGATGGTCACCCAGCGCGACGGCTCCGGCCGCCCCTGCTGCGAGAGGGTGCCCATCACCAGGGAGGAGGAATCCGCGCCCGTGATGAAGAAGATCGAGATCAGAAGGATCAGCAGGATGCTGGAGATCAGCGGGAACGGCAGGTTCTCGAGCACGCCGAACAGCACCTCCTCCGGTGGGTCGACGATGAGGCCTGCGCCGTCCATCTGCTGCTGGATCGCGGTCGTGCCGAAGATCGCGAACCACACCAGCGAGATCGCGGAAGGCACCAGGATGACGACCGACACGAACTGGCGGAGCGTGCGACCGCGGGAGATCTTCGCGATGAACATGCCGACGAAGGGCGACCAG
Organism: Microbacterium sp. K24; assembly: GCF_004794465.1. Taxonomy (GTDB): domain Bacteria; phylum Actinomycetota; class Actinomycetes; order Actinomycetales; family Microbacteriaceae; genus Microbacterium. Next base: position 59,052 of record NZ_SSDJ01000126.1, on the reverse strand, counting down.
GAGATCCACCACGCCCAGTAGAAGATCGTCCAGCTCGACAGGAACATCTGCGCCTCGTCGCCCTGCGACGCGGAGCGGGCGACCATGCCGGGCAGGTCTCCGAGGAACTGCACCGCGACGGAGGGGATGACGTTCAGGATCAGCAGCGTCGGCCCGACGAAGAAGACGAAGAAGGCCAGCACGAGAGCGGCGACCGCGTTGATGTTCGACAGCGCGCGGATCCCCTTCGAGACGCCGGAGACGGCAGAGGCGATGAAGCAGGCGGTGAGAACGGCGATGACGGCGATGAGCACCCCGTTGCCGAGTTCGCCGATGCCGCTGACGATCTCGACGCCGTGCCCGATCTGCAGGGCGCCCAACCCGAGGGATGCGGCGGTGCCGAACAGCGTCACGATGATGGAGAAGATATCGATCGTGCGGCCGACCGGTCCGGCCGTGCGGCCCTCCCCGAGCAAGGGCGCGAAGATCGACGAGATCAGCGGGGCGCGACCCCGACGGAAGGCGCCGTACGCGATGGCGCCGCCGACGAGGGCGTAGAAGGCCCACGCCTGCGGACCCCAGTGGTAGAGCACCTGCGCCTGCGCGGTGTGCATGGCCTCGAGCGTGTTCGCCTCGACGGTGCCGGGCGGCGGCGTCTCGAAGAACGTCAGCGGTTCGGCCGCACCCCAGAACACCAGCCCGATGCCCATACCCGCTGCGAACAGCATCGAGATCCACGAGAACATCGAGAACTGGGGCTCTTCGTCGTCGCGGCCGAGCGGGATGCGGCCGTAACGACTGAAGCCGATGAACAGCATGAAGACCAGGATGATCGTGGCGATCGTGGTGAAGAAGAAGCCGAAGTACTCGACGACCCAGGCGAGGACGGTCGACGTCGTGCCCGACATGTTGTCGCCCGCGAGGACTCCCCAGGCGATGAACGCGACCACGAGGGTGAGCGCGACGCCGAACACGAGCGTGTCGGTGCGGTAGGTGCGGCCCGTCTCTTCGACCGAGACGCCGGGGACGAGCGCGGGATGCACACTGCGCGGCGGGACGGCCGCGATGTCACGGACGATCTTCTTCGCGGTCTCCGCCGCTCGACCCGGCTGACGGACTGTGCCCGTTGCCTCGGAGCGTGCGGGTGGCTTCTCGTCGCGAGTGTCCATGGGAAGCGATTCTCCCATGGCGGTATTCCGGTGCCGGATCTAGCGGGGTCCGCGCCGGCCGATCCCCGCGAACACGGCGTGCAGCAGCGGCAGCGCGGAGACGCAGATCAGCGTGATGCCGAGCGGAGGCAGCGGCGTGACGAGGAGCGCGCCGCCGACGAGCATCGCGGCGAAGAGCACCCCCGAGGCGATGCGGCGCGCGATGCCCTCGAGGCGGTCGAGGCGGCGCTCCAGCCGCGAGGTGTCGAACGACACGTTGCCGTCGTCGATGCGCGTGATGATGTCGTCGATGCGACGAGGCAGGCGCATCGTGATGGCCGCGGTCGCCATGGCCTGCTGGGCCATGTCCTGGATCAGGTTGCCCGACTCGTCGCGCAGCAGACGGCCGGCGTAGGGCTCCGCGGCATCCCACACGTTGAACGACGGATCGAGACCGCTGCACATGCCGGAGGTCAGCGATACCGCGCGGATCAGCAGCAGCATGTTCTCGGGCAGCTGGAGCGGCAGCGAACGCACCATGTCGCCGAACTCGTCGGCGAAGTCCTTGAACTCCCGCGGATCGACCTTGCTCAGCTCGGCGAACCCCATGCCGCCGAAGCGGCCGAAGAGCGTGGTGAGCGCGCGCTCGAGCTCATTGGTGTCGGCGGAGGGCAGCAGGACGCCGATCTCCTTCGCGGCGGCCACGAGTCCCCGGCTGTCGCGCCCGGCGACCGCGATGAGGAGTGTGCGCAGTCCGTTGCGCAGATTGTCGGGAACCTCGGCCATCATCCCGAAGTCGATGAAGGTGAGGCGGAAGTTCAGCCCGCCGGCATCCGACGTCGCGTTCGGGACGGGCGTCACGAAGATGTTGCCCGGATGCGGATCGGCGTGCACGAAGCTGTGCGTGAAGACCTGGTCGAACATGACCTCGGCGAACACGGCGGCGACCTCGGTCGGATCGATGCCCGCCGCACGGAGCGCGTCGGTGTCGTTGATCTTGATCGCGGTGACGTCCGACAGCGTCAGCACGCGGCGGGTCGACCGCTCCCAGACGATCTCGGGGGCATCGACGCGCGCGTCGTCGGCGAAGTTCTCGCGGAACCGCTCAGCGCTCGCGGCTTCGTGCAGGTAGTCGATCTCCTCGAGGCTCGTGTGCGCGAACTCCTCGACGAGCGCGGGCGCGTCGACGCGGTCGGCGACGAGGCGCACGCGGGTCAGCCACCGGCCGACCCGACGGAGCGCGGCGAGGTCGACCGCGACGATCTCGTCGATGCCCGGACGCTGCACCTTCACGACGACGTTCTCGAGTCCCGTGTCCGACGCGTCGACCTCCGACAGCCGGGCGCGATGCGCCTGACCGAGGGATGCCGCCGCCACCGGCGTCTCATCGAACCAGGCATAGGCCTGTGACAGCGGCATCCCCAGCTCGGCTTCGGCGACGACGCGGAGGTCGGCGAAGGGCACCGCGGGGACCTCGTCCTGCAGACCCTCGAGCTCGGCGGTGATCTCGGGCGGCAGCACGTCGAGGCGCGACGACATGAACTGGCCGACCTTGATCATCAGGCCGCCGAGCTCGATCGCCAGCCCGTGGAACCGGCGAGCGAACTTCTGCATCCGCGGGCCGCGGGTGCGCTCGGCGATCGAGGTCATGCCGAATCGCGGCAGAACCAGCTCGAACCACCAGATCTTGACGAACTCGCGCGCGGCGAACGACAGGATGCGGCGGTAGCGGGCTCGGTGGACGCCCTGTGCCGCAGCATCCGTCATCGGTGGGTCTCCTTCTTCACCCCGGGGTCAGTCCTGGGCGAGGATCGAGTAGAGCTTACGGCGCGCGTCGTCGAGGATGTCGATGGCGCTCTGCACCTGCTCGGGCGAACCGCTTCTGCCGACCGCTGCCGCGGCGCTCGCGAGATCGACGCCGGCCTTGGGAAGGGCGGTGAAGCGCGGGTCGTTGCGGTGATCGCTCTTGCCGGCGGCGGGCTCCCACGGGGCCTTGGCCTCGGTGGTCTCGCCGGCGACGGCGCGCCCCGCCTCGGTGAGCGAGTAGGTCTTGCGACCGTTCTGCTCCTCAGCGGAGATGAGGCCCTCATCGGCGAGGAGCTGCAGGGTCGGGTAGACCGAACCGGCGCTCGGCTTCCAGGATCCGCCGCTGCGCTCGGCGATCTCGTTGATGATCTGGTAGCCGTGCATCGGCTTCTCGGCGAGCAGCGAGAGCACGGCGGCGCGGACATCGCCACGGGCCATGCGCGAGCCGCCGGAGGGACGCTGCTCGAACGACTTGCGGAGCTGGTCCATCGCCTCGAAGAGCGCGCCCGCCGGACCGTTCGCGCCACCGAGGCCGCCGGTGCCGAAGATGTTGCCGAGCGGGTTGTCGGCGTTGCTGCTGCCGGATGCGCCGAAGGGGAATGAGTTGTTCATGATGACCTCCTGGGTCTGCGGTGAACGATAGTCAACGATATATCGTTCAGTCTGAGGGTTGGGTGGGAATTCGCGCAGCACACGCCCGGCGGAAAGGCAATCCCCGTGAACCTCACAGCCGCTGATGATGGACTCGAGAGGATGTCTCCCTCTGCTGAAGCCTCTGCCGAAGTCCGCCCGCCGTCCGTCCGGGTGAGCGTCGTCGTTCCCGTGTTCAACCCAGGCCCCAGTTTCGACGACCTGATCGCTTCGCTCGAACGGCAGAGCCTCGACGCGTCGCAGTTCGAGGTGCTGCTCTGCGACGACGGCTCCGACGAGCCGACGCAGCGCCGCCTCGAGCAGGTCGAGCGCGCCCACGCGAACGTGCGGGTGCTCGCGCTTCCGCACTCCGGGTGGCCGGGCACGCCGCGCAACGAGGGCGTCGCGGCCGCGCGGGGAGACTATGTGCAGTTCGTCGACCAGGACGACTACCTGTTCGACACCGCGCTGGAGAAGCTCGTGGAGTATGCCGACGCGCACGCCTCCGATGTCGTCGTCGGGCGGGAGGTCGGGATCGGACGCCCGCTGCCGTCGCGCATCTTCCGGAAGGACATCCCCGACGCGAAGCTGGGCGAAGACCCGCTGCTCGAGATGCTCACGCCGCACAAGCTCTTCCGCACCTCGTTCCTCCGCGAGAACGGCATCCGCTTCCCCGTCGGCCGGGTGCGGCTGGAAGATCACCTCTACGTCATGCAGGCGTACTTCGCGGCCCGCACGATCTCGATCCTGGCGAGCGTGCCCTGCTACGCCTGGGTCAAGCATCCGGGCAGTGCGAGCTCGTCGCGCATCGATCCGGAGAGCTACTACCCGCACCTCGAGGCGGTGCTCGACATCGTCGAGGCGAACACCGAGCCCGGCCGGACGCGGGATCGTCTGCTGCGGCACTGGCTGCGCGGCAAGATCCTCAAGCGGCTGAGCGGCAAGCGGATGCTGCGCTATCCGGCCGAGTACCGGACGCGGCTGCTCGACGTGGTCACGCCGCTCGTGGCGGCGCGGTTCGGCCCGGGCGTGGATGCCGGGCTCGCCTTCCCGCAGCGCATCCGCGTGGCGCTGCTCCGCGCCGGACGGCGAGACGACCTGGTGCGATTCGCCGAGTTCGAAGCGGGACTGAAGGCGCGGGTAGCGGTGAGCTCCGCGGAGTGGTCACGGGGCGGCGGGCTGCATCTCGCGATCACGACCACGGTGACGAGTGGGGGCCGGGAGGCTCTCGTGTTCGAGGCGGAGACGGGACGGCTGACGTCGCTGCCGCTGGAGTCGCTCGACGACCTGCCGGCTGGCGCACTGGTCGCCGGACGCGAGCTGCGCAACGACCGGATCGAGGTGTTCCTGGAGGGCGAGAAACCCGGGATGGAGCGCCGCATCGTGAACGCGAAGCTGCGCGACGGCGGCACGATCCGCGTGGCGATCGATCCCCTGAAGGTGTTCGGAGGCGAGGCGGCGCCCGCGGCGCTGCGACTGACCGCGAAGGTGCGTCGGGCGGGGTGGACGTTCGCGGTTCCGGTGACGGCGGAGGCCGATGTGCTCGCGCGCGCCGGGGGGTCGCCGCTGCTCGCGGGAAGTGCGGTGACGATCACTGCGACGGAGGGCGGCGCCGTCGAGCTGCATCGGTCGGGCTCGGGACGGCTGCGCGACCTCGCCGGGAAGTCCGTGCGGCGGGTGCGGCAGCTGGCACGCCGGTAACGCGAGGGCTGGCGTCAGTTCCGGGGCAGGGTCAGGATCTCGGCGCCGTCCTCGGTGATCGCGATGGTGTGCTCGGTGTGGGCGGTACGGCATCCGGTGGCGCTGCGGAGGGTCCAGCCGTCGGCATCCGTCACGAGCTCGTCGGTGTCGGACATGACCCAGGGTTCGAGGGCGAGGAGAAGGCCGGGGCGGAGCGTGTAGCCGCGGCCGGGACGCCCGTCGTTCGCGACGTGCGGATCCTGGTGCATGGTCGAGCCGATGCCGTGGCCGCCGAACTCGAGGTTGATCGGGTAGCCCGCCGCGCTCAGCACCGTGCCGATCGCGTGAGAGATGTCGCCGATCCGAGCACCGGGTCGAGCGGCGGCGATGGCGGCGGCGAGCGCGCGCTCGGTCACCTCGATCATCGCCTCATCACGCGGGTCGCGGGCGCTGCCCACGATGAAGCTGATCGCGGCGTCGGCCGAGATCCCGCGCAGGGTGACGGCGAGGTCGAGGGTGAGGAGGTCGCCGTCGGCGAGGGCGTAGTCGTGCGGCATGCCGTGCAGCACGGCGTCGTTCACGGCCGTGCAGACGTAGTGGCCGAAGGGTCCGCGGCCGAAGGACGGCGCGTAGTCGACGTAGCAGGACGTCGCTCCGGCGTCTTCGATCATCTGCTTCGTCCACCGGTCGAGGTCGAGCAGGTTCACGCCCACCACGGCGCGCTTCTTCAGCGTCTGCAGAATCTCGCCGACGAGCGCGCCGGCGTCTCTCGCGCGGGCGAGCTCGGCGTCGGTCAGGATCTCGATCACGTCTTCTCCCAGGTCTCGGCGCTCGGATGCCGATAACTATACCGGTAATACTATCCCGGGATTAGTATGGGCGTCATGATGGTCCGGATGCCGCTCACCCCCGCCGAGGTCGAACGCGGCGAGCGCCTCGGCGCCCTGTTGCGGCGAGCGCGCGGCGAGCGGTCGATGCTGGCCGTGGCGCTGGATGCCGGGGTCTCGCCGGAGACGCTGCGCAAGATCGAGTCCGGCCGCGTCGCGACTCCCGCGTTCTCGACGATCGCGGCGATCGCCGACGTGCTCGGTATCTCGCTCGACGCCGTATGGGCCGAGATCGGGGCGGATGCCGCGTCGCGCACGACCGGCCGGCGTGTCGCGTCGTAGCTCTCCTCCACGGTCGGCCTTCTCGCGGATCCGTCCACGGATGGCGCTGCAGGCACTCCGGTGGTCCGCGTCGATGCTCGAGGCCTCGCGCGTGCGGCGGCACAGCACTGCACGGTCGACGTGCCGGAGCGGTAGCCAGCCCGACGCTCCGACGTGAAAGGCTCTCGAAGACAACCTCGCGCTCAAGGAGTTCCCCATGGCCCACGCCCTCGTCACCGGCAGCTCGCGCGGCATCGGCCGTGCCGTCGCGCAGGCGTTCGCCCGTCGCGGCGACCGCGTCGTCGTGCACTACGCCTCAGACCGCGCTGCGGCGGAAGAGACCCTCGCCTCGCTTGACGGCACCGGCCACGCGGTCGTCGGCGGGGACATCGGCGACCCGGTCGATGCGGCGCGGGTGGTCGCCGAGGCTCTTGCCGCGGTCGGGACGCTCGACATCCTCGTCAACAACGCCGCGGTCGCGCCGAACGAGGCCAACGCGCATCCGGTCGGCTCGACGTCGTACGCGCACTGGCAGCAGTCGTGGGCGCGGATGGTGGCGGTGAATCTGCTCGGGGCGTCGAACGTGACGATGCTTGTGGCCCAGCACCTGATCGAGCGCGGCGCCGGCGGGTCGATCGTGAACGTCGGTTCGCGCGGCGCGTTCCGCGGGGAGGCGGAGCACCCGGCGTATGCCGCGACCAAGGCCGGGCTGCAGGCGTTCGGGCAGTCGATGGCGCTCGCGCTGGCCCCGCACGGGATCGCGGTGACATCGGTCGCGCCCGGGGTGATCTCGACCGATCGTCAGGCGTCGCTCCTCGAAGGCGACTCGGGCGAGCGCGTCCGCAGCCAGAGCCCGTTCGGCCGCGTCGGGACGCCCGAGGAGGTGGCGGATGCCGTCGCCTACCTCACCTCGGGGCAGTCGACGTGGGCATCCGGCAGCATCCTCGACCTGAACGGCGCGTCGTACTTCCGGTGATCCGGCTCGCGCCGCCCCGCCTACGCCCGCAGCACCGAGTCCAGCAGCCCCGGGAACAGCTCGTCGAGGTCGTCGCGCCTCAGCGTCAGCATCCGTCGACGTCCGTTGGGCTCGTTGCGGATGACGCCGGCCTCGCGGAGCACCTTCATGAAGTGCGATTTCGTCGACTTCGGGAGGTTCGGGTCGGTGGCGTGGCAGGCGGCCATGTCGAGCGGACCATCGGCGAGCTGCCGCGCGATCGCCAGGCGCTCCGGGTCGCTGAGCGCGAAGAGCACGTCCGTGAGCTGGATCTCGGAGCGCTCCGGGTGAGGAAGATCGCCTGGCATAGTTCGAGAATAGTTGAACAATCGCGGGATGGCGAGTACGCTCCGATAGTTCGATGATTCTCGAACCTCAGAGGAGCGCGCATGACCACGACCCAGCCGATCGTCCGCCCATCGCTCGATGCGCGAGCGCCAGCAGACGGACCGCGTCGCGCCCGCTTCGGATTCGTCCTCGCGATCATCGCGCAGATCATCATGATGACCGGAGCGAGCGCGCCGTCGCCGTTCTACCCGGTGCTCGCAGAGACGATCGGCTTCGACGCGATCGTCATCACCGCCGTCTTCGCGGTCTACGCCGTGGCTCTGCTGCTGACGCTCCTCACCGCCGGCTCCGTCTCGGACCACATCGGACGACGCCCGGTCGCGATCGCCGGATTCCTGCTGCTCGCGGCGAGCATGTTCCTCTTCTGGCACGCGGATGCCGTGCCGCTGCTGTTCCTCGCCCGGATCCTGCAGGGCGTCGCGAGCGGTCTGCTCATCTCGGCCCTCTCCGCCGCCGTGCTCGACCTCGCTCCCGGCGGACGCGCGCGCACCGCCGCCCTGTGGAACGCCCTCAGCCCCGGCATCGGACTCGCGGCGGGCGCCCTGTTGTCGGGCGTGATCCTCGACCTGGCGGATGCTCCGCTGTTCGATGTGTTCGCTCCGCTGACGATCGCCTACGTCGCCCTCGCCGTACTGTTCCTGCTGGCGCCCGAGACCGCGCCGCGCACGCCGGGCGTCTGGGCGTCGCTCAGCTTCCGCCTCTCGATCCCCACGGCGATCCGCGCCGACTTCTGGCGCGCCGCCCCCGCCGTCGTCGCGGGCTGGGCGACCGGCGGACTCTTCCTCTCGCTCGGGGCCAACATCGTGCACAACGAGCTCGGCGGCGACGCGCACCTCTGGCAGGGCCTCGCGGTCGCGATGCTCGCGGGCGTCGGAGCGATCACGGCCTTCGTGATGCGGCGACGGTCGCCGCGCACGCTGGTCGTCTTCGGCACGGCGGCACTGGCGGTCGGAACCGCGCTGTCGCTCATCGCCCTGGGCATCGGGTCGCTCTCCTTCTACCTCGCCGCGACCGCGGTGACCGGCATGGGCTTCGGCACCGGATTCTCGGGCGTCGTCGCCTCGCTCGCCCCGCGCATCCCGGTGACGCAGCGCGCCGACACGTTCGCGGTCATCTACCTGCTGGCCTATCTGGCCTTCGGGGTTCCCGCCGTGATCGCCGGCTCGCTCGTCGGCGTCGTGGGACTCGAGGCCGTGTGCATCGGCTACGGAGTCGTGGTGATCGTGCTCGCCCTCGTCGCGCTGGTCTCACGCGCACGTCGGGCGGACTGACCCGGACGCGGCGGCATCCGCTGCTCACTCCCGCCGCCACACCGCCACGACACCCGCGCCGACCACGGCCAGCGCGGCCGCACCGAGGAAGAGCCAGGCGAAGCCGCCGGTGAGAGCATCCGCCGTCGTGGCGCCGCCCGCCTCGAGCGTCGCGGTGCGCAGGCCGGCGATGGTCCCGAGCACGGCCAGGCCGACCGCGCCGCCGATCTGCTGACTGGTGTTGATCAGTCCGCCGGCGAGCCCGGCCTCGCCACCGTCGACGCCGTCGACCGCGAGCTGCGTCGTGGCGACGAACGCGCCACCGAGGCCGACGCCGATCAGCAGGGTCGGTCCGAGGAGCTGCGTCAGGAAGGCGGCATCCGACGGCGCCGCAGCGAGCCAGATGAGCCCGCCGGCGAGCACGAGCAGCGACCCGATGAGCACCGGACGCGTGCGGAGCCGGGCGATCAGCGCGGGCACCATGCCGGCGACGACCACGAGGGCGCCGGCGAGAGGCAGCTGCGAGAGTCCGGCGGCGAGCGCGTCGTAGCCGAGCACGGCCTGCATGTAGACCGACAGCGCGAAGAACAGCGCGACCATCGCGGCTCCGCCCAGCAGCATCACGACGTTGCCGAGCGCGAGGTTGCGGTGGCGGAACACCGACAGCGGCACCAGCGGCTCGGCGGTGCGGCGTTCGATCACGACGAACACGGCTCCCAGCGCCAGGGCGGCGGCGAAGAGCACGAGCGGCAGCGGATGCAGGAACCCGAGCTGTTCGACCGCGCTGAAGGCACCGACCAGGGCGACGAGTGCGGCCGTGACGGTGACGGCTCCGGCGGCATCCAGTCGTCCCTGCGCTCGAGCGCCGTCACGCGTGATGAGAAGGGGGATGGCGATGAGCACGATCGCGCCGACCGGAACGTTCACGAAGAACACCGACTGCCAGCCGAGCGCCGCCGTGAGCACGCCCCCGAGCAGCACGCCGGCTGCGGATCCGATGCCGGCGACGCCTCCCCACACACCGAGCGCCTTCGTGCGCTCCTTCGCATCGGGGAAGAGCTGCGTCAGCAGTGCGAGAGCGGCCGGTGCGAGCAGAGCCGCAGATGCTCCCTGCACCGCGCGGGCAGCCAGCAGCATCTCGGCCGACAGCGACAGTCCGGCGAGAGCGGATGCCGCGACGAACCCGCCCGCACCGATGAGGAACACGCGCCGGTGCCCGTACCGATCGGCGAGCCGCCCGCCGAGGAGCAGCAGCCCGCCGAACGCGAGCACGTACGCGGTGATCACCCAGGCGAGGGCGGCGGTGTCCATGCCGAGTTGGCGTCCGAGCACCGGCAGCGCGATGTTGACGATGGAGGCGTCGAGCACCACGAGGAACTGCGCGAGCGCGAGGATGCTGAGGGCGAGCCAGCGGCGCGAACTGCGGGGCGGCGTCGCCGCGGCCGTCGACGCGGTGGTGAGAGATGTCATGATCGTTCCTTTCGGTGGATGAGTGATTACTCACTCACTCTTATGGACAAACAGATGGCCGAAGCGGCGAGAAGACCGATTCGGCCGGGTGGGATTCAGTCGGGGTGGCGGATGCCGCGGGTCAACAGGGTCGCCCACTCCTCCGGGCGTCCGTCGAGCTGGGTGGTGACGATGAGATGGCACAGCTGGCCGAAGGCGATGAAGCGCTGCACGTCTTCGTCGGAGCCGCCCGAGCGACTCTGCGCGTAGGTCGTCACGCGACCCAGACCCGCGCGCAGGGCCGCGCCGATCTCGGGGATCTCGGCGACGGACTGCGCATGCACCTGCAGCATGAGCAGCTTCCGATCCGAGATCAGGTGCGCGTACGCGTCACCCATGGCGTCGAGGATCGCCTCGGGCGTCTGGTCGGCAGCGGCATCCGCCCCTTCCTCCAGTGCGACGAGGATCGCCTCGAAGCACGCCTCGAGCGCGGCGATGAACAGCGCCTCCTTGCCGGCGTAGAGCTTGAAGACGTAGGCCGGCGAGATCTTCGCCTCACGGGCGACGTCGGCCACGGTCGTGCCATGGTAGCCGCCGCGGGCGAACTCGGCGAGCGCTGCCGTCGCCACGAGGGGACGCCGGGCGTCTGCCGTGGAGAGGATGGAGCTGCGGGTCGGAGCCATATGAGTGACTGTACACTCACTCTTTCGCGGCAACAAGCGCGAGTTGCGCAATCTGTCGATAAACGATAGATTCCTGCTGTTCTTCGATGAAAGGTGGGGCCATGGGCAAAGTGACGATCGTCGTGCTGCGGGTCGTGATCGTGATCGCGCTGGTCGGATCAGTGGCGGTGCAGGCGCTCATCGCTCCCCTGCTGTGGCTCGACCTCGGCGAGGAGGAGCTCTGGGGACGCATCGTGTTCGTCAGCATCGTCGTCATCGGCGTCGCGACGCTGCAGGTCTTCGGCATCTGCGTCTGGCTGCTGCTGAACAAGGTGCGGCGCGGATCGATCTTCTCGGAGTCCTCGTTCGGTCCCGTGAACGTGATCATCGGGGCGATCCTCGTGGCCGCCGCCCTCACCTGGATCCTCGCGGCGATCCTCGCCCCCGGCACGACGGCGCCCGGAGTCGTGGCGCTGCTCGGCGGCGCCGGCGTCGTGCTCGGCGGCATGGCGCTGCTCGTCGTCGTGATGAAGGCGCTTCTGCGTCAGGCGATCGACCGCGAGGCCGAGGCGCAGACCCTCCGCTCCGAGCTCGATAACGAGGTGATCTGATGCCCGTCGTCGTCGACATCGACGTGATGATGGCCCGCCGCAAGATGAGCGTGGGCGAGCTGGCCGAGCGCATCGGCATCACCCCGACCAATCTCGCGGTGCTGAAGAACGGGCGCGCGAAGGCCGTCCGCTTCACCACGCTCGACGCCCTGTGCGAGGTGCTCGAGTGCCAGCCCGGCGACCTGCTGCGCTGGGAAGCGGAGGCAGACTCCGCCGACGCGTAGGCGAAGCTCGGGGCGCAGCATCCGCTGGTCATTTTGTCGGCGGGATACACAGTTGCAGGTCCAGAAACGCATTCTGGACCTGCATCCGTGAAATCTGCCTGCAGATGTACCGCCGAACGACAACCACGCGACCGCGACGATCACCCCGCGCTCAGCCGCTCCGGGTCAGAGCGACTTGCGCCGCCGCGGTGCCGCCGAGCGCGGCGGATTCTGCCGCATGTGGTCGCGGACCCGTCCGAGCACCCTGCCGAGCACGGCGACGTCGTCGTCGGAGAGCGGCTCGAGGAACAACTCGTCGAGCACGGCGATGTGCCCGGGGAAGACCTTCGCGAGCACCGCGCGCCCCTCGTCGGTCAGGGTCACGGTGATGCCGCGCTCATCCTCCTGCGAGGGCGCCCGCGTGACGAGCCCGCGCTGCTCGAGCACCTGCGCCTGATACGTGAGCCCGCTCCGGCTGTAGACGACGCCGTCGGCGAGGTCGGTCATGCGATGGCTGCCCGTCGGTGAATCCCCGAGCCGCGCCAGCAGCTGGAACTGCACATAGCTGAGGTCGCCGGCATCCTTCAGCTGCTGCTCGACCGTGTGGCGCAGCAGGCTGCTCACCTCGATGAGGGAGAAGTACGCGTCGAGCTGCGTCGGAGTCGGATGCCGCGGTGCCGTCGTCATGTTCTGAGCGTATCAGTTGCTTCGAATCCGAAGCAGTGCTATCTTCGTCAGCAGATGCTTCGAATTCGAAGCACAACTCGCGAAAGTAACAGGAGAAGATCATGAAGGTTCTGCGATTCCACGAGACCGGCGGCCCCGAGGTGCTGCGCTACGAGGATGCCGACACTCCCGAGCCCGGTGCGGGCGAGGTGCGCATCCGCGTGGCCGGATCGGCGTTCAACCCCGCCGACACCGGCATCCGCTCGGGCACGCTCCCGTTCCCCGTGGCCCTCCCGCATACCCCGGGATACGACGTGGCCGGCACGATCGACGCGATCGGCGACGGCGCGACGGCGTTCCAGCCGGGCGACGCGGTCGTCGGCTTCCTGTCGATGACGGCCGACGGCTCAGCCGCCGAATACGTCGTGACGCCGGCGGATGTCCTGACAGCCGCGCCAACCAGCATCCCTCTGGCGGATGCCGCCGCACTCCCCTCGATCGGTCTCACCGCGTGGCAGGCGCTCTTCGACGAGGGCGGGCTCATCGAGGGTCAGCGGGTGCTGATCGTCGGCGCCGGCGGATCCGTCGGAGGGTATGCGATCCAGCTCGCGAAGCGCGCGGGTGCGTACGTCATCGCGACGGCGAGCGACCGCAGCCGGGCGAGCGTGACGGATGCCGGCGCCGACGAGGTCATCGACCACTCCCGCACTTCGCTCACCGACGCGGTGTCGGAGCCGGTCGATGTGCTGCTGAACCTCGCGCCGATCGAGCCGTCGGAGTTCGAGGTGCTCGTGCCCCTGGTGCGCGACGGCGGCGCGGTCGTGTCGACCACCGCGTGGATGACCACCCCGGGTGACGAGGCGCGCGGCGTCTCGGCGCACACGGTGTTCGTCCGGTCGGAGGTCGCGCAGCTGGCGAAGCTCGTCGAGCTGGTCGACGGCGGCGAGCTGCGGGTCGAGGTCGCTCGACGGATCCCGCTGAGCGAGCTGGCCGAGGTCCACGCGCAGGCGGCGACCGGGACGCTCCGCGGCAAGGTGATCGCGATTCCGGATGCTGACGTGTGAGGTCGGGGGTGGCGCGGCATCCGCTGTGTTCGGGATCCGCGCGGGTGCGCTCCGGGAGGGGATGTGCGCTTCGGGAGGACGGAATCCGGGATTCTGTCCTCCCGAAGCGCGAATCTCCTCCCTAGGCGTACAGCGGATGCCGCGGCTACCGATCGGCGAGCAGCTCCCGCATCCGCGCGGCCTCGTCCACCGGCATCCCGTACCCGTGCTCGACTCCCGGGTACACGCCGCCACGCACCTCGGCCGCGTAATCCGCAACACCGGCAACCGCCGACTCACGCAACGACGCGTACCTCTTCACGAACTTCGCCGCACCGCCGTCGTACAGGCCGAGCAGGTCGTGGAAGACGAGCACCTGGCCGTCGGCATCCGCTCCCGCTCCGATCCCGATGACCGGGATGTCGAGCAGCGCCACCAGGGCGGCCGTGACCTCCGACGGCACCGCTTCGATCACGAGCATCGAGCAGCCGGCATCCTGCAGCGCGAGGGCGTCGTCGATCACGGCGAGCGCGGCATCCGCGGTGCGTCCCTGCGCCCGGTAGCCGCCGAGGGCCGTCGCGGTCTGCGGGGTGAGGCCGACATGACCGACCACGGGGATGCCGGCGCGCACGAGCGCCCGCGCCCGATCGACCGTCGACCCGCCGCGCTCGATCTTGACGAGGTCGACGCCGGCCTCCTTGACGAAGCGCTGCGCGGTCGCGATCGCGACCTCGTCGGATGCCTCGTACGACCCGAACGGAAGGTCGCCGACCAGCAGCGGCACAGTGAGACCCCGCCGCACGGCCTTCGTCAGCATGAGCATCTCGTCGACCGTCACCGGGACCGTACTGTCATAGCCGAGCACGGTCATCGCGGCCGAGTCGCCGACGAGCACCATGTCGACACCGGCCTCTTCGACGATCTGCGCGCTCGGGTGGTCGTAGGCGGTGACCATGACGATGGGCTCACCGGCATCCTTCTTGGCGGCGAGGCTCGCCAGGGTGACGCGCTTCCGGGGAGCCGCGTGCGCGCTCATCGGGCAGCCTCGGTCAGCAGGCGGTCCACGGCGTCGTCGACCTGGATGATGCGGTTCGAGCGATCGACGTGCACGACGCGCGGCGCGTAGTCCCCCAGGTCTTCCGCCGAGTAGTCGGCGTAGGAGATCACGATGACCGTGTCACCGGTGTGCACGAGGCGCGCGGCGGCGCCGTTGACCTGGATGACTCCGGATCCGCGCTCTCCGACGAGCGTGTACGTCTCGAAACGCGCACCGTTGTCGACGTCGACGACGTGCACCTGCTCGTGCGGCAGGATGTCGGCGGCCTCGAGCAGGATGGGGTCGACGGTGATCGAGCCGACGTAGTGGAGGTCGCTGCCGGTGACGGTCGCGCGGTGGATCTTCGACTTCAGCATGGTGCGGCGCATCAGGCGTCCTTCGGTGCAGAGAGGAGGTGGTTGTCGATCAGCCGCGCGGCGCCCACGTGGGCGGCGACGGCGAGGAGGGCGTCGCCCTCGACGCGCGCGACCGGTTCCAGCGTCATGGCATCGCGCAGTTCGAGATATTCAGGCGTGATCCCGGCGTCGGCGAGCACGCGGCCTGCAGCGGAGAGGATGCCGTCGCCGTCGCGCTCCCCCGCTTCGAAGACGGATGCCGCGGCGTCGAGCGCCCGGTTGAGCGCGGTCGCCTGTGCCCGGGCGTCCGCGTCGAGGTAGACGTTGCGCGAGCTCATGGCGAGTCCATCGGCCTCGCGCACGATCGGGCACGCCTCGATGCGCACGTCGAGGTCGAGGTCGCGCACGACGCGACGGACGACGAGGACCTGCTGCGCATCCTTCTGCCCGAAGTAGGCCACGTCGGGCCGGACGATGCCGAACAGCTTGGTGACGACGGTGGCGACGCCGTCGAAGTGGTGCGGTCCGCGCGCGGCTCCATCGAGCACGTCGGTGAGGCCCGCGACGTGGATGTTCGTCGCGAAGCCGTCGGGGTAGATCTCGGACGCCGGGGGCGCGAAGAGGATGTCGACGCCCTCGGCCTCGGCGAGCGCGGCATCGCGAGCCTCGTCGCGCGGGTAGGCGCCGAGGTCTTCATTCGCGCCGAACTGGGTCGGGTTGACGAAGAGCGAGACGACGACGAGATCGTTCTGCTCGCGGGCACGACGCATGAGCGAGAGGTGGCCGTCGTGGAAGGCGCCCATGGTGGGGACGAGTCCGACGGTCCTGCCGTCGCTCCGCGCCTCGCGGACGGCAGCGCGGACATCCGCGATCGTGCGGAGGATCTTCATTCGGATGCCGCCTCGGGTTCGGGGACCACGGTCGGCGGGGCCTCCGAGCCGATCGCCGGCTTCCTGGTGGCGCGGCTGGCGACGGCGCGGGTCGCGCTGACGAGTTCGGTGAAAAGCGGCGCGAGGTGCGGCGCAGCGTCTTCGACGGCATCCCGCTGGCGCTCGATCGTCCGCGCATCGCCGCGGGCGACGGGTCCGGTGAGCGCATCCGGGGCACCGGTGGTCGCCCAGTTCTCGACAGTACGGCGGACGAGCGGCGCGAGGCGGGCGCGGTCGATGCCGGCGGTCGTCGCGAGCTGCTCGGCCGCGTCGAGCACGGTGAGCACGAAGTTCGAGGCGAAGGATGCCGCGGCGTGATAGCTCGCGCGGTGCTCGTCGTCGACGGAGAAGGGCTCGGCGCCGAGCGCGCGGGCCAGCCGGTCGGCGGTGGCGAGCGCTTCGGGCGTGCGCCCGGCGATCGCGGCGCCGATGCCCTGGAACACGTCGGGCGTCTCCGTACCGGTGAAGGTCTGCAGCGGATGCATGCTGAAGTCGACGTCGTCGAGTGACGTCGCGCCGGAGACGTGTCCGACGAGCCGGACGTGCGGACGCGCGACGAAGGCGACGGCCGGGATCGCGGCATCCGGAACGCAGAGCAGCGCGATGTCGGCGGACGGCATCGACTGGTCGCGGCGAAGAGGTCCGAGAACGGCGAATCCGGCCGTTCGAAGACTCCGGGCGAGAACGCCGCCGAGCCGTCCGGCGCCGATGACGGCGATGGTCGTTCCAGGCGCGAGAGCAGGGGCAGGATTCATGGTGGATGCCGGTCGGATCGAGGTGACGCGGATGCCATGAGTATCCGCCCGAAGCGGCGTTCGCTCCAAATCTGGGAGCATTTGAACAGCCATAGGTGGCCTGTGGATTGTCATAAGTGTGAACCATGTCCGCTTTTGAGCGTCATATTGATCTCCCGGGCATCGCACGGATTATGCTCCCCCTATGTTCCACCGCACCATCGAGCTGCACGTCGATCGCGACAGTGTCGCCATGGGCGATGACGTCGTCTCTCACGCCGGCGTCCTGTCGGTTCCCCGGGGAACGCTGCTCCGGGCTGCCCTCGAGCTGGCATCCCCCGAGATCCGTTCGTCCGGTTGGTCGTGGGTCGCGGTCGTCGACGGCGTGACCACTGCGGTGTGGTCGGTCGACCACGGTGTGCAGTTGCTCGTCGCCGACCGAAAGCTCACCCGCGGACCGGTCGATGTCTTCTTCCGCTACTTCGTGCAGATCGACCCGGCCTGGCTCTTCGACCGGCTGTCGCAGGGGGTCGGCGCTGATCGGCGCGCACTCGAAGAGGAGTACGCCCCGATCGCCCGCGAGAAGTACCGGGCGGAACTCCGCCGTCGCGAGCGTGAACTCGACGGCCGATTCCTGAGCGCCGAGTGTGTCGACGCCCTCCGGCACTACGGCGCCGACATCACCCTGCACGCCGACGTCGCCTGCGACTTCACTCATGGCGGCGAGACCTGGACGGTGAGACGTGCAGACACCATGTTCCAGGTCTTCCGGGGACGGGGCGGACCGATCGCCTCGATCCGGCCGCATGCCCTCGGTGAGGCCTGGCTGATCGGCATGCTCGGGGCCTCGGCGCGCACCGCGGCAGGGCGTGCCGAGCTGCCCGACGCCGAGCCCCTTCCCGGCCTGGAGCTCACGGCATCCGGTGGCCGGTGGATGTCGCACGGGGCGACGGTCGTTCAGGTGCGGTCCGAACTCGCCGCACGCGTCGCACAGCTCGCCTACGGGCGTTCCCTCGCCGACCTGCGCGCGTTGCTGGACGTCTGACTTCCGCTAGGCGAGCGCCGTCTCCACCTGTCCCGCCAGCTCCCCCGCATCCGGCGCATCCCCGCCGAGCAGGTCGTACGCCAGCAGCAGCGATCCGACGATCGGCGGCACGGTCGCGACCGAGATCGTCGCGCGATCGCCGTCGGCATACGGCTCCCGGATCCGCCCGAGCAGGAACTCGTTGCCCGACTGCAACAGCCCTCCGCCGAGCAGGACCGGCAACGGCCCCTGATCGTCCGGCCACGTGAGCCGGCGTCGGGTCGTCTCGACGAACGTCACGACCTCGTCGGCCACGCGGGAGACGAGAGTCTGCGCCACGGCATCCCCCTGCGTCGCGGTCTCCAGCGCAACGCGCGCGAGCTCGACGAGGCGATGCTCCGACAGCTCCCCGCGCATGATCTGCTCGGTCACCTGCAGCGGCCGCTCGAGACCGAAATGCTGCGGGACGGCGTCGGAGAGCGCCGTGGGCTCGCCGCGACCGTCCTCGGCACGGCAGGCGAGGGAGAGCGTCTCACGCCCCAGCTCCATGCCGCCGCCCCAGTCGCCGCTGACCGTCCCCATCGCGTGATAGCGCACGTGCACGTCGCCGCGGACGCCGACGCAGTTGATGCCGGCGCCCGCCACCACGGCGACGCCGTCTCCGCGATCGGGTCCGGTGCGGAGCAGCGCGAATGTGTCGTTCAGCACGGTGATCCGCTCGGCGAGCGACGCCTCGGCGGCCAACCGCGTCATCGCCTGCTCCTGCTCGGGCAGATCGATGCCGGCAAGCGCGAGGCACGCCGCGTCGAAGCCCGACCGTGCACCGCTCGCCCTCTCCGCGAGGTCGATCAGCGGGGTCAGCATCGTGTCGAGTCCACCCAGCCCTGATTGCAACCCCGGGCCCGAAGCGACACCGACCACCCGACCCTCGCGATCGGCGACGACGACATGCGTCTTGGAGTTGCCCACGTCGACGCCGAGCACGAGCCCGGCGCCGTCGATGGCCGCGGCGTGGATGCCGGGAGCGCCGAGCGCTTCGGAGGAGATCTGCGCTGCGGAGGACGAATCCCGCGAATCGGCCCTCCGAACGGCGGATCCCCTCCGAACGGCAGACGGCTCCGTCACGACACCTCGACCGAGAACTGCGGCAGGTGCGCGGCGCTCGACTCCAGCAGTCGCGGCACGAGGCCCTCGACCTTCTCCCACTGGCCGATGAGCGGATGCGCGAGCATCGCCCGGCGCACATCGTCGACGTCGCCCGAGAGCGCGGCCTTCACGGCGATCCGCTCGTAGGCGCTGACGTGCTGGATCGGTCCGAGCAGCTCGGGCGGCACGGCGGCCTGCGGCTGCGGCACGACACCCGCGGCGCTCACGAGGCACCGGGTCTCGATCACATCGTCGTCGGCGAGCCCCGGGATGAGCCCAGCGTTGCGCACGTTCAGCACGTGGGCAGTCGGCTCCTCGGCGTACAGCGAGGCGAGCAGGTCGACCGCGGCCTCGCTGTAGAAGGCGCCGCCGCGCTTCGCGAGCTGCGGGGGCTTCTCGAGAAGGAGCGGCGACCGATACTGCTTGAGCAGTTCGGCCTCGAGCTCGGCGACCACCGTGGCGCGCGGCGTCTCGGCGCGCAGCCGCTCGAGCACGGAATCGTGGAAGTAGTAGTACTGCAGGTAGTACGACGGGATGGCGCCGATCAGCCGGACCAGCTCCTCCGGGAACGGGTACTTCTCGAGCACCTCCGGCATCCGCTCGTCGAACAGACGGGGCAGCACGTCTTCGCCGTCGACGAGGATGCGGCGCGTCCACGAGAAGTGGTTGAGTCCGACCGGGTCGACCGAGACACGCGACGGCTCGACGTCGAGCAGGTCTGCCGCCCACCGCTCCACGCCGATCGCGTAGTTGCACAGCCCGATCGCCCGATGCCCCGCGTCGAGCAGCGCCCGCGTGACGATGCCGACCGGGTTGGTGAAGTCGATGATCCACGCGTCGGGCTTGGCGAGGCGACGCACCTCGTCGGCGATGTCGAGCACCACCGGCACCGTGCGCAGGGCCTTGGCGAGTCCGCCGGCACCGGTCGTCTCCTGCCCGATGCAGCCGCAGTCCAGCGGGAAGGTCTCGTCGCCGAGCCGCGCGGCCTGCCCGCCGACGCGCAGCTGGATGAGCACGGCATCCGCATCGGTCACGGCTTCGGTGCGATCCGTCGTGAGCGTCACGTGGGTCTCGAGGCCCTGGTGCGCCAGCATCCGCTTCGCGAACTCGCCGACGACCGACAGGCGTTCCGCGTGGACGTCCATGAGCACGAGCTCGTCGACCGCGAGACGGTGGTGCTGGGCGGCGAGTCCCGAGACGAGCTCGGGGGTGTAGGTGGAACCGGCGCCGATGACCGCGACCTTCATGTGGGGATCCTTCCGAATCGTTCGTCGATGGCTGGGAGAGCGGATGCTGCCGCCCTCATTCCTTCACTCCGGACAGCGCGATGCCCTGCACGAACTGCTTCTGGGCGAAGAAGAACAGCACGATCACCGGGATGACGAAGAGCAGGGTGGCCGCCATGGTGAGGTTCCACTGCACGGAGTGCACCGAACGGAACTGCGAGAGCCCGATCGACAAGGTGTACCACTCCTGGTTCGAGGCCAGGTACAGCAGCGGATTGAAGAAGTCGTTCCAGCTGTAGAAGAACGCGAACAGCGCGGCCGCGGCGATGGCCGGCTTCACCATGGGCAGGAACACGGTCCAGAGCAGGCGCAGCTCGGAGGCGCCGTCCATGCGGCCGGCGTCGAGGTAGGTGCGGGGCACCGACACGAAGAACTGCCGCAGCAGGAAGATCGTGAAGGCGTCGCCGAACAGGCTCGGGATGATGAGCGGCAGCGGGGACCCGACCAGCCCGAGCTGCGCGTAGGCGGCGTAGAGCGGCACGATCGTGACCTGCGGCGGCAGCATCATCGCGGCGATCACGGCGACGAACAGCACGCGGCGTCCGCGGAACCGGAACGTCGCGAGCGCGTAGGCGACGGGGATGCTCGACGCCACAGCCAGCAGGGTGCTCGACCCGGCGATCAGCAGCGTGTTGGCCATGTACCGCAGCAGCGGCACCTTCTCGAAGACCTCGACGAAGTTGGCGAGGTTCACCGGGTCGGGCCAGATGCGGCTCGTGAGCGCCTGCTGGTCGGTCATCAGCGCCGTGGTGACGATGAACAGCAGCGGGGCGAGGAACATCAGCAGCAGTGCGATGAGGATCGCATGACGTCCCACGGCCGCGAGCAGCCTCTGGCGGCGAGCGCGGGCGCGGGACGTGCGCGGCGACGGTGCGGCAGAACGACCGGATGCCGGGGCGGCGGGTCGATCGATGATGGCGGTCATGGTCAGCCTTCCTCTCCGTGCACGCGGCCGCGGGTGGCGCGGATGAGCACCACCGTGACGATGAGGGTCACGGCGAACAGCACCATCGAGAGCGCCGCCGCGTAGCCCATGTTGAAGTAGCGGAAGCCCTGCTGGTACAGCACCTCCGTGAAGAAGAGGAGCGTGTTCTGCGGGTAGCCGATGTTGTCGGCGGTCACGCCCGATCCGCCGCCGATCACGGTGCTGACGACGTAGGGCTGCGAGAACAGCTGGAGGCTGCCGATCACGCCCATGATGGTTGAGAACAGGATGACCGGCGAGATCGTCGGCAGGGTGATGTGCCAGAAGCGACGCCAGCCGTTCGCGCCGTCGAGCTGGGCGGCCTCCTGCATCTCGAGCGGCACCTCGAGCACCGCGGCGAGCAGGATGACGATCGTGTTGCCGACGCCCCAGGTGGTGAGCAGCAGCAGCGACACCTGCGATGTCGAGGGGTCGCTGAACCAGAGCGGCTTCGGCAGGCCGAGAGCGCCGAGGATCGCATTGACCGGCCCGGTGCCCGGGTTGAGCACGAACGAGAAGGTCATCGCCGCGGCCACCGGCGGCAGCAGAGTGGGCAGGTAGAAGAGGGTGCGGTAGATACCGGCGCCCGAGCGGATGCGGGCCAGAGTCGCGGCGATGCCGAGCGAGAACATCAGCTGCACCGGAACGGAGACCAGGCAGAACACGAGGGTGTTGCGGATCGCGGTGCCGATCTGCTGATCGCCGTCGAACATGAACTGGTAGTTCGCGAGCCCGATGAACTCGGGCGGGTTCACCATGTCGAACCGGGTGAACGAGTAGGCGAGGTTCGCGAGCAGCGGGTATCCGAAGAACAGCACGAGCCCGATGAGGCCGGGGCTCAGGAAAGCCAGGACCGTGAGGGTCTGCCGCCGCTTCCGCCTGCGGAGCGCCCCGGAGCGGTCGGGCGACGTGGTCGCCTGACCGCTCCGGGTGACGGGCGCCGTGGTCACGGCGCGTTCCCTCCGGAGGCCTGGGAGATCTGGCTGTCGATCTGCTTCGCGACGCCGGCGAGCCCGGCCTCGAGATCCTTCTCGTCGCCGGCCTGCCAGCCCTGGAGCCACTGCCCGATGAGCTCGCGCGGTGCGGCACCGGCCGGCGTGCCGGGGATCGACCGGGTGTTCTCGTTGCCGGCGATGTCGAGCATCACGTTGAACTGGTCGATCGTGCGGATGCTCTCGTCCTCGAGCGCCGCGGTCGTGGTGGGCACGTTGCGGAGTTCGAGGGTCAGGTCGACGAGGTTGTCGGTGTCGGTCGCGAGGTACTCGGCCAGCAGCCAGGCGGCGTCGGAGTGCTTCGATCCGCGCGGGATGCCGACCGTGGTGCCGCTGATCGTGCCGCCGCCGTAGGAAGCCTCGTCGACGGTCGGGATCGGAGCCGTGCCGTAGTTGAGGTCGGGCGCCTGGTCGTCGATGAACGCGACGCGCCACTCGCCGTCGACGGCCATCGCGAGGCGGCCGGTGTGCAGCGGGTTCTCGGCCGAGAACTCGGCGCCGAGGCCGGCGACGTACGCCTGCAGGTCGTCGTAGCCGTACCAGTCGATGAGCTCCTTCTGCCATTCGAGCATCTCGGCCCACTGGGGGTCGGATGCCATGGCCGCCTTGCCCTCGTCGTCGTACCAGGTGAGATCCCAGCCCGGGGTGAAGGTGGCGACGTTGTTCTCCTGGAAGTCGAGCAGCGGCACGAACCCGGCGACCTGGATGCTGCCGTCGGCGTTGCGCACCGTGAGCTTCTTGGCGGCCTCGGTCAGCTCGTCCCACGTGGTGGGCACTTCGACGCCCGCGGCATCCAGCATGTCCTGGTTGAAGTAGAGGCCGTAGACGTCGGCCATCACCGGGAGCGCGCAGCGCTCGTCGTCGTACGACGTGTACGCCTGGGTCGATGACAGGATGCTGTCGATGTCGGCATCCGACTTGGCGATGCGGTCTTCGAGGTTCTGGAAAACGCCGGTGGAGCAGTAGCTGGCGACGGCCTCGCTGTTGCCCGAGAGCGCGACGTCGGGTGCGGTGTTGCCGCGCACGGCCTGCAGGAGGGTGTCGTCGTTCTGGCCGCCGGTGTGGTCGACGGTGATCCAGGGGTACTTCTCCTCGAAGGCGTCGAGGCGGGCGTCGATCACGCCCTCCTCGCGGTCGGTGAAGAAGCTCCACAGCGAGAGCGTGATCGGCGTCTTGTCGTCGGGTCCGCCCTCCCCGCCGTCGGCCGGACCCGAGCCCGTGCCGCAGGCGGTCAGGGCGAGGGCTGCCACGGCGATCGCGGCGAGGGCTGCTGGTCGAGTGCGCATGTGTACTCCTCCGTTGGGGTGATGCAGGCGGGGCGGGTTCGGGTGCTGCGGGGTGCTACTGCGGGGCGGATGCCGTGGCGTCGGCGGCCGCCTCGGGAAGGAGGCTCGCGGCGTCGCGGTCGAGGTTCACGTGCACATCGCCGTGTTCGTACGCGAACGTCGCGGGGAACTCGGGGTGGAACCCCTCGGCGGCGAGAAGTCGCGCCGCCGAGGGAGCTTTGCCGGCGCCGTGCACGACGATCTCGACGCGGCGGGCGTCGGAGAGGGTCGCGAGGCCGACGCTCACGCCGTGGGTCGGCACGTCGTCGAGCGAGTCGAACTCGGGGAAGGTGCCGAGGTTGTCGCGGCGCGTGGAGTCGGCGAGCGGGATGATGCGGGTGCGGCTGTCGAGCGGCGTGCCGGGAGGGTTGAAGGCCACATGCCCGTCGGAGGAGCCGACGGCGACGTAGAAGATGTCGATGCCGCCGGCATCCGCGATCCGGCCGTCGTAAGCCTCGGGGTCGGCGGGATCGGGCGACCAGAGGTGGGCGACGCCGATGCCGGTGTGGGGCTTCACGGCGTCGCTGAGCTTTGCGATGACCTGCTCGCCGTACTGGCGGCAGCTGTAGTGGGCGGTCACGGGAGGAGCCGTCCAGCCGTCGCCGGCGGGGATCGCGTAGTCGTCCATGAGCACGAGGCGCACGTGGCCGAGGTCGCGGGGCGTCTCGCGCAGCTGCGCGGCGAGCGCGTCGATCACCGGAGTGAGGGTACGGCCGGCGGGGATGCCGACGATCAGCAGGCGGCCCTCATCCGCGGCGTTCGCGAGGGACTCGATCAGTTGCGTCGCGAGCGTCGCGCTCAGCTCATCGACGGTCGAGCTGATGGAGTGGGGCAGGGTCACGGCGGTTCTCTTCTCGTGGGGGGTGGCGTGATCACTGTAGGGCGATCGGACACGATCGAGAGACCAAAATGGACCAGATTAGACCAAAATACTAGATTGGTCGTAGCGTAGGAGCATGACGAACGAGGCCCGTCGGGCGGGCGCAGGAGTGGCGGATGCCGCGGCCGATCAGCTCCGGCGTCTCGTGCGGGCGGGGACCTTCACCTCCACCGGACGGCTGCCGAGCGAGCGGGACCTCGTCGAACGGCTGCAGGTGAGCCGCACGACGGTGCGGCGCGCTCTCGCCGCGCTGGCCGAGGAGGGCTTGGTCAGCCCCGCGCCGCAATCCGGATGGTTCGTGAACGAGGCGCCGCTGGGCGAGCCGCCCCGCACGCTCATCAGCTTCACCGAGATGGCGCGGCGCCGCGGGGTCGTGCCGGGCACGCGGGTGCTGTCGCACGTCGTGCGCGAGGCGACGCTCGACGAGGCGCAGCAGCTGCAGACGGGTCCGCTGAGTCCGGTCGTCGAGGTCGAGCGGCTGCGGTCGCTCGGCGAGACGCCGATCTGCATCGATCACACCGTGATCCTGCTCGAGCGCACCCCCGGCATCGAAGACGTCGACCTCTCCGACACGTCCCTGTATGCCGAGATGGGCGCTCTGGGCACAGAGCCGGCGCGGTCGAACTTCGTCGTCGAGGCGATCGGCGCGGATGAGCGCGAGGCCGAGCTGCTCGAGGTGCCGGTGGGGAGTCCGCTGCTGCTCGGGGCCGAGACGGCGTTCGATGCGGTGGGGAGGCCGATCCTCATCGGGTCGACCCGGTACCGGGCGAACGTGTACCGGTTCTACAGCACCATGCTGCGGCGGTAGGGGTTTCGGGTCGCTGAGCCGCGCCTGAGTCGCTGAGCTTGTCGATGCGTCGCGGCTCCGGGTGCACCGTCGTCGCAGCATCCGACCTCTCGTGAGGGGATGTGCGCTTCGCGAGGACGGATGTCAGCATGACGTCCTTCCGAAGCGCACATCTCCTTTCGAAGCGCACGCGCTCTCTTCCGCGCCCCGGCGGCATATCCGCGCGGCCGATGACCCCTCACCCCCGGCGCCGGGATGCCGAAGCGGGACTTTTGTCACTCGTTCCGGTGACACGGGGGCACTGGGCACGCTGCCGACGAGGGAGTGCGATGGAAGCATGTCCATTCAGCAGATCTCCATCGCTCCGCCCGAGCCCGTGCGCTTCTGGCGGCGGCCCTTCCGTGTCGTGCGCGAGAACATGCGCGTCTACCTCATCCTCAACGCGGCGGCCTACGGGCTCGCTCTCCTCGGCTTCGTCATCGGGATGATCTTCCCCGACCTCGTGGCCGCCGAAGCCGCGGGGTTGGAGGAGGACGGAACCGGCGAGCTCGTGCGCTGGCTGGTCAACACGCCTCCGCTGTTCGCCCTGACGATCCTCGGTGTGAATCTCTTCCGCCTCAGCGCTCTGACCATCGTGCTGCCGTCGCTGATCGTGCCGTTCGCGGGACTCGCGTTCTTCGGGTACTGGGCGGTGACCACCGGGATCACTCTGGTCCCGAGCTCGGACACGGGCTGGGTCGCGCTCATCCCGCACTCGCTGACCTTCCTGATCGAGCTGCAGGCCTACGTGCTGTTCCTGCTGGGTGCTTTCCTGATCGGCAAGTACTGGCTCTTCCCGCGCACGGCGGGGGCGGAGAACCGGCGCCAGGGATATCTGCGGGGCCTCCGTCAGCTGGGTCTGCTCGCGCTGCCGGCGCTCGTGCTGCTCGTCATCGGAGCCGTCTGGGAGGCGTACTCGCTGCGCTACCTGGTGTACCCGCTCTCTCAGCTGCTGCTCTGAGGTGATGTCCGTGTTCGACGAAGACGATTTCGACGCGCTCGGCATGCTCGGCGATGCCGATGACGGAACGATGCCCCGCCGTCAGAAGCGAGGAGACGGGAGTCCGCTCCGGCCTTTCCGCTGGTGGCATCTGGTGACCGGTCGGAAGCTGTTCTCGCTGGCCGTGCCGCGGCCGAGCGGGCCGGATGTGATCTATGCGGTGGACGTGCGGACCCACGACGACGGCGATCCTCGTGCCCACCTCTATCGCGACGGGGCGCAGGCCGTCGTGTCCAAGCTGCCGGCGAGGTTCGCGGTCGAGGGTGGCGTGATCGAAGTGCGGGCAGGGACGTACGGCCTCCGGCGGATGCACTACGTCACGCCCGACCGATCCGAGCGCCGCCTCACCCCGCATCCGAGGTCGGCGATCGGTCGCCGTCTCCGACTCGAGCAGACGCACCCGGTCGCGAGCCGGTGGATCGCCGCTGTCGCGATCGTCGTCCTGCTCGTCGGCGTGGGAGTCAACGTGCCGCAACTGGTGCAGGTGCTCTCCGAGATCCCGCCCATCGCGGAGCGCTTCGGCACGTTCGTCTCCCCCATCCAGTTGCCCCTGTGGCTCAACATCACCCTCGGCGCCGGTGCGGCGTTGGCCAGCATGGAGCGCGGGCTCCGCCTGCGCTACAACTGGATGCTCGACGGCCTCGGCAATTGAGGGACACCCCACCCGGTCGTTGAGCGAGCGAAGCGAGACGAAACGCTCGCGATCAGGCGTCTGGTAGCGTCCGGAAGAGTCCGGTGTGCATCGAAGGAGAGCGACCCATGAGACCACTGCGCTACGCGATCAACGTCACGCTCGACGGAAGCGTGCATCACGAGGCGGGGCTCACTCCTGACGAGGAGTTCATGGACTTCTGGACCGCCGAGATGGAACGAGCGGATGCTGAGATCTACGGCCGCGTGACGTACCAGATGATGGAATCGGCCTGGCGGCGTCCGGCGGATGGCGTGTGGCCCGACTGGATGGATGAGTCAGAGGTGCGGTTCGCAGAGGCCATCGACAAGACGAAGAAGTATGTGGTCTCGAGCACGTTGGCCGAGGTCGACTGGAACGCCGAGCTGGTGCAGGGGGATGTGGGCGAGGCGGTTCGGCGGTTGAAGGAAGAGCCGGGCACGGAGCTGTCGGTCGGTGGGGTCACTCTCCCCCTGGCGCTCGCTGATCTCGGGCTCATCGACGAGTACGTCTTCGCCGTACACCCGGTGCTCGCCGGGAGCGGACCGCGGCTGTTCGACGGGTTACGGGAGCGGATCGAGTTGGAGTTGGTCGGGCGGCAGGAGTTCGCGTCGGGGGTCGTGGTGCAGAGGTACCGGCCGCGGGTGTGAGCCCCGTCCCCCGCCGGTCGTCGAGCGAGCGAAGCGAGACGAAACGCGTGTCAGAAATCGATACCGGCGTCGCGCAGCGCACCGCGGAGGCCGTCCACTGACGTGAAGTGATGTGTCGGCATCCCCAGTTCTTCCGCGCCCGCGAGCTTGCCGGCGGAGTCATCGGTGAAGAACACCTCGGATGCCGCGAGCCCGAGAGCGTCGAGCACGTGCTGGAACGCGCGAGCGTCGGGCTTCGCCCAGCCGATCTCCGCCGAGTTGAAGATCGCTTCGAAGCGATGGTGGAGTCCGAGTTCCTCGGCTTCGGCCGCGATCGTGTCGGTGCCGTTGGTGAGGATGGCGGTGCGGATGCCGGCGGCACGAAGATCATCCGCGACGGCGAGCACCTGCGCGTCGAGGTCGGAGGGCTGACGCCCCCACTCCTCGGCCGCCTCGGCGGAACCCAGCGTCTCGCCGACACGGTCGACCCACGCGCGGCGCGAGATGACCCCGGTCGTCACCTGTTCGAGCACGTCCGGCTCGAAGGCGACAGCGGTGATGGTTCCCGGATCGAAGCCGTACCGGCGCTCGATCTCCGTGGTGTGCTCGGAGTCGAAATGGCGGATGACGCCGTCGAGGTCGAACAGCACCGCACGGATGGAAGGCATGGAACCACGATAGGCATGTCCTGCCGTTGGCGATCGGGGTGCGACCCCTGCGTCTCAGCGAGATATGACCGGGCTGCGCATGGGAAGTCTCAATCGGCCTGCGCGCGGCAGCTGTCGCTGATGCATAGAAGCCCTGGTCTGCGTCTGCAGACCAGGGCTTCTTATCGTGCGCACCTCAAGGCTTGATGAAGACCTCATCGGCCAGGATGCCGGGAGTCACCCGAAGGAGAGCAGTCTCCCCGTCCGGCACCAGGAAGGCAACGGAACCTGTGGCAGAGGCGCCGGTGTAGAGCTCGTCGAGACTGAAACCGTCCGAGAGGATGACCAGGTTGTCGTAGCTGTTGATGACGTTTCCTGCAGAAGTCACATAGGCAACCATGACCTCGGCGCCGTAGCTGGACTCAGCTCCCTTGTATGTGACCGTGTAGTTGACGATCTCGTAGTGAGAACCTGCGGGAGCCGGCTCGTTGAACTGCTCCGCCGAGACGACGGCGTTGCCATCCGGATTGATCGAGTTGACGACGACGGTCCAGTCGCTGTTGCTGATCTCGGAGCCAACCGGGTACGGGTTCTCGCGAGTGCCCTGCGCGGCATCCGCCGGCGCTTCTTCTTCTGCCGGCTCTTCCGCCTCGTCCGACGTCTCAGGCTGGGTGACCATCGTGTCACCGCCGCCGAATGCCTCGTCAGCGGCGGTGGCGATGACCCCCAGGAAGACGACCACTCCGACGATCGTGCCGACGATCGAGAGCACCAGACCCACGATGCCGAGCCACTTCTTGTCGCCCTTGAGGAACAGCGACACGATGCTCAGGATGAAAGCAATCGGCAGGAGAATCCAGCCGACGATTAGAGCGCCGGGGATACACGCGAAGATGAAGCCGATCACACCGACAATGGCGGAGACGAGAGCGAGGACGTTGAGCTTCTTCGGGCTATCAGCCGCGGGAGCGATCGGGGCTGCGGTCGTTGCGGGAGCCGAAGCATTCGCCTCATCGGCGAAGTTTCCCCACTGTTGACCGTCCCACCAGCGCTGACGGCCAGAACCGTCGTCGTACCAGCCAGCAGGGGTGTCATTCGGTGTTGTCATGCGCTCATCCTGGCAGAAACCTGTGAGCCAGCTGTGCGCTGTTGCCGGTTCGTTATGACGGATACCTCGGGGCCCAAAACAGTTCGCTCCGGCCGGTTGATCGTCGCCGGAACGCCCCGACGCAAATAATGGGGGCCCCGGCAGCTAAGGCTCCACCTTTATTCTCTGAGCGCGTACGCGAACGCCGACGGATCGTCGAGTTACCGTCGACGATCCGCCGACCCATGTCAGCGCTGGCGACAGTGTTCGCACATCCGATATCCGCCAGTTCCAGGCAGTCGGTTGTGACGCGGAATCTGCCGACCGCTGATGCAGTCGTCGTACACGTGGTGGACGTCGGGATCGCTGGCATTACTTGAGTGGTAGGCGGGGACTCGCATGTTGGTGCTCCTTTGCATCGCGCGCCGGATCTCCGACGCTCTATGTATCAGGAGCGCCCGATCGGAGCTCCTGATACATGGAGCACAGGACGATCAAATCGAGACATTGCTCCTCCCGATATATCGGTACTGTTCATCCGTACCCGAGCAGAAAGTCGGCAACGATGCCAGAGACACCTCAGGGTTGGTACACCGACCCGAACCAGCCCGCGCAGCAACGATGGTGGGATGGGGTTCAGTGGACGGAGCACACTGCTCCGCTCGGCCAGGCACCCGTCGCGGTGGCGGCGCCGGGTGCGGCCAAGTCGCCTACACGGACGGTGGCGCTGATCGTCGGCGGAGTCATCCTGCCGATCACACTGCTCACGCGGAGCCTCGGGGCGATTCTGATGCTCGCCGGATTCGTGCTGTTCTTCGTCGCGATCTACGGCATCGTGCGCGGGTCAGCCAAGCTCTTCCGCGTGCGCTCAAGGGGTGCGGCCTGGGCTGCGCTCGGTATCGCGCTCGCGTTGATGTTCGGGGGGACCGCAGCGAACGCTGCCCTCGGAGGTCCGGGGTCGAATCCTGCTGACCCGGGCACCTCGTCGGAGGCCAAGCCCCTCGTGTCCGCACCGACCGAGAAGCCATCGCCCTCGCCCAAACCGACGACCTTCGAGGTGGTGGAGGAGACCGCGGTGATTCCCTTCGAGCGCGCCGCGGTGGATGATCCCAACATCGACGTCGGGCAGGTACTCATCACGACGGCGGGAGTCGCCGGCACGAAGGTGACGACGTATCGGGTGAAGTACGTGGACGGGAGAGAGGTCTCGCGGGAAGTCGCCAGCGAGGTCGTGACTCTCGCGCCGGTGAACGAGGTCACGTCCACCGGGACGCGTCAGCCGGCTCCACCTCCCGCTCCGGTGCCGTTCGCGCAGACCGGGGGTGGCTGCCATCCGAGCTATTCGGGAGTCTGCGTTCCCTTCGATTCCGACGTGGATTGCGATGGCGGTGGCGGCAATGGGCCTTCGTACGTGCGCGGTCCGCTCAGCGTCATCGGACAAGACGTCTACGAACTCGACCGAGATGGTGACGGGATCGCCTGCGACTAGCGACGTGCCCGCCTACTTCTCCAACTCGTTCAGAGCCAGGATGTCGGTACGGGAGAAGGTCCCGAGCGGCATGCCGTCCGCGCGCACCGTGACGATCGAGTCGATCACGGGGCGAAGCCGATTCCCGATGTCGTCGTTGAATGCGACGGGTGTCGCGGCGAAGTTGGCGAGATTGTCGAAGGGGTTGAACGCGTCGAAGTCTGCGGGAGTGACTCCCGCTGCGGCTGGGTCGAATGTGACCGTCACCACCCCGCCCGAGAAGGTCACTCCGGTGACGGCCTTCCCGACCATGACGCCGGTCGCCGCACGCTCGGTGAAGTAGGCGTTGAAAGCGTCGAGCACTTCGGCGTCCGTCACGTCAGACACCACAGGCGCGGGGTCAGGTGTCGAGGTCGGCTGCGGCTGCGCCGTCTCGGGCGCTGTCGACTCTGACGCTGTCGTCGGCTTCGGACTCGACGCCTCATCCGCCGTCGGCTGATTCATGCGTTCCAGCGTCGCGCCGGTGACGATGATCGCGATGAGAAGCGCCGCTGCGGCACCGCCGATGATCCACGCCTTGCGCGGAATCTTCGTCTTCGGGCGACGAAACGTCAGAGTGGTCTGGATCGCGGAACGTCGCCGCTCCGCAACGAACTCCCACCCCTCGGCCTCTGCCTTTGCTCTCGATCGAGCCTCCATGCCTCGCACAGCATGCACTTCTCTGGTCTCGTATTGGACGTCGTCATCCGACATGAATGGTCCCCGTTTGCGCGCCGCCGAGCCTCATGCTCGGTCGCTTTTGACACTAGTGGAGTCAGGGTTCGCGCAAGATTGCTCGTGCAGCGGCCCCCTAGAATCGCGGTGCGGGAGGAACGACGGCTCGAGCTTTCGCCGTCCGCCTGAGGGAGGGATCAGCATGTTCGGTAAGAAGAAACAGAAGATCAGCCTCAACGATCTGATGGAGCAGCTCCGACCCGACCTGAGCCGGGAATCGCTCGGTGTCGGTCCTGAGTTCCCGGGCGTCGCCCCGAACCCGCTCCTGAGCGGTGAGGCTCGCAAGCGCAACGCAGAACTCCGCGCGGGAGCGCTCGCGATCGGCGTCCTCGTCGACTGGCGGGAGGTCAGCAGCGACGGCAGCCCCCGCGTCGTCCTGATGCTCGACGTCGACACCACCGACGGCATCTCGTTCCGCGGCATCGCCGACGAAGACCTCACGATCACCGAGCTCACCCGCCTCGCCCCCGGACAGACGATGCCCGTGCGCTATCGTCCGGCGGTCATGGACCACTACGTCGCGCTCGCCCGTGATGCGGATCCCGCCG
This sequence comes from Microbacterium sp. K24, assembly GCF_004794465.1. Classification (GTDB taxonomy): domain Bacteria; phylum Actinomycetota; class Actinomycetes; order Actinomycetales; family Microbacteriaceae; genus Microbacterium. The sequence continues at coordinate 27,114 of NZ_SSDJ01000126.1, read as the reverse complement.
ACGTGCAGAAGGTCGCGGACGAGATCGCCCGACGGAAACAGGGCTGACCGAACCGGTGGGTCGACTGCGCTGAGCCAGTCTGCACGCGGCATCCGCCCTAGGCTGGATCGTCTGCCCCACCTCTCGGGGCGCCCTTCCCTGGAGCTCCCATGTCTGCAACGACGGTCGATGATCGTGCCCGCTATCGGGCGAATCCCACAGTGCTTCAGGCGCTGAAGAATCCGCGGATGCTGACCCGCGAGGTGCTGGCCGGACTCGTCGTCGGACTCGCGCTGATCCCCGAGGCGATCGCGTTCTCGGTGATCGCCGGGGTCGACCCGAAGGTGGGGCTGTTCTCGTCGTTCATCATGGCGGTGTCGATCGCGTTCCTCGGCGGACGTCCGGCGATGGTGACCGCGGCGACCGGAGCCGTGGCGCTGGTGATCGCTCCGGTCGCGCCGACGTACGGGCTGGACTACTTCATCGCAACGGTGATCCTCGCCGGGGTGTTCCAGGTGATCCTCGGGGTGCTCGGCGTCGCGAAACTGATGCGGTTCATCCCCCGCAGCGTCATGGTCGGGTTCGTGAACGCGCTGGCGATCTTCGTGTTCAGCTCGCAGTTCCCGCAGCTGATCGATGTGCCGTGGCTGGTGTATCCGCTGGTGGCGCTCGGGATCATCGTGATGATCGTGATGCCGAAGATCACCAAGATCGTGCCGGCTCCGCTCGTGTCGGTCGTGATCGTGACGGGCGTCGTGCTGGCGTTCGCGATCACCGTGCCGACGGTCGGCGATCAGGGCGAACTGCCTCGCAGCCTGCCGGAGCTGTTCATCCCGAACGTTCCGCTGACGTGGGAGACGTTCACGATCATCGCTCCGTTCGCGCTCGGTGTCGCGGTGGTCGGGCTGCTGGAGTCGCTGCTCACCGCGAAGCTCGTCGACGAGATCACCGACACCCACTCGCGCAAGGGACGCGAGGCGTGGGCGCAGGGAGTGTCGAACGTGCTGTCGGGGATCCTCGGCGGCATGGGCGGCTGCGCCGTGATCGGTCAGACGATGATCAACGTGAAGGCATCAGGGGCGCGGACCCGCATCTCGACGTTCTGCGCCGGGGTGTTCCTGTTCGTGTTGGTCGTGGTGTTCGGCGACTTCGTCGGGACGATCCCGATGGCGGCCCTCGTGGCCGTGATGATCATGGTCGCGATCGGAGCGTTCGACTGGCACAGCGTGCGTCCATCGACGTTGAAGCGGATGCCGAAGAGCGAGACCTTCGTGATGATCTCTACTGTTCTTCTGGTCTTGGTGACCCACAATCTGGCGGTCGGGGTTGTGGGAGGGGTGCTGGTCGCGTCGGTGCTGTTCGTGCGGCGAGTGGCGCACTTCGTGACGGTTACTCGTTCTCTGTCGGCGTCGGGGGATGCTGCGACGTATGTCGTGGAGGGGGAGCTGTTCTTCGCCTCGAGCAATGATCTGACGACGTTGTTCTCTTACTCGGACGATCCGGGTCGTGTCGTGATTGATCTGTCGGGGTCGCATGTGTGGGATGCGTCGACGGTTGCCGCGTTGGATGCGATTGAGACGAAGTATGTGGGGTTGGGGAAGACGGTGGAGATCGTCGGGATGAACGAGAGCAGTCAGCGGATGCGGGGAAGGCTGACGGGCGGGTTCGAGTAGGGCGCAGCACGGCTGCAAGTGCGAGAGCATAGTGGGGAAGATCGCTCGCCTGCCTGTGATCCGCTGCCGAAACTCGACGCAGACAAAGAAGAACAAGCGCGCGGCGCCGGTTGCGACTACGTCCATTCCGCCGTTGATGACCACGCAGTGCCGAAGAACGTCGCCGCACACTGGGAGGATGTGCTCTCCTCGACGGAGGGCGCGTGGGACGCCGCGTTCACTGCCGCGCTCGCGCCACCCGAGTCCAAGCGGCTGGGTCAGTTCGCGCCGTGATGGGTCTGCGAGGGCAGCGCCCGGTTCCACCGACGCATGGCCTCGTTCACGCTCAGCCGCGACTACGACAAGTACGAACGGCTGCTCGACGCCTTGATGCAGCACAGCGGGGTGGAGCAGGATCTGTCGGTGGCGCTCTCGAACTCCGTCCGCCCGCCAATCACGTTTGAGCTATGCAGCGATGCCGGGCAGAACTTCGTCTGAGCCGCTTGCCTAGAGACACTGGACTTACTCGGCAAGTCGCACCGCTTCCGCTGCATCGCCGCTGCCGACGGCGGCGGATCCCGATAGTCTGTCGAGCGACTCCGCCGACGTCGGGCCTTAACCCGCTAGTCTCAGACACATCCGGAAAGATCCGGCTGAACTTGCCTCGAGGAGTCCGCGTGTCTGAACCATGGCTCTCTGCCGACGACATCGCGGATTACCTGGGCGTGACCAAGGACACGATCTACGCCTGGATCACCAACAAGGGAATGCCGGCTCACAAGGTCGGTCGCCTCTGGAAATTTCAGGCAAGTGAAGTCGACGACTGGGTACGTGGCGGCGGCGCAAAGGTCGGCGCCTGACCGTGCGGATCATCGACAACGTCTCCGACCTGTTAGGCGACGATCTCAAAGCAGAGATCGGCCGCGGCTCGAAGGTCCGCATCGCGGCCTCGACGTTCTCGATCTTCGCCTTCGAAGCATTGCGCAAAGAGCTCGAGCATTTAGAGGAGCTCGAGTTCATCTTCACCTCGCCGTCGTTCACCAACGGCCAGGCGACTGACAAGCTGCTCAAGGACCGCCGTGAGTTCTTCATCCCTCACGCAGAGTCGTCGCTCTACGGCTCCGAGTTCGAGGTTCGGCTCCGCAATCAGTTGACGCAGCGTGCGATCGCGCGTGAGTGCGCAGCCTGGGTGCGCGAGAAGGTGACGTTTCGGTCGAACGCCAGTGGGCACCAGATGCAGCAGTTCGCCGTGGTCGACGACCGTGCCGCGTACATGCCGCTGCAGGGCTTCACTACTGCCGACCTCGGCTACGAGCGCGGCAATGCCGTCTCCAACATGGTCACGAAGTTCGAAGCTGCCCCAGAAGCAAGTAGCTTCCTCAACCTGTTCGACCAGATCTGGGCGAGCCCGGGCCAGCTCAACGACGTCACGCAGGCCGTTTACGACCACATCGCGAGCGTGTACGCGGAGAACTCGCCGGCGCGCATCTACTTCCTGATCCTCTACAACATCTTCGCCGAGTTCCTCGATGACATCAGCGAAGATGTGCTCCCGAACGATCGCACCGGATATCAGGACACCAAGGTCTGGCAGAGCCTGTACAACTTCCAGCAGGATGCCGCGACCGGCATCATCAACAAGCTCGAGACCTACAACGGATGCATCCTCGCCGATAGCGTCGGACTGGGAAAGACGTTCACTGCCCTGGCGGTGATCAAGTACTACGAGCTGCGGAACAAGTCGGTGCTCGTCCTCGCTCCGAAGAAGCTCGCGGAGAACTGGACGAACTACAACGCCAACCTCACGACGAACATCTTCGCGAGCGACCGCTTCAACTACGACGTTCTCGCGCACACCGATCTGTCTCGCACCCGAGGAGAGTCCCTCGGACTGCGGCTCGATCGCATCAACTGGGGAAACTACGACCTGGTCGTCATCGACGAGTCGCACAACTTCCGAAACGCCGACTACGCCGAAGAGAAGGAGTCGCGCTACCAGCGACTGATGAGGCAAGTCATCCGCGAGGGCGTGAAGACAAAGGTGCTGATGCTCTCGGCTACGCCCGTGAACAACCGATTCAACGACCTGAAGAATCAGCTGCAGCTCGCCTACGAAGGTGAGAGTGACACACTCGCTGCCAAGCTCACGCTCTCGACGTCGGTCGAGCGGGTCTTCCGTGACGCGCAGATCGTCTTCAACGACTGGTCGAAGCTCCCCACCGAAGAGCGCACCGCCGGTCGGATTCTGCAGATGCTCGACTTCGACTTTTTCGAACTGCTCGACGCAGTGACCATCGCACGCTCCCGCAAACACATTCAGGCGTTCTACGACATGAGCGAGATCGGCGCCTTCCCGAGACGCCTGCCTCCGGCATCCATCCGCGAACCACTCACGGATCTTGCGGAGGTTCCCTCGTTCAACGACATCTTCGAGCAACTTCAAGCCCTCGAGCTCGCGGTCTACACCCCGCTTCGGTACGTCTTTCCGAGTCGCATCAGCAAGTACGAAGATCTCTACAACGTCACGGTCGGCAACGCCCGCTCGAACCTCGGCCAGAAGGGGCGCGAGGAGGGCCTGAAGAAGCTGATGACGGTGAATCTGCTGAAGCGGCTCGAGAGCTCGGTCGAGGCCTTCCGCCTCACGCTGACGAAGATCGAGGATGCCGTCCGCAACACCCTCACGCGACTCAGCAACCATACGGGGTCACTTCCTGAGATCCGCGACCTGGACGATCTCGACTTCGACCTCGATGATGACGAGGACGCCAACGTCGAGGCACTGTCGTTCGGCGAGAAGATCAGGATCGACATCGACGATATCGACGTCGCATCGTGGCAACGAGACCTCTGGAACGATCGTGAGACTCTCCGCGAACTACTCGACGAGATGCGGAAGGTGACTCCTGAGCACGATCTCAAGCTGCGCAGGCTCCGCGACATTGTGCAGCAGAAGGCGGAACATCCACTCAATCCCGACAACCGGAAAGTGCTGATCTTCTCCGCCTTCGCCGACACAGCGAACTATCTGTACCGCGAACTCGCGCCGACGCTGCAGATGGCAGGGCTCGAGAGCGCCGTCATCACCGGCGGCAGCCACGGCGCGAAGTCAACGCTCGGCACGGGATTCGACTTCCAGCAGATCATGTCGATGTTCTCCCCGCGATCCAAGCAGCGGCACCTCACGATGCCCAATGAGACGCGCGATATCGATGTGCTGATCGGCACGGACGTGATCAGCGAGGGGCAGAATCTTCAGGACTGCGATTACCTCGTAAACTACGACATCCACTGGAATCCGGTGCGCATCATCCAGCGGTTCGGCCGTATCGACCGCATCGGGTCGACGAACGAGATCATCCAGCTCATCAACTTCTGGCCTGACATCTCACTCGACGAGTACATCAACCTCAAGGAGCGCGTAGAGAACCGAATGGTCATCGCCGATCTCGCTGGCTCGGCCGATGATAACGTGCTGAACCCTGACGACTCGGATGCCACGTTCCGCAAGGAGCAGCTTCGCAAGCTGCAGAGCGACAACATCGAGCTCGAGGACGTGCGTGCGGGTGTGTCGATCACAGATCTCGGTCTTAATGACTTCCGGATGGACCTACTCGCCTACATGGACGAGTACGGCGACATCGCGACAGCCCCACGAGGTTTGCACGCCGTCATCCCCGCGGACGCTTCTACGGGACTGCTGCCCGGCGTGATCTTCGCGTTGAAGAACGTCAACGCCGACCCTGCTGTGAACCGCGGGAACCGGCTGCACCCGCACTACCTCGTCTATGTGGACGACAGTGGTGAGGTCATCGCCGACCACACCGAAGCGAAGCGACTCCTCGACCTCGTCCGGACGGGATCGCGCCCGTACGATGAGCCCGTCGCTGAGGTCACCCGAATCTTCAATGAGGCCACTCACGAGGGTTCGGATATGAGCAAGTACTCGGCACTTCTGACGGATGCGATCCGCTCGATGATCGATGTCACCGAAGAGCGCGATATCGACAGCCTCTTCCGCGGCGGGCACACCACCGCCCTCACCCAACAGATCGCAGGGCTCGACGACTTTGAGCTGATCGCCTTCATCGCTGTGGTCAATCCGGTGGCAACGCCATGACCGATGTCCTCTACCTGTGGCCGGCCGCCAGCCGCTTCGGTGCCCGCGTGCCGAAGGAGAAGCTCTATGAGAACGGCCCGGTGACTGCTTCGCTGCGCGAGAAGATGGTGACCGACGTTCAGCGCATCACATGGACACACAAACTCGCCGAGGAAACCATCAATCTGCCGAGCACACCCGCCGTGCCCGAAATCGAGGTCTTCCAGATCGACAGCAAGAGCGACGATGTTGCCGACGGGGTGCTAGCCGTCATCGACAAGGTAATTCCAAATCCGATCGTCTTCGAGATCACCCGCGAAGCAGCGGGACGCCGCGAGGTTCGGATGGTTGCCGCCCACAAGCTGTGGGGCACGGGAACGTCGAAGACGCCGGCGTACTACTCGACGCGTTGGATGCCGTCGGATGACGAACGCGTACCCTTGCCGACCGCGATCTCGTTGTCCGCCCTCTACTTCGCGCTCATCGCGCCACTGACCCCCATCGAAACTCGAGCAGGCGAAGAGATGTCTGATATTGGCTTGAGACTGGAAGCGGTGCGCCGACTGCAGCGGGAGATTGCCAGGCTCGAGCGCAAGATCCGCTCGGAGCCCCAGCTCAATCGAAAGATCGAGCTGCGTCGAATGTTGAAGTTGAAGCAAGCAGAACTGGAAGAGCAGAAGTGACCATGGAGAAGCTCCGAATGATGTCCCCCGACCTCACCCAGGCAAACATCGAGAAGCTCGCGGAACTCTTTCCGACTGTGGTCACAGAGTCAGCTGATGAAAGCGGCGCCCCCCGTCGTTCCATTGACTTCGACCTGCTCCGCCAGGAACTCGCCGACCACATCGTTGAGGGACCGCAGGAGCGCTACCAGCTCGACTGGCCCGGTAAGCGAGCCGCCGCGTTCGCAGCGAACGCGCCAATCGCCAAGACGCTGCGACCCGCGCGCAACGAATCTGTCGACTTCGATACGACGAAGAACCTGTTCATCGAGGGTGACAACCTGGAGGCCCTCAAGCTCCTCCAGGAGTCGTACCTCGGCAAAGTCAAGCTGATCTACATCGACCCGCCCTACAACACCGGCAACGACTTCGTCTACGATGACGACTTCGCGGAGTCGAGCGCCGAGTACCTCGCCCGATCGGGTCAAAAGTCGGGCACCGGTGACCGTCTCGTCGCGAATACCGAAGCGAACGGCCGCTTCCATTCCGACTGGCTGAGCATGATGTACCCCCGTCTCAAGCTCGCGAAGAATCTGTTGACTGACGATGGTGTTCTCGTCGTCTCTATCGATGAGAACGAGCATGCGAGCCTCGTGCGACTCGGCGAAGAAGTGCTGGGGGGCGCTTCTTACGTCGGCGAGATTGTCCTCAAGAACAGCAGCAAGAACGACCAGGCATACGTCTCCATCCAGCACGAGTACATCGTCTTTTTCGTCAAGAACAGGCAGGCCAACTCCGGCGACTGGGTCGAGAAGAAGGAGGGCCTCGACAAGATCTACGCCGCGTTCAACGGGTTTCGGAAGAAGCACGGCGATGATTGGACAGCCATCAACGCAGAGGCGAAGGCCTGGTACAGGCAGTTCCCCGCGAGTGATCCGGTCTCAGCGAGTAGGCACTACACCTGGATGGATGCGCGAGGCGTGTACTTCCCGGATAACATCGCTGGTCCGAATGACGGGCAGTACGTCTACGACGTGACACATCCTCTCACCGGGAAGACCGTGAAGATGCCATCGACCGGGTGGCGCTACCCCGAGGCCGCGATGCGCGAACGGATTTCCGAGGAACGGGTGCATTTCGGCCCTGACGAAACGACTGTCCCGAACAACAAGACTTACCTCGCGAACACCGAGTTTCAGAGCCTTACGAGCATCCGCTATGTCGATGGACGCGCGGCCTCGAAGCGACTCGCGACGCTGTTCGGCGAGAAGGTGTTCACAAACCCGAAGGATGAGTTCCTCCTTCGGGACATCTACCGTGCCGTGGGCGTGACGGGCGACGACACCGTCCTCGATATGTTCGCGGGGTCGGGTTCGGCCATGCAGGCTGTGCTCGAACTGAACCGCGGCGCGGCGACCTCCTCCTGCCGTTTCATTGGCATCCAGATCGCCGAGGATTTGACCGAGACGCTCAAGACGGCGAGAGGCGCGGCGAAACAGATCACGACCAACGCAATCAGTCTCCTCGCGCGCCTGGATCGGCCCGCGACTGTCGCTGAGATCACGAAGCAGCGAATGCGACTCGTGTACGAGCACCTGGTGGACGACCCGATGCTGGACAGAGGTTTTCGCGTGTTGAAAATAGACTCCTCAAACCTGGCCGACACGCTTGCAACGGCAGACGACCTGGTGCAGATCGCCCTCGCGGAGTCTGTCGACAGCGTGAAGTCGGGCCGGACCGACGAGGATCTGCTCTTCCAGGTGCTACTCGACTGGGGGCTCGACCTCGCCGCGCCGATCGCGGTCAACGAGGCGGGCTCCCGACGAGTGCTGTCTGTCGACGATGACGCTCTGATCGCTTGCTTCGCCAACGACGTTTCCGACGATCTCGTGAGGACGATCGCAGAGCGGCATCCGTTGCGAGCTGTTTTCTTGGACGCGGGCTTCGCCACCGACGCTGCGCGAATCAACGCCGAGCAGATCTTCCGCGAGGTATCGCCCGAGACTGAAGTCCGAACGATCTGAGGCCCGCATCAATGACCCCCGCCGAAATGACTGACCTCCTCCTCGACCGCCTTCTCGCCGGCTGGGAGAACGAGATTGTCGAGTTCAAGGAAGCCGGCGACGGCTACTCAACGGACAAGATCGGTGCGTACTTCTCGGCGCTGTCGAACGAAGCCAACCTCCGGGGCGCGGAATCGGGGTGGCTGGTGTTTGGGGTGAAGAACACGACTCGCAATGTCGTCGGCACTCCCTACCGCCCAGAGCCCGGGCGATTGCAGAGTCTGAAGATGCAGATCGCTGAGAACGCCGAGCCGAGCGCAACCTTCAGCGAGATCCTCGAGCTCGCGCACCCCGACGGACGGGTCCTGCTGCTGAAGGTCCCCCCTGCACCTCGCGGCATCCCCATCGCGTGGAAGGGGCACTACTACGCGCGCAGCGGTGAGAGCCTGGACTCGCTGCATCTGTCGAAGCTCGATGAGATCCGTGCTCAGACGCTGGCCACTGACTGGACCGCAGTGGTCGTCCCTTCCGCAACGATGAAGCACCTCGACCCTGCCGCAATCGCCCGTGCTCGCCAGGGATTCGCCGAGCGGAACGGGCCCCGCCTCCCGGCTGCTGACATCGCCTCTTGGGGTGATGCGAAGTTCCTCGCCAAGGCGCGGCTGACGCGCGACGGCGGCATCACCCGGGCAGCCCTCCTTCTGCTCGGCGCCGACACCTCGACGCATCTTCTGAGTCCCCATCCCGCGCAACTGACTTGGAAGCTCGTCGGCCAGGAGTCCGCGTATCGACATTTCCGGCTCCCGTTCCTCCTCAACGCGACCGAACTGGCCAACCAGATCCGCAATGTGCAGCTGCGCCTGCTGCCGCCGAACGAGCTCATCTACCGCGAGATCAGCAAATACGACGAGCGAAGCATCCTCGAGGCGCTGTACAACTGCATCGCTCATCAGGACTACACCACGGCTTCCCGGGTCATCGTGACTGAGCACGTCGACAAGCTCGTCTTCGAGAGTGTCGGCGAGTTCTACGACGGCACGCCTGGCGACTATGCGCTCGACGAGCGCATCCCACGGAAGTACCGGAACCCGTTCCTCGTCGAGGCGATGACAGAGCTCAATCTCATCGACCAGATGGGCTACGGTATCCATCGCATGGTGCAGGATCAGGTGCGCCGGTTCCTTCCGCTGCCGGACTATGACCTCACACAATCGGCCGAGGTCAAGTTGACGATCCCCGGTGCTGTCATCGATGAGTCGTACTCTCAGCTGCTCATGGTTCGTACCGACCTGCCGCTGGACGATGTGCTCGCACTCGACCGTGTGCAGAAGCGCTTACCGATCACCGACGAGGCAATCAAGCGGCTACGCAAAGCGAAGCTCATCGAAGGACGACGCCCCAATCTTCATGTGAGTGCGACGGTTGCTGCTGTGACCGGACGCAAGGCCGACTACATCCGCACGCGTGCGCAAGACGACGCACACTTCTCCCAGCTCATCATCGACTACCTCAGCCAGTACGGTGGAGCGTCCCGAAAGGAGATCGACGGACTCCTGGGAAAGTATCTGCCAGACGTACTGGACGCCGCCCAGCAGCGATCCAAGGTGACGAACCTGCTCAGCAAGATGCGTCGGGACGGAAGGATCCGCAACGCCGGCAGCCAGCAAAAGCCGCGATGGGAGCTTGTTTAGCTATGTCTCTAGGAGCGATGAACTACACAAGCCGTATGCATCGGATGGGCCGTGGGCGCCCGGAAACACGGGCGACTTCTTGCATACGCAGGCGCCGAAGTAGACAAGATCAGCAGGTAGGCACAGTATGAAACTCCAGTTCAAGGTCCAGCAGTACCAGACCGAGGCCGTCGACGCCGTGGTCGACGTGTTCGCAGGTCAGCCCTTCGCCGACGGGGTGAAGTACCGTATCGACCCAGGCAAGGACACCGCCCCGACGCTTCTCGATGATGCGGGTCTGCGCAACTCCGCGATCAGCGTCTCGATGCCGCAGCTCTTGGAGAACGTCCACGGCATCCAGAAGGTCCGTGGTCTGCCACTGTCGAAGAGCCTGGTGACGTCGCCGGCCGCGCCGATCAACCTTGACATCGAGATGGAGACCGGCACCGGCAAGACGTATGTCTACATCAAGACGATCATGGAGCTGCACAAGCGCTACGGCTGGTCGAAGTACATCGTGGTCGTTCCGAGCATCGCGATCCGTGAAGGCGTTAAGAAGTCGTTCGACATCACCGCTGAGCACTTCCAGCAGCTCTACGGAACGAAGCCCCGCACGTTCGTCTACAGCTCCTCACGGCTGCACGAGCTCGAGCGGTTCTCGTCCGACGCCGGTGTACAGGTGATGATCATCAACACTCAAGCTTTCAACGCAACGGGCAAGGACGCCCGCCGCATCTACGAGGTGCTCGATGACTTCCAGTCACGGAAGCCCATCGACGTGATCGCCGCGAACCGGCCGATCCTCATCATCGACGAGCCCCAGAAGATCGAAGGTGATGGCAAGAGGGCATCCAAGTCACTGACAGCCTTGGGTCTGTTCAACGCCCTGTTCGCGCTGCGGTACTCGGCGACGCACAAGATCTTACGCACGAAGGTGCACCGGCTCGATGCACTGGATGCCTACAACAAGAAGCTCGTGAAGAGAATCGCAGTTCGCGGTATCACTGTGAAGGGTCTGCCTGGCAGCACTGCCTACCTCTACGTCGACGGGCTCGAGGTCGGCAAGGGGGCTGACTTCCCGAAGGCTCGCGTCGAGCTCTATGTGCAGCCTGCGGGAAGCTCGAACCCTAGGCCGAAGTCGGTACGACTTTCGAAGGGTTCTCGACTTCATGACATCTCGAACGGCATCGAAGCCTACAAGGATCTCGTCGTCGTTGATGTCGACGCGAACCAGGACTACATCGAGCTGTCGAATGGTGAACGCATCTTTGCCGGGCAAGTCACCAACGATCTCACCGACGATGCGACGCGTCGCATCCAGATTCGCGAGGTCATCCGGGCACACCTCGACAAAGAGCGCGAGCTGTTTGCACAGGGCATCAAAGCGCTATCGCTGTTCTTCATCGACGAGGTCGCCAAGTATCGCGACTACACCCGGGAGGACACCCTTGGCGACTACGCGCGCGTCTTCGAGGAGGAATACGACGCGATCGTCGCCGACTTCCTCGGCCAGATGGACCTCGATGAGGCAACGGTGCAGTACCGCGCCCACTTGGAGTCCATCCCTGTGGGAAAGACTCACCAGGGCTACTTCTCAATCGACAAGAAGTCCGGGCACCAGGTCGACGGGTCTGTGAAGAAGACGGGCGAGACCGCCGGCCAGTCCGACGACGTCGCGGCCTACGACCTGATCTTGAAGGACAAGGAGCGACTTCTGTCGTTCGAGGAGCCCGTGCGGTTCATCTGGTCGCACTCCGCCCTCCGCGAGGGCTGGGACAACCCGAACGTCTTTGTTATGGGCATGCTCAAGAAGAGCGACAACACCACCACGCGGCGGCAAGAGATCGGACGCGGCCTGCGCCTGTCGGTCGACCAGCACGGCGAGCGGATGGACAATCCGATCACAGTGCACGACATCAATGAACTGACCGTCGTCACGGATGAGTCTTACACCGAGTTCGTGACCGCGCTGCAGAGAGAGATCGTCGACTCTCTCAGCGCCAGGCCTCGCAAGGCGAGCCCAGAGTTCTTCGCCGGCAAGATCGTTGAAAACGCGACAACGGGCGAGAAGCTCGCCATCACGGATGACCAAGCCAAGCAGCTGCAGTTCTGGCTGACGACGAACGGCTTCATCGACTACGAACAGAATCTCACCGACAAGTGGATCAGCCGAGGAGACATCGATATGCCGCCGATGCCCGCAGGGCTCGACCAGTACCATTACCAGGTCGCTGAGCTGATCGATTCCCTTCACCTCAACATCCCCGCACCGACTGATGGGAGGAAGCCGAAGAAGGTGCCCCTCAACGAATCGAACTTCCACAAGCGTGAGTTCCAGGAGCTCTGGGCGCGGATCAACCACAAAGCCGTGTACCAGGTGGAGTTCGACTCGACCGAGCTGATCAGCAACTGCATCCAGACGCTCGACAAGGCGCTCAACGTGACCGTCATGCAGTACGTCGTACAAAAGGGCATTCAACTCGCCTCACTTGAAGCCGAACAGCTCGAGGCCGGCGAGGGATTCAAGGTCGCGACCACCAAAGTCGAAGAGTCCGCGCTCTCCGCCGGTTCGACAGTGAAATACGACTTGCTCGGTGAGATCGCAGAGAAGACCCAGCTCACTCGGCGAACCTGTGCGGCGATCCTCACCGGCATCAACCCGGGGACGTTCGCAAAGTTTAAGCAGAACCCCGAACAGTTCATCACCGAGGCGGCGCGACTCATCAACGAGCAGAAGGCGGCCGTCATCATTGAGCACCTCACATACGACGCCCTCGATGACCGCTACGACTCGTCGATCTTCACTGAGAATCAGACCGCCCAGGACCTGTCGAAGGCGGGTGACAAGCTGAGCAAGAGCGTCTACGAGTATGTGGTCACCGACTCCAAGGTGGAGCGCTCATTCGTCACCGAACTCGACACCAGCGACGAGGTCGTCGTGTACTCGAAGCTGCCTCGTGGGTTCTTCATCCCCACGCCGGTCGGCGACTACAATCCGGACTGGGCGATCGCTTTCCGCGAGGGCAGCGTCAAGCACGTGTACTTCGTCGCGGAAACCAAAGGGTCGATGTCCACCCTCCAGCTCAAGGGCGTCGAAGACGCCAAGATCGAGTGCGCCAGGAAGTTCTTCGAATCCCTCAATCGCAATAGCGCCATGGATGCTGTGCGGTACGACGTCATCGACAGCTACGACTCGCTGCTCCAGCTCGCGGCGACCTGACAAGATGCAGCCACACCGTGCAGGGCTACGACCTGAACTATACCGGGGTCATCATCGGACCGGACCTCCGCCTCCACCTAGCAACCGGCGACCGGCGACCGGCGCGGATCGCGAGAGCTATCGCGACAAGAAGGCAAGGAGAACACCGGGCACCTGAAGGATGCGTTCGGGGACGATGATCTGTTGACGTTCATCAGGACATCTACGGCGTGCTGTTGTCGCGTGAGATGCGTGGAACGTTCGTCTACGTGTATGCCCCAGGGCTGAGAGAGCGTCTGGCCGCGGCGCTCAAGCGCTAGTTCCGCCCCCGCCAAATCTCTCCCCCGAGCTCACCTGCTGCGCCACCCGCCGCAACGCCAGCAACAACGGCTCCACCAGCACCGACCCCAGCACGACGTACCGCACCGCAGCCTCCGCGGACTCCTTCGGCACCCCGGCGATCTCGGCATTCGCGATCCGTCGCGTGCTCGCGAGGTACTCCGCCATCGCCGCATCCGGCACGACGAACCCCGCGTTCTCTAGTCCCTCCAGCGCCCGGGCCACCGCGCTCAGGACCGCCGGGTCACACATCCCGGGCTTCCAGCCGAGCCCTTCAGCTAGCCGCTCGGCCTCGGTCAGATCCAGCGCTTCGTCCAGCGGCGGAGTGATCGCCGCATGCGCGGTTCCCAGCAGGTCGTGCGGACTCTCCGGCGGATCATCCAGTGCCGCCAGCACCCGCCGCGTCTCGGCGATGCTCACGCCCGCATCGAGCAGCGCCCGGATCACTCGAAGCCGCTCTACGTGCTTCTCGCCGTACGCGGCCTGGGTGGGCGCGCTGCGCTCACCCTCGGGCAGCAGCCCCTCGCGCAGGTAGTACTTGATCGTTGGCACGGTCACGCCCGTCTGGGCTGACAGTTCGGAAATTCTCATGGCCACCTCTTGACTTAGATAGTAGCGCTATCCATTATGGATAGTGAGACTATCCAATCAAGAGGAGTCATCATGCCGAAGGTCATCACGGGCCGCATGACCCACCGTCACGAGGGCGAGCTCGTCGTGTTCCACATCGGGATGCAGATCAACCGCTGGCGGCGACCCGACCTGTGGCTGCCCACTTTCTTCTCGATGCCGCCGATGCTGCGCGAACTCTCCACCGACCCCGACTCGGGCATGCTCGGCTACCAGCTGCTGTTCGGATCCGGCGGACCTTACGTCGTGCAGTACTGGTCATCAGTTGACAAGCTCTACGCGTACGCGTCCAGCCCCTCGCAGGAGCACCGCCCCGCCTGGACCCGCTTCAACAAGATGGCGCGCAAAGCTCCGGGAGCGGTCGGCATCTGGCACGAGACCTTCCTCGTCGACCGCGCGGAGAGCGTGTACGTGTCGACCAAGTCGATGGGACTGCCGAAGGCGACGGAGTTGGTCGAGGTCGGGAAGCGGCAAGACCGGGCGCAGGCTCGGTTTGCTGAAGGGCGGACTCCGAGGAAGGGACTATGGGCATGAGGCGACCGTCGGGTCTCGCGGCGACCCGGTGCGCGCGGCGCCTGATCGAACGAGCTAGAGCACGCGAGGAAGCGCGACGACGCTCTCCCTAGCCTCTATGCTGGAAAAGCGCAAGCCGATGCCACCACTCGCTGCCTGCGCGCAAACAGGACTGAGGGGATCACAGTGCAGCATCAAGCAATGCATTCGGCGGACGCACAGTGCCGATACTGCCAACTCGACAAGTTCGAAACCACGATCGTCGAGTCGAAAGCGGGTTTCGCGGTTCCATCATTCGGTGCGCTCGTGGAGGGTTGGTCAATAGTTTTTCCGCGGCAGCATGTTCTGGCGCTAGCCGACTTGCGGACCGATGATTGGCTCGCCTTTGATCTCCTTCTGGCTTCTGTTCGGGCTCGTGTCGAATCGCGCTACGGACGCGCCGTGCTGTTCGAGCATGGTTCCGCTGGGACTGGACGCCCGGCCGCTTGCGGTGTTGATCACGCACATATGCACGTGGTTCCCGTCCGTATGTCACTGAGGACCGCAATCACCGATCAATTGGCATCGCCGGAGGCGCCCTGGTCCCCGGTTAACGATCGAGTCGAGCCGATCGCTGAGATGGACTACATCTACGTCGAAGACGAGAGCGGCCGATGGGTAATCCACGACCGCTGGCTACCAAGCCAGGTGGCACGCAAAGCAATCGCCTCACATCTCGGCTTGACAATTTGGGATTGGAAAGAATCTGGGAACGAGGAAATCGTCGAGGCCACTCGGCGCGCCCTAAAATCGGCAGCGTAACATGGTCCCTATCCCTGAAGACAACGAAGACGTCCGGGTTGGCGAAGAAGCAACGTCCTTCGCGCCGGCCGCGCCGACGGACGGACGTTCGGAGGGCGACTGGCAGACGAAATATGAACCGGCCGCGAGAAAGTCGATTCAATTCGAAGGTTTCTTGATCTGGACGTATCTAGTTCTAGCCTTGGCGCTCATCGTGGCTGTAGTGACTCAAACCCACCTCCATTTTATCCCCCTTCCGCGGCATGCCACTGCGGCACTCGCACCCTATTTCTTGGCCTTCCTCGGCGGCTTTCTCGGTGGCACGCTCTTCAGCATGAAATGGCTCTACCACACCGTCGCTCGCAACATCTGGAATCGAGATCGTAGGCTTTGGCGCGTCTCGACGCCGTTGCTCGCTGCGGGGGCCGCGTTGACTATCATCCTGCTGTGCGCGTCGGGCGTGCTTCCCTTCTTCGGCCCCGAACTTGTGCGCAGCCCCGCTGGCGCCCTCGGCCTGTCTATTGTTTTCGGCTATTTTTCAGATCGCGCATTTAGCACACTCGAAAACGTAATGTCAGGCCTTGGAATGGAAAAGAAGACGAAACCCGCGACTGGAGCAACGTCGCCCAATACCGCCAAAACCGGCGGCGCTAGTGGCGGCAGCAGCCAGGGCGCCCCAGAGGTTAATCGTGACGGATCAAGCTAATTCGTCAGACATTCTTGCCGCAACACCGTCGCTGCAGCCTATTGGCGTACCATTAGCTGAGCCGCGGAGCGCAGGCGGTAAGGCTAGCGGACTTCTCCAACTGAGCCCACAGTGGTACCCGGAGACAATCATTGTCCTACCGGCCGCTCATGCCTCGCAGAAGGCCGGCAAGATCGCCAAGGGATTCCTGATTGACCTCCCCGGCGCGGCGGTAGTTCTGAATCGGGTCGCCAGCACCTCGCCGAGCGGCCGCGTCTACGTGCGAAGCAACGCGCGAACAGAAAACCTCTATGAGCGAGGGCGCTTCGAATCAGTATCGATTGACAACGATGTAACAGATCTCGAAACGACGATTGAACGTCTTTGGGGCGAAGTCGTCGAGGCCCACATAGACCTCGGTTTTCTCTTACAGCCACTCATCGAGGTCCGTGCCTCAGGGCACCTGTCTAATGAGCACCGAGTCAGCCGCGAGGCGAATCTCTGGATTTCAGAGTACGACGGTTGGACGGGGGCCACCGCCGCCGGCCGTTGGAGGGTCGATGGCGCTGACCCGGCACCCAACGGACCGCTCCTCTGCTCCAACGGAAAGCAGGTCGAATCGATACTGCGCTCGGTAGCGAAGCGTCTCAGCAAACATCAGGTGCGATATCACTTGGAATGGATTTGGGACGGCGCGCGGGTGTGGATCGTCCAATCAGACGCCGTCGAGCCGCAAGTGGGGCCGGCTCCAGGGGACGCCTGGACACCTACTATCGGTGACGACGTACCCGCCGGTGCCCTCACGGTGTGGTCTCTCTGCACACCTCCGAGTGAAGGGGGTCCGCCGCTAAGTTCATGGCCGAAGGCTAGTGCTCTCGATGAATTCGCCCGTTCCGGACTCCCAGTGGCCGATTTGTGGAGGCTAGAGGGCAGATCTGTGATGCAGGCACTCGCCGACGGCGATGACATTGCCGGCATGGAGGAGGACCTCAGCAGAATTTGCTCAGGGCACGTCGTGGTGCGCACGGATATCCGCGGCGGCCAAGATTTGGTTATGTTACCGAAGACTGGCACGACGATCAGCGCGTCGGAGGTATTCGACTGGTTGAGGTCCACAACCGCGGGCCTGATGAGGGACGGGCATCGACCCCAAGACATCTCATTCCTGGCACACCGATTCCTTGCCTCGCGCGCCGCGGCATGGGTCCATGCCCGCCCCGACGATCCGATGGTTACGGTTGCCAGTATCTGGGGCCTGGCTGATGGGCTTGCCTGGCTTCCTCATGACCGAGGATGGGTAAACGTAGATACGGATGACGTTAGGCGCAGCGTCAGCGCCAAGACGTCGTTCCTCGATGTGGACGCGAACCGGGGTTGGACTTACCGTGATTCACCAACGGAGTGGATCTGGCGGGCCAGTATGAGCAAGGATGAGCTTCGAACAGTCGCCCAAGGATCCAGGCAACTAGCAGATGAACTCGGCGAATCAGTCCTTGTGATGTGGTTTATCGGTGTTCGCGGGCGAGCGTCTTACTACCTACCATGGTTCCACATGCCCGCTCCAGTGGACCTCGATGACGTACCCCCAACCGTCTCTCCTCAGAGTACTCGAATTGACATCAGGTCGATCGAGGATCTTCAGCGAATCGTGGCGTCCGAGCTTTCAGGCAGCCCCGTCGTGCTGCGAGTACGCCCCCTTCCTGAATTTGTTCGGGACAATCGATTTGTAGATGTTTTGGCTGAAAAAGCCAACGACATCAACGCGACTGTCGAATTGGTCGGGAGTTCACTGGCGCATCCCTATTATGTGCTGCGGCGGGCGGGCGTGACTGTGAGCTGCATCGACACATTGGAAGAGAAGTCGATACAATTCAATAAGTTGGTTCGCGACGGGATCGTCGAAAAGATTCTTGCAGGGGGCGAATCAGCAACTGCCTATACCGCAACGGGCGCTGACCTCGCACAACGTTTGCGTCGCAAGGCGGTCGAGGAGGCAATTGAATTGCTCCAAGCTCAGAGCGCGAAAGACACTGTCGAAGAGATGGCAGACTTGTTGGAGGTTTTAGATGGCCTCCGGTCGTCCCTGGGAGTGAGCCCAGAGGAGATTCTTGACGTTCAGAACAAAAAACGTGAACAACGCGGTGGTTTCCGGGAGGGTGCAGTACTTCTGCGAACAGGTGCACCTGCCGATGCCAAAGGCGCGAAGACTTCGACTCTTTTCGATGAAGATCCCTCGTGGCGGTCTACTTGGCAAGTGAAGAACGACGGCGACAAGATCCGACTGCAGTGTGTCCCCCCACTTTTCGGCGAGCGACACTCATTCCATGCCGTCAGTAATGGCGTCAATGTGTTCGTAGAGTACCGCGGTACGGCAATTGAATTGTCGGTGATGCCGCTGCCAGCAAGCGATGGAGTCGCTTCGACACTGTTCGACGACTAAGAGAGTTGTTGGAGCGAGTCCGGAGGTCACAATTTTCGGACCCTACCATCACGTCACCGGTCCACCCCCACCTCCGCATCGATCCCATCCCGCGATCCCACAACCTCCGCCACCGGCACAGCATCCGCTAACCGCATCCTCTCCTCGTAGCTGAGCGCGATCTCCGCCGCCCCCGCGTTCTCGTCCAACCGCGCCCTCTTCCGCGTCCCGGGAATCGGCACCACGCCTTCCGACAGCACCCACGCGAGCGCCACCTGCGCGACCGTCGCTCCCCTCTCGCGCGCCACCGATTCCACCCTTTCAACCAGCCGGCGATTCGCCGCGAAGGCCTCGGGTTGGAAGCGCGGCAGTCCACGCCTAGCATCTTCGGGCGCCAGCTCGTCGAGCGAACGGATTCCCGAGGTCAGCGTCCCGCGCCCGAGCGGAGAGAACGCCACTACCCCGATGCCGAGCTCGTCGGCGGTCGCCTTCTCGTCGTTGTGCAGCATGTCCCGGGCGAAGAGCGAGAACTCCGACTGCACGGCCGCGATTGGATGCACCGCATGCGCCCGCCGCAGCGTGGGAGCCGAAGCCTCAGATAGCCCGATATGCCGCACCTTGCCTTCGCGCACGAGGTCGGCCAGCGCGCCGACGCTCTCCTCGATCGGCACCTTCGGATCGACCCGGTGCAGGTAGTAGAGGTCGATCACGTCCATCCCGAGGTGTCGAAGCGACCGCTCGCACGCCCGCCGGATGTACTCCGGGGTGCCGTTGCGTCCGTGGACCGTGCCGTCGTCATCCGTCTCCGACGACGCCTTCGTCGCGATCGTGATCTCGTCGCGCCGAGAACCGAGCGCTCGTCCGATGAGCTTCTCGTTCTCGAACGGACCGTACGCCTCTGCGGTGTCGATGAACGTCACGCCGATGTCGACGGCGTGCTGCAGGGTGGCGATGGCCTCCGCCTCGTCGGTCGGACCGTAGAAGGCGCTCATGCCCATCGCTCCGAGTCCGATCGATGAGACGGTGAGCCCGTCGCCGAGTGCCGATTGCTTCATGAGTCCTCTCCTTCTGTGCGAGCCTTCTGCCCGCGCGACGCGATCACCTCGCGGTACGCGTCGATCTTGGTGTCCAGTGCTTCGAGATGCCGGCGCGTGCGCTCCATCTCCTCGAGCACGCGCTCACGATGCGACTGCAGGATGCTGAGCCTTTCGCCCTCCGTGCCCTGCTCGCGCGACAGGTCGGCGAGCGCTCGCATGTCGGCGACCGACATGCCGGTGGCGCGGAGCATCAGCAGCCCGCCGATCCAGGCCAGGTCGTGCTCGTCGTAGCGCCGGTGTCCGGAGACGTCGCGAGGCGTCGGGTCGAGCATCAGCCCCTCGCGCTCGTAGAAGCGGAGCGTCGAGATCTTCAGCCCTGTGGCATGCGCTACGTCGCCGATCGTGAGGCCCTGCGGCGGCACATCGACGTCGAGCGGGGGAAGGGTGATTCCGTCCATGGGTACAGCTTGCGACCTGAAGTGCGGTGCAGGTCAAGTGGGGGCCACCGAGCAACGACGAAATGCGAACGATGAGGTGAGCATTTTGCTTCTCGGGAGAGCCCGTTCGACTTACGACCGTTCAGCTTTGGTGGCTGACCGCGGTGAAAGAACCAGGATGACTCTTCGCCAGTACGGCTCGACCAGAAACAACGGTTCGTCTCGACGGGCTTCAGCGGCGACCAGCACGGACGTGATTATGGCGATGGCCGCGAACAGCGGTCCGATCCATGGCGCCTCATCTCCGAGGCTCAATCCAAACCCGACGACCGCCCCTACGACGAGCACTCCCGCCATCACGCCAGCGAGCCGGAATGGAGGGCTGATCTTCACCCCGAACATCACGCCCGCGCTGAGTCCGAGAGCTGCAGTCAGAACATAGACGAACATGCCGCGCTCCGAGGTGCTCCGCTGTCGAACGCAACGTCGACCCTCGGCACGGCGCTCGCCAGTGTGCGAGAGATGCAACGCGATCGCTTCATGCAAGCTATATAAGCACACATATGACTACGTCAGAGAGATGTCGGATTCTGCGCGGAGGCGTATCGCACTCGCGTTCGTGGCGACGTTCGAAGGCTCTCGCGACGCGGGCGGCACGAACGCGGTCATAGTCGCCGGATCCTGGGGCCGTAGCAGGCGCCCGTGACGCTCGTCGTCACGCTCCTTCCCTCATTCCTCGTTCTTCGACGCCGTGGATCTTCAGAGAGCTGAACGGAACGCACCCTTGCCAACTCCCTAGGCGAGATCGGGACCTGTGAGACCTTTCGTCTCGCTTCGCTCGCTCAACGACCGAGCACCGCTCCCACGACTTCCTCCCACACCCACCCGCGCAGCCGGGTCTCCGTGGTCGTCACGACCGTCCGCTCCTGCTCCGGCACGAACCCCTCACGCATCCCGGTCGACATCCCGAGCACGGCATCCGCCATCGCCCCCGGCATCCCCGCCGCCCGCAGGCCCTCGAGCATCGACGCATCCGACACCCGGTCGACGACAACCTCACGCCCCAATTCCGAAGTCAGGATCTCCCCGACCTCGGACCACGTCAGGTCCTCAGGCCCGTGCACGGCCTGCACCCGCCGTCCACTCCACTCGCGATTCAACAGCGTCAGCGCAGCGACCTCGGCGATGTCGCGCGGAGCGACCCACGCCATCGGCGCGTCCAGCGGCAGAACCGTCGTCAGCCTCCCGGCCCGTAGCGCGTCCACACCGAGGAGCAGGTTCGAGAAGAAGTACCCGCACCGCAGATGCGTGACGTCGATTCCGAGAGCATCCAGCGCAACCTCGGTCGCCGCGAGCCCGTCGATCTCGCCGACGCCGTGGCGCTTCTCGGCACCGATGCTGCTCTGGAACACCACCCGTTCGATGCCGTTCTCCGTGACTGCCGCGACGAGCCCGTCGGTCGCGCGCGCATAGTCGGCCAGCGGATCTTCCGACATCACCGACGGATCCACCCAGTACAACGCGTCGACTCCGCGCGTCGCCGCGACGACCTGCGCGGCATCCTGCGAATCCGCCTGCGCGACATCGACGTACTCGCGCAGCTCGGCATCGATCGAGTCGTGGTTCCTGGTCAGTAGCAGCGGACGGATGCCGGCGCGCACCAGCATCCGCGTCAGGTGATGGCCCACGTTGCCGTTCGGGGTGGTGAGGGCGATGCGCATGATGATCCTTTCGTCGCGTGTCCGAACACGCTAGGCGCAGATGCGGCCGGATTCTGGCCGCATCCTGCGCGATCATGGAGCTGTGGAATCGCCATCGAACCGCACCCTGCACCTGCTGTCGCTGCTCCAGACCGGCGGCGAATGGACGGTCGACGACCTCGCCGAACGCCTCGACGCCAGTCGCCGCACGATCCGTCGTGACGCGCAACGACTCCGCGATCTCGGGTACGACCTGCGATCCCGCCCTGGTCCCGGAGCCGCGTACCGGCTGCATCCGAGCGCGAAGATCCCGCCGCTGCTGCTCGACGCCGACGAAGTCGCGACCATCATCAACGGCCTGCTGGTGCTCGAGACCTGGAGTCCCGGCGATCCCTCCGCATCCGTCGCCCGCGCGAAACTCGAGCAGACCCTTCCCCCGGCCCTGCGCCGGCGTGCCGCCGCGACCGCGCTCTCGACGCAGATCCTGCAGACCGACCCGGCCCCGGTCGACTTCACGCTCGTCGGAACGCTGTCGGATGCCGTCGCCCACGGCTCGCGCGTCGCCTTCGACTACACCGACCAGCACGGGCACGAAACGCACCGCACGGTCGAGCCGTACCGGCACGTCCTGCGACAAGGGCAGTGGTACGTCGTCGCCTACGACATCGACCGCGAGGACTGGAGACTGTTCCGACTCGACCGGATGCGGGAGGCGCGGATACTCCCCGGCGTGCATGCCGAACGGGAGTTCCCGTTCGACTCGATCGAGGGTTGGTTGACGAGCGACTTCGGGCGGGTCGGAACTGCCAGGTGAGGGCCGGTCTGCGTCATCTGAACATCCCGAGGTCGGTGACGGACGTGGTCGTCGGATCCCAGAGTCGCAGGCCCACGGCGCGCCCATGGATCTCACCACCCACGTGACCGAGGGCTCGCTCGAGATCGTCGACGCGGATCCGGCGAGCGAGCGTGACGTGCGGGGTCCACTCGCCCGGCGTGGTGTGCGGGGCGTCGTCGCCGGGTCCGGCAGCGGCGTGCACGTCCGCGTGGAGATCGAGCAGCTCTGCGGTCGGCACGATGCTGCGCGCCAGCACGCGGCGCTCGCCCGCGCCGAACAGCAGAGGGGCGCTCAGCGTGACCGCGAATGCCGGGCGCTCGACGAGGGCATGCGCGTCGATCGCAGCCAGATCAGTACGCGCCACGAGAGTCACGTGGGGGCGGTTGCTCGCCGACGTGTGATGGCCGAGGCTCGACATCCCGTCGGCGGCGAGCGCGTCCCACTCGCCTCGGACGGCTGCCTCCGTCGACGGATCGAGGAGCAACTCGATCGACAGGAAGGCGCGCTTCGGTTCGGGATCTCGCACGCACCGATTATGTCGCGGCGCGCGCTCGGTGTGCTGGTCGCCGCCACCGTGCTGTCGACGTTTGTGCTCACTCGACGCAGCGGAGGGAAGGCCCGAGAGACGGCCCCGCGCGTCTCCTCGCTGCGCTCGTCGCTCCACGACCCGAGGACTCTCTGTCATTCCGGGCGCTGGTAGAGCCGCATCATCACTAGGTACCAGCTCATGATGCCGACAACGGCCGGTACCTGAAACCAGAGGCGAAGCTCGGGAAAGAGGATGCTGAGAACCAGGCAACCGACGAACCCGCCGATCACGAGCACGGTGGCGACAAGCCGAGAGGTCGGCCTCGTCGTCGTACGGAACCACGACCGGCCGGGTCTGACGTTCATCACCGTTCACCCCTTTTCGAGAGGCTGCGTGCTCCCACGCGCCGGTCCGCAGCGCGCTGGGCGAACCGCCGGCCGCGCAGCATCCGCTCATTCACTCGAGCCTGTCCCGCGACTCGGCCCGCTCTCGTTCGAACTTCCAGGACAGCACCGAGGTCCAGATGATGAACGGGGTCGCGCCGACCACGACGAGCGGAGGCTGCCATTCCGGATGGAGATGCGCGAAGGCCGCACAGACGATGACCCACACCGTGACCGAGATCGTGCCGAGCAGATGACCTACCGGCCGGGTCAGCACGCGGAACCACGCGGCCGGATGCGTCTCCTTCTCTGACTCCCCGGTGGCGCGGAAGCCGTCCTCTGCGGTCTTCATGAGAGCCATAGAAGCACACATATGAGGACACCACCGATATCCTGGTGGAGCCTCCTTCCGGGCAACCACCGGACGGCCTCGGGGTAGAGTCGTCCGCATGTCGAGTCCTGAATCAGACAGGTCAGGGGCTGCCGGTCACACCGCCAGCCCCCGGATCCGCTGAACCCGGCGCCCGCCTCCTGCGCGGGCGCCGATCCGTCGTCTCCGGGCGATGGCCGTGGTGACAAGAAGCTCCCTTTCTTGATCTCTCACCTCGGAGTACTCGATGCCTTTCTCTCTCTATCTGCTCGCCCTGGCGGTCTTCGTCATGGGCACCTCGGAATTCATGCTCGCGGGACTGCTGCCCGCCATCGCGAGAGACCTCGACGTCTCGGTCGGCACCGCCGGCCTGCTGACCTCGGCCTTCGCCATCGGCATGGTCGTCGGCGCGCCCCTCATGGCGTCCGTCGCCCGTCGCTGGCCGCCACGGATCACGCTGATCGCCTGCCTGCTCCTGTTCGCCGGATGCCACATCGTCGGAGCCCTCACTCCCGCGTTCTCGGTTCTGCTGGCCACCCGCGTGCTCAGCGCGCTCGCGAACGCGGGATTCCTCGCCGTCGCACTGACCACGGCGACGGCACTCGCGCCCGCCGATCGGAAAGGACGCGCCTTGGCGGTGCTGCTCTCGGGCACGACGATCGCCACCGTCGCCGGCGTTCCCGCGGGGGCATTGTTCGGCGAGGCGCTCGGATGGCGGTCGACCTTCTGGGCGATCGCTGTCCTCTGCCTGCCCGCGGTGGTCGGGGTGGTGCGCGGCATCCCTCGCGCGTCCGTTCACGCAGGCCCGGATGCTGCGGCGCCGACTCTCCGGCAGGAGCTGCGAGAGCTGACCTCACCGCGTCTCCTCCTCGCCATGCTGCTCGGCGCCCTGGTCAACGGCGGAACCTTCGCCGCGTTCACCTTCCTGGCGCCGATCGTCACCGAGACCGCCGGACTGGATGCCGGCTGGGTCTCGGTCGCGCTGGTGCTGTTCGGCGTCGGGTCGTTCCTCGGCGTCACGATCGCCGGCCGACTGTCGGACCACCACCCGGGCCTCGTGCTCGGAATCGGCGGACCGCTGCTGCTGATGGGGTGGATCGCGGTGGCGCTCGTCGCGTCTCATCCGGTGCCGCTGCTGGCGCTCGTGTTCGTCCAAGGGATGCTGTCGTTCGGCGTCGGCAGCAGCCTCATCGCACGAGTCCTGTACGCGGCATCCGCTGCACCGACGATGGGCGGGGCATATGCGACGGCCGCGCTCAACATCGGCGCGGCCGTCGGGCCGGTGCTCGGCGGGCTCGCGCTGACGACCGACGTCGGCCTGCTCGGACCGGTCTGGATCGCCGCCGCGATGACGGCGGCGGCGCTCTCCGTCGCGTCGCTGACCCGACGCATAGACGACGGAGCCCGGAAACCCTGAGAGGATCGCACAGTGACCGCCACCGTGACGATCCCGACCGGGACCACCGTCATCGTCGACGACGGCAGCCGCCACGACCTCGTCCCCGGCGCCTGCCCGGTGCACGCGACCGACGCGTCCGGACTGCCGGTCCCGGCCGGGGATCGCCCGCACTTCCTCGAGATCGACCTGCCGACCGCCGGCACCACCGGTGTCGGCATCATCCTCGTCCGCATCCCCGCGTACGAAGACGAGTTCCCGGTGCAGACCACCGGCGGCCCGGTGCGGTTCGCGATCGACGGCGGCATCCGGTGACGCGGTAGGTCAGCACTCCACGACGTTCACGGCGAGCCCGCCGCGACTGGTCTCCTTGTACTTGTCGCTCATGTCGGCGCCGGTCTGGCGCATCGTCTCGATCACGGCATCCAGCGACACGAAGTGCGTGCCGTCGCCGTGCAGCGCGAGGCGAGCCGCGGTGACGGCCGTCGTCGCGGCGATCGCGTTGCGTTCGATGCACGGGATCTGCACGAGCCCGGCGATCGGGTCGCACGTCAGCCCGAGGTGATGCTCCATCGCGATCTCGGCCGCGTTCTCGACCTGCAGCGGGGTTCCGCCGAGCACGGCGCACAGGCCCGCGGCCGCCATCGCACAGGCGGACCCGACCTCGGCCTGGCATCCGCCCTCCGCCCCCGAGATCGAGGCGTTGGCCTTGATGAGTGAGCCGATCGCGGCAGCCGTCAGCAGGAACGTGCGCACGCCCTCGCTGCTCGCGCCGGGCTCGAACCGCGAGTAGTGCATGAGCACGGCGGGCAGGATGCCGGCGGCGCCGTTCGTCGGAGCGGTGACCACTCGACCGCCGCCGGCGTTCTCCTCGTTCACCGCGAGCGCGAACGCCTGCAGCCAGTCCGTGCCGACCGGGCGACCGGCCGCCTCCGCCCGCAGGATGCTGTCCCGCATCGCCCGCGCACGCCGCGGTACGCCGAGTCCGCCGGGGAGCGTGCCCTCGGCCTCCAGCCCTGCCTCCACACAGGAGCGCATGGCCTGCCAGATCGCATCGAGCCCGGCCTCGACCTCTGAGGCGCTGCGACAGGCGAGCTCGCCGTCTCGGGCGACGTCGGCGATCGATCGCCCGTCGCCGCACAGCGCGAGCAGCTCGGCAGCGGTGCCGAAGAGCGGAGAACCGACCGCAAGCTCGGGCGCCGCGGCATCCGCCCCCACCCGCTGGATGAAGCCGCCCCCGACCGACAGGTACGTCTCCTCCGCGATCGGCTCCGCCGCATCGGCGAAAGCCCGGATCACGAGGGTGTTCGGATGCCCCTCCGGCCGGGTGAACGGATCGAGCACGACATCCGCGCTGTCGAAGGGCACCGGCACGAGGCCGCCGAACAGCAACGTCGAACCGGTGGGGTGCCCCGACCACGCTCCGCGGACGGATGCCGGGTCGCAGGTCTCCGGCTCCATCCCGGCGAGACCGGCGACCAGTGCGTCGGGCGTGCCGTGACCGAGTCCGGTCGCCGCGAGCGACCCGAACAGCACCGCCTCGATACGCCGCGGACCCTCCGGATGCGCGGCGAGCACGCGGCGCGCGAAGTCGCTTCCTGCCCGCATCGGCCCCACCGTGTGCGACGACGAGGGTCCGATGCCGATCGAGAACAGGTCGAACGCCGACACGTACACGCTCGTGCGTGCCGGCGCACGCGAGGGGCGCGCTGTCATTCGCCGGTCTGCGGGTGCGTCGTGGCACCCTTCGGCCGCTCGGCCTGCCGCGCCAGCAGGTCGGCGCGCGATGCGGGCGTGAGT
>NZ_SSDJ01000125.1 GCF_004794465.1 Microbacterium sp. K24 | reverse complement strand
GGCCGCGTCGGCGCGAGCGAGTTCGTCACGCGCGTCGTGCGCGGCGTCGACCCCTCGCGCCCCACCCCGCCCTGGATGATCGCGCGGCTCAGCCTCGCCGGCATGCGCTCGCTGGGTGTGCTCATCGACATCACGAACTACGTGATGCTCGAGCTCGGCCAGCCGCTGCACGGCTACGATCTCGACAAGCTCGCCGGCGGCATCACCGTGCGCCGCGCCGTGCCGGGGGAGAAGATGACGACCCTCGACGGCGTCGAGCGCGCGCTGCATGTCGAGGACCTGCTCATCACCGACGAGTCCGGCCCGATCGGCCTCGCCGGCGTCATGGGCGGCGGCACGACCGAGATGAGCGAGACCACGAGCAACGTGCTCATCGAGGCCGCCATCTTCGACCCGACGACCATCGCCCGCTCGGCCCGCCGTCACAAGCTGCCCAGCGAGGCCTCCAAGCGGTTCGAGCGCGGCGTCGACCCGCTCGTCCCGTTCGTCGCCGCCCGGCGCGCGGCCGACCTCATGGTCGAGCTCGCCGGCGGCACCCTCACGGAAGAGGGCGGCGCGCTGTTCGCCGAGGTCTACGTCGCGGACATCGAGCTCCCCGCCGGATTCGTGCAGGGTCTGATCGGCGTCGACTACACGGATGCCGAGATCACCGGCGCGCTCACCACGATCGGCGCGGAGGTCACGGCCTCCGAGGCGGGCTGGACCGTCATCCCGCCGACCTGGCGCCCCGACCTCACCGACAAGTGGACGCTCGCGGAGGAGGTCGCCCGTATCCACGGTCTCGACCGCATCCCGTCCGTGCTCCCGACCCCGCCCTCGGGCCGCGGCCTCACCGCGCACCAGCAGGGTCATCGTCGTGTCGCCGACGCGCTGGCCGCCGCCGGTCTCGTCGAGACCCCGGCCTTCCCGTTCACGACCGAGGCGCAGAACGACCTCCACGGCTCGGCATCCGGCGAGCACCTGCCCAGCATCCGCCTGGCGAACCCGCTCGACGGCCAGGCGCCGTACCTGCGCCGCTCGCTGATCCCGGGGCTGCTGCAGACCGCGCACCGCAACATCGCTCGCGGCCTGACCGACATCGCGATCTTCGAGACCGGCGTCGTGTTCCTCCCGGAGCCGGGCGTCGAGTACGGCACGGACGACGTGCCGCCGCTCGGGGAGCGTCCGTCGGACGAGAAGCTCGCGGAGCTGAACGCCTCGATCCCGCCCCAGCATCGTCACGTGGCCGTGCTGCTCACCGGCAACGTCTCGCCGCGTCAGCCCGGCC
Source organism: Microbacterium sp. K24 (assembly GCF_004794465.1). Taxonomy (GTDB): domain Bacteria; phylum Actinomycetota; class Actinomycetes; order Actinomycetales; family Microbacteriaceae; genus Microbacterium. The sequence continues at coordinate 5,718 of NZ_SSDJ01000125.1, read as the reverse complement.
GGCCCGCCGAAGCCGCCGGTCTCGCGGAGGCGCTCGATGCGGTGCGTGTGATCGCTGCCGCCGCCGGTGTGGAGATCGACGTCGTCCAGGCCGAGCGCGCGGCGCTCCATCCCGGACGCACCGGCGCACTCCGCGTCGGCGACGAGGAGATCGGCTACGTGGGCGAGCTGCACCCTGTCGTCGCGGATGATGCCGATCTGCCGGGCCGCGCGACCGTGCTGGAACTCGATCTCGACCGGATCCTCTCGCTCGCCGGTGGCCGGATCGTCGCCGCGTCGCTGTCGACCTTCACCGCAGCCACGCAGGACGTCTCGCTCACCGTGCCCGCGGATGTTCCCGCGGGCGAGGTGCGAGCCGCGCTGGCCGCGGGCGCGGGTACGCTGCTCGAGTCGGTGCGTCTCGTGGACGACTACCGCGGGGAGGGCGTACCGGACGGGTCGAAGAGTCTGACGTTCGCACTCCGCTTCCGCGCGGACGACCGCACGCTCACGGCAGCGGAGGCCACCGAGGCCAAGCTCGCCGGAGTGGCCGTCGCCGCCGAGCGGTTCGGTGCGGCGCTGCGCGACTGATCGCGGTCCGAACCGGACGGCGACGTTCCGTCGAACGGCGACGGCGCCGGAGTAGCGTGGCGGGATGAGCATCCTCCCCCAGGGCACTCCGGCCGCCGTCCCCGACGGCGCGCGACCGCTCGGCGATGGACCCTTCCTTCCGCCGGGGGCGCAGATCGATTGGCATTACCGCAAGCCCGGGTGGCAGCCGGGGGAGCCGTCGACGATCTCTCCGATGCGCGTGGTGCGCGACGACGAGCATGGGCTGGTCGCCTGGCTCGCCCCGGGGACTCTGCAGGAATCGCAGGGCGCACCGGATGGACAGCGAGTGCGCACGGTGCCCCTCGCGCGCCGGTGGTTGGAGGAGCGCACCCGCATCGTCGAGGAGTGGTGGGGCCACGGCGTGCTGCGCATCGCTCCCGCCGGGCTCCCGTGGTCGGTGTGGCTGTTCTGGTCGGACGTGTCGGGCAGCGACTGGACCTTCGCAGGCTGGTACGTGAACCTCGAGAACGCGCACCTCCGCACCGATCACGACACCTACTCGTCGGACCACATCCTCGACGTCGAGATCTCGCCCGACGGGACCGTCCATCTCAAGGACGAGGACGAGCTCGTCGCCGCGATCGACCAGGGACGCCTCAGTCCGGAGCAGGCCGCCCAGATCGAGCGTCACGCCGACGCGGCGATCGCTTCGTTCGAAGCGGGGGATTGGCCGTTCGACGACGAGTGGCGTGACTGGCGACCGGACCCGACGTGGACGGTGCCCGAGTTGGCGGGACTCGACGAGCTGCGAGCAGAGGGCTGACCTCCCTGCTCTGAGCGGAGAGAGCTTCCCTCGGGTACCGGATGCTGGTGACATGGACTCATGACGGACGTGCTGATCCTCGGCGGGACGGGCTGGCTCTCGGGGCGGATCGCCCGGCGCTGGCTGGATGCCGGTGCGTCGGTGACCTGCCTCGCCCGCGGCGAGCGTGCCGCGCCTGAGGGCGCCGCGCTCGTGCGCGGTGATCGGGACGACCCCGAGGCCTACGCGGCTCTGGTCGCACGCGATTGGGATCAGGTGGTCGACATCTCCTCCCAGGCGGCGCATGTCGCCGCGGCGGTCGCTGCACTCGGGGATCGTGCTGGCCGGTGGACGTACGTGTCGTCGATGTCGGTCTACTCCGATGACGAGACGATCGGAGCGGACGAGTCGGCGCCCCGGCATCCGCCCGCTCAGCCGGGGGACGAGTACGAGTACGGGGCGCAGAAGTCCGCCGCGGAGGATGCCGTCGCGACCCTTGCCGAGCGTGCTCTCATCGTGCGTCCGGGACTCATCGTCGGCGACGGCGACCCGAGCGATCGGTTCGGGTACTGGGCGGCCGCGTTCACGAGGGCCGGCGATGAGCCTGTGCTGCTCCCGCCGGTCGACGGCCGCACGGCTCAGGTGATCGACGTCGACGACCTCGCCGCCTACGTCGTCACGACGTCAGCAGACGGCGCGGTCAACACGATCGGCGATGTGCATCCGCTGGCCGACGTGCTGGATGCCGTCCGCGCCGCGTCGGGGCACACGGGTGAGACGGTCGTCGCCTCGGAGGAGTGGCTTCTCGCGCACGGCGTCGAGTACTGGATGGGCGAGCGTTCGCTCCCGCTCTGGCTTCCGGCCGAGATGACCGGATTCATGACCCGCACCAACGCGCTGTTCCGTGCGACGGGAGGCACGTTCCGACCGCTCGTCGACACCATCGCGCACGTCGTGGACGACGAGCGCGCACGCGGAGTCGATCGCGACCGGCGCGCGGGACTCAGGAGGTCGGAGGAGCGGGAGCTGCTGGCCGAACTCGGTCGCTAGACTTCGAGCAGTGACACGGGGTGCCGCATCCGCGGCTGAGAACAGACCCGTCGAACCTGATCTAGTTCGTACTAGCGAAGGGATGTCGCCCATGAGCGATCGTCTGCGTCCGGAATCCGCCATCGATCTCGCCGACTCGGCGGGGATACTGCTGGAGGTGCTGCGCGATGCCCCGCCGTTGACGCACTGCATCACCAACGCGGTCGTCACCGGCTTCACGGCCAACGTGCTGCTCGCCGTCGGCGCGGCGCCCGCCATGGTCGACATCGTCGGCGAGGCGGGGATGTTCGCGGGCGTCGCCTCGGGGCTCCTGATCAACCTCGGCACGCCGACGCCCGAGCAGCGCGCGGCCGCTCTCGAGGCGGTCGCCGGGGCCACGACATCGGGGACCCCGTGGGTGCTCGATCCCGTGGCCATCGGCGCCCTGCCGGTGCGCACCGGCCTCGCGCACGAGCTCGTCGACCAGCGCCCGACCGCTGTGCGCGGGAACGCCTCCGAGATCCTCGCGCTGGCCGGCCTCAGCGCGGGCGGGCGCGGCGTGGATGCCACGGACACCACGGATGCCGCCGCCGACGCCGCCGCATCGCTGGCACGCCGGTTCGGGTGCGTCGTCGCCGTGTCCGGTCCGATCGACCTGATCACGGATGGGGAGCGGGCGCTGCGCCTGGCGAACGGACACGAGCTGCTCACCCGCGTCACCGGCGGAGGCTGCGCCCTGGGCGCCGTGATGGCCGCGTTCCTCGGCGCGGCGAGGGCCACGGGGACCGATGCGCTCACCGCCGTCGCCGCAGCGAGCCTGGTCTACACGATCGCGGCGGAGCAGGCCGCGCGGCGGTCGTCAGGTCCCGGCAGCTTCGCCGTCGCTCTGCTGGACGCGCTCGCCGCAGTGAGTGCCGAGGACATCGTCGCCGCAGCCCGCGTCGAGGGCGGCACGTGGTGATCGCCGATCTCTCGCTCTACCTCGTCACCGACCCCGGGCTCTGCGGGGAGCGCGGCGTCGTCGAGACTGTCCGTCAGGCCGTCGACGGGGGAGTGCGCATCGTGCAGCTGCGCGACAAAGCCGCCACCGATGGCGAGATCGTCGATCAGCTCATCGAGTTGTCGCGGGTGATCGACGGCCGCGCGCTGCTCGTCGTGAACGATCGTCTGGATGCCGCCGTCGCCGCGCGTGAACGCGGAGCACGTGTCGACGGGGTGCATCTGGGCCAGGGCGATGCGTCGGTGCTGCGTGCGCGAGAGGCGCTCGGGCCCGATGCGGTGATCGGGCTGACCGCGAACAGCCGGGCGCATCTCGACGCGGTGCTCGCGCTCCCGCCCGGCACCGTCGACCACCTCGGGGTCGGCGTGATCCGCCCCACGAGCACGAAGCCCGACCATCCGCCGGCTCTGGGGATCGAGGGCTTCCGAGCGTTCGCGGCGGCGAGCCCGCTGCCCTGCGTGGCGATCGGAGGAGTCGGCATCGACGACACCGAGGATCTGCGCGATGCGGGTGCGGCGGGACTCGCGGTCGTCTCTGCCCTATGCACCGCCGATGATCCGAAGGGTGTCGCGACGCAATTCCGCCGGCGGTGGCGTGCCGGTGCGGTGCCCCGCGTCCTCACCATCGCGGGAAGCGACCCGTCCGGAGGAGCCGGCATCCAGGCGGACCTCAAGTCGATCGCCGCGAACGGCGGCTACGGGATGGCCGCGGTCACGGCCCTGACCGTGCAGAACACGCAGGGCGTGCGCGCCGTGCACGTGCCGCCGGCGGACTTCCTGCGCGCACAGCTCGAGGCGCTGTCGGACGACATCGTCATCGACGCCGTCAAGATCGGGATGCTGGCCGACGCCGAGGTCATCCGTGTCGTGGGGGCATGGCTCGACGCCATCCGTCCTCCCCACGTCGTGCTCGACCCGGTGATGGTCGCGACCTCGGGTGACCGGCTGCTCGATCCCGAGGCCGAGGGAGCGCTGCGCGGACTGCTCCGCCGCGCGCACCTGATCACGCCCAACCTCGCTGAACTCGCTGCGCTCGCAGGTCGCGACCTCGACGGTTGGGCGGACGCCCTCGCCGCTGCCGAGGAGCTGTCTGCGGATATCGGAGCCGCCGTGCTCGTGAAGGGCGGGCACCTGGACGGAGACGACGCTCCCGACGCCCTGATAGACGCGCGCCGCGGCTGGCGGCAGGAGTTCACCGGATCCCGCATCGACACGCGGAACACGCACGGCACCGGCTGCTCGCTATCGTCGGCACTCGCCACTCGCCTCGCGCAGGGAGAGGACGCTCCGACCGCCGTGCGCAGTGCCCGTGCGTGGCTGCGGGAGTCGCTGCGGAACGGCGAGACGCTGCGCGTCGGACACGGACACGGCCCGATCAGCCATTTCTCCGGTCTGTGGGCGCGCGGCGGCCTCGACACGCGGCCGTCGGCCGCCGAGGTCGAGGCGGAGTGGTGGCAGCACATCGCCGGCATCCGTCGCGGGATCGACGAGCTGCCGTTCATCCGTGCGCTCGCCGACGGATCACTCGAACGCGAGCCGTTCCTGTTCTACCTGGCGCAGGACGCCCTGTACCTGCGCGACTACGCACGGGTGCTGGCCGAGGCAGCCCGGCTGGCCCCGACCTCGGCGGAGCAGGCGTTCTGGGCGAACTCCGCACACGGCGCCATCGTCGGCGAGCTCGAACTGCACGCCTCGTGGCTGACGCCGTCGCAGGGTGTCAACGGTGCGACCTTCGCGGCGGAGCCGTCGGACACCACCACGGCGTATCTCGACCACCTGCGCTCCGTCGCGTTCGGCGGCGACCACCGTGTGCTGGTCGCGGCACTTCTGCCCTGCTTCTGGCTGTACACCGACCTCGGGCAGCGGCTGCACGCGGGAGAGTTCGGCGACCATGCCCGCGATCCGCGGCATCCGTACGCCTCCTGGCTCGAGACTTACGCCGATCCGGCCTTCACGGAGGCGACCCGGCAGGCGATCGACGTCGTCACGGGCGCGGCGGCGACGGCGGATGCCGAGACGCGGCAGCGGATGCTGAGGGCGTTCGAGGTGTCGAGCGCCCACGAGCTCGCCTTCTTCGCGGCGCCGATGGAGCGTCATCCGGTCGTGTGACGACGTGGATTTGCGGATGCCGCTCCGCCCGCGCTACTGTCGCGACATGCCTTCGGCCGTCTCCGCTTCGATCACGCTCGTTCCGAGCGTCATCGTCGTGCGCCGACGCCGCGGCGGCCGCCGACTCTAGGCGACCCTGCATTCCTGCCTGCGCACGCGCGGCGGTCGAGTGCCGGTGTCGCCGCCTCGGCCCCGACCATGGTCCCCGGTATCTCGGGGAGCCCGACCGTTAAGGTAGAAGCATGACGT
>NZ_SSDJ01000124.1 GCF_004794465.1 Microbacterium sp. K24 | reverse complement strand
GCGGCGAGAGACTCCTCACCGACGTTCGCGGCACCGGCGAAGATCGCGTCGGCCGCGCCGTCCGCGAGCACCTGCTCCGCCTGCGCCGCGGCCGTGATGAGGCCGACGGCCGAGACGGGGATGCGCCCGCCCTGACGGACGGTCTCGGCCAGCGGGACCTGGTAGCCGGGGAAGACGTCGAGCTGCTGATGGGCGACGAGTCCGCCGCTGGAGACGTCGATGAAGTCGGCGCCGTGCTCTGCGGCCCAGTCTCCGACGGTCGCCGCCTCGTCGGAGGTGAAGCCGCCTTCGGCGTGGTCGGTCGCGGAGATGCGCACGAACAGCGGCACGTCCTCGCCGACCTCGGCGCGGACCGCGTCGATCACCCGCAGGAGGAGGCGTGCCCGGTTCTCGAGCGGTCCGCCGTACTCGTCGTCGCGCAGGTTGGACAGGGGCGAGAGGAACTGGTGCAGCAGGTAGCCGTGGGCGCCGTGCAGTTCGAGCACGTCGAACCCGGCATCCACGGCGCGACGCGCGGCCGCCGCGAACGCGTGCACGACGTCGTCGATGCCCCCGGCATCCAGTGCGATCGGCGCGGCGAAGCCGTCGTAGGCCACGGCCGACGGTGCGGTCGTCGTCCATCCGCCGTCCGTCGCGGGCACGGAGCCGCGTGCCGGAGCCCACGGCCACCAGGTCGACGCCTTGCGTCCGGCGTGCGCGAGCTGGATGCCCGCGACCGCCCCGCGGTCGTGGATCGCCCGGACGATCGGCGCCCAGGCGTCGCGCTGCTCGTCGTTCCACAGGCCGGCGTCGCGCGGCGAGATCCGCCCCTCGGGCAGCACCGCGGTGGCCTCGGCGACGATGAGTCCCGCGCCGCCGGAGGCGAACTGGGCCAGATGCGTGTGGTGCCATTCCTGCACCACACCGTCGACGGCGCTGTACATGCACATCGGCGACACCCAGAGGCGGTTGCGGACCGTGACGGCTCGGATGGTCAGAGGAGAGAAGAGAAAGCTCACCGTTCGACGTTACGCCCGCGCGAGTGCCCCGAGGGTCGTCCCGCTAACGTGGAGTCATGGTCGAGGTGCGCGAATGGTCACGGAGCGACACCGCGCGGTTCTTCCGCGCTCCCGCACCGGATGACGACAAGTACTCCCGCGGCGTCGTCGCCCTGCGCACCGGGTCGCCCGCGTACCCCGGCGCCGCCGTGCTCGGCGTCGAAGCGGCATGGCGCGCGGGTGCGGGCTTCGTTCGTTTCGTCGGAGCGCCATCGGTCGCGGATGCCGTGCTCGCGCGCCGTCCGGAGACGGTCACCGGTCCGGACACCGGGGGCACGCGGGCGGATGCGTGGGTGATCGGCTCCGGAACGGATCCGGGGGAGCGCAGCGACGCCGAGACCCTGGCGCTGCGTGACATCCTCTCCGGGTCGGCGACGGTGATCATCGACGCCGGCGCGCTCGATCTCGCGCCGGGCACGCGCGCTCCGTTCGTCGTGACGCCGCACGCCCGAGAGTTCGCGAAGCTGCGCGAGCGTCTGCGGGTCCCGTCGTCGGATGACGACCGCTCGGAGGCCGCGGCGCAGATGGCGGCGAAGATCTCCGGCACGGTGCTGCTGAAGGGTGCACGCACGCTGATCGCCGACCCCTCGGGGACGGTCCTCGTCGTCGAAGCGGGAACGGGCTGGCTGTCGACGGCAGGGACCGGCGATGTGCTCGCCGGCGTGCTCGGCGCGGTGGCCGCGGCGAATCCCGGGGAGTCGTTGGCCGAGGCCGCGGCCGCCGGCGCATGGCTGCACGGGCATGCGGCCCGGATCGCGGCCGGCGTGGTCGACGGCGCCCCCGGGCATCCGATCGTCGCGATGGACGTCGCCGACGCCCTTCCGTCCGCGATCGCGGACGTCCTGGCGTGAGTCGCAGCCGGGCGACCCGCGTGGTCGTGCTCTGGAGCGTGTTCCTCCTCGCGCATCTCGTCACGGCCGCGGTGGGCTGGGTGTACCCGAGTCAGCCCATGGGCGACGTCGTGCTCGTCTACGAGCCCTGGGCGTCGGCGGCCCTCGGCGGCGGGCCGATCGTCGGGGTCACCGAATCGTGGGTGTACCCGCAGCTCGCCCTCGTGCCGATGCTGATCGCCAAGGCCGTGGCTGTGCCGCTCGTGCCGTTGCTGGGAGTCTCCGGCGCGTACCTGGTCGCCTGGGCCGTCCTCATCACGGCGCTGGATGCGGTCGCCTTCGCCGTGCTGGTCGGACGCACGCCCTCGCGGCCGCGACGCATATCCGCCTGGTTCTGGTGCGCGGCCCTGCTGCTGCTCGGCCCCATCGCGATCTACCGCATCGACGCGGTCACCGTGCCGCTCGCCGTGATCGGCGGGCTCTGGCTCGCGTCGCGGCCCGTCGTCGCGACCGCGCTGCTGACGGTCGGCGCCTGGATCAAGATCTGGCCCGGCGCTCTGGTGCTGGCCGCCGTCGTGGCAGGCAGAGCCCGGATCCGGATGCTGCTCGCCGCCGCAGCCGTCACCGCCGGCGTCATCGTGGTGCTGCTCGTGCTGGGCGCGGACACGGAGATCTTCGGCTTCCTCACCGAGCAGACCGGTCGCGGCCTGCAGATCGAGGCCGTGGCGGCGACGCCCTTCCTCTGGCTGGCGGTCGCCGGCGCCGCGCGGATCGAGTACAGCTTCGAGATCCTCACGTTCCAGATCACCGGCGTCGGGACGGATGCCGTCACGGCAGTCCTGACGCCGCTGATGGTGCTGGCCGCCCTCGCGGTCACGGCGATCGGGGCCATGAAGGCGGTGCGCGGAGCATCCTTCCCCCGGCTCTTCCCGCCGCTGGCCCTGTCTCTGGTCGTCGTGCTCATCGTCACCAACAAGGTCGGCTCGCCGCAGTTCCAGACCTGGCTGATCGCCCCGGTGATCCTCTGGATCGCCGTCGACGGCCTGCGAGCGCGGGTGCCCGCGGTGCTCGTGCTCGCCCTGTGCGCGCTGACGTGCCTCGTCTACCCGCTGAGCTATGACGCGCTGCTGCGTGCGGAGCTGCTGCCCGTGCTCGTCCTCACACTGCGCAATGTGCTGCTCCTCGTCCTCCTCGCCGTCGGCATCCGTGCTCTCGTGCGGGTCCCCGCCTACCGTCCTTCGAAAACCAGGGAGTGAACATGCTGATCGCCTTCTCCGTCGCCCCGAGCGGCACCCCCGCCGAGGGAGCCGCGCGCTCCGACGACTCCGTGCACGATGCGGTGGCCGCCGCCGTGCGCGTCGTGCGGGAGTCCGGGCTGCCGCACCGCACCACGAGCATGTTCACCGAGATCGAGGGTCCCGACTGGGACACGGTGATGGATGTCGTCAAGCGGGCGACCGAAGCCGTCATACCGTTCGGCTCGCGCGTCTCGCTGGTGCTCAAGGCCGACATCCGTCCCGGCTACTCGGGCGAGCTCGACGCGAAGATCGAGCGGCTCGAGGCGGCGATCGAGGAGTCCGACGACCGCTAGGCACACCCTCAGCACCGGCGTCCTCAGTCGTGCATGCGCGCACCCTTCACGATGCGGTCCACCGCGTTGCGAGGGCCGCGGAGGGCGACGCCGGCCAGGTCGAGATGGTCGGCGCCCACGGCGGCGACGGCAGCCCGGTTGGCTTCGTCGTGACCGGTCGCGAACAGCTCGCGCGTGTAGATCGCCAGGGCGATGTCATCGCGCGCGGCCGCTTTCGCGCGCGCGGATCGCAGCGATGCCACATCGGTGGTCATCACCAGCACCGGCTGGCGCAGCATCGGCAGATAGGTCGTGCCGTCGGCGTCGATGTAGGGGGATCCTGTCGTACCGGGAGCGCTCACCGCGATTCCCGACATCAGGAACGCCGTGACGTTCAGCTCCTGCCACGCGGCGAGATCCTGATTCAGGACCACGACGACCTTGGTGTCGAAACGGACAGGTGCGGTCGGATCCCCGGGGGCGGTGTGTGTCATGCTCATGTCTCCACGATCGCGCCGACGCGGCTCAGGGTCTTGTACGTTTCTTGCATGGTCGATCACGTGCACGCCTGGCATCCGTCGGTGCCCGCCGTCCGCGAGGTCTATCACGCGACGTTAGATCACGCCTATCCCATGCACGCTCACGATGGCTGGACCGTGATGATCGTCGACGCGGGTGCTGTGTCGTACGATCTGCACCGCACCGGGCACATCGCCGCGCCCGGCGCCGTCACGCTCCTGCCCCCGGGGATCCCGCACGACGGCCGGTCGGTGCAGGGCGGGCAGGCGTATCGGAAGCGCGTGATCTACACCGACAGCGGTTGGCTCCCTCCGACGGCGATCGCGCCGGCAGAGGCCTCGCCGACGCTGGCCTCCGCAGCGCCGCTGATGACCGTCAAGCGGATCCACGCGGCGCTGCAGCATCCGGGCGACATCCTGGCGGCCGAACAGGGGATGCTGATCCTGCGGGATTCCCTCCTCGCTCATCTCGGCACGCCCGATGCGGTGGCACGCGACGCCCCGCTGGCCCGCCGCGTGCGTATCGTGCTCGACGAACGCCTCACGGAGTCGTTCACCCTCGCCGAGATCGCCGCCGGGGTCGGCGCGCATCCCAGTCACCTGATCCGGGCCTTCTCCCGCGAATTCGGGCTCGCCCCGCATCAGTACGTCGTGAGTCGGCGCGTCGACATCGCGCGACGACTGCTCGTCGACGGCATCCGACCGGCGTCCGCCGCCGTCGAGGCGGGGTTCCACGACCAGGCGCACCTCACGCGCCACTTCCGTCGCGTCCTCGGCTCGACCCCGGCCGCATTCGCCGCGTCCCACCGGGCGTCGGGGCGCATGCCGACAGACCGCTAAGCTGAACCGGTGAATCCCTCGACAGAATCGAGGGGTGCGGCGAAGAGGGCGCTCCTCTCTCTCGCCATCGGCAGCTTCGGCATCGGCATGACCGAGTTCGTGGTCATGGGCCTGCTGCCCGACATCGCCGGCGACCTGCTGCCCACCCTCTGGGCCTCGAGCCCGGAAGATGCCCTGAGCCAGGCCGGATGGCTGATCTCGCTGTACGCGCTCGGCGTGGTCATCGGTGCGCCGACGATCGCGGGCTTCGTCGCCCGGTATCCGCGGCATCGCGTGATGATCGTGCTGGCTCTGGCCCTGACGGTGTTCAATGCCCTCACCGTGGTGCTGCCGACCTTCGAGCTCGTGGGGGCCTCGCGCTTGCTCGCCGGTCTCCCGCACGGCGCCTACTTCGGCATCGGCGCGCTCGTCGCCGCCGACGTGATGGGGCCCGGCAACCGGGCGAAGGGCGTCGCTTTCATCCTGACCGGCCTCACGGTCGCCAACGTCGTCGGCGTGCCGCTGGGCACCTTCCTCGGCCAGCAGTGGGGCTGGCGCACGGCGTTCGCCGTCGTGGCGCTCGTCTTCGCCCTGGCGACTCTCTGCATCGCCCTGTTCGTGCCCGCGCATCCCGGGTCTCCCGGACGCACCATGCGCCAGGAGCTCGGCGTCTTCCGCATCCCGCAGGTGTGGTTCACCCTCGGCGTGGGGGCCATCGGCTTCGGCGGCTTCTTCGCCGTCTACAGCTACATCGCCCCGGTCGTCACGGAGGTCGCGGGTTCGCCGGAATGGGTCGTGCCGATCGTGCTGGTGCTGATGGGCATCGGGATGACGGTGGGCAACCTCGTCGGAGGACACCTGGCAGACATCGATCTGCGCCGGACGTTGCTGATCGGCCTCGCCGTCATGGCCGCCACGTTCGCCGTCCAGGCCGTGCTGTCGTTCTGGATCGTGAGTCTCTGTCTCATGGTGCTCGTCGTCGGCTTCGTCTCGTCGGTCCTCAGCCCGACCATCCAGACCCGGCTGATGGACGTCGCCGGCGACAACCAGTCGATCGCGGCGGCGCTCAACCACTCGGCACTGAACATCGGGAACAGCCTCGGAGCGTTCCTCGGGGGCGTCGTCATCGCCCTCGGCTGGGGATTCACGGCTCCCGCCTGGACCGGCGCCGCGCTCGCAGTGGCGGGCCTGCTCATCGCCCTGCTGTCGTATCGCCTCGAGGCGCGTCGGGCCGTCGTCCCGGAGCTCGTCGCGTCGTAGAGTGTCGGGGTGAGTTCCCCCGATGATTCCCTGCCCGTGGCGGGCACGGTCGTGCTGCTGCGCACCGTCGAGGAGGGCTTCGAGGTCCTGCTCATCCGCCGACCGGATCGCGGTTCGTTCGCCGGCGCCTGGGTGTTCCCCGGCGGCAAGGTCGAGCCCGACGATCGGCGGTCCGGGGCGTCCGAGAGCGAGGATGCGCGTCGGGCCGGCATCCGCGAGACGCAGGAAGAGGTCGGGCTGACGATCGACGACCTTGTGCTGCTGTCCGAGTGGCGACCGCCGGCCGGGGCGCCCACGCGCATCCGCACCTGGTTCTTCCTCGCGAAGGCTCCGGATCAGGTTCTCGTGCCGTCGGCGGACGAGGTCGCGGAGATCGCCTGGGTGAGCCCCCACGAGGCGCTGGCGCGTCACGCCGCCGGCGAGTGGACGCTGTTCCCGCCCACCTGGCTGACCCTGCACCAGCTCGCGGTGTTCGCCGACGCGGAGGCGGCGCTGTCATCCGCCGGATCCGCTCAGCTCTTCCAGACGCGCGTCGTCGACACCGACGCGGGTCGGGCGTTCGCCTGGGAGCAGGGCGTCCTCGAGGCCGCGGAGCTTCCCTGGCGCTTCCTGCCCGCCTGACCGTCTCACTCGTCTCGCCGAACGGCCCCTTTGCGGACCAACGGCCCCTTTGTCGGCGTCCACAGAGAGGCCGTTCGCGCACAGAGGGGCCGCTCGGCAGGTGACGTCAGCGACTCAGCTGTCGAGCAGCTGCCGGAGGTGCGAACCCACGGCTTCCGTCTCGATCAGGAAGCCGTCGTGGCCGAAGTCGCTGGTGAGCACGACGGCCTCGCCGCCGATGACCTTCGGGATGCTCCTCGCGATGCGCTGCTGCCCGTCGACGGGGAAGAGGCGGTCGCTGTCGATCCCGAGGACGAGGGTCGTGGCGGTGACGGCACGCAGAGCCTCTTCGACGCCGCCGCGGTCGCGCCCGACATCGTGCGAGTTCATCGCCTCGACGAGGGTGATGTAGCTGTTCGCGTCGAAGCGGCGGGTGAACTTGTTGCCGTGGAAGTCGAGGTACGACTCGACCGCGAAACGTCCGCCGTGGCCGAGCGGCGAGACGCCGGACTGCCACGACCGCTGGAACCGCTGGTTGAGCTCGATCGGGCTGCGGTAGTTCAGCAGGGCCATCCGCCGGGCCAGGGCGAGGCCGCGGTGCGGACCGTCACCATCGGCGAGATCGTAGTACTCGCCGCCCTGGAAGCGCGGGTCCATCCGGATCGCCTCCAGCTGCACCGTGTTGAGCGCGATCTGATCGGCGGTCGTCACCGGGGGCGAGGAGAGCACGGCGAGTCGCTCGACGCGCTCGGGGTGCGCGATCGCCCACTCCAGGGCGTGCATGCCGCCCATCGAGCCGCCGACGACGGCGGCCCAGCGGTCGATCCCCAGCCCGTCGGCCAGGCGCACCTGCGCCGCCACCTGGTCGCGGATCGTGAGGTAGGGGAAGCGCGATGCCCACTCGTAGCCGGTGGGAGCGATGCTCGCGGGCCCGGTGGATCCCTGGCATCCGCCCAACATGTTCGGCGCGATGACGAACCAGCGATCCGTGTCGAGAGGTGCGCCGGGACCGGTGACGTCGTCCCACCATCCGGCGGTCGCATGGCCTGCACCGGCCGCGCCGCGCACGTGGCTGTCGCCGGTCAGGGCATGCAGCACGAGGATCGCGTTGTCGCGGGCCTCGTTGAGCTCGCCCCACGTCTCGTAGGCGAGACGGATCCCCGGCAGGACAGCACCGCTCTCGGTCGTGAACGGCCCGAAACTGCCGAAACGGCGGCCGCCGACCGGGTCTCCGTCGCGCCAGGCGCCGGTCGCCGGTGGTCGGGCTCGGAGCAGACGCACGTCCGCCTCCGTCACGGGCGCTGAGGGCACCGTGTCCTCGGAGGTCGTCTGCCAGTCCATGCTTCCATTGTCGCCTGGCGGGGGACTCGCCCGGCGAACGTTACGGTGCGGGGTCGGAATCGCCGCCGCGCACGCTGACGCTCGTCACCGTCGCGAGATGGTCGCTGTTCCCCGCGCGCTGCGTCGTGGAGCTCTGCACGTCCAGACCGCGCACGAAGACCTGGTCGATGCGGGCGAGGGGGAGCGCAGCAGGCCAGGTCATCCCGAGGGTGCCGTCGGTCGGGCGCACCCAGTCCAGCTGGGAGCGGATGGCACCGAGGGCCGGGTCTGCGGAGGCGGCGTTGAAGTCCCCGACGACGATGATCGACTCGGCGGGATCGGATGCCACGGCGTCGGCGATGCCGGACAGCATCGTGTCGCGGTCCTGCTGGTGCCCCGGACGCACGGACGCGGCATGCATGACGTAGACCGCGACTGCGGCAGCCGGAGTCTGCACCTCGACCCGGAGCGCCCGTCTCCAGTCGAGGCCGAGCGTCAGCGGCTGGGCGTTCGCGAGCGGGGACCGGCTCCAGACGGCGACCGTCCCGATCGCGTACGAATACGGGTACTCCGCGGCGAGAGCGTCACGCGCGGCCGTCAGGCTGTCGGCGTCGAGTTCGGTGAGAGCGATGACGTCGGCGCCGTGGCCGGCGAGTTCGGCCGCCGAGGCCGCTGCGCCCCCGGAATGTGCGCGCACGTTCTGACTCACGACGGTCAGCGGTGCGGCATCCGCGGAGGGCGCAGCCCCGAAGCCCGGCAGAGAGGGGAAGATCGCGAGCGCCCAGACCAGGGCGGGGAGCAGGATGACGAGAAGTACGCGACGTGCGGAGAAGAGGGCGAGCACGGCCACGAGGGCGAGGGCGAGCCCGCACCAGGGCAGGACGGCGGCCGCGGCCGTGCCGACGAACCCGGGCACCCAGCTGCCGATGACGACGAGCAGCAGGACCAGAGCCGACACCGCGAGGATCCGTCCCGAGCGCGCGCGTGAGCGCCGCGACACCGGGCGCGGGCGGGGCGGTCGTTGATGCATGACGTCGATCGGAAGCTCCTCGGACAGGACCTTCCATTCTGGACCTGTCGGCTGTGCGCGCACCGTGTGCGGCGCGGAGACGCAGAAGTGCCCCGAGCCGCGGCCCGGGGCACTTCTCCGACGACAGGTCAGGCGCGAGCGGCCTCCGACACGCGGCGGGCCGCGGCGAGAGCCTCGTCGAGGTCGGCCTTCAGGTCGTCGACGTTCTCGATGCCCACCGAGAGGCGGACCAGGCCCGGCGTGACGCCGGCCGTGAGCTGCTGCTCGGGGGTGAGCTGTGCGTGCGTGGTGGACGCCGGGTGGATGACCAGCGAGCGCACGTCGCCGATGTTGGCGAGGTGGCTGAACAGCGACAGGCTGTTGACGAACTCGCGACCGGCTTCCACGCCGCCCTTCAGCTCGAACGACAGCACCGCGCCGACGCCCTTGGGGGCGTACTCGTTCGCCTTGGCGTACCACGGCGAGGAGGGGAGACCCGAGTAGTTGACGGTCGCGACGTCGTCACGGCCGTCGAGCCACTCGGCGATCTCCTGCGCGTTCTGCACGTGGCGCTCGATGCGCAGCGACAGGGTCTCGACGCCCTGGATGAGGTTCCAGGCGCTCTGCGGGGCGATGGCCGAGCCGAGGTCGCGGAGCAGCTGCACGCGGGCCTTGATGATGTAGGCGAGCGGGTCGCCGACCGCG
The DNA here is from genome assembly GCF_004794465.1 of Microbacterium sp. K24. GTDB lineage: Bacteria > Actinomycetota > Actinomycetes > Actinomycetales > Microbacteriaceae > Microbacterium. The sequence goes on along the minus strand of NZ_SSDJ01000124.1, from coordinate 44,684 downwards.
GCGGTGTAGCTGGCGCCGTGGTACGAGGGGTCCGGGACCGTGAGACCCGGGAACTTCTCGACGTTCTTCGACCACTCGAACTTCCCTCCGTCGATGATGACGCCGCCGATGGTCGTGCCGTGGCCGCCGAGGAACTTCGTGACGGAGTGCACGACGATGTCGGCACCGAACTCGAACGGACGGATCAGGTACGGCGTCGCGATCGTGTTGTCGACGATCAGGGGCACGCCGTTCTCGTGCGCCACGTCGGCGACGGTGCGGATGTCGAGGATGTTGATCTGCGGGTTGCCGATGGTCTCCGCGAAGAACAGCTTCGTGTTCGGGCGTACCGCGCGACGCCATTCCTCGGGGTCGTCCTGGTTCTCGACGAAGGTGACCTCGATGCCGAGCTTCGCGAGCGTGTACTTGAAGAGGTTGTAGGTGCCGCCGTAGATCGAGCTGGAGGCGACGAAGTGGTCGCCGGCTTCGGCGATGTTCAGGACCGCGAAGGTCGAAGCGGCCTGGCCGCTGGCGAGGACCAGGGCTCCGGTGCCGCCCTCGAGTGCGGCGAGGCGCTGCTCGAGCACGTCCTGCGTCGGGTTCTGGATGCGCGTGTAGATGTTGCCGAACTCCGCGAGGGCGAAGAGGTTGGCGGCGTGGTCCGCGCTGTCGAACACGTACGAGGTGGTCTGGTAGATGGGCGTGGCGCGGGCCTTCGTGACCGGATCGGGTGCGGCACCCGAGTGGATCTGCTTGGTCTCGAAGCGCCAGGACTCGGGTGCGGTCATGTGTTCCCCCTGGAAACGATTGAAGGCTGGATGGCGGATGCCGTTGCAGCGAGAGTACGGAATATCGGCTTGTGTCAACAGGGGATGGGAAATGTGACGTAACAGTGCCGGACCGCGAAATCCCGGGCGGACATCGTACGGTGGAGGCATGGTGATCAGACGTGCAGTGGTGACAGGTGCGAGCTCGGGGATCGGCGCGGCGACGGTGCGCACGCTCCGTGGACGCGGATGGGACGTCGTCGGCGTCGCACGGCGCGAGGATCGGCTCACGGCGCTCGCCGAGGAGACCGGTGCCTCCGCCATCGCCTGCGACCTCACCGACGGCGCCGCGGTGGACGCGCTCGTCGCCGAGCTCGAGAAGTCCGGGCCCGTGCATGCCCTCGTGCAGGTGGCGGGCGGCGCTCGCGGGACCGACCGCGTCGAGGATGCCTCGATCGACGACTGGCAGTGGATGTTCGACGCGAACGTGCTCGCGTCCCAGCGACTCGTGGCCGGACTTCTTCCGCTGCTGCGCCGCGCCGCGGCATCCGACGGTCACGCCGACGCGATCTTCATCACGTCGACCGCGGCCCAGACGCCCTATGCCGGCGGCGCGGGCTACAACGCCGCGAAGGCGGCCGAGAGCATGCTCGCGAAGGTGCTCCGCCAGGAGCTGAACGGCGAGCCCATCCGCGTGGTCGAGATCGCGCCGGGACTGGTGCACACCGAGGAGTTCACCCTCAACCGTCTCGGTGGAGACACCGTCGCGGCCGAGGCCGTGTACTCCGGCGTCGAGGCGCCGTTGGTGGCGGAAGATGTCGCCGACGTCATCGCGTACGCGCTGGAGTCGCCGGCGCACGTCAACCTCGACCAGATCACGATGCGGCCGGTCGCCCAGTCGGCCCAGCACCTTCTCGCCCGCGGTCCGCTGCGCGTGCGATCCATCGACTGACCATGGCCAGCACCCTCGCCGAGCTCGCAGAGAGCGGGCAGATCGACGCCGGCTGGGCGGACGCGCTCGCCCCGGTGCAGGAGCAGATCACCGCGCTGGGGGAACGGCTGCGCGCGGAGCAGGCCGCCGGTCGTGGCTACCTGCCGGCCGGAGCGAACGTGCTCCGCGCGTTCCAGCGCCCGCTCGCCGACGTCAAGGTGCTGATCACGGGGCAGGATCCGTATCCGACACCCGGGCATCCGATCGGACTCTCCTTCGCCGTCGACCCGCACGTGCGCCCGCTTCCTCGCAGCCTCGCGAACATCTACAAAGAGCGCGAGAGCGATCTCGGCATCCCGCCCGCTCCGCACGGCGACCTGACGGCGTGGAGCGACCAGGGAGTGCTGCTGCTCAACAGGGTTCTGACCGTGCAGCCGGGCAATGCCGCATCGCACCGCGGGTGGGGCTGGGAAGCCGTCACGGAGCTCGCGATCAGAACACTCGTGGCCCGGGACCAGCCGCTCGTCGCGATTCTCTGGGGGAGGGATGCCGCGAATCTCCAGCCGATGCTGGGGGACACGCCCGTGATCGCGTCGGCCCATCCGTCGCCGCTCTCGGCCAGCCGAGGGTTCTTCGGCTCGAAGCCGTTCTCGCGGGCGAACGCGCTGCTCGAAGAGCTCGGCGCAGATCCGGTGGACTGGAGGGTGGAGGGCGAAGCGCCTTCCTCCCTAAGCTGAGCGCATGCAGTTCGAGCCCGGGGACCGTCGCCGCGTCCTGCCACGTCACCTGCGTCCGGAACCGGCGCCCGAGGTCTTCTCGTACACGATCCGTGCGGCGCGAGCCAACGACCTCGCCCACATCCGGGAGATCTACAACCATTTCGTGAGCAACTCCGCTGTCACGCTCGACGAGCGCCGCAGCAGCATTCCGTACTGGCGCGAGAAGTTCGCGCTCCTCGAGAAGCTGAAACTGCCCTTCCTCGTCGCGGTCTCGTCGGGCGGCGAGGTGATCGGCTACGCGCTGGCGCAGCCGTGGGCGGGCAAGAACGCCTACCGGTACACCGTGGAGGACTCGATCTATCTCGGTCCCGGCGCCGGCGGCAAAGGGCTCGGCGCGGCGCTGCTTCAGGCGCTCATCGACGCCTGCGAGCAGATCGGACTGCGGGAGATGGTCGCCGTCATCAGCGACAGCGGTGCCGAGGCCTCGATCCGCCTCCACGCCAAGCTGGGCTTCGTCCAGGCCGGACGCATGGGGCGGGTCGGGTACAAGTTCGGGCGCGACCTCGGGACCGTGTACATGAGGCGCGTGCTCAAGCCCGTCGGGCGACGGCGGGGGAGCCTGTTCGGGTCGAAGCGCTGAGACGTTTCGTCAGGCTGGCGCTCGCTCAACGACCGGTGGTGCCGGGAATGACCGGGATCGCCGACAGCAGCGCCTTCGTGTAGTCGTGCTGCGGATGCAGGAGCACGTCGGTCGTCGCCCCGCGCTCGACGATGTGGCCGTCCTTCATCACGACCACGGTGTCGCACAGGTTCTGCACGACGCCGATGTCGTGCGAGACCAGCAGCAGCGTCAGGTCGGTCGTGCGGCGCAACTCGATCAGCAGTGCGAGGATCTGCGCGCGCACCGTCACGTCGAGGGCCGACAGGGGCTCGTCGCCGACCAGGATGCGCGGCCGATGAACGATCGCCCGCGCGAGGGCGATCCGCTGACGCTGTCCGCCGGAGAACTCGTGCGGATAGCGGTCGGCCATGTCGGGCTCGAGTCCGACCTGCTCGAGCACCTCGCGGACCCTCGTTCGGTGGTCGCCCTCGATGTCGAGTGCCCATAACGGCTCACGCACGATCTGCCCGGCTGACATCCGCGGATCGAGCGACGCGTACGGGTCCTGGAAGACAAGTCCCGTCTCGCGGCGAAGCCAGTGCAGGCTCTGGGCGGATGCCGCGGCATCCACTCTCCGTCCGTCCACGCTCACCGTGCCCGCCGTCGGGCGATCGAGTCCCAGCAGCAGGCGGACGAGCGTGGACTTGCCGGACCCCGACTCGCCGATGATGCCGACCGACGAGCCTTCGACGACGTCGAGGTCGGTCGGCGCGAGTGCGGTCTGCCTGCGGGTGCGCTCGAACGTGGAGCGCTTCGGGACGAAGAAGTCCCGGCTCAGTCCTCGTGCTTCGATGAGACTCACGGGGTGCCTCCATCCGGGCGCCAGAGGGTCGCCGTCGCATCGCGCAGCAGCCCCTGCGTGACGGGCGAGGTCGGAGCAGTCAACAGGGTCGAGACCGGCGCCGCTTCGATCACCCGTCCGTGTTCGAGCACGACGCCCTCGGTGGCGACCTGGGCGAGCACGGCGAGGTCATGCGTGATGAACATCAACGACATTCCCTCGTCTTCGACGAGCGCGAGCAACAGCGAGAGGATCTCGGCTTGGATGGTCACGTCGAGGGCCGTCGTCGGCTCATCCGCGATGAGCAGCTTCGGCCGACAGGCGAGAGCCATGGCGATCGCCACGCGCTGACGCTGCCCGCCGGAGAGCTGGTGCGGGTACCGGTCGACGATCGCCTCGGGATCGGGCAGCCGCACGCGTGCCGCCTCGGCGACCGCACGTTCGCGGGCCTCCCGCCGGCTGATCCCTTCGTGGATGCGGATGGACTCCGCGATCTGCCGACCGACCGTGCGGATCGGGTTCAAAGCGGTCCTCGGCTCCTGGAAGACGATGCCGATGTCGTCGCCGCGCAGCTTCGCGAGCTCGCGATCCGGCATCCCGATCAGCTCTGTGCCGTTCCAGCGGATGCTGCCGCTCGCGGTGGCGCCGTCGGGAAGGAGGCCGAGCACGGCGAGGGCGGTGAGCGACTTGCCGGAACCCGATTCTCCGATCAGCCCGAGACGCGAGCCGTCCGGCACCTCGAACGAGATGCCGTCCACCACGCGACGGCCGTCGATCTCGACGACCAGGTTCTCGACGGTGAGCGTCATGCGACCACCGCCGGGGTGTGGATCTCCGCAGCACGGTGGCGCAGAGTCGGATCTGTGGCTTCGCGCAGGCCGTCGCCGAGGAGGTTCAGGGCGAGGACCGTGATCGTGATCGCGAGTCCCGGCCAGATCACCGACAGCGGGTGCACGCCGATGTACCGCTGCAGGTCGGCGAGCAGGATGCCCCAGCTCGGCTCGACCACCGAGGCGCCGAATCCGAGGTACGACAGCCCGGCCTCGGCGAGCACGGCGACGGCCATCGACCACGAGAGCTGCACGATGAACACCGGAGCGACGTTCGGAAGCAGATGGCGCATCAGGCTCTGGCCCGGCGTGAGGCCCGAGGCGCGGGCGGCGAGCACGAAGTCGCTCTGCTGCACCCGCCGCAGCTCGGGTCGGGTGACGCGGGCGATGTTGACCCCGAAGCCGATGCCGACCGCCCAGATGACGACCCAGAGCGATCCGCCCCACACCGAGGAGATCATCATCGCGATCAGCAGCACCGGGAAGGCGATGAGGATGTCGACGAACACGGCGACCGTCTCCCGCACCCACCGGGTGGTGAGCGCGCCGAGTGCTGCGAGGGCGATGCCGATGACGGTGGCGACGACACCTGCTCCGACGCTCACGAACGCCGTCGTCCGCGCGCCGGCCATGATCAGGCTGAGGATGTCGCGGCCCGTGTCGTCCGTGCCGAGCAGGTGGGGCCAGCTCGGCGGGAGCCAGCGATCGCCGATGTCCGACGACTGTGGATCGAACGGCGTCCAGAAGAGCGACACGATCGCGGTCACGGCGATCACCGTGACGACGATGAGTCCGAAGCGTCCCGTCGCGGTGCTCCAGAGCCTCGAGAGCCAGCGGGCGGTCATGCGGCCTCCCGCTGTCGGGGGTCGATCGCCCGGTGCAGCAGATCGACGAGGAAGCCGATCACGAGCACGAAGCCGGTGAGCACGAGCAGCTCGCTCTGCACCTTGATCAGGTCGCGGGTGCCGACGTCGGCGACCAGCATCCGTCCGATGCCGGGGAGCGTGAACAGCTGCTCGATGACCACCGAGCCGACGATGATGCCGGCCACCTGCAGCCCGAGGACCGTGACGATCGAGAGTCCGACCGCGGGGATGCCGTGCTGGATCAGCGCGCGCGTGCGCGTCAGACCCTTCGCGGCGGCGGTGCGGACGAAGTCCTGACTGGCCGCCTGCAGGGTGGCGCTGCGAACGAAGCGCATGAGCATCGCGCCTTCGACGATCCCGATCGTGAGGGCGGGGAGCAGAAGTGCCTCGATCGCTTTCCCCGGCGTCGACCAGCCGGTGCGAGGGAATCCCTGTGGCGGCAGCCATCCCAGCCAGACCGAGAAGACCACGATCAGCATCATGCCCGCCCAGACCACCGGCACGGCGGCGAGCGTCTGCGCGCCGACGCTGAGGGCCGTTCCGCCGCGGCGTCCGCGGAGGAGCGCGGCGAGGATGCCGAACGGCAGGGCGATGAGGACGGCGATGAGGAGCGACATGATCCCGAGTGGCACGGTGACCTGCGCCTTGAGGAACAGCTCCTCGCCCACCGAGGCGCCGGAGAGCAGCGAGGTGCCGAGGTCGCCGCGGAAGATGCCGCCGATCCAGTCGGTGTACTGCGCGAGGAGCGGACGGTTCAGCCCGAGCGATTCGCGGAGAGCGTCGACCTCGGCGGGGGAGGCCTGGGTGCCGGCGATCAGCTGGGCCACGTCGCCGGGGAAGACGCGCAGCGTGAGGAAGATCAGCACGCTCGACACGAGGAGCCCTGCGATGAGCAGGGCTCCTCGGACGAGCGCGTAGCGGAGCACGGAGAAGGGACCGCCGCCTACTTCTCCGGGGAGACGGTCACGCCCGCGAGGTTGATGCGCGAGTTGATCGAGTCCTCGGGGAAGCCCGCGACGATCGGGCTCACGGCCGTGATCGTCTCGCCGTTGTACAGCCAGTCCGCGGCGTGGTCCTCCGACACGATCCGCGCGGCCTGCGCGAGCAGGTCGGCGGACTTGTCGGGATCGACCTCGGCCTGAGCCTGCTCGTAGAGATCCTGCACCTCAGCGTTGTCGTAGCCGAAGTAGTAGTCGGGGTTGGCGAAGTTGCCGAAGTCGCGCGGCTCGACGTGCAGCACGAAGCTGAGGTCGTAGTCGTGGTTCGTGTAGACGTCTTCCAGCCAGGCCGGGAACTCGACCGAGTCGACCTCGAGCGTGACTCCGACCTTGGCGAAGTCCGAGATCAGCACCTTCGGCACCGTCGTCCCGTAGAAGCTCGGAATGGTGAGGGTGAGCTCGAGATCCTCCTGGCCGGCTTCGGCGAGGAGCTCCTTGGCCTTCTCCGGGTCGTACGAGATCACGTCGGAGAGGTCTTCGTAGCCCGGGTCGAGCTCGGGGATCGGCCCGTACAGCGTGGTGCCGGCGCCGACGGCCTCGATCAGCGCCTCGTGATCGATCGCCAGACGCAGTGCCTCTCGCACGCGGACGTCGTCGAGGGGAGCCTTCTTGTTGTTGAACGCCAACGTCGCCTTGTCGGTGGTGCGACCCTTCGTCAGCGTGAAGTCGCCGGAATCCTCGAGCTGCGGGGCGAGGTTCGGGTCGACCGCCGTCAGCACGTCGACATCGCCCGCGAGCGCGGCGTTGACGCCGGCCGTGAAATCGGGGATGTACTGGAACTCGACCTCGGCCACGCCGGCCTTCTCGCCCCAGTAGTCGTCGTTTCGGGCGAAGGTGATGGCGCTGCCCTTGTTCCACCGTGTGAGGGTGAACGGACCGGTGCCGTTCTCCGCCGTCTTGAGGTCGGTCGTGTCGCCCGCCTTGAAGACGAGGCCGGCGGGACCCGTCAGTGCGAACAGGAAGTTCTGGTTGGGCGCTGCGAGGACGATCTCGACGGTGGTCGCGTCGGGCGCGGTGACGGATGCCACCGAGGCGAACTCGGCGTTGCCCTGGATCGTCGCATCGGTGCGCACCGCCTCGTAGGAGGCGACCACGTCTGCGGATGTGAGCGGGGTGCCGTCGTGGAAGAGGACGCCGTCGTTGAGCGTGAAGGTGTACGTCAGTCCGTCGTCGGACACCTCGTAGTCGGAGGCGATCCGGCCCTCGATCTCGTTGTCCTGCGTGCGCGTCACGAGACCCTCGTAGATGTTGTCGATGAGGACCTGCTCGAGCGCGGCACCGCTGGTGTGCCGGATGTCGAGGTTGGTCGGCTCCAGGACCAGACCGACGTGCAGCGTCGCATCAGGGTCGGGCTTTCCGGGAGACGCGGTCGGCTCCTGCGCGGGGGTGCCGGAGCAGGCGCTCAGGATCACGGCCGTGGCCGCGAGAGCGGAGATCAGCGCGAGACGTCGGGTGCGTCGGAACATAAGGCGTTTCCTCTCGGTGCGGCAGGTGCTGTGTGCCGTTGGATCGAGCCTAGAGATGGGCGGAGGGGTCCGGGTCGGCTGTGGAACGATTCGTCATATTCCCTGGCCGGCAGGCGCGAGCGAGGCGATGAGATCGGCGAGGGCGGTCGGGGCCGTCTCCTGCACGTTGTGCGTCGCATCGAAGGCGACGACACGCGCCTGAGGGACGCGGCGCTGCAGCTCTTCGGCATCCGTCTCGCTCACGAAGCCGCGGATGGCGCGCACGAGCGTGAGGGGTGCGCGCACGGCGGCGAGGTCGTCCCATCCCGTCTCGTGCAGCACGGATGGTGCAGCCGCCGACCCGGGGTCGTGCGCCGCGAGCGCCTGTGCGGCGAGATGCGCGAAGTGATGCTTCCACTCGACGCGCCCATCGGCGCGGACGCGCGTGTTCAGGAAGACGCCGCGCTCGGTTTCGGGACGCGTGCCGCCGAAGCCGAGGGACATCGCCTTGTCGACGAGCTCGTCGCGCGTGGCGAAATCGGTGGGACCCTCGTAGAAGGCTCGCAACGCTGCCGGGCCTGCGCTGACGTCGATGCCGGGCGTGATGTCGACGATGACGAGTTCTGCGACGAGGTCGGGACGGGAGGCGGCGAGGGCCGCTCCGGTGAGACCGCCGAGCGACTGCCCGACGACGAGCTGCGGCTGCGTCGTCCAGGCGTCGAGTGCTGCGGCGACGTCCCGGGCGAGGGTGCGCGGCGTGTAGTCGGCATCTGCGCGCCAGGAGGAGTCGCCGTGTCCGGCGAGATCGATCGCCAGCAGAGGCTGCTGCAGGGCGAGCGACGTCGTGTCCCACGTGTGCGCGTTGAGACCGGCGCCGTGGAGGAGGGTGACGCGCGGGGCATCGGTGCCGAAGCGCAGTGCGCTCACGGTGCGTCCGTCTGCGAGTGTGAGGGTGATGCGCTCCACGGGAGGAAGCGGGACGCCCAAGGCCTCGGCCTGTGCGGGAAGATAGCTGAACTCGGTGATATCGATCGCCACGTCCACATTCTGCTCCCTGAAACGAGTCGCGAGAAATTCGGGAGCAGTGTGACAAATGGAAAGCCTCATATGCTTTCATATTTGCTCATTCATGAGGTTTTCTGGTGTGCGGAATGCATTTCACCCCACTGATCGCTCGCGAGCGCGCCGCTCGGGCGACGAATATCATGGATGCATGAGCGAGACGCGCGTGCATCTGTCCAAGACCGAGCCGGCGGCCTACCAGGCGCTCGACGCCTTCGCGAGGACGGTCGGGGAGATCTGCGCTGCGAACGGCATCGACGATCGCCTCAAGGAGATCGTGATGATCCACAGCTCGCAGCTCAACGGCTGCAGCTACTGCGCGCGGCTCCATGTCGACCGGGCGCTCAAGGCCGGCCTCGACACCGACACCATCACGCAGATCCCGACCTGGCGGGAGAGCGGCGTGTTCAGCGACCGGGAGCGCGCGGCGCTCGAGCTCGCCGAGGCGTTCACGTTCATCTCCGAGGAGGGCGTCTCCGACGAGGTGTACAACCTTGTCGGGAGCGTCTTCACCGAGAAGGAGTACGCGGCGCTGAGCTGGGCGTGCATCTCGATCAACGCCTTCAACCGCGTCGTCATCGCCGGTCGCTACCCGGTGCCGCCGCGCACACCCCAGGCGACAGCATGACGGTCCTCGACATCGACGGCGTCAACAACGTTCGCGACGTCGGGGGCATCCCTGCCGAGGGCGGGCGTATCCGCGCCGGCGTGCTGCTGCGATCCGGGCAGCTCTCCGGCGCGACGGCCGCGGGCATCGAAGCCCTCCGCGGCAGCGTGCAGCACATCGTCGACCTGCGTGACGGCGAAGAGGTCGCTGCGGAGCCGACCGAGATCGACGGACCCGACACAACGCACCTTCCGCTGTTCCTCGGCTCGGTGCGCTCGTTCTTCGAGAACGACACGAGTCTCGACGACCTCTACCTGCATCTGCTCGAAGAGAGCGGTGAGCGCCTGGTCGAGGCCATCCGGATCATCGCCGAGGGCAGGCCGACGCTCGTGCACTGCACGGTCGGCAAGGATCGCACCGGTGTGACGGTCGCCCTCGCGCTGTCCGCCGTCGGTGCCGATCGTGAAGCCGTGATCGCCGACTACGCGCTCACCGAATCGCAGCTGCCCGCCCAGCGCTCCCAGCGCATCGCGGACTACCTGCGTGCGCAGCATCCGGAGGCACTGCACGCGGTGGCGCTCGCGACCCAGTCCCCGGCGCCGGTGATGCGTCATCTGCTGGAACAGGTCGACGAACGGTGGGGCTCCGCGGCCGGGTACCTCCGCGCACAGGGGATGGCCGACGAGGAGCTGGCTGCGCTCAAGAAGGCGCTCGTCGAGGAAGGTTAGGCAAGCCTTCACTTGGTGTACGATGGGATCACCATGAACACCTCCGTCGAGCTCCGCAGCACGCGTGCCCAGCGCCGCGAAGCGCGTCGCCGCGCACACCACCTGGTGACCGCTGACGAGCACTCGCTCGCCGACCTCGAGATGTTCCTGGCCACCCTTCCTCTCTGCGCCTCCGGCCGCATCTTCATCGAGGTGCCCGACGCGTCCGACATCGGCGTGATCGATGCACCCGGACGGATGACCGTCACCTGGCTCGCCCGCGGGCAGCGCTCCGGCGCTCCCGGCTCCGGCCGATCCTGCGCACCGGGTCAGGCTCTGGCCCGCGCCACCTGCGCATGGGCCGACGAGATGATGTGCGACGGCGAGATCGAGACCCATGTCACGCTTCTCGGCGGGTACCTCGGCACCGCCGACATCGTCGACCACCTGACGACGACGCTCGACATCGCGCCGGCGCTCATCCACGCTCCCGAGCGCTTCGGCCTGCTTCCCGCCGACCGCTGAACTCGTCGTCGCCGCACTCTCTCGTGGGCGACAGCCTCAGCGTGGGCGGCGCACGTAGTTGCCGTCTTCCAGGCCCGCCTCGATCTCGAAGCGATTGCGCAGCGGGTCTCGTCCGGCGAACAGATAGAGCACCGGCATCAGGAAGCCGTAACGCAGCCACTGCTCCTTGTGCACCGCTTCATGGCGCAGCACGGCATCCGTCGGACGCGAATCCCCGGTGAGGAAGCAGCCGCCGACGCAGACTCCGCCCCGGTTGAAGGTCCACTCCGGCATGCCCTGGAAGATCCAGAGGCCCGCGCGCCGCTCGACCGGACCGGTGCTCCAGAGGGAACCCCAGAGCCAGCCGACGGCGGTGCCCCACCAGTAGCCGACCCGGCTGATCGGCGATCGGAGCAGGAACGAGGGGATGCGGCGATCGAAGCGGCGCCCGCGAGCTAGTGCGGCGTCGGCCGACGGTCGCCAGTCCGCGGTCACGCGACAGCCCCGACCAGGCGGAGGAGCGCGCCGAGGTCGTCGACCGCATCGGCCGGTGAGCGCGGGGCGAATCCGGAGATCGTCGCTCCGGCGAGCGGCACCTCGTCCCGCAGTCGGCGGATCGCGGCGCTCAGGGTTGCCGGCGATGCGCCGAACGGCGCGGCGGAGGAGACTCCGGCGAGGTCCGACGGGTCGAGAACGTCGACATCGATGTGCACCCAGACGCGGGAGGCCCCGGTCGCGCGCACCGCCTCGGCCAGCGCATCGGTGCGCTCGAGATCATCGACCGAGAGCTGGGTGAGGGAGTCGATCTGATCGACTTCGGCATCCTCGAGATCGCGCATGCCGACCGTGACGATACGGTCGCGGCTGATCCCGGGAGAGAGGACGAGCTGCTCCTCGCCCTCGCCGAGCACCGCGCGCAGGGCCATCCCGGAGAACGCTCCAGACGGCGAGGTCTCCGGCGTGTGCATGTCGGCGTGGGCGTCGCACCAGACGACAGCCAGGTCGTCCGTGCCGCCAGGCAGTGCAGAGAGCGCGGCGACGGTGACGCTGCAGTCGCCGCCGATGATGACGGTGTCGGCTTCGAGGTGCTCGCGCACGAGTTCTCGCGTGCGCAACAGGGCGCTCAGGCGACGCACGCCCGTGCCGAGCGACTCGCCGGCCTCGACCGGCACGTCGAGCACGGTCGTGGCCGCACGAGGGAGGTCGCCGGCGATCGCGGAGGCGCCGTCGACGAGGAGCATCGCACGCGGTGCAGGCGAGCCCTGCCACTGCGGGACGACGAGGAATCGCACCATTGTTGCCTCCGGGGGAGAAGCGCTGATGCCCCGGACTCTTCATGTCCGGGGCATCAGAGCGGGTGGTGTCAGTTGCCTTCGATGGCCTGGCGCGGGGCGGAGCCGCCGGCCTTGAGCTCGGCGAGCCGGGCCTCGACCTCGGTCAGCTCTCCGAGGTCTTCCAGGCTCTCGAACTGCGCGTCGAGGCTGGAGGCCGCGAGCTCGATCTTGCCCTGGGCGAGAGCCTCCTGGCGGCGGACCTTGTCCTCGAAGCGTCCCAGCTCGCTGGTGGGGTCGAGCACGTTGATCGACCCGACAGCGTCCTGCACCTTCGTCTGAGCCTCGGCGACCTTGGCGCGGGCGAGCAGCTCGCTGCGCTTGTTCTTCAGCTCGCCGAGCTTCTCCTTCATGCCGTTCAGGCCGCTCTTGAGCTTGTCGACGATCTCGGTCTGCGAGGCGATGGTCGGCTCGGCGCCGCGAGCTTCGCGCTCGGCGCTGATCTGGCGCTGCAGGGCGATCTTCGCGAGGTTGTCGAACTTGTCGGCATCGGCGGGGTTGGTCGCACGCACGTCATCGGCCTTGCGGCTCGCGGCGAGGGCCTTGTTGCCCCACTCGGTGGCCGCCTGCACATCTTCTTCGTGGTCGCGCTCGAGCAGGCGCAGGTTGCCGATGGTCTCGGCGATCGCGGACTCGGCGTCGGCGATGCTGTTCGTGTAGTCGCGGACGAGCTGATCGATCATCTTCTGCGGGTCTTCCGCAGAGTCGAGGAGCGAGTTGATGTTCGCGCGGACGAGGGTCGAGATACGTCCGAAGATGGACTGCTTGGTCATGCGTGGTTCCTTTCAGAGGGACGGAATCGTGAGCCTGGGGTACATGTCGATGTGCGGATCAGAAGCGCCTACCTCCGGATCGTCCACTGCGACCGCTGCTGCTGCGGGAGCTGCTGCGCGAGCTGCTCCGCGAGCCGCCGCCGAAGCCGGAGCTGCGGTAGCCGCCGCCCCCGCCGGACCGCCAGCTGCTGCTGCGAGAGGAGCCGCCACCGCCGCCCCCACCCGAGAGGAGGCCGCCGATGATGCCACCGAGGATGTCGCCGCCGAGTCCCGAGCCGCCCGACGAGGAGCCGGAGCCGCCGAACAGCCCGCCGCCCCAGCTGTTGTCCTGGTAGTTGTCCTGGTTGCTGTAGGACTGCACGTCCGACTGCGCGGAGTATGTGGCCTGCCGAACGAGTTCGACCGCGCGGTTCGCCTCGGCCAGCGCGGCATCCGCATCGGTCGCACGGAGACTCTGAGCCTGCGTGAGGCTGGCTTCGGCTGCGGCGAGCCTCGTTCGCGCCGTGGAGCCGACCGTTCCGCGCCGGGTCTCGATGTACTCGCGGGCTGCGCGGATCTCGGAGGCTGCCTGCGTGAGGGTCTGGTCGAGCATCTGCTGCACTCGACGTGCACGTTCCACCGTCTCGCGTCCCTGCGCGAGCGCGGCATCGATCTGGGCGTTCGCCGCGGTCAGGGTATCGAGAGCGCTCTGCGGGTTGCGCGGCACCGTGGTGAGCTGCGTCTGCGCCACCTGGAGCTGCTGTGCGGTGGCGGACGCCGCTGCCGCGATCGTGCCGCCGGTGTCGGGAAGCTGCTGCGCAGCCGCCAGATCACCCTGCAGCTCGGCGATCAGGGCCTGCGCCTGCGTCTCGATGGTCGCGAGCTCCTGTCCGAGCGCCGTGATGGCCTGGGCGAGCTGCGCGGACTGCGCGACCGACTGCTCGGCGGTGCGGATCGCGAATGCCGCTTCGCCGGACCGTCCGGCAGCGATCGCCTGCGCTGCGGCCTCGATGGAACGGTCGGCGAGGGCCGCGCGCTCCTGCGCCTGAGCCGGGTTGTCGGCGACGGTGCTGAGCGCGGCCGCGTCGTACGTGGTGGACAGGGTCGCCAGGGCGGGCGCCGCCGCCGCGAGGACGGGGGAGAGCGCGCCCCGCTCGCCGCGCACGCGTTCGAGTTCCTGCGGAGCGTTCTGCTCGAGCTTGCGCAGCGCGTCGAACGCCTCGGTGTTCTCGTCGAGCACGTCGTCGATCTCGTCGGCGAGCTGGATGATGCGGATGTGCCAGGCGCGGCGATCGTGGATGGTGTCCTCGATCTCGTCGTCGAGCTTCTGCTTGAGGTCGAAGGCCTCGGACATCTTGGCCTTCGCCGCATCGACCGCACGCGTGAACTCGGCCGTGGCGCCTTCGCCGAACTGGGCGACCGCGAACCCGAGTTCCTCCTTGCTCGAGGTGATCGCATCGTCTGCCTGCACGAGGGCGACGCCGGCTTGGGTCTCGACCTGCTCGTCGGTGAGAGTGGAGAACGGATCGTTCGGGTCGGGGTTCTCGGGCATGGCGCCGCGCCTGCGGATCTCGGCATTGCGTCGAGAGCGTCGGACGAGGGCGATGACGAGCCAGACCAGCAGGCCCACGACGACGATCGCGCCGACGATGAGAGCCACCCGGAGAGCCCCGGCACCACCGTCGCCCTGGATCTCATCGGCCGCGAGGGTGATCGTGCCGACCCAGTCGTCCTGCGAGGCGAGCGGCACCATCTTGTTCTCGACGTCGTCGAGCTTCGCGTCGCTCAAGGGGCCGTCGGGGGCGGCGGAGATGTAGAAGCTCCGTCCTTCGACGGCGATCGCCAGCAGGTACTGCTCGGATCCGAGGTTGTTGGCCTCGGCGACCGTGTCGGCCCATTGGGCGTTGTCGGAGGGGGAGGAGAAGTCATCGACGAGCACGACGAACAGGTCGGCGTTCGAGTTCTCGCTGAGCTCTGTCAGCCGGGCCTCGACGTCGGCCTCTTCAGCGGCGCTCAGCACGCCGGCGTCGTCGGTGACATACCCGGAATCGAGAGTGACCGGATCGGTGGCGGAGGCCGCGGAAGCGGAGAAGGCTCCGGCGACGGCGGCCACGGCCAGCGCGGCCAGCGTGAGCCACCGTTTCGTCATGCTGTTCCCTCCGACCGGCAGCCGAGCCCCATGTCACGAGTCTATGCACAGAGGCCGACACGCGACAGCACTCGACGGCTGATCTCCGTTCGCCATCAGCGGAGACACATACGCTGGAAGGCATGGATGACAGGTACGGATCGGACGTGCTGGCGTCGGGCTGGCGCGACCGCGGAGCGAAGAAGGTGCCGCAGGTGCCCGCCGAGACCGATCTCGTCGTGGAGGTCGCGGACGACGGCTACTGCGGTGCCGTCACCCGGGTGCAGGGCGGGAACGTCGAGCTCGAGGACCGCCTCGGCCGCAAGCGCCTGTTCCCGCTGGGGGGCGGCTTCCTCATCGACGGCGCCCCGGTGCGTCTCGTCGTGCCCGCCGCCAAGGAGCAGGGACCGCGACGCACGGCATCCGGGTCCTTCGTCGTGGCCGATCAGCGCGCACGCGTCGCGCTGCCCAGCCGCATCCTCGTCGAGGGCAAGCACGATGCCGAGCTCGTCGAGAAGGTCTGGGGCGCGGATCTGCGCGTCGAGGGCGTGGTCGTCGAGTTCCTGCAGGGCATCGACCTGCTCGACGAGCTGCTCGCCGCGGAGCCGCCGAGCGCGAGTCGCCGCTACGGGGTGCTCGTCGACCACCTCGTGCCCGGCTCGAAGGAGTCGCGCATCGCGGATGCCGTCGCCCGAGGTCCGCACGGCCGCCACCTCCGCATCGTCGGGCATCCGTTCGTCGACGTGTGGCAGTGCGTCACACCGCGGGCCCTCGGCATCGTGAAGTGGCCGGAGATCCCGCGCGGCACCGATTGGAAGACCGGCATCTGCCGGGCGTTCGGCTGGCCCCATGAGACGACGGCCGACACCGGACGGGCGTGGCAGCACATCCTCTCGAAGGTGACGACCTACCGCGACCTGGAGCCGGCGCTGCTCGGACGAGTCGAGGAGCTCATCGACTTCGTGACCGAACCGGCGCGCTGAGTCCCGACGACTACCCTGGGAAGATGCCCGAACCCCGCACCTTCCGTGATGAGCCGGTGTCCTTCGTGCGCCGGAGCGGCCGGATGTCCGAGGCGCAGGACCGCGCCTTCATCGAGCTCGCCCCGCACTATCTGCTCGATGTCCCGCGTGACGTGGCGTGGACGTCGGTGCATCCGGAGGCGCGCCTGGATCCTGCGGCGGAGTACGGCCGCGACGCCGATCTGTACATCGAGATCGGCTCGGGGCAGGGGCATGCGATCGTCGCAGCGGCATCCGCTCGTCCGGCGGACGACTTCCTCGCCGTCGAGGTCTTCCGCGCCGGGCTCGCCCGCACCATGCTCGACGCCGACCGCGAGGGCGCGCGCAACCTCCGCGTCGTCGAGGCGAACGCCCCGGAGGTGCTGGCGTCGTTCCTGCCGGAGGGCGCGGCCCGCGAGGTGTGGATCTTCTTCCCCGACCCCTGGCACAAGAAGAAGCACACGAAGCGGCGTCTCGTACGGGCCGGCTTCGGCGACACCGCGGCGCGCGCGCTGCGTGACGGCGGGCTCCTCCGGCTCGCGACCGACTGGGAGGACTACGCCCTGCAGATGCGCGACGTGCTCGATGCCGATCCGCTGTTCGAGCGGGTGTTCGAGGGGGAGTGGGCCGAGCGCTTCGACGGCCGAGTGATGACGGCGTTCGAGCGCAAGGGCATCGCGAAGGGCCGCGATATCCGCGACCTCGTCTACCGACGCCGGGACCGCCCATGACCGAGACGGCGAGCCGCACGTCGCTGCAGATGGGCATCGCCCCGGCGATCCTGGTCTGCGCGGCGGCTCCCGCGTTCTTCGTGCTCGAGATCCCCTGGCTCGGATGGGTGCTGCTCGCGCTCGGCATCGGCGCCGCATGGCTGGTGGAGCGGGGGAGGGTCACCGCATCCGAGCCCTCGCTGACCCGGGACCTCTCGCTGATCGCGATCGGCCTCTTGATCGTCAGCATCATCCCCCTGGCGGCCGAACTCGACAACCTCGCCATGCTGCGATTCACGCTGGCGCTCGGCGGCGCGGTCGTCGTGCCCTACGTGATCTCCCGCTTCGTCTACCGCGACCGCGCCATCAGCTTCCCGTGGCGCACCCGCAAGCGGTGGGGGCGTCTCCAGTGGGGGTGGCTGGTCGCGGTGCTCGTGCTCGGCTGGCTGATCCTGCCGTTCTACTTCATCACCAGCGGCGTGTACCAGAACTGGCCGGTCGTCGATTCGCCGGAGCTGATCGCGCGTCTGTTCGTGGGCGTCGGCGCGGTCGGCATCTGGGATGAGCTGTTCTTCATCTGCACCGTGTTCGCCCTGCTCCGCCGGCACTTCCCCGACATGGTCGCCAACGTGCTGCAGGCGATCGTGTTCGTCTCGTTCCTGTGGGAGCTCGGGTACCGGGAATGGGGGCCGCTGCTCACGATTCCCTTCGCCCTGCTGCAGGGATTCATCTTCCTGCGGACACACTCCCTCGCATACGTGGTGACCGTGCACCTGCTGTTCGATGCCGTGGTGTTCGCCGTCCTCGTGCACGCGCACAATCCCGGGCTTCTGCCGATCTTCCTCGTCTGACACGTCTGTTCTGAGAGAATCGGCCCATGCTCATCGTCGGTCTCGTCCTCGCCGCAGCCGCTGCGGCCTTCCACGTGTTCATCTTCGCGCTCGAGTCGCTGCGGTGGACCGATCCCGAGACGAGGAAGATCTTCGGCGTCGCCAGCGAGGCGGATGCCGTCACGATGAAGCAGCTGGCGTTCAACCAGGGCTTCTACAACCTGTTCCTGGCGCTGACGACGCTCCTCGGCATCGGCCTCGTGATCGTCGGGTCCGCCACGGTCGGACTGACCCTCGTGTTCGCCGGCACCGGCATGATGGTCGCCGCGGCCCTCGTGCTCGTGCTGTCGGACCGGACCAAGCTCCGCGCCGCCGCGATGCAGGGCACCCTTCCGCTTCTCGCCGTCATCGGCACGGCGATCGGCATCGCGATCAGCTGACGGCGTGACAACCGGTCCACCAGCCGCCACACTCGTTGCATGGCCGACTGGGTGCTGCACGTGGACATGGATCAGTTCATCGCCGCCGTCGAGGTGCTGCGTCGTCCGGAGCTCGCCGGGCTTCCGGTGATCGTCGGCGGACGCGGCGACCCGACCGAGCGCGCCGTCGTGTCGACCGCCTCGTACGAGGCTCGCGAGTTCGGCATCGGTTCCGGCATGCCGCTCAAGATCGCCGCCCGCAAGGCCCCGGAGAACGCGGTCTTCCTGCCGGTCGACCACGAGGCATACGGTGCGGCGTCGGCAGAGGTCATGGCGGCGCTCCGGGCGCTCCCCGGCGTGGTGCTCGAGGTGATCGGCTGGGACGAGTGCTTCCTCGGCGTGATCACCGACGATCCGGAGGCGACAGCCCGTGAGGCGCAGGCCGCGGTGCTCGAGGCGACCGGGCTGCACTGCTCCGTCGGCATCGGCGACAACAAGGTGCGTGCGAAGATCGCGACCGAGTTCGGCAAGCCGCGGGGAACCTTCCGGCTCACCGCGGAGAACTGGTTCGAGGTGATGGGCGCGAAGCCGACGCGGGATCTGTGGGGCGTCGGCTCGAAGGTGCAGAAGCGCCTTGCCGAGCACGGCATCACGACCGTGCGCGAGCTCGCCGACGCCGACGAGCAGGAACTCGTCACGGAGTTCGGTCCGAAGATGGGCGTCTGGTACCACGGCCTCGGTTCCGGATTCGGGCCGAGCGTCGTCGACGACACGCCCTGGGTCGCGCGCAGCCACAGCCGGGAGACCACGTATCAGCAGAACCTCACGACCACGGCCGAGGTCGAGGAGGCGCTGCGAGAGCTCGCCGGGCTCGCGTTCGACGACTGCGCCGCCGAGGGGAGGCCGGTGATCCGGGTGCACCTCAAGGTGCGGTACGCGCCGTTCGAGACGAAGACCTTCGGGCGGAAGCTCGCGGCGCCGACGACCGAGCGTCAGGTCGTCGTCGATGCGGCCCTCGCGCTCGGCGCCACGCTCGACGCCGAGCGCGAGGTGCGGCTCCTCGGCGTGCGGGCGGAGATGGCGATGCCGGATGAGGGCGATGCGATCGAGCGCACGCCGGTGCGCGGTCGGATCTGACGCGACTCAGTCGTCGTAGACCCCGAAGAGTCCCTTTCCGAAGCGGGTCACCGCCTCGTAGGCCTCGCTGTATGTCTTCGGCGCCTTCGCGCCCGGGTTGTACCGGGCGAGGAGCAGGCCCGTGAGACCGACGGCCGGTGCGGTGAGCGGACGGTGCTTGTGCTTGACGGCGGCCGCTGTCGCATCGTCTTCCTCGGGATTGCGTCCGATGTAGAGCGCGCGCGGCTTCGGCCAGGTGTACGGCTGCCGGGGCTCGGACAGGTTCACGGCGTTGAAGATCGGGTTTGCGCTCTGGTCCCTCAGGGTGAGTGGAGCCAGACCGTGCTGACGGCAGAGGGTGTTGATGATCGACCCGTGGTGCATCTGATCGTGGATGACCGTCTCGCGGGCGGTGTAGGCGCTCACCACGATCGCCGGCACGCGCACGCCGAGTCGATCGAACACGAAGCCCATCTCACCGGGGCCGCCCCGGTCGGGAGGCGTCGTCTGCGGGGGCGCGACGTGATCGTACGTGCCGCCGTGCTCGTCGAACGTGATGACGAGGGCGGTGTTCATGGCGTTCGAGCCTTTGCGGGACTTGCTCGTCCGGATCGCGTCGTACACCTCTTGCACGAGCCGGTCGCCGGAGCGCACATCGGAGAGGGCGCTGTTGTACACCGGAACCTTCTCACCGTCGATCTCGAGGTCGGTCTCGCGGACGTGCTCACCCCACGGCGGGTGCATGTCGTTGTGGTTGAAGACCATTCGGGGCTCGATGAAGCTGTACGCCGGGAGGTCGCCGTTGCGCGCGTCGTCGTGGAACTGACGCATCTCGCGGAAGTTCGTCTTCCAGTAGCGCTGCAGCACCGGTGAATGCAGGAGGCCGGTGAGCGAGACGAGCTGAGACCCGTCGTAATAGACGCGCCAGGGGATGCCGGCCTCTTCGAGCCGGTTGAAGATGGTCGGCGCTGCCGGGCCGTCGATCCACTTGTAGTACCCGTCGCCGCCGTGATTCGTGACGTAGCCGTGCGACGTCGAGGCGTGGAAGAACAGGCGGTTGCAGAACGTCTGAGAGGGCACCGCGGCGTGCCACGCGTCGTAGACGGCGAACTCGCGCGCGAGAGTGGAGAGCACCGGCATCATCTCGGGACTGAATCCGCCCATCGCCACGCGGTACTCGTCCGGCGTCGGCGGTCGGCCCTTGTCGAGCTCGAAGTTGATGATGTAGTCGCGCACGAACCCGTCGTTGGTGGGCACAGCTCCGGTCGCCGGCGTGTTGAAGGGCGGCATCTGGCCGTTCTGCCGGATGTGGGAGTTGCCCGGCGGGTCGACCGTGCTGAAGAGCTGGGTGTTCACATGCGGGAAGTGCTCGCCGGGATCGGGCTGCGGCGACTGCATGATCTGGTCGGTCGAACCGGAGTAGATGTGCGCTTCGATCGCCTCGCCGTCCGGCCCGGGATTCGAATAACTGCCCTGTGCGAGACCGTCGAACTGATCCTTCGACTTCTCGTCTGCGCTGTAGAGGTGCCCGAGCATGTTGTCGAAGCTGCGATTCTCGAACATGACCACGACGACGTGGTCGAAACCGGGAACCGTCCTCGTCGGCAGCGGTGCGAACTCGGGCGGGTTGGCGGTGGCCGCTGCCGTGACGGCGGCGCCTGCCGAACCGCCGATCGCGAGCCCTGCGGCGCCGAGACCCGCCCGGCGCAGGAAGTCGCGGCGCGACTGGGGCAAGGACTCCCCCTCCGCGTGGGTGCTCGTCGCTTCGTCCACCGGCGCCTCCGATCGCGTGCCGCAATAGTAGCAACGCCGCTGACCCGGGGATCGGATGGCATTCGCTAAGGTCTCATCATGGCGGCGCGAGTGCGATTCGACAGGAATGCCCGGTACGGCGCGTCCATGGTCGGCGTGCTGTTCGCGGCCTACCTGAACATCATCACCAACTTCGATGCCTTCATCCAGGCGGAGAACTATGCGGGGGTGCTGGGCACCGATGTCCCCGCGGTCGACGTCTTCGAGTTCCTGGTCTGCCTCGGTCTCTACGTCGTGTCGTTCGCGATCTTCCCGACATCGGGTGCGAGGCGGCTCGGCGCCGTGACACTGGCCTGCGTCACGCTGCTGCTCTGGGCCACGATCGGCATCGAACGCGGCGTCGGCAACATCGTCGAACCGGTCGGCTTCTGGCAGTTCATCACCGACCAGGGCATGATCACGCTGCTCGTGAGCCTCGGCGGATGGCTGATCGTGCGGGAGCGCACCCCCGCGGCCTTCGTCGTGCTTCTCCTGATCCTCATCCCGCCGGGAGCGAGCAAGCTCCTGATCGAGAGCTCGGTGACGTCCGGCGCCTACGCGCTCGTCACGATCGGGCTGGTGGTCGTCCTCGGCCTCAGCGGTGCGTGGCTCGCCGCATCGCTCGACAAGCGGATCCGCGCGAACCGATCCCGGACGAGGACGGATCCGGCCCTGGCCGCCGTGGTCGACGAGGAAGAGGACCGGATCCGTCATTGAGGCCCCCGCGGAGGCCGAGATCCTTCTCGATCAGCCCGTGAAGTAGTCGTTGGCTGCCCTCGTGTACAGCAGGATCAGGCCGATGAGTGCGAGCGCGGCAGAGATGATCGGGGCGACGAGGTTCCCCGGGTGCGCGATGATCGCGAAGATCGCCGACGCGAGGGACAGCAGGAACGAGATCGTCACGAGCGCACGGGCGAAGCCGCTGCCGCTGAACAGGAAGAAGGCGACGAGGAACGATATGACTCCGACGATGATGGCGACCCACGCCGCCCCTGTGGGAACCCCCGCGGGAGCCACTACTCCCGTCAGGATGAAGACTCCCGTGGCGATCTGAGCGATCGCCCCGATCCACGCGAGAACTGCAATGAGAACGACACCACCCGGGCGCTGTCCGGCCATGATACCCACCTCCGATTTTCTTCTGGATCCGCAGGTTCCTGCGGATTGCGACAACGCTAGTGAGCACGTCGGAGAATGGCGGGATATCGGAAGACGGCCCTCGGTGAGGGGTCTCGGGCGTGCCGTCAGTCGCGGATCACTGCGGCGACGGCGCTCACCTCGATGAGCGCCCCGGGCACCCCGAGCCCCGCCACCAGTGCGGCCGTGACGAGAGGCGGTGCGCCGTCTCGGGCCAGCTTCGAGGCGACCGCTCCGTAGGCGGCGCGAAGGTCGGCATCCTGGTGGATGAGCACGGTCCAGCTGATGACGTCATCGAGGCTCGCGCCGGCGGCCTCGAGCGCGACTCCGGCGTTCTCGACCGCGCGGGCCGACTGCTCGGCGGCGTCCGCCGAGACGACGGCGCCCGTGGTGTCGACGCCGTTCTGGCCGCCGACGTAGATCATCGTCGCGCCGGGCGGCACGACGGCGACGTGACTGAATGCGGGGCTGACGACGAGCCCCTCGGGCTGAGCAAGTGTGATCTCCATGGGGTGATTGTGACCCCGGCGTCGGACATCGCACCATCCCCGTCGTCGGAGAGGGGCGCCGGAACGCCAGTACACCGTGCGGCGGCATCCCCGCAAGGGGCCTTCCGCTGGGGCGGGCGATCAGGCAACGTGAGGGACATGTCCCGCGTCAGGAGGTCTCTGTGACGAGTGCTGCCGAATCCCACCCACAGACTGCATCGATCCCCATCCTCACCGAGGAGCCGTTCCCCGACACCCCCGGAAGTCCCGAACCGGAGTGGTTCAAGACGGCGGTCTTCTACGAGGTCCTCGTCCGCTCCTTCCAGGACGGCGACGGCGACGGTTCGGGCGACTTCCGGGGGCTCATCGACAAACTCGACTATCTGAAGTGGCTGGGCATCGACTGCCTCTGGTTGCCGCCGTTCTTCCCGTCGCCTCTGCGGGATGGGGGATACGACGTCGCCGACTACACCGGCATCCAGTCCGATCTCGGCACCACGGCCGACTTCCAGGAGTTCCTCGACGCCGCACATGCACGCGGCATCCGCGTGATCGTCGACTTCGTCATGAATCACACCAGCGACGAGCACGTCTGGTTCCAGGAGAGTCGGAAGGACCCCGACGGCCCGTACGGCGACTTCTACGTCTGGAGCGACACGGACGAGCTCTACGAGGACGCTCGCATCATCTTCGTCGACACGGAGCCCAGCAACTGGACCTGGGACCCGGTGCGGCAACAGTACTTCTGGCATCGCTTCTTCGCCCACCAGCCCGACCTGAACTTCGACAACCCGAAGGTGCACGAGGCGATGATCGACGCCATGCGCTTCTGGCTCGACATGGGACTCGACGGCTTCCGCCTCGACGCCGTGCCGTACCTCTACGAGCGACCGGGCACGAACGGCGAGAACCTCCCGGAGACGCACGACTTCCTCAAGAAGGTCCGCCGCATCGTCGACAGGGAGTACCCGGGGCGCGTCCTGCTCGCCGAGGCCAATCAGTGGCCCGCCGACGTCGTCGACTACTTCGGCGATCCGGAGGTGGGAGGCGACGAGTGCCACATGTGCTTCCACTTCCCGGTGATGCCGCGCATCTTCATGGCCGTCCGCCGGGAGTCGCGCTATCCGATCACCGAGATCCTCGCCGACACCCCGCCGATCCCTTCCGGGTGCCAATGGGGGATCTTCCTCCGCAACCACGACGAGCTCACCCTCGAGATGGTGACCGACGAGGACCGCGACTACATGTGGAGCGAGTACGCGCAGGATCCGCGCATGAAGGCGAACATCGGCATCCGACGTCGCCTGGCGCCGCTCCTCGAGAACGACATCGACCGCATCGAGCTCTTCACGGCGCTGCTGCTGTCCCTGCCGGGGTCGCCGGTGCTCTACTACGGCGACGAGATCGGGATGGGCGACAACATCTGGCTCGGAGACCGCGATGGCGTCCGCACGCCGATGCAGTGGAGCTCGGATCGCAACGCCGGGTTCTCCAAGGCGAACCCGGGCAAGCTGACCCGTCCGCTCGTGCAGGATCCGGTGTACGGATACCTCGCGGTGAACGTCGAAGCGCAGCAGGAGGACCGCTCCTCTCTGCTGCACTGGACGCGCGAGATGATCCATGCCCGGCGCAAGCACCCGGCGTTCGGTCTCGGCAGCTTCAACGACCTCGGCGGCTCCAACCCCGCGGTCCTCTCCTACACGCGAGAGCACTCCAACGACGACGGGTCGGTCGATGTGATCCTCTGCGTCAACAATCTCTCGCAGTTCCCGCAGCCGGTGGAGCTCGACCTGCGGCGATTCGAGGGCCTCATGCCGGTGGAGCTCATCGGCGGGGTGCCGTTCCCGCGGATCGGCGAGCTGCCCTACCTGCTCACGCTCGGCGGTCACGGCTTCTTCTGGTTCCAGCTTCAGGAACCGGCGGACGAGCCGGGAGAGCAGAGGATGCTGTGATGCACATCGAACCCGCGGTCCTCGAGGAGTACCTCGTCCGCACCCGATGGTTCGCCGGCAAGGGGCGGCCGTTCCGCGTCGCCCGGATGCGGCCGATCGCCGGGCTCGCCGCCGACGCCGGCGATGTGAGGGTCGCGATCCTCCTCCTCACGATCGAGTACTCCGACCCCGAGGGCGGGACCGAGGTCTATCAGGTCCCTCTCGCGAGCTATGACGAGTACATCGAGCAGATCGGGCACGCGTTCGTCGGCGCCGTCGAGCATGAGGGCGGTCAGAGGTACGTGTTCGATGCCGTGCACGATCGAAAGGCCATGGCGCTGTGGCTGGAGGCGTTCGTCGCGGCCGAGACCGACGGCGAGGCCCGGGTCGGCGACCTGCGCTTCCGGCGTGTTCCCGGGGGCGAGGCGCTCGACCCGGCGCTCCGGGCATCCCCGCTGTCGGGTGAGCAATCGAATTCATCGGTCCGCTTCGATGACACCGCCATCATGAAGATCTTCCGCAAGGTGAGTCCGGGTGTGAATCCCGACATCGAGATCCACGAAGTGCTGACGCGCGGAGCGGTGGAGAGCATCGCCGCCCTCTACGGCTGGGTCGAGATCGACCTCGACGGCGAGGTCCTGCAGCTGGCGATGCTGCAGGAGTTCCTGCGCACCGCTTCGGACGGCTTCGAACTCGCGACCGGAAGCGTACGCACGCTGCTGGCCGATCCCACACAGTCGGTCGCGGACTCGGGCGGCGATTTCGCCGGCGAGGCGACCAGGTTGGGGGAGGCGCTCGCCCAGGTGCACGAGATGCTGCGCGATCGATTCCCCTCCGAGCGTCGGGGACCGGATGCGACGGCCGCACTGGCCCGTGCGATGAACGAGCGACTCGACCACGCGCTCGGTGTGGTTCCTGAACTCGAGGCGCAGGCGCCCCGTGCGCGCGCGGCGTACGAGGCGGTTGCGGCGCTCGACGGCATCGACGTGCAGCGCGTGCACGGCGATCTCCATCTCGGTCAGACGCTGCGCACATCTCACGGATGGCGGATCGTCGACTTCGAGGGCGAGCCCGGTCGGCCCTTCGCCGAGCGTGCGCTGCCCGACTCGCCCTGGCGGGATGTGGCGGGGATGCTCCGGTCCTTCGACTACGCGCCGGGCGTCGTGCAGCTGTCGCGCTCCGTGCCGGCGGACGACGGGGAGGCCGAGGACGACCTCCGCGCGGCCCGGGGCGAGCAATGGTCGCATCGCGCGCGCGTGCATTTCCTCGATGCGTACTCGGCAGCGATCGGCGTGCCTCTTCTCGATGGCGCCGACCGTCGGCTGCTCGACGCGTACGTCGCCGACAAGGCGGTGTACGAGGCCGTCTACGAGAAACGCAACCGACCGACCTGGGTGCGGATACCGCTCGCCGCGCTCGCCGAGATCGGGAGCGCCGAGACGAAGGATGCCGAGACCGAGGACTGAGCCCCGATCTCGGCATCCGGCGCGCTCAGAAGCGCAGCAGCACCTTGCCCACGCGGCCGGGGGTGCCGCTCGCGCGGACGGCGTCGGCGATGTCTGCGGCATCGAACACGCCGGAGACCGGCAGCGTGAGCGTGCCGTCGCCGATGCGCTGGAACAGTTCTCCGAACAGGGCGTTCCGCACCGCCGGTTCGAGCGCGGGGATCACCTTGCTGCCCCAGAATCCCTTCACGGTGGCCTGCTTGAAGATCACGTCGGAGGAGGCGATCTCCATGGTGGGCGACTCCATCGCACCGAATGCCACGAGGGTGCCGCCTTCCGCGAGCAGCGACAGCACCTGTCCGGCCGAGGCGCCGCCGACCGAGTCGATGCCGGCGACGATGGGCGCGTCCGCGGTGATCGCGGCGACCTGGTCGCGCCAGTCGTCCTGGTCGGTGGCGATGACGTTCTCGATGCCCTGAGCGCGGAGCTCGTCGACACCTGCGGAGCGCCGGACGAGACCGAGCACGTTGACGCCGCGGGCTCGACCGAGCTGTGCGAGCATCCGTCCCACCGCGCCGTTCGCCGCGTTCTGGACGATCCAGTCGCCCTCCTTCACGTCAAGGAACTGCAGGAGCGTCATGGTGCTGAACGGCATCGAGACGAGCTGTGCGGCGCTCTCGTCGGGCAGGGAGTCGGGAACCGGGATGAGGCCGGCCGCGTTGGCGACGATGTACTCGGCCCACGCTCCGAAGGTGCCTCCGGTGGCGACGCGCTGACCGACGGCGAGGTTGTCGACCCCCTCGCCGAGCGCATCCACGACGCCGAGCGCCTCGGTGCCGGATGCCGCGGGCAGCTCGGGTGTGAAGCCGTAGGTGCCGCGGACGGTCCACAGGTCGTGGTTGTGGATGGGGGAGAGGACGATGCGCAGGCGCACCTGACCGGGACCGGGCTCGGGGACCGGGCGGTTCTCGACGGTCAGGACGTCTTCGGGGGCGCCGAATTCGGGGTGGATGAGTGCGCGCATGATGTGTGTGCCTTTCGGGTCAGTCGTCGGAGACCGTGATGGTGACGTCGATGTTGCCGCGGGTCGCGTTCGAATACGGGCACACCTGGTGCGCGGCATCCGCGAGGGCCTGGGCCTGCTCGTGCGGGAGCTCGGGGATCACGACCTCGAGCTCGACGGCGAGACCGAATCCGCCTTGTCCGTTCGATCCGATCTGCACGCGGGCGCCCACGGAGGTGTCGGAGAGTCGCACCTTCTGCGCCCGCGCGACGCTCTGCAGGGCGGAATGGAAGCACGCCGCGTATCCGGCGGCGAACAGCTGCTCGGGGTTCGCGCCGTCGCCGCTGCCGCCCATCTCCTTCGGGATCGCCAGATCGAACTCGACGCGGCGGTCGCTGGTGGCGACGTGCCCGTCTCGTCCGGCTCCGGTGGCGAGGGCTTCGGCGGTGTAGAGAGCTTCCATGGGTGCGGTTCTTCCTTCTGTCGTGGTGGTCATGCGCCGCTGCGCGCGTGCGCGGCGGCGTCGGTCGTGGCGTCCTGGAGGAGAGCGGTGAGCTCCTGCAGTTCGGCGATCAGGCGGCGGCGGTGCGCGTCATCGCGGATGCCGGAGAGGCGCGCGACCTGCGCGGGGATCGACGCGAGGTCGTGGCGGAGCGCCTGTCCGGCGGGGGTGAGGGCGACCGTGACCACGCGCTCATCGTCGCTCCGGCGTGCGCGCGCGACATGGCCCGCCTGTTCGAGGCGGCGGACGAGAGGGGAGAGCGTGCCGGAGTCGAGCTGCATGGCGTCGCCGAGCGAGCCGATGGTCTGATCGCCCTCGTGCCAGAGGATCGCGAGGACGAGGTACTGCGGATACGTGAGTCCCCAGGGTGCGAGAAGGGTGCGGTACGCCTGCGTGGTGGCGCGGGCGGCGGAGTAGAGCGAGAAGCACACCATCTCATCGGTCACGGCCATCCCTCAACCATGTCACGCAATTCAATTGTGCACAACTCAATAGATGGACGTCGCTCTAGGATGAGGCGCATGGAGGCGACTGCGGCGGTGCGGGATGCGGATGAGGTCGACACCGATCCCGGAACGGGACTGACGGCCGCGCGCGTCGCGAAGCTCACGGCGCAGGGCCAGACCAACGCCTTCACCGGTGATTCGAGCCGGAGCGCGTGGAACATCGTCAAGGCCAACGTCTTCACGCTGTTCAACGCCATCGTCGGAACCTGCTTCCTCATCCTGCTGGTGCTCGGACGCTGGCAGGATGCGCTGTTCGGGCTCGCGGCGTTCGGCAACGCGATCATCGGCTGCTGGCAGGAATTCCGCGCCAAGGCAGCTCTCGACCGTTTCGCTCTGCTGAACGCCCCGCGCGCCAGGGTGCGCCGGGATTCGCAGGACATCGAGATCGCCCCGGCGGAGGTCGTGCAGGGCGACATCCTCGTGCTGCGGGCCGGGGATCAGGTCACCGCGGATGCCGTCGTGCTCGAGCACCGATCGTTGCAGGTCGACGAGTCCATGCTCACCGGGGAGTCGGATGCCGTCGACAAGCAGGACGGCGACGAAGCGCTCTCGGGGTCGATCGTCGTCGCCGGTGAAGGGATCGCCCGTGCGGTGCGGGTGGGCGCGGACTCCTACGCCAACCGGTTCGCCGCGGAGGCGAAGCGGTTCTCGCTCGTGGCGTCCGAACTGCGCACCTCGATCGACCGCGTCCTGAAATGGGTCGGCTGGGGCATCGGTCCGATCGGACTGCTCGTGCTCAACGCGCAGATGATGGTGGCCGGGGGGTGGGTGACGGCGTGGGAGACCGGCACGTGGACGCAGGCCATCGTCAACACGATCTCGTCGCTCACCGCGATGATCCCGCTCGGCCTCGTGCTGATGACCTCGATCGCCTTCGCGGTCGGCGCGGCTCGCCTCGCAGCGCGCCAGGTGCTGGTGAACGAGTTGCCCGCGGTGGAGGGTCTCGCGAGGGTCGACATCATCTGTCTCGACAAGACGGGGACGCTCACCGAGGGCGAGCTGGCCTATCGCGACCTGGTCCGAATCGATCGGAGCGTGGACGGGTGGAAGGACGCGCTTTCCTGGTTCGGCAGTGCGCCGGACGCGAATGCGACCGCCCGCTGCTTGCGTGAACCGTTCCCCGATGCGGGGCCGCGCGAGGCATCCGACTACATCTCGTTCTCGTCCGCCCGGAAGTGGAGCGCCCTGTCGTTCGCGGACCGCGACGACGAGACCTGGGTGCTCGGCGCTCCGGAGATGGTTCTGGGCGACGCGGCGACCGACGCCACGACCGACGTCGGCGAAGCCGTCATGCGCTTGGCGGCCGAGGGCCTGCGCACCCTCGTCCTCGCCCGCACGATCGAACCGTATCCGGCATCCGCCCAGAAGAGCGAAAACCTCCCCGCCGGCCTCTCGCCGGTGGCCGTGATCACGTTCAGCGAGAAGGTGCGGCCGGATGCTGCGAAGACGCTGTCGTACTTCCGAGCCCAAGGCGTCGGCGTCCGGGTGATCTCCGGCGACAATCCGCGCACGGTCGCGGCGATCGCCCGCCAGGTCGGTCTCGACGTGGGGGAGGGCTATGACGCCCGGCAGCTTCCGGAAGGCGACGACGAACTGGGCGCCGTGCTCGAAGCGCACACCGTCTTCGGCCGGGTGACCCCCGAGCAGAAGAAGCGCATGGTCGTCGGTCTCCAGGCGCGGGGACACACGGTCGCCATGACGGGTGACGGCGTGAACGATGCCCTGGCGATCAAGACGGCCGACATCGGCATCGCGATGAACTCCGGATCGCCCGCGACGAAGGCGGTCGCACGCCTGGTGCTGCTCGACGGGCAGTTCTCGCACCTTCCCGACGTGGTCGCGGAGGGGCGACAGGTGATCGCGAACATCGAACGCGTCTCGATGCTCTTCCTCACGAAGACCATCTACGCGACGACGCTCGCGGTCCTCTTCGGCGTGATGGTGCTGGAGTTCCCGTTCCTGCCGCGGCAGCTGTCGATCACCGACGGGCTGACCATCGGCATCCCCGCGTTCTTCCTCGCCCTGATGCCGAACGCGAGCCGTTACGTCCCGGGGTTCCTGCGTCGCTCGCTGGCCTTCGCCATCCCGACCGGGCTGCTGATCGCGATCGCGCTCACCGTCTACACCCGCGGCGCGATGGCGCTCGGCATCACCGAACCGCAGCTGCGGACCGGGTCGACCATCATCCTGGCGATCGTCGGCATCTGGGTGCTGGCCGTGCTCGCACGTCCGCTCAACCGCTACAAGGTGCTCGTCGTCGGCGCGATGTTCATCGCGCTGTCGATCCTCTTCACCGTGCCGCTGGCGGGAGAGTTCTTCCAGTTGGTCGACCCGGGCGAAGGCGCCGCGTATCTGATCTCGCTCATCACGATCGTCACGATCCTCGCGATCGAGATCGTGCGGCTCGTGCACCGTCGCTTCCTCGCCAAGGCCGCGGCGGGAGAGGTCTCAGCGAGCGAGGTCTCAGCGGGTGAAGAACCGTCGCGATGAGGGCGGCGCCCAGACCGCGACGAGCACGAGCAGCTCCACGACGGCCTGGACGAACACCGCCCAGTCCCAGGCGGTCGTCAGGGCGGTCACCACGTGCAGTGCGAGCTGGATGCCGAGATAGATCGTGACGAGCAGGCGGGCGCCCCTGCTGCCACGCCGGATGCCCCCCGCCACCGCGAGGGTGAGAAGACCGAAGAGGATCACGCCGGCGCCGATGAGCGACACGACCAGCACATCGCCGTCGGGCACCTGGTAGCGGCTCAGCAGCACGGTGAGGCCGAGCAGGGCGTTCGACAGCCCGCTCAGCACGACCAGGACCACGACGATGCTGACGACGACGGGGCGCTTCTGCGGCGGAGGCTCGGTCACGGGGTCCACGCGCTCACTGTACAAGTGCCGGGGGCGGCCGCAACGGATATCGTGGCGCGAATGGATGACTCCGTTCCCGTTCCCACGTCCGTGCCGTTGTCCGACTGGCTGACGGAACTCGCTCAGCCCACCGGCGCTCCCGGTGGGGGAGCGGCCTGCGGGGTGATGCTCGGGATCTCGGCGGCGCTGCTGCGGATGGTCGCCGAGTACACCGACGATGAGCGGGCGTCCGCGTCCGCCGTCCGGCTCGCACGGCGGCGCAGTGACGTCCTCTCCGCGGCAGAGGCCGACGAGGTGCGATCAGCCGAGTTCGGCGCCGCACTGGCGCTCGACTCCGAGGATCCCGACCGTGACACCGCCGTCCGGAGGGCCGCGCTGAGCGCTGCAGCCTCCTCTGCGGCACTCGGCGAGGCGGGCGAGGGCCTTCTTCCCGAGCTGCGGCTGCTCGTCGAGATCGGCAATCGTCACCTCGCGGCAGACCTGTCGATCGCCGCGGATGCCCTCGCGACCGGCATCCGGGGTGCATCGACGAATCTCCGCGCGAACCTGCAGACGGCGGCACGGCATGGAGCTCGACGGGCGGATCACCCGGCGCTGGTCGCGGCTGTCGAGCGCTTCGCCCTGGCGCAGACCGAGGCCGCAGACGTCGTGGCGAAGGTGTCGGCGGGTTTCGACGACTGAGCGGTCCCGATGGCACTGCTCATAGGATTCGGGGATGAGTTCGATCCAACTGGAAGACCTGCCCGATCGCGTGACCGAATGGAGCAGCGCGAACAACACCTACCGGTTCACGTACGTCGCTCCGGGTGAGTGGGACGTGCACCGCGCGCACGACATCGACTATGCCGCTCACCTGACACGCGAGGGTGACAAGTACCACTTCCGCGTCGAGGACGGGAATCCTGCCGCGAGCGGGCGCACACTGTCACTGGAGGAACTGGAGGATCTTCTCCTCTGACAGACCCGGTCTATCCGGATGCGATTTAGCTAACTAAGCTAGCGATTGTGGAAAAGCAACTTCGCCTCCGGTGGATCGGGCTGGTGTTCATCAGCATCGCGGTCTCGCTGATCATCGTCGACTCGACGATCGTCAACGTCGCCATCCCCGCGATCGTCGATGATCTCGGCATCACCTCGACCGAGGTGCAGTGGGTGCAGGAGGCCTACACGCTGGTCTTCGCCGCGCTCCTGCTGGTCTTCGGCAGCCTCGCCGACCGATTCGGACGACGACGGGTGATGCTCATCGGCATCGTCGTCTTCGCCGCGGCATCCGTTCTCGCATCGCTCGCACCCGATGGCGGGATGCTGATCCTCGCCCGGCTCGTGCAGGGCGTCGGCGGTTCGATGATCCTGCCCACGACGCTGTCGATCATCAACGCGACGTTCCGCGGTCGCGAGCGGGGGATCGCCTTCGCCGTGTGGGGTTCGACGATCGGCGGGATGGCCGCGGTCGGACCGCTGCTCGGCGGGTGGCTGACGACGGCGTTCTCCTGGCGCTGGGCATTCGGGATCAACATCCCGCTCGGCATCATCATCGTCATCGGCGTGCTGCTGACCGTGGCCGAATCGCGGAGTGACCGCACCGCCCGGATCGACGTCGTCGGCGCCGCGCTCTCCGTGGTGGCGATGGGAAGCCTGGTCTTCGGACTCATCGAGGGACGCACCTACGGCTGGTGGCTCGTCGACGAGCGACCGAGGCTCGGCGACTGGACGTGGCCGCTCGACCTGTCGCCCATCCCGTTCGCCTTCCTGCTCGCCGTCGTGGCCCTCATCGCATTCATCGTGTGGGGTGTGCACCGCGAACGGGCGGGGAAATCGACGCTGCTGGCGCTCCGCCTCTTCTCGATCCCGTCGTTCCGCAACGGCAACATCGCCGCCGCCGTGGTCTCCCTGGGGGAGTTCGGCATCATCCTCGCGCTTCCGCTGTGGCTCCAGTTCGTGCTGGGCTTCGATGCGCTGCACACCGGTTTCCTGCTGCTCGCGCTGGCGGGCGGCTCCTTCGTGGCGAGTGGCGTCGCGGGAGCATCGAGCGGGAAGCTGGCTCCGGTGTGGGTGGTGCGCGTCGGGCTGATCGCCGAGATCATCGGCGTCGCCGGCGTCGGCTTCGTCATCGGGCCGGATGCGTCGTGGGTGCCGTTGCTTCCCTTCCTGTTCGTGTACGGACTCGGGGTGGGCCTGGCGACGGCGCAGCTGACCGGTGTGGTGCTCGCCGACGTCCCCGTCGCAGAGAGCGGCGCCGCCTCGGGCACCCAGTCGACGTCGCGCCAGCTCGGGGCCGCGCTCGGCGTCGCGATCCTCGGGACGGTGCTGTTCAGCAGCACGGCCGGTCTGCTGGGCTCTGCGCTCGACGATCGCGGGCTCCCGGCCGCGCAGCGGGACCAGGTGGTCTCCGCGGTCGTCGACAGTGCGGGCGCGGCGATCGCCGGGTTGGAGGCGAAACCCGAGACCTCGGCGATCGCCGACGATGCCAAACAGGCGTTCTCGGACGGCACCCGGTACGCCGCGTGGACGGCGGCGAGCTTCCTCGCGCTGGGCCTGCTCTCCACCATCAGTCTCGGCGCGGGCTCGACGCGCACGCGTGCGGATGAGGACGTGCTCGAGGATTCGTCTCCCTGAATCCGTCGGGACGCGGGCGTACTCTTGCCCGATGACTCCGTCTTCCCCCACCTCCCTCGCCGTGCTGCCGGAGACCGTCGCACGATGATGATGTCGGCGATCCATCCGGGCGAACCTCACCGTGGCGACCTCGCCGGGCGTCTCAACTGGCTCAGGGCCGGGGTGCTCGGCGCGAACGACGGCATCGTCTCTGTCGCATCGCTCGTGGTCGGCGTCGCCGGTGCGACGACGGATTCCGCGACGCTGCTCGCCGCGGGCGCCGCCGGACTCGTCGGCGGTGCCATCTCGATGGCGCTCGGGGAGTATGTCTCGGTGAGCAGTCAGCGAGACAGCCAACGGGCTCTGATCGAGAAGGAACGCGGGGAGCTGGCCGCGGACCCTGAGATCGAACTCGAGGAGCTGGTCGGCATCTACGAGGCGAAGGGGCTGCGCCCGGCGACGGCGCGTCTCGTGGCGGAGGAACTCACCGCGCACGACCCGCTGAGCGCACACCTCGAAGCGGAGCTCGGCATCTCGGAGGACCAGGTGGTCAGCCCGTGGGCGGCGGCGGGCGCCTCTGCGCTCGCCTTCGCCCTCGGGGCGATGCTTCCGCTGCTGGCGATCCTGCTCCCGCCTCCGGAGATCCGCGTGCAGGTCGCGTTCGCGGTGGTGCTGCTGGCCCTCGCACTGACCGGATTCATCAGTGCGCGGATCGGCGGGAACCCCGCGCTGAGGCCGACGATCAGGGTGGTGCTCGGTGGGGCCATCGCGCTGGTGGTCACATTCGCGATCGGCACGCTGCTCGGCACGACCGGCATCGCGTGAGAGCGCGGCCAGACTCCGCTCACTGGGGCCCCTCGGTAGGGGGTTACCTAGAATGCAGAAGGGGACCGCCCTGGCGGGCGGTCCCCTTCTGCGATTCCGTGCCCCCGACAGGAGTCGAACCTGCGACCTACGGTACCGGAAACCGGCGCTCTATCCACTGAGCTACGGAGGCGTACCGAACGACGATATCACTCGTCGGGGGTGGTCTCCGACCCGCCGGCCTCGGTGACCGGAGCGCCGCGCAACTCGCCGAGTGCAGCAGCCAGCTTCTCGGCCAGGTAGCGGTGACCCTCGGTGGACGGATGCTTGTGCCCGAGGTCCACATCGATCACAGAGAGATAGTTCTGGTCGGTGATCCAGTTCAAGGCGATGGGGGAGATGTACCACCAGCCGCGCGCCGCAGCGAGCTCGGACAGGTCGGTGTCGATGCGCGCGGTCGCGGCGCCGACCGGAAGCTCGTGCGGAGCGGGTCCGAGCACGACGATCGACGCATCCGGGTACTTCGCGACCAGGGCGTCCCAGGCGGCGGTGACGGCCTCGCGGTAGCCGGCCACACCCTGCGCCCGGTCGTTGATCGATCCCTGGATGATGATCAGGTCGGGTGCGAGCGCCGGGTCGAGCAGGGCGATGCGCTCGCCGAAGGTCGGACCGTCCAGTCCGGGCTTCAGGTAGCCGCTGCCGCGGACGCCGTTGACGATGGTCTCTCCGTCGATGAGATCGGCGAGGACGTAGGCGTAGCCGAGCGTCGGATCCGTCGCTGCGGAACCGTAGGTCCAGGAGTCGCCGAAGACCAGCACGCGGGGATGATCGGGCAGGCTGAGCGGTGCCGGTGCGACCACCGAGGCCGCGCTTCCCTGACCGTCGGCCGCCGCACCGATCGGAGCCGCCGCGGGGAGCGGAGTCCACGGTCGCCACACGCCGAGAACGCCTGCCGAGACGGCGAGAAGCAGGGCGATGGCGATTCCCGCGGTGCGCAGTCGGCGTCGGGCGGCGGAGGCGTGCATTGCATGAGAGTAGATCACCGGAACGCGAACGCAAATTCCACGCGCCGCACCGGCGTCGGAGACCATCATCGCGCGCCCTAAACTGGGAAGGCTATGAACCCTGAAACGCTCGCCGAAGCCCTCCTCGCCGTCCTCGCACCGATCAACGAGGAACGACGTCCCGGCGAGCCGCTGGAGCTCGCAGCATCCGACATCGTCTTCGAGCGTCCCCGCAACCGCGACCACGGCGACTGGGCGTCGAACATCGCGATGCGCCTCGCCAAGCCGTTCGGCACGAACCCGCGCGAGCTCGCGCAGCAGATCGCCGACGGGCTCGCCGGCATCGAGGGTGTCGCGAGTGCCGAAGTCGCCGGCCCGGGATTCATCAACATCCGTCTGGACGCCGCCGCAGCAGGCGCACTCGCGAAGACGATCGTCGACGCGGGCACCGCCTACGGCACGAACGAGACCCAGGCCGGACGCAGCATCAACATCGAGTTCGTCAGCGCGAACCCGACCGGACCGCTGCACATCGGTCACACCCGCTGGGCTGCGCTCGGCGATGCGATCGGCCGGGTGCTCGCGGCATCCGGAGCCACGGTCGCCCGCGAGTTCTACATCAACGACGCCGGCGCGCAGATGGAGCGCTTCGCGCACTCCATCGTCGCCGCGGCCACGGGCGAGCCCACGCCGGAGGGCGGCTACGCCGGCAGCTACATCAACGATCTCGCCGCCCGCGTGGTCGCGGCCCGACCCGACTTCCTCGAGCTGCCGGACGCCGAGCAGGTGCTGGTCGCCCGCGAACTGGGCTACGAGTACCAGCTGGCCGAGCAGCAGGAGTCCCTGGCGAAGTTCAACGTGCACTTCGACGTGTGGTTCTCGGAGCGCACGCTCCACGCGAAGAACGCCGACGGCGTGAGCCTCGTCGACCAGGCCGTCGACCGACTGCGTGAGCAGGGCCACGTCTTCGACCAGGACGACGCCGTGTGGGTGCGCACCACCGACTTCGGCGACGACAAGGATCGCGTGATCCGCCGCTCCAACGGCGAGTACACCTACTTCGCGGCCGACGCCGCCTACTACCTGAACAAGGGCGACCGCGGCTTCGCGCACAAGATCTACCTGCTCGGAGCCGACCACCACGGCTACGTCCACCGCCTGAAGGCCCTCGCCGGGGCGGCCGGCGATGATCCCGAGAAGGACGTCGAGGTGCTCATCGGTCAGCTGGTCTCGGTGGGCGGCGCGCGCCTGAGCAAGCGCGCCGGAAACATCATCGAGATGGACGACCTGCGCGAATGGCTCGGCACCGACGCCCTGCGGTACTCGCTGGAGCGCTCACCGGCGGACTCGCCACTCGCGCTCGACCCCGAGCTGCTGCAGAAGCGCACGAACGACAACCCCGTGTTCTACGTGCAGTACGCCCATGCGCGCACGCACAACGTGGCCCGCAACGCCGCCGATTCCGGAGTCGACCGCTCCGAGTTCGCCCCCGAGACGCTCACGCACGAGTCCGAGGCGGCGCTGCTCGGCGCGCTCCAGGAGTTCCCGCGCATCGTGGCGTTCGCCGCCGAGGTGCGTGAGCCGCACCGCGTCGCCCGCTACCTCGAGGAGCTCGCCGGCCTGTACCACCGCTGGTACGACAGCTGCCGCGTGATCCCGCTGAGCGACGACCCGATCGAGAGCGTGCACCGCACCCGCCTGTGGCTGAACGATGCCGCCGGTCAGGTCTTCCGCAACGGGCTCGCGCTGCTCGGCGTGTCGGCTCCCGAGCGCATGTAGCGCACGCTGCCGGAATATCGGTAGGGCAGGATGGCAGCATGAGCGACGACAACCACACGCTGCCGTATCCGGACGCCTCCGCGGAGCATCCGACGCTCGTGATCCCGGGCTCCGATGCGGACCGCGGGACGGATGCTGCGCCGGGGAAGCGCCGTCGACGCCGCTGGCCGTGGGTGCTGCTGATCATCGTGGTGCTGCTGGCCGCGCTGGTCGTGGCGGCGGAGTTCATCGCGCGCTCGGTGCTGCCGGGAATCGTGCGATCGCTCGTGATCGAACAGCTCGACCTGCCGGCGGATCAGCAGCTCGACGTCGAGGCGGAGGGCATCCTGCTGCCGCAGCTGATCAGCGGACGGCTCGATGAGCTGCACCTGTCGACGGATGCCGTGACTCTCGAGGGCATCACCGGAGCGGCGGATGTCACCGCGACGGGCATCCCGCTCCAGGGTGGCGACCTGGGCGGGGCGTCGGGAACGATCAGGATCGACCAGGCCGAGTTCACGACGCTTCTCGCCGGCACGGATCTGCCCGTCGACTCGGTCGAGTTCGATGCGCCCAACGCCACGCTCGGGGGATCGTTCACCGTTTTCGGCACTGCCGTGCCGATCACCCTCACCCTCACGCCCGGTGCTGCCGAGGGCGACCTCGAGCTGACGCCGGTGGGCCTGTCGGTCGGCGGGCTCGACGTCGACGTCGACGGGGTGGGTTCGATGCTCGGGTCGGTGGCGGACAGCCTCACCCAGACGCAGCGCGTCTGCATCGCGGATCAGCTTCCGGCGGGTCTCACGCTCACGGGGCTGGAGATCGTCGGCAGTGCGGCTGTGATCGACATCGACGTCGACGGCGCGATCGCGACCGATCCGGCACTGCTGGAGAAGGGCGTCTGCCCGCGCTGACCGGGCCGTCGACCCTGGTTCACCCGATCTCGACGGAAGCGGCCATGCGGCCCAGGGCATCGATGGCACCGTCGAGCTGCGCCGCCGTGAGCGGGCCGAGCAGCCGTGCCGCGGAGAGCAGTCCGATCGTCGCACTCGAGAGGGCCAGGGCCAGTGCCTCCGCATCGACCTCCGGATCGAGGCGCTCGCTGTCCTGCAGATCGCGCAGCCACGCCACGACGCCGAGGTGACGCTCACGATAGCGCCCGTCCCGCACCTCGATCACGTGATCACCGAGCACACCACGGTCGTCGAGGAACGCGGCCGTCATCAGCGGATCCTCGATCAGCGCGCGTGCCGATGCACGGTAGGCGTCGCCGAGGCGTGGATGCTCACCGATCTCGTTCCGCACCCGCTCGCGCAGGCGCGCCGTGCCGCGCTGCAGGAGAGCATCGAGGATGTCGTTCTTGCCCGGGAACTCCAGGTACACCGCGCCCTTGCCGATTCCGGCGCCTGCGGCGATCGCCGCGACGCTCATCGCATCGAAACCGCGATCGAGCACGAGCTGCTCAGCGGCGTCGAGCACGCGATCGCGTCTATTCGGGATGAGTGGTCGAGGCATCGTCGTTCCTCCGCAGGTGGGCGAGCATCGCCGGGATGACGACATCGGGTCGGTCGCGCTGCACCCAGTGTCCTGCATCGATCACGGTGGTCAGTTCGGCGTCGGGCAGTAGTTCTGCGGCCGTCTGGATGCGCAGAAGGGGCACTCCTCGGTCGTGATCGCCATGCACGAGCAGCGTCGGTGTGCGGATCGACGGCAGCTGCGGGGTGTAGTCGGTGCGCAGACGGTTCCAGAGGACCTGGTCGCGCTGCCATTCGCCGAAGACGGCCGTGCCGGTGCCGGTGGCGGCCTCCGCGAGGACCGCGTCGACGAGCGCGGGCGTGCGGGCGGCAGGATCACGGACGAGGTCGCGGAGGCCGCGCTCCATCGCCGACCGATCGCGCAGGTACGAGCGCGTGAGAGCGGCGAGGAGGCCGGTGCGGAGAAGCGCGTAGCTGCTGAAGTGGACCACGGCACCCCGCGGGCCGTCGGCGAGCCGGGGCATGAGTCCATAGCATCCGAGCAGCATCGCGGCGCGAGCGCGTCCAGGCTGCGCGAGGAGGTGTCCGAGCGCGATGCCGCCGCCGAGGGAGAGCCCGCCGACCGCATAGTCGTCGATCTTCGCCGCGTCGATGAACTCCCCGACATAGCGGACGAGATTCTCCTGCGTGAGTGGCCAGGCGGCGCGGGCGCTGCGCCCGAATCCGGGGTGGTCGGGTGCGATGACCCGATGGCCGACGTCCGCCAGCGCGGGCCCGACCGCGCCCCACGAGAGTTCCGCGCTGTCGGCGCCGCCTCCGTGGAGGAGCAGCACCACCGATCCGGACTCCTCGGCCGGCCGCCATTCGAGGAAGGAGACGGCCGCGCCCGAGACGTCGACCTGTCCGCGTCGAGGTTCCATGCCGTCCTCCCGTTGTGACCAGATTAGCATTTCCGGTCACAACGTCGGACGGTCAGGAAGTCTTGTCGTCCGCGCGGGCCTCGTCGGTGTCCGTGCCGGTGCCACTACCGGCCGCCTTCTGCGCCGCGCGCAGCTCGGCCGTCGCGATGCGGACATCGACCTCGGCGCGCTGCAGCCGCCGCTGCGGGAAGGTGGTGGCTCCGAAGCGCTGGTGCACGCGGTCCGTCCGCTCCTCCTCCGTCGTGACGATGAAGGCGCAGGCGAGGAGCATCACCTGCGTCGACAGGTTCAGCCAGATCAGGAGCGCGAGCAGCGAGGCGAAGGTCGCGAGCAGCGGATTGCTCGTCGCGCCGCCGACGAACAGGCTGGAAAGCTGCTGCAGCACGACGAGACCGACGGCGCCGAGCAACGCCCCGCCCCAGAGCGAGCGGCCCGCGGGGCGCACGCCGGAGAGCAGACGGAACACGGCGACGAGGAGAACCGTGTCGAGCGCGAAGACCACCACGAGGGAGAGCACCGGTGCCGCCCAGCTGACGAGCGGCGAGTCGGCGGGAAGCCCGAGCAGATCACTGATCCAGTCGACCCCGAGGCGTCCGACGAAAGTGACGGCGGCTGCGGCGACGAACGCGACGCCGATGCCGATCGCCAGAGCGAGGTTGCGCAGGATCACCCAGAGGAAGAAGGTGTCGTCCTGCACGGTCCCGGCGATCACCCGCACCGCGGTGCGCAACGAGCCGATCGCACCGAGTGCCGCACCGATGAGGGCGACGAGCGAGATGATGCCGGCGATCGACAAGGATGCCGGCTGTCGCTGCAGGTCGTCCGGATCGATCACGCCGCCGTCGCCGATGAGCCCCGGCACGACGGACTGCACGGAATCGATGATCGCCCGCCACGCGTCCGGGTTTCCCGCCAGCCAGAGCGCCGCGATGGAGAACCCGAGCAGCACGCCGGCGAAGACACTGAACAGTGCGCGATAGGTGACGCTGTCGGCCAGCATCGGGCCACGACGCTCGGTGTAGAGCAGAGCGGCGCGCACGAGGCGCCGCCGCAGGGCCCAGGCGATGAGCGGCTCGCTGACACGCGCGATGAGGCCGGGGCGATCAGGGGTCTCAGAAGGCGATTCGGTGTTCATCACGACCCCACCCTATGAGCCCGCGACGAACCGCCGCAGGGGCTTGACGTCAGGCGTCACCGTGACAAGGCGGTCGCAGGCGGTGCCCTAGAATCGGGTCAACCTCGATGTGCGTGTTCAGCCCGAGATCCGTCCCACGATTGGTGCTCAGTGCTTCCCCCTGCCGATTCGCTCGCCCCGGAATGGCTCCTCGTCCCCGAAGATGCGAACGACCTCGCGCGCGGCGTGTGGCCCGCCTCCGCGGTGCGCGACGCAGACGGAGTCCTCGACATCGCCGGCGTGAGCGCGAACGATCTCGCGCGCGCCTACGGCACGCCGCTGCTGGTGCTCGACGAGGACGAGGTGCGCAGCCGCGCCAGGGCCTTCCGCACGGCGTTCGACCAGGCCGCCGCCGAGAACGGCACGACGGCGCAGGTCTACTACGCGGGCAAGGCATTCCTCTCGACGACCGTCGCACGCTGGGTCGTCGACGAAGGACTGCGAGTCGACGTGTGCACCGGAGGAGAGCTCGAAGTCGCGCTCGCCGCCGGGGTGGCGCCGGCGTCGCTCGGATTCCACGGCAACAACAAGTCGACGGCGGAGCTGGAGCGGGCCGTGGTCGCCGGCGTCGGCACGATCATCGTCGACAGCGCGATCGAGATCGAGCGTCTCGCCGCGATCACCGCGCGCACCGGCGCGGTCCAGCGGGTGCTGGTGCGGGTCATCAGCGGCGTGCACGCCGAGACCCACGAGTTCCTCGCCACGGCGCATGAGGATCAGAAGTTCGGCTTCCCCCTCGCCGAGGCGGAGCAGGCGGTCGCGCGCATCCGCGAACTGTCCGGACTCGAGTTCGCCGGTCTGCATTGCCACATCGGCTCGCAGATCTTCGGCGTCGCCGGATTCCGCGAATCGGCATCGCGGGTGCTCGAGCTGCACGCCACGCTCCTCGACGGCGGGCCCGTGCCGCAATTGAACCTGGGTGGCGGCTTCGGCATCGCCTACACCCGCGTCGACGACCCGACGCCGATCGACGTGCTCGCGGGCGAGATCGTCACGGCCGTGGCCGAGGGCTGCGCCGCACGCGGCATCCCCGTTCCCGCCCTGTCGTTCGAACCCGGACGCGCGATCGTCGGCACGGCCGGCGTCACGCTCTACGAGGTCGGCACCACGAAGGACGTCACGGTCGAGTCCGGCGCCGTTCGCCGTTACATCAGCGTCGACGGCGGCATGAGCGACAACGCTCGCACCGCCCTGTACGGCGCGCAGTTCTCGGCACGACTCGCCTCACGGGCCGGCGGCGGAGAGCCGCAGCTCAGCCGTGTCGTCGGCAAGCACTGCGAATCGGGCGACATCGTCGTCGATCACGAGTACCTGCCCGCCGACCTCGTGCCGGGCGATCTGCTCGCCGTCCCCGCGACGGGCGCGTACTGCGCCTCGCTGTCGAGCAACTACAACCATGTGCCGCGTCCGCCGATCGTCGCCGTGCGCGACGGTCGGGCGAGGGTCATCGTCCGCGGCGAGACCATCGACGACCTGCTGGCCCGAGACGCGGGCATCGACGGGGCTCAGGCCCCCGAGGGAGAGAAATGACCCACCTCCGAAGGAGCAACCATGACTGACTACCGACGACTTCGTGTGGCGCTGCTGGGCGCCGGAGCGGTCGGCTCGCAGGTCGCGGCTCTCCTGCTGCGCCACGGCGACGAGCTCGCCGACCGCGCAGGTGCCGAGCTGGAGCTGGCCGGCATCGCCGTGCGCGACGTCGACGCCCCGCGCGACGTCGACCTGCCGAAGGAGCTGTTCACGACGGATGCCGAGACATTGATCCTCGGCGCCGACATCGTGATCGAGCTCATCGGCGGCATCGAGCCGGCGCGCACGAACATCCTTCAGGCGATCGGCTCCGGCGCCGACGTCGTGACGGCCAACAAGGCGCTGCTCGCGACCCACGGCCCCGAGCTCTTCGAGGCGGCCGATCGCGTCGGCGCCTCGGTCTACTACGAGGCGGCCGCCGCGGGCGCCATCCCGATCATCCGCCCGCTGCGCGACTCGCTCGCCGGCGACCGGGTGGTGCGCATCATGGGCATCGTCAACGGCACCACGAACTACATCCTCGACCGGATGGACACCGAGGGCGCCGACTTCGCCGACGTGCTGGCCGATGCGCAGCGCCTGGGCTACGCCGAGGCGGACCCGACCGCCGATGTCGAGGGATACGACGCCGCGCAGAAGGCCGCGATCCTCGCCAGCCTCGCCTTCCACACCGCTGTGCCGCTG
Source organism: Microbacterium sp. K24 (assembly GCF_004794465.1). Classification (GTDB taxonomy): domain Bacteria; phylum Actinomycetota; class Actinomycetes; order Actinomycetales; family Microbacteriaceae; genus Microbacterium. The sequence goes on along the minus strand of NZ_SSDJ01000124.1, from coordinate 1,934 downwards.
GACGCCGTGCACCGTGAGGGCATCACCTCCGTCACGGCTTCCATGATCGACGAGGCGCGCGCCGCCGGATTCGTGATCAAGCTGCTGGCCGTGTGCGAGCGCCTCGACGTCGACGGCGCGGAGTCCATCTCGGTGCGCGTGTATCCGGCGCTGGTGCCGGCCTCGCATCCGCTGGCCTCCGTGCACGGAGCCAACAACGCGGTCTTCGTCGAGGCGGAAGCCGCCGGATCGCTGATGTTCTACGGCGCCGGTGCGGGCGGCGTGCAGACGGCCTCTGCCGTGCTCGGCGACGTCGTCTCGGCGGCACGCCGGCACATCGCCGGTGGAGTCGGCGTGGGTGAATCGACGAGGGCCAACCTTCCCGTCGTCCCAATCGGCCACGTCCACACCCGCTACCAGATCACGCTCGAGGTCGCGGATGCGCCGGGTGTGCTGGCCACGGTCGCGAGCACGCTCAGCGACGGCGGCGTCTCGGTCGCGACGGTCGTGCAGACCGTGGAAGGCGAGGACGAGCCGACCGCCCGCCTGATCATCGGCACGCACCGCGCGACCGAACAGGCGCTCAGCGCGACCGTCGACGCCCTCGCCGACAGCGCGGTGGTGGAGCGGGTCGTCTCCGTGCTGCGCGTGGAAGGCGAGTGACGGTGGCGCCGGCTCCCGTCGAGGGCCGCACCGTCGAGGTGCGCGTTCCCGCCACGAGCGCGAACCTCGGCCCGGGATTCGACACTCTGGGGCTCGCCCTCAGCATCTACGACACGCTGCAGGTGACGGCGCTCCCCGCCGGACAGCTCGAGATCGAGGTCTCCGGCTCCGGCGCGCAGGAGATCCCGCGGGACGCCTCGAACCTCATCGTCCGCACGATCGCGTACGTGTTCGCCGACGTGGGCCGGCCCGTTCCGGGGCTGCGGATCGTCGCAGAGAACGGCGTGCCGCACGGCCGCGGGCTCGGTTCCTCCGGTGCTGCGGTCGCCGCCGGCGTCCTCGCCGCGAAGGGTCTTCTGGAAGGCGACGTCGAGATCGAGGACGCCGATCTCCTGCGCCTCGCGACCGAGCTCGAAGGCCACCCCGACAACGTCGCTCCTGCGCTGTTCGGCGGACTGACGATCGCCTGGGTGGGGGAGCGCGGTCCGCAGCACAAGAAGCTCCTGGTGCACCGCGGAGTCTCGCCGCTCGTGCTGGTGCCCGCCTACACGATGTCGACGTCGCAGGCCCGCTCCCTGCAGCCCCCGCACGTGTCGACGGCGGATGCCGTGTTCAACGTGTCGCGATCGGCGCTGCTGATCGCCGCCCTCATGCAGAGCCCCGAGCTGCTGCTCGACGCCACCGCGGACCGTCTCCACCAGGACTACCGCGCCGGAGCCATGCCCGAGACGCAGCGGCTGGTGCAGGCGCTGCGTGCCGCGGGGTTCGCCGCCGTGGTCTCGGGCGCCGGCCCCAGCGTGCTCGTGCTGGCCGATGGCCCCGGAAGCCGGCAGGACGCCGTCGAACTCGCCGATCGCATCACCGACACCCCGTGGGAGGCGCTCCTGCTCGCCGTCGACGTGCGTGGTGGTACAGTGGGGGATCGAGCGGAGGGCTCCACGTAGTTTCGTGAATCTGGCCCCATTGCAACTCTTGCAAGACCCGCACGCAAACCCCTGTGGCACTGCTCTTTCCAGAGCTCCTGCCGAGGCTGGCTGGCGCCGAGCGTCAGCCCGTGCGATCGTGCGCAGCACCCGTTGTGCGCGTTCAACGCTCATTCCCCATGACATATAAGGGAGCACTCGTGGAGAACCTCTCCGAGACCCAGAACGATCAGACGTCTGCCGCGTCCGCACCTGCGGCCGCGACCGACACCGAGACGGCCGCACCGGCGCGCAAGCGCGCACCGCGTCGCGCCACCACGGCGACGGCCGCCGCGAAGGCGGAGAAGGCTGCCGACAAGCCGGATGCCG
>NZ_SSDJ01000123.1 GCF_004794465.1 Microbacterium sp. K24 | reverse complement strand
CCGGCTCGGCGGCCACAGCGCGAGCTGACCCTGACGCTGCAGGTTCGTCGCCTGGGTGTCGATGGCGCGGATGATCGACATGTCGCGGTAGAACTGCTCGAGTTCCGCATCGCTGACCGCCTCGATCAACGGCAGATACTGCTCGGCAGCGGGACTCGGAGCGTAGCGGCCGTCCTGATCGAGGACGCGGACGAGTTCAGTCTCTGGCGAGGTCACGTTCACACGCTACCCGGGCCGGCATGCCCGGTCACGCATACCTAGGAGGCCCTTGTATCTGCCGGGAATCCGGAGGAATCCGGGCTCAGAGGGATCGAGCGGAGGCTCAGCGGACCGCCGCTGCGACCTCGAGCACGCGGGCGATCGAGCCCTCCTCGCCGACCGAGATGCGGATGCCGTCGCCGGGGAACGCCCTCACGACGAGGTCGTTCTCGCCGAAGGCCGCGGCGATCTCGTCGGTCCGCTCCCCCGTCGGCAGCCAGACGAAGTTCGCCTGGGAATCCGGTACGTCCCACCCCTGCGCGCGGAGACCCTCCACGAGGCGGGTGCGTCGCTCGACGATGACCGCGACCCGTTCGAGCAGTTCCGGCTCGGCGTCGAGGCTCGCGATCGCGGCGTTCTCGGCGGCCGATGTGACCGAGAGCGGGATGCCGGTGGCGCGGGCCGCATTCAGGACGGCGACGTTGCCGATCGCATACCCGATCCGGAGCCCCGCGAGTCCGTACGCCTTCGAGAAGGTGCGCAGCACCACGACGTTCGGATGCTTCTCGTGGAGGCGTCCGGTGAGACCGTCCACGGCGTCCGGCGCCGTCACGAACTCGGCGTATGCCTCATCGAGGATGATCAGGACGTCGCCGGGGACCCGTGTGACGAAGGTCGCGAACTCGTCGCTCGTGATGATCGGACCGGTCGGGTTGTTGGGCGTGCAGAGGATGATCGCGCGGGTGCGCTCGGTGACGGCATCCGCCATCGCCTCGAGGTCGTGCCGCGAGTCCGCGGTGAGCGCGACCTGCACTCCGGTGGCTCCCGCGACGAGCGGAAGGCTCGGGTAGGCCTCGAACGAGCGCCAGGCGTAGACGACCTCGTCGCCCACGGATGCCGTCGCGAGGATCAGCTGGTGCAGGATCGACACGCTGCCCGCGGCGACGTGCACCTGGTCCGCGTCGACGCCATAGCGCTCGCCGAGTCGCGCGCGCAGACGGCCGGCTGTCGCGTCGGGGTAGCGGTTGATCGGGGTGGTGTGCTGGAGCGCCTCGGCCACCGAGGGCAGCGGGTCGAACGGGTTCTCGTTGCTCGACAGCTTGAACGCATCGGGTCCTGCTTGCTTTCCCTGACGGTACGGCGCGAGCGCGGCGATGGCGGGACGGATGCGGGGCAGGATGGGCTCGGTCACGAGTTGAGTCTACGAGCGTGACGGCCGACGCGAGTGGTACCATTCTGGTATGGCGATGACGGTGCGACTCCCGGAAGAACTCGATGCTCAGCTCGGCGAGTTGGCGTCTCGACGACACACGTCGAAGCATGCCCTGCTCATCGAAGCGGCCGACCGCTTCCTCCGCGAAGAAGTGACCACTGAGGAAGCGGTCACGATAGCGCGCGGAGTGGCGACCCGTTACGCCGAGCTCCTCAAGAAGCTCGAGGACGCGTGACCCGATACATCGAGCTCCCGCACGCCGTCGGCGTGCTCGAGGATCTCGGTTTTCACATCCGCGACATCGGACTGCTCTCGTCCGCGCTGGCGCGACCGTCGAGCTCGATGTTCGGCGTCGAGGCCTATCCGGATCTGGAGGTGAAGGCAGCTGCTCTGCTGTCGTCATTGAGCCAGAACCACCCGCTCTTCGACGGGAACAAGAGATTCTCCTGGATTCTGACGATGACCTTCCTGGAGATGAACGGCGTCGTGGTCGACATGGAGCTCGACACCGCGTTCGAACTCGTGCTGCGCACCGCTCAGAACAAGGCAGAGCTCGACGAGATCGCCGAGCTCCTGCGTGCTCACCGCCAGCGGTAGTGATGGCTATCTCCTGACACCTCTTGAGGATCGTGCGACACTGGACGCACTATGCGCTTCATCATCCGCGTCGTCGTCAACGCCTTCGCCCTCTGGGTCGTCACGCTGATCCCTGCCCTGCAGGTCGTGATCACCGCCTTCCCGCCCGGCGAGACCCTCCAGCTGGTGCTGACGCTGCTCGCGGTCGCCGCGATCTTCGCGCTCGTGAACACGATCATCGGCACGGTCGTCAAGATCGTCGCGTTCCCGCTGTACATCCTCACGCTCGGTCTCATCGGGCTCATCATCAACGGGTTCCTGCTCTGGCTCACCGCGTGGATCACGAGCGGCTTCGGCTGGGGCCTGACCGTCGGCGACTTCTGGTGGGGCGTGCTGGCCGCGCTGATCATCTCGGTGATCAACGGCATCTTCGGCTTCATCCTGCGCCCGCAGAGCAAGAAGCAGCGCCGCCGCGACTGACCGGGTCGACGCCGGCTCACTCCTCGAGCGGGTGCAACCGCAGCGGGCTGATCTCGGCCAGGTAGGTGAAGTCCCGGTCGCGCTGCAGCAGCGGCACGTCGCGGCGAAGCGCGATGGCGGCGATGAGGCAGTCCGTCATGCTCCGGATCGGGTGCCCGTTCATCGCTGAGGCGCGGTAGAGCGCTGCCGCGTTCCGGAAGTCGGTGACGGGTTCGACGGGGACCGTCGGAAGGCCGTTCGCCAGAGCTTCCACCCGGGCGAGCTCCTGCGCCTTCCGAGCTCCGGCGAGCAGTTCCATGAGGATGGGTTCCGTCGTCGCCACCTCCGCTCCCGCAGACAGGAGCGCATCCAGCGTGTCGACGACCGGTGTACCGTCGTCGCGCAGGTAGGAGATCCAGACAGAGGAGTCGACGAGGATCACTCCGCGCCCCACGACGAAGGTGCGTCGTCCCGGATCGCGTCGAGGTCACCGCTCCACCCCGTGCCGCGGAGACCGAGCAGGAACTCCTTCGTCAGGGGCACGCCGACGAGGCGTCGAAGTGCGAGGTCGACCGCGTCCTTCTTGGTGCGCAGGTCGTGTCGACGCATGACCTCACGGACCAGATCCTCGTCGATGTCGATGTTCGTGCGCGCCATACACCGATGATACACCTGCAATACACCACTGCTCTCAGCCGTTACCGGAAGCGGTCCTTCCGCTCCGCGTGGTACTCCGTGCGCTCAACCGCGACCGCCTCGCCGAGCGTCCCGAGATAGGCACCGAGCGCGGCGGCGCGGGGATCGTCGGACTCATCGACCATCGACGCCGTCTCGAGATACGGCTCCCACCGATGCGGTGCGAGCGCCATGTCTGCGAGCCTCGGATCCGGATCGCCCACGCGGGTCGCGACGAAGCTGTTCGGCGAACCGCTGCTCGCCGGTGATCCCCCGCCCGACAGGCTCCAGACCACGTCATCGGTGTGTGCCAGCTGCACGAGGAGCGTGTCGTCTCCCAGCATCGGCATCTTCGGGCTCCCGGCGGTCGCGACGAACTCGACGTCGAATGCGCTCTCCACGGCCAGGTGCGCCGCGATCATGCCCGACTGCGAGTGCGCGACCACGCCGATCGCGTCGCCGGAATCAGCACCGGCCGCCGCCAGTGCGTCGAGCACCGCTTGATAGGACGCCGACCTCTCGCCGGAGTAGAGCTCGATGTTGGACTTCATGTCCCAGGGTTCGGGGCCGCCCATGTCCTGCGGCGCGAAGGTCTGCGTCCCCTTGAGATAGACCATGAACTTCGTGGAACCGTCCGCGAACGTGAGCTTCTCGACCGCGACCTGCGCGCTCGGGTCTGCCGGCATCCGTTTCATCGATCCACGGAGAGTCGTCGGACCGGTCGCGGGCGTCGTCGACCGAACCGCCTCGAGGACGATGGCCTCGGAAGTACCCGTCAGCCTGGTTCCCGGTTGCACCACCCCGACGCGCGACGCGATCCCGGCCAGGGCACCGAGCAGGAATATCGGCGGCAACCGGCCATTCCAGTTCCACTGCGTCGCCAGGCCCTCGAAGCGCTCCGCCCTCCACTGCGCCATCAGCTCGTCCACCATCGGCTCGAGACGCGGGTCGGCGGCCAGCATCCGATCGACGCGTGCGAGCAGTTCGGGTGCGCCCGCCGCGCCGGTGGACGAGAGCGCCTCCGCCTCAGCACGGAGTTCGACCACCTCGAAGGCGTCGGCCATCAGCAGGGTCTTGACGCCCGCGTCTTCGGCATCGATCCGCATCCCGTCGATCTTCGCGGCCGATGTCTGCAGCACACCTGTCCCGACCTCATCGGCGAGCGAGAGGGTGCAGACGATCACATCCAGCGCCCGCCGGATCGCCGCGCGAGCCTCTTCGAACGGCGTCGCGAGCGTGGCGATCCTGGCACCGAAGGCGCGTATCTGTTCGGTGTCGACGGCGATCGCGCCACCGTGATCGATCTCGAGCTCGCCGCTCATCCCGCATTCACCCCCTCGAGTGCCCACACCTTTCCGCGCACGGTGGCCGCATGCCCGCTCGCGAGGCGCAGCATCTCCTCGAGGAGTTCGTGGAGCGCGCGGACACCGTCGGAGCGCCAGCGCGAATCGTCGATGAGGCCGACCAGCAGCGCGCAAGCGTCGTCCAGGGCGCTCATGGCCGCGCGGAGGTCTCGGAGGGCGGCCAGCCGCGCCCAGGCGTCATCGACGGCGCCGGTCTCGATGTTCATCAGGGAGTGCATGAAGCCAGCATCCGTGACGCGCCCACCCGGCCCGGGCCGGAAACCTGCCGACGGTGGAGAGCCGGTGCACCGGGCCCGCTGTGCAGGACAGCCGCCGACCGGCAGAATAGACGGGTGACATCCCCGGTGGCCTTCCGCGTGATCTTCGTCTGCACGGGGAACATCTGCCGCTCTCCCATGGCAGAGGTCGTCTTCCGAGACCTCGCCGAGCGTCAGGGCCTCGGGTCGCGCATCATCTCGCGGAGCGCCGGAACCGGCGACTGGCACCTCGGCGAGCGCGCCGACCATCGCACTCTCGATGCCCTCGACCGGCGCGGATACGACGGCTCACAGCATCGCGCCAAGCAGTTCACCGCGGCGTCGTTCGCGGAGAACGACCTCGTGGTGGCGCTCGACCGCACCCACGAGCGCATCCTCCGCGAATGGGCACGCGACGAGGACGAAGAGGGCAAGGTCACGCTCCTGCTCGCCTTCGACCCGAACGCCTCGACCCACGATGTGCCCGACCCGTACTACGCCGGCGCCGAAATGTTCGATTCGGTGCTCGGTATGATTGAGGCGGCGACGCGGGGCCTGTTCCGCCAGCTCGAACCCGCTCTTCGTCTCCCCCGCACGCCCCGGACTTCCGGGGCCTCATCAGGAGGACTCCCCTGACTTTCCAGCCTTCACTCCCGCCGCAGCCCCTGAGCCCCCTCGACGGCCGTTACCGCGGCGCCGTGACCGGACTCGCCGACTTCCTCTCCGAAGCCGGCCTGAATCGCGCGCGGGTCGAGGTCGAGGTGGAGTGGCTGATCGCCCTCACCGACCGCTCCCTCTTCGAGACGACGCCGCTGTCGGATGCCGACAAGGAGCGTCTGCGTGCGCTGTACCGCGAGTTCGGACAGGCGGAGATCGACTGGCTGGCCGAGAAGGAAGCCGTCACGCAGCACGACGTCAAGGCCATCGAGTACCTGGTGCGCGACCGCCTCTCGACGCTCGGTCTCGACTCGATCGCCGAGCTCACCCACTTCGCCTGCACGAGCGAGGACATCAACTCCGCTTCCTACGCGCTCACGGTGAAGCGCGCGGTCGAGCAGGTCTGGCTGCCGGCTCTCGACACGGTGATCGCGAAGCTCCGCGAGCTCGCCGTCGAGCACGCCGACGCCCCGATGCTCTCCCGCACGCACGGTCAGCCTGCGACGCCCTCGACCATGGGCAAGGAGATCGCCGTGTTCGCGTGGCGTCTCGAGCGCGTGCGTGCGCAGATCGCGGCATCCGACTACCTCGCCAAGTTCTCCGGAGCGACCGGTACATGGTCGGCGCACCTCGCCGCCGACCCGGATGCCGATTGGCCGACCATCGCCCGCGAGTACATCGAGGGCCTCGGACTCGGCTTCAACGTGCTCACCACGCAGATCGAGTCCCACGACTGGCAGGTCGAGCTGTACGACCGGGTGCGTCATGCCGGCGGCATCCTGCACAACCTCGCCACCGACATCTGGACCTACATCTCGCTCGGCTACTTCGCGCAGATCCCGGTCGCCGGGGCGACCGGCTCGTCGACGATGCCGCACAAGATCAACCCGATCCGCTTCGAGAACGCCGAGGCGAACCTCGAGATCTCGGGTGCCCTGTTCGCGTCGCTCGGCCAGACCCTCGTCACCAGCCGTCTGCAGCGCGACCTGACCGACTCGACCACGCAGCGCAACATCGGCGTGGCCTTCGGGCACTCGCAGCTCGCCCTCGACAACCTGCGCCGGGGCCTCAACGCGATCTCGCTGTCGCGCGACGTGCTGCTCGCCGACCTCGACGTGAACTGGGAGGTCCTCGCCGAGGCGATCCAGACCGTCATCCGGGCGGAGGTCGTCGCCGGCCGCTCGACGATCAGCGACCCTTACGCCCTGCTCAAGGAGCTCACCCGCGGTCACCGCGTCGGCGGTGCGGACCTCGCCGCCTTCGTCGAGGGACTCGAGATCGGGGATGCCGCGAAGCAGCGTCTGCTCGCGCTGACCCCGGCGACCTATACGGGCATCGCGGAACGCCTCGCGCGCTAGTCGTCGACCTCGCCGGAGCGCTCGGGCACCGAGTCCTTCGGCATGAAGGCGGCGGCGATGAGCGTCAGCACCGCGGTGACGGCCACGGCGACGAACACCCAGACGGATGCCGAGATGATCGTGTCCGGGTCTCCGGGGCCGCGTCCCTGCGCGATCACGGAGTTCGAGATCGCGCCGAAGACCGCGACGCCGACAGCACTGCCCGCCGAACGGGCGAAGGCGTTCATGCCGGTCACCGCGCCCCGCTCGCCCCAGCCGACCGAGGCCTGCGCGGCGATGAGCGTCGGGGCGGCGCTCCACCCGAGACCGAACCCGAAGAGGAAGGCGACCCCGGCGACGACGAACGGGTTCGGCCACGGCGACACGGCGGCGAGCGCGACGGCCGCGATCGTCGCGATGCCCATCCCGATCAGGGTGGTGCGTCGGAAGCCGATCCGCAGGTAGAGCCGGCCGGCGTTCGCCGCCGAGAGAGGCCAGCCGAGGGTCAGCGCCGCGACGGCGAGTCCGGAGAGCAGCGGGGCGATGCCGATCGACCCTTCGAGGTAGGCCGGCGCGAAACTCGTCACCCCGATCATCAGGGCGCCCACGCCGAGGGAGACGATGGTCGTCGTGAGGATGAGCCGCCTCCGCGCGAGACGAAGGTCGACGATCGGCTCCGGCGTGCGCCGCTCGACGAGCACGAACGCCGCCAGCGCGAGGATGCCGATGCCGAAGCACAGCGCGCTCTGCACGGAGATCCACGCCCAGGCGTTGCCTCCCTCGAGCATGCCGAGGATGATCCCGGTCAATCCGACGGTGAGCAGCACGGCACCCGCGTAGTCGATCCGGTGGCGCTGCGTCTGCTTCTTCTCGTGGTACTTGCGCAGCAGCATCCATCCGGCGATCAGGCAGAGCGGGATGTTCACCCAGAAGATCCACCGCCACGCTTCGAGCTGCGCGAAGACACCGCCGAGGGCCGGGCCCACGACCGACGAGACCGCCCAGACGCTCGCGACGTAGCCCTGCACCTTGGCGCGCTCGGCGACCGTGTAGATGTCGCCGACGATCGTCATCGACATCGGGGCGACCGCACCGGCTCCGAGACCCTGGATGATGCGGAACACGATCAGCGCCGGCATGCTCCACGCGAACCCGCACAGGATGGAGCCGAGCAGGAACAGCGCGATGCCCAGGAGGATGATCGGCTTCCGCCCGACGGTGTCGGCGAATCGCGAGTAGATCGGCACGCTGACGGCCTGCGCGAGCAGGTACACCGAGAACAGCCACGGGAACTGCTGGTAGCTGCCGAGATCGCGGACGATGCTGGGCACGGCCGTGGCGAGGATCGTGGCGTCGATGGCGATGAGCCCGGTGGCGAGCATGAGCGCGCCGAGGATGGGTCCGCGTGCCGAGCGCAGTCCGATGGAGGCGCGGTCGACGGAGGCAGTCACTTCAGGCACAAGCCGATCGATGTCGCGACTATTCCGGATTCGCCGGCGACCCGTCAGGACGAGGCCGAGCGCCCGGGCTTCTCGGGCTCGGGGTCGTCGCCGGATTCGGCGTCGTACAGCACGGGACGGTCGATCGTCTTGGTGACGTCGGCCGGGTCGACGGCGAGGATCAACATCGCGAGGATCAGCAGTGTCACGATGAACGCGCCACCGCCGACGACGAGACCGAGCGCCACCGGCGTGAGGCCGTCGTAGTTGCCGTTCGCGATCGCCGCATTCACTCGTGCGGTGAAGGCGCCGGTCGACACCAGGGTGACGACCATGGCGAAGACACCGCAGGCCAGGGCGATCCCGAGCAGATGCAGGGGCCGCAGGATGTCCCGGCGGGTGGGCTTCTCGTCGCTCATCGGTCTCCTCCGCGCTCGGCCGCCGTGGCGCTCGTGTCGGCACCGGATGCCGTATCGTCGTCGACCGCGTCGGCCACGGGCCGGGCGCCGGCGGCATCCTTCGACTTCGGCGTGAGGCCGGCGATGCCGAGGAAGACCGCGACGATGGCGGCGTAGCCGCCGAACATGCCCACACCGAGGATGATGCCGGAGAGCAGGAACGTGCCGGCCTTGTCGATCGTGTACTCCTGGATGAAGCCCGCCGGGATCAGCAGCAGCGCGATTCCCAGGAGGATGCCGAGGGCTCCCACGGTGATCGCATCACGCGCAAGCGGGTCGGCACTGCGGCGGGCGCGGAAGCCGGCGAGGAGTTCGATGCCGCCGCTGAGAATGGCCCAGACCGAGACGACCACGAAGAACAGGTCATCCGATCGCCAGGCCGGGATGCCGCTCGTCATGCCGGCGACGACGCCGAGCGCGGCCAGGAGGACGGACGACCAGCGCGAGCCCTCCGGCAGCACCAGCCAGGCCGCGAGCACCTGGACGAGGGCGGTGACGAAGACGAATCCGCTGAACACCGAGAGCCCGACCGGAGCTGAGTGGTCGGAGGAGAACGTGATCATCGCTGCGGCGATGGCCGCGAAGAGCGCGCGCAGCAGTTGCACGTGTCGCACGGTGAATGCGCGGGCAGGGGCAGACATGAAGATCCAGGGTCCTCCGGGGTGTTCCGCCCAGTCTACGCGGGGGCGCGGAGCCGTCGCGTCGGAGGGTACGGGAGGGTGTTCGTGAAGCCCGGTGGATCTCCCCAGATCGATCACCGGGCTTCACGACGAACGCAGCAAGGGGGCTTCACTGCGTCGGACTGGTCGTGCGCAAGGTCGGGCACCCTGCCCTTCGACGACACAGCCGAGCGACCCCACTCGCCCACCCGGTCCCCTGAGGTGTGTGTGTGCGGTCGTATGCTCACTCTAGGGTTTTCACTTTCACATACCGGAGGGGGCGTGTGATGAGTTTCGAATATGACGATCGGGGATCCTCCTCGGACGCGTTCGCCGGTGCTCTTCGCGATGCGATCAACGCGAAGGACGTCACGCTGTCCTGGCTCCAGCAGCAGCTCAAGCGCCGCGGGAACCGCGTGTCGATAGCCACGCTCAGCTACTGGCGCTCGGGCGCACGTCGTCCCGAGGGCGTGCAGTCGCTGGCGGCATTGGCCGATATCGAGGAGCTGCTCGGTCTGGCCGAAGGCGACCTCAGCCGCCAGCTGCCGTCCACGAAGCGCACCGGCCCGCTCGGACCGGCCCAGTTCCCGATCGACCAGGAGGACATCGAGCAGGCGGTCAAGGATGCGTATGCCGCGCTCGGCGCCGCGTATCCCGACACGTCGCGCGAGGTGACCACTCATTCCGTGACGGATGTCGACGCTCACGGGAACGTGTCGTACTGCATCACCCGCAGCGTCCTGCAGGCGACGTCCGGCACGATGACGTCGACGCCGTTCCTGGAGCTGACGCCGGGACTGCGCACCCCGGCCCCGATCTTCGAGGCGGTGTCCGGAGGCCGGATCTCCCACCGGTACTCGCACGTCAGCGAGGAGGTGCACGGCGTGCTGTTCGAGCTGGATGCGCCGCTGACCGCTCCCGACACGGCCATGGTCGAGTGGTCGGTCGCCTATCCTCCCGACTACCCGCCCACGCGGGAGACCGGTCATGGCGTCGCTCGGCAGTGCCGGGAGCTGCTGGTCTGGGTGCGGTTCCATCCGGATGCCCTGCCGGACTGGTGCGAGGAGCGCGTGTCGACACCGGCGGGTGTCACGGTCACCCCGGTGTCGCCCAACGGCGGCGGATCGGTGCACCTGGTGCATCGGGCGTTCGGACCGGGCGCCGTCGAGCTGCTGTGGGGATACGGTCCCCGAGAAGCCGCAGGCGATCAGCCGGGCTGATCTCCCGTCGCGACCGGGCGTCCCGGCGTGTTCGACCACTGGCTCCAGGAGCCCGGGAACACCTTCGCGTCGATGCCGACCTCGCTGAGGATCAGCGCCGTGTGCGCCGCGGTGACTCCCGATCCGCAATAGGCGGCGACCGATGCACCCGGCGTCACGCCCACGGCGGCGAAGTTCGCACGCACGGTCTCCGCATCGAGCAGTCGCCCGTCCGCGTCGAGGTGCAGCATCGTCGGAAGGTTGCGGGCACCGGGGATGTGCCCGGCCGCGGGGTCGAGCGGCTCGGTCTCGCCGCGGTAGCGCTCGGGCGCCCGCACGTCGAGCAGGACGCCGGATGCCGGGAACGCCGCCGCTTCGTCGATGGAGAGGGCGTCGCGTCCGATCTCCTCGAGCACGACGTCGCCCGCCTCGGGGACCACGTCGTCGGTCGAGATGTCGAGACCGACGGACTTCCAGGCGCGCAGACCGCCGTCGAGCACCCGCACGTCGACTCCGGCCTGACGGAGCAGCCACCAGGCGCGGGCGGCGGCCGTGCTCTTGGCGTCGTCGTAGGCGACCACGATGTCTCCGGTGCGGACACCCCAGCGGCGTGCGGCCGCCTGGAGCGTCGCCGTCGACGGGAGCGGGTGCCGCCCCTCGGAGGGCTCGCCGTGCGTGGAGAGCTCGGTGTCGAGCGACGCGAACACCGCGCCGGGGATGTGGCCGGTGAGGTAGTCGTCGTGTCCGGCCTCGGGGCGGTCGAGCCGCCACCGCACGTCGATCAACCGGACCGGTGCGCCCTGGTCGAGAAGGTCTTTCACCGCGGTCACGCTCACCAAGCTGCTCATCCTCCGAGGCTACCGAGTCGTGCACGGCATCCGCCCGCGCCCGTCTTCCCGCGTCACGATTCGTCGGCCGCTCGAGGCGGATAGGCTCGATCCGGCAACGTCGAGAAAGGGCCGCGATGCCCTCTCGACTCCACTGGATGCGCTTCCGCCCGCAGGAAGCCGCCCTCATCGCGATCACCGCGGTGTGGGGCAGCACGTTCCTGCTCGTGCACTGGGCCATGCAGCACTCCGGCCCGTGGTTCTTCGTCGGGGTCCGGTTCCTCATCGCCGGCCTCATCAGCGTGGTGATCTTCCGGCGCGTGCTGCGCGGCATCCGCTGGCGGGATGTCGGGGCCGGGGTCGCGATCGGCGTGATGATCTACCTCGGATACGGCCTCCAGACGCTGGGCCTGCAGACGATCGACAGCAGCACCTCGGCGTTCATCACCGCGATGTACGTGCCGCTCGTCCCGTTCGCGCAGTGGGCGGTGTTCCGCACGCGTCCCCCCGCCATGGCGTTCGTCGGCGCAGGTCTCGCCTTCGTCGGGCTGCTGCTCATCGCCGGGCCGGACGCGTTCGCCCTGACTCTCGGAACCGGGGAGATCGTGACGATGATCAGCACCCTGCCGATCGCGGCGGAGATCATCCTGATCAGCCTGTTCGCCGGGAAGATCGATCTCGGACGCATCACCGTGGTGCAGCTGCTCACCGCCGGCGTCCTCGGCCTGCTGACCATGCCCGTCGTCGGCGAGGGCTTCCCGGAGTTCTCCTGGATCTGGGTCGGCTGCGCCGTGGGACTCGGGGCCGCCAGCTGCCTGATCCAGCTCACGATGAACTGGGCGCAGAAGTCGGTGTCACCCACCCGCGCCACGATCATCTACGCCGGAGAACCCGTGTGGGCCGGGGTGATCGGACGCATCGCCGGCGAGCGTCTGCCGGCCACCGCGCTCGTCGGCGGAGCCCTCGTCGTGCTCGGCATCCTCGCCAGCGAGCTGAAGCTGACCCGACGACGTCGGGAATAGCGCGCCCGCCGAGGCGTTGCACCTCGCATGATTGAAACTTCAACCGTCGTTCCGGTCGCGACCGAGCGGACCCGCGTGCGCGTGCCGATGCGGTTCGCCGACGGTTACGCCACGACGGCCGACGTGGTCACGTTCGACGGGCTCATCGACGGACGCGAACACCTGCTGCTGGGACTCGGCGACTGGCGCGCCGCCATGGAACGAGCGGATGCCGGGGGCGATGCGCCTCTGGTGCGCCCGCACAGCGAGTGCCTGACCGGTGACGTGTTCGGCTCCGAGCGCTGCGACTGCGGCCCGCAGCTGCGCGAAGCGGTCGAGCGGATCGCGGACGAGGGCGGTTTCCTGCTGTACCTCCGCCAGGAGGGCCGGGGCATCGGCCTCTACGCCAAGCTCGATGCGTACGCGCTGCAGGATGCCGGGCTCGACACGTACGAGGCGAACGTCGCGCTCGGCCACGGCGAGGACGAGCGCGACTACACGGTCGCGGCGCAGATGCTCGCCGCGGAAGGCGTCGACAGCATCCGCCTGCTCAGCAACAACCCCGACAAGGCCGTGCAGCTCGAGGCCCTCGGCATCGGGGTCACGGACCGCGTGCGCACCGAGGTGCACCTGTCGGACGCGAACTCCCGCTACCTGCAGGCGAAGCGCGACCACACCGCGCACACCATCGACCTGTCCGCCGCGTGATGGACGAGCGGCGACTCGACGACGCCGAGATGGCGACGTGGTTGCCGACCATCCGCTTCGTGCAGCTCCTGCCCCAGGTGCTCGACCGTGCGCTCAAGGCGGAGACGGGCCTGAACCACGCCCACTACGCGATCCTCATCACGCTGGCGGGGAGCGGCGACGGCGCCGTCACGATGACGGAGCTCGCCCACATCGCGGGGCTCAGCAGATCGCGCCTCAGCCATGCCCTGGACTCCCTCGAGGAGCGCGGCTGGGTGGCGCGGTCGTCGTGCTCCAGCGACAAGCGGACGCTCTCGGCCACGCTCACGCCCGCCGGACGGGAGCTGCTGCGATCCGCCGCGCCCGTGCACGTCGCCCAGATCCGCGAACTGGTGCTCGACCCGCTCAGCGACGCGGAGCGCGAGCAGCTCGGCGGCATCCTGACGAAGCTGCTCCCCGGAGTGACGGCGGCGCTGTAGGCGACGTCACCCCGGTTCGATCAACGAGCCGACCGGCGGCGGAGCAGCAGCATCGCGACTCCCGCGAGCAGCAGGAGCAAGCCGGCGCCGACGGGAGCCCAGGGCACCGTTCCGCCGGTCGTCGGGAGGGCGGGGCCCGCCGCCTCTCCCGGACCCGTCGCCGCTCCCGCCGCCACGGTGACCGTGACCGTCGCGGTGACCCGCGTGCCGTTGGCATCCGCCACCGAGTAGGCGATCGGCGTCGTCGCGCCGACGAATCCCGCCGCCGGCGTGAACACGATGGTGCCGTCGACGACGGTCCAGACACCTTCACCGGGCACGGCGAGCTCCGTCACGAGATCACCGTTCTCATCCACGATCCGAAGGGACGACGGGTCGAGCGCAGCTCCGTCCGTTCCCGCGGAATCGTTGCCGATCACGTCGATCACCACGGGAACGCCCGGCGTCGTGGTCTCCGCATTGTCGCGCGCGATGGGGTCCACTCCCGCCACCGTGACGGTCAGCGTCGACGCGGCGGCGTTGCCCAGCGAGTCGGTCACGGCGTACGCGACCGGCGTCGCCGCCCCGCGGAACGATGACTCGGGGGTGAAGGTCACCTGTCCGTCCGCACCGATCTCGTACACGCCTTCGCCCGGAACCTCGAGTGTCTTCCCGCCGTCGCCGACCGTCGATCCGGCCGGCTGGCCCGCGGTCGTGAACACGACCGACGCGGGGTCGAGCTCGCCATCGGTCCCGTCGGCGAGCTGCCCGGGGCGGTCGTTGCCGAGGACGGCGACCGTCACCGGCACGTTCTGCGGCGTGCTCTCCGTGTCGGGTTCGGCGATCGGGCCGGGGCGCACGGTCACCGTGAGCGCGGCCGTCGCGGAGGAGCCGTTCTCGTCGAAGATCGTGTAGCGCACCGGGGTGCTCGCGCCGCTGAATCCGTCCGCGGGGGTGAACGTCACGGTCCCGTCGTCGCGCAGCGTGTAGACGCCCTCTCCGGCGACGTCGAGCGTCTTTCCGCCGTCGCGGATCTCTGCGGTGAGCCCGGCGGGGATGCCCGAAGCCTCGAACACCGCCGACGCGGGATCGAGAGGAACCGCGGGATCGCCCGGCGCGTCATCGCCCGCGAAGTCGAAGGTCACCGGAGTCGCGAAGGGCGTGACGGCCGCGTCGTCGGCTGCCGACGGGTCAACGGCGGTGACGTCGATCACGATGGTGGACGTGACCGCATTGCCGACCTGATCGATTCCCGTGTACGACACGGCCGCGGCGATACCGCGGAAGTCGGCGAGCGGCGTGAACGTGACGGATCCGTCTGCGGCGATCGTGTACGTGCCTTCACCCGGCACCACGATGCGCGTGCCGCCGTCGAGCACCTGGGCTCCGGCGGGCTGCCCGGTCGTCGGGAACCGCAGCGTGCCGAGGTCCCAGTCGCCCGCCGAGCCGTCGGCATTGCGCGAGGGGATGTCGTTGGCGAAGGGCTGCACCGTCACGGGCACACCCTGCAGCGTCGAGTCCGCGTCGGGGGTGGCCGTCGGCCCGGGGCGAACGGTGACCTGGACGCGGGCTTCCGCCGTCGTGCCGGTGGCATCGACGATCCGGTAGGCCACCGAGGCGGTGGTGCCGCTGAATCCCTCTGCCGGTGTGAAGACGGCCGTTCCAGCGGCGTCGAGCACGTAGGTTCCCTGTCCGTCGATCGTGAGCGTCTTGCCGTCGGCCGAGACGGTGACACCGCTCGGCTGCCCGGTCGTCGGGAAGACCGTCGCGGCGGGTACGAGCGGTGCGGACGGGTCGCCGGCGCTGTCGTCGTCGAGCAGGTCGATCGTGACCGGCACCGCGTACGGGGTGCTCGCGCTGTCATCCTGCGCGTCGGGTGTGACGGCGCCGACGGTGACCGTGATCGTCGACGTCACGTTCACGCTGTTCGAGTCGGTCGCGGTGTAGACGACCGGCGTGGTGACTCCGGCGAAGGCCGGCTCAGGGGTGAACGTCACACGCCCGGCGGGGTCGGCAGAATACGTGCCTTCGCCCGGAACGGTGAGGGTGGTGCCGTCGTCCGACACGACGGCGCCGGACGGCTGTCCGGTCGTCGGGAAGGCCACGCTCGGCGGGAAGAAGGTTCCGGTGTCGCACCCTGCCGGCACGTCGGTCTCGCCGGGGTCGCAGGGGTTGCCGAGATCGCTGGCGAGATCGTTGTCGAGGGCCTCGATCATGACCGGGGTGTTCTGCTGAGTGGTGGCGGAATCGGGCACGGCGATCGCACCGCTGCCGACCGTCACGGTTATCTGCGCCTGCGCCGCGGTGCCGTTCTCGTCGGACACGCTGTAGGTCACGGGAGTGGTCGGTCCGTCGAACCCCGCGACGGGTGCGAAGCGCACGCTGCCTTCATCCTGGACGGTCCACGTCCCCTCCCCGGGCACGACGAGCGTCGTGCCGCCGTCGGTCGCGTCGGGAGAGGTGAAGACGACCGATCCGGGCACCAGCGGCGCCGACGATGCACCGGGGGCGTCGTTGGCGAGGATGTCGATGACCACAGGAGTGCCACCCGGCGTCTTCGCCGCGTCGCCGATCGCGACCGGGGTGACGGGCGCGACCGTCACGATGATCGTCGTCGACGCACCGTTGCCGAACGTGTCGGTGACCGTGTAGGTGATCGGCGTCGCGGAACCGCGGAACTGCGGCTCGGGATCGAAGGTGACCTCTCCGGACGCGGGATCGAAGGTGTAGACGCCCTCACCGGGGACGGTGAGCACGCGCCCGCCGTCGCTGACCGCGCTGCCGGCGGGAAGACCCGCGGTGACGGAGAACCGCACGGAATCCGGGTCGAATCCCGGATCGGCGCCGTCCGGCCCGGAACCGGGCACGTCGTTGCCGAGGATCGGGAACGAGACGTCGACGTTCTGCGGCGTCGACGCGGAGTCCGGATTCGCGGTGGGGCCGGCCGGCACGACGATCGAGATGGTCGCCGTCGCGGTCTGACCGTTCTCGTCGGTGATCCGGTAGGGCGTCGACGCCGTGCCGACGAAGCCCTCCGCGGGCACGAACGTCACATCGCCGAACTCGTCCACGCTCCACACACCCTGCGGCGTGACGAGGGCCTTGCCCCCATCGGTGGCCGCGGGATCGGTGAAGACCGTCGAGGTCGCGACGATCGGTCCGCCGGGGCCGGGCACGTCGTTGTCGACGACCGAGACGGTCACCGGTGTCCTGTATGCGGTCTCGGCCGTGTCGTCGACCGCTCTGGGAGCGACCGCGGTGACGGTCACCGTGATGGCGGACGACGCCGGGTTGCCCAGGCTGTCGGTGAATCCGTAGGCGACCGGCGACGTGGTCGGGCCGTCGAAGGTCGCCTCCGGCGCGAAGGTCATGACCCCTGTGGCCGGGTCGATCGTGTAGACGCCCTCTCCGGGCACCTCGATCCGGCGGCGATCGCCGCTGACGACGGCGCCGGCCGGCTGACCGGTCGGCTCGAAGAGCACGGATGCCGGCGGGATCGTGCCCGGCGTGCCGTCGGCGTTCTGCCCGGGAGCGTCGTTTCCGAGCACCGGGATCTGCACACTCGTCCCCTGGGTCGTCGAGACGGTGTCGGCGGCAGCCGCGGGCCCGGGACGAACCGTGGCGGTCGCCGCGGCGGTGGACGCCTGGCCGTTGTCGTCGAGGATGCGGTACTCGGTCGTGGCGTCGCCGGTGAATCCCGGAGCGGGGGTGAACGTGATGCGGCCGTCGGGGCCGAGGGTCCAGACGCCCTGCGCGGTCTGGAGGCGCGTGCCGCCGTCGGTGGCAGCGGGGTCGGTGAAGACGGTCTGCGCGGGGAGGATCGCGCCGGTGCCCGGCTGATCGTTCGTCGCACCCGGCAGCGTGATCGGGTCGCCGAACGGGGTGGCACCGGCATCCGGAACGGCGACGGGCGGGGGGAGTTCGTTGCGGAAGGCGCAGACGATGTTGGCGCCGTCGGTGCCCGTCGGCGCCGTGAAGGTGGCGGCGTTGCCGGTGCCGCTCGACACGACGGCTCCCGTCCCGTCGGTGCACGACCAGGTCGTCCGGTATTCGTCGAGATCCGTCGTGCCGATTGGTTCCTGCCGGAGCGTGTAGGTCTCACCGGGAAGGATCAGCCCCGGTTCGCTCGGACGCCCGCCGCCGTCCGGCCCCGACGTCGTCGGCGGGAAGTCCGGCGTCGTACCGTTCGGCCCGTACGACCCGCCCTCCATGACGACCCGCACCTGATCGGTGGGGTTGACCCGAGGACCGTCGAATCCCGCGACCGTCTGCGTCGTGGACGGGTTCGCACAGGAGCCGAGGTCGGTCGACGTGGCACCCGTCAGGGTGAACGTGGTGCCGGTGGGGGCTCCCGTGATGGGGTTGGTCTTCTGCAGCACGGTGCTGCCGCCGAGGTAGAGGAAGCCGTCGGACCCGAAGGCGATGCCGTTGGTCGCGACGGTGGTGCTGCCGCGGGAGAGCTCGCGCGAGGCCAGGGTCGCCCCCGTGCCGGACGTCGGGACCACGCCCTCCGCCACGTACAGCGCCGCCTGGGTCGCGCTGCCGGAGACGAGGTAGAGCCGTCCGTCCTTGTCGAACGCCATGTCGCCGTTGCCGCCCGGGGCGTTGGCCGTCGTCACCGACACCACGGGACCGGCCGGAGCGCTGTTGGTCCTCGGGTCGAAGACGTAGATGTTGACCGTCGTCCCCGAGAAGGCCCCGTAGTAGTAGAGCCCTGTCAGAGGATTGATGGCGCCCATCGTCCCGCCTCCGACGCCGGCGGTCTTCGGCGAGACGGTGGTGGTGCCCGCGGCGCTCGCCGTCGGCTCGTATTCGATGAGGCTCGTGGTCGTTCCGGTGATCGCGACCGTTCCGCCGGGCCCGATGCCCAGTTGGTTCGTGTTCGTTCCGGAATTCGCCGGGGTCGCGAACACGGGGGCCGCCGAGGTGGTGCCGGTGGTCAGGTCGAGCTGGCCCACGTTCCCGGCCGTGCCGTTGCTGAAGTACAGGGTGTTCAGGCACGCGAGCGGAGCCGCTGCCGCCGCGGGGGCGGGCTGGCTGACGGCGGTCAGGCCCGCGGCGAACAGCACTCCGGCCGCGGCGACGGCGAGGAGACGGGACGACGCGGGCCGCTTCATCAGGCGGACCTGCGTGATTGCAGCAGATCGCGGATCTCGACGAGGAGCTCCGCCTCGGTCGGGAGGGGCTCGGGCTCGACGACCGCGGGCCTCAGCCGATCGGCGCGCTCCTTCGCCTTGTTCATCGGCAGCACGAACACGAAGCAGACCACCGCCGCCACCGCGAGGAAGTTGATCACCGCGCCGATGATCAGGCCGAACGAGAAGACGGATTCTCCGCCGGCGAGGTTGGGTACGCGAAGCTGCAGCGCCTCGTCCAGGCTTCCGGCCTGGAAGAACAGACCGATCAGCGGGTTGATGAGAGCCTCCACCAGCACGTTCACGATGGCGGTGAACGCAGCGCCGATGACCACGGCGACCGCGAGCTCGATGACATTCCCTCGGAGGATGAACTCCTTGAATCCGTTGATCATTCGTCGATTCCGCTCTCTCCGTGTGATGACAGGGGCGTGGGGAGTGAGAACGACCAGGTCGCCTCACTCCCCGCCCTGATCCCTATGCCCCCATAGGGCTGCGCCGGCACGGAAGCATGGCGTTGTGCCGGCGCGCAGAAAGTTATCAGTCGGTCTTTCACACCGAATCGGCCCGGTGTGGAAGATGCTGGTATACCGGTTCTGCTCTGAGCAGAACCGCTCGAACAGCGGCCCGGCGGCGGCCTATCGTGAGGCATGGCCGACATCGTTGCGTTCCCTCTCGCCCCTCGTCCCGCCCGCCGCCCGCAGCCGAGCGACCCCGAGCCGCTCTGGCGTCAGCTTCTCGGCGACCAGTTGCGTCGTCGCCGGCACGACCGCGAGGAGACGCTCACCGAGACCGCCGAGAAGGCCGGCGTCTCTCCGCAGTACCTGTCCGAGGTCGAGCGTGGATTGAAGGAGCCCTCGAGCGAGATGATCGCGGCGATCAGCGGCGCGCTCGAGACCTCGCTGATCGAGCTGACCAGCGCCGTGGCCGACGAGCTGCGGTCGACGACGGCCCCGGCGCCGGCATCCGCCCTCGTCTCGGCCGGGCGCATGGCGTTCGCCCTGGCCGCCTGAGCCGCGGCATCCGTCCCGGCCGGCAGGCGTCCGTCAGCCGGCCGGGGTGCGCGCACCGAGCACGGTGTCGATGAGTCCGTAGTCGAGAGCGGCGGATGCCGTGAACACGCGGTCCCGGTCGGTGTCGGCCCTCAGCTCGTCGACCGAGCGGCTACTGTGCGCGGCGAGGATCGCCTCCATGTCGGAACGCACGCGCACCACCTCGTCGGCGGCGAGGATGAGGTCGGGAATGGCTCCACGCGACTGGCCGGCAGGCTGATGCAGCACGATCCGTGCGTGCGTCAGCGCCGCCCGCTCTCCGGGGGCACCGGCGGCGACGAGGAGAGCGGCGGGGCCGATCGCCTGGCCCACGCACGTCGTCGCGATGCGGGGACGGATGTGCTGCATCGTGTCGTAGATGGCGAGCGCCGCGCCCGGATCGCCGCCTTCGCTGTTGATGTAGAACTGGATGCCGCTCTCGGGGCTGTCGGCGTCCAGGTGCAGCAGCTGCGCGATGAGGGCGTTCGCGACGCCCGCATCGATGCCGGTCCCGAGGTAGACGACCCGCTCGGCGAGCAGGTGCGAGTAGACGTCCATGATGCGTTCTCCGCGCGGATGCTGCGCGATGACGTTCGGGATCGAGTAGGTGCTCATGCCTTCGCCCCCAGACCGACGCGCGCGCGTCGACGCGGCATGATCTCGGCGAGCGAGCTGACGATCTCATCGATGAAGCCGTACTCCTGCGCCTCGGCCGCCGTGTACCAGCGGTCGTGCAGAGAGTCCTCGAAGATGCGCGCGACCGGCTGTCCGGTGTCGTCGGCGATGAGGCCCAGCACGGTGTCGCGCATGTGCCGCAGGTCGTCGGCCTGCGTCTCGATCTCGCCCGCCGATCCGCCGATGCCCGCCGATCCCTGGTGCATGAGGATGCGGGCGTGGGGCAGGGCGCGGCGCTTGCCCCGGGTGCCGGCGGAGAGCAGGAACTGGCCGGCGCTGCAGGCGAGCCCGAGCGCGAGGGTCGACACGTCGTTGGGCACCAGCTGCATGAGATCGCGGATCGCCAGCATCGACGGCACCGATCCGCCCGGCGAATGGATCCACAGGGCGATGTCGGTGGTCGCGTCCTCAGCGGACAGCGCGAGCAGCTGCGTCATGAGCAGCGTGCCGTTGTCGTCGTCGAGGGCGCCGTCGAGCACGAGCACGCGCTCGTGGAACAGGGCGCGGCGGGCTTCGGGGCCGAACTGCGGGATGGAGGTGTCTTCGCTCATGCCCCCAGCATCCGCCGCTCGTCGCTGTCGCGGGCCGGTATCCGCCTCGGGCGGATCCGCCGTGAGCAGACGGGGTGAGGAGAACGAAAGACGCGCGTAACACGCACGACTCACGGTCCTCGTACGCTCGGCGCATGGCGAAGCAGACGGCACCCGCATGGCAGTGGTCGGAAGACGGGATCAACTTCCGCACGCGCAAGTGGGTGCGACCCGAGGACCTCAACGCGAACGGCTCGCTGTTCGGCGGCAGCCTGCTGAAGTGGATCGACGAGGAGGCCGCGATCTACGCGATCGTGCAGCTCGGCAACTACCGAGCCGTCACCAAGCACATCTCCGAGATCAACTTCGAGGCGTCCGCGGTGCAGGGCGACCTGGTCGAGATCGGCCTGACGGCGACGCACTTCGGTCGCACCTCGCTCACCATGAAGGCGATGGCGCGCAACATGATCACACGCAAGCGCCTCCTCACGATCGAGAAGATCGTGTTCGTGAGCCTCGATGAAGACGGAGCGCCCACCCCGCACGGCTACACCGACATCACCTACGACCGCGACCGCATGCCGACCGAGCGGATCGCCACGGGGACGATCCGGCTGCCCTGACTCTCGGGCAGGGCCGCGAAGGCCTGCGCGAGGTCGGCGATCAGGTCGTCGGCGTTCTCCAGGCCGACCGAGAGGCGCAGCACGTCGGCGGCCGGGCGCGCCTCGGGCGGCACCGGGCGATGCGTGAGAGCGGCCGGATGCTGGATCAGCGAGTCGACGCCGCCGAGCGACACCGCGTGCGTGAACAGCGACGTCCCGCTCGTGATCGCCGAGGCGGCGGCGAAACCGCCCCGCATCCGCATCGCGATCATCGCGCCCGTGCCCCGCATCTGTCGGCCCAGGATGCCGTGCGGATCGCCGTCGAGACCCGGGTAGAACACCTCCACCACCTCGGGACGGTCGATCAGCCACTGGACGATCCGCTGTGCGTTCTCCTGCTGCTGGCGCATCCGCACCGGCAGCGTCGTGAGCCCGCGATGCAGCAGATACGCGCCGAGCGGATGCAGCAGGCCCCCGGTCACCGCCCGCACGCGGCGCAGCGCCTCGGCGGTCTGCTCACTGCACGCCACGACGCCCGCGATGACGTCGCCGTGACCGCCCAGGTACTTGGTGGCGCTGTGCAGCGACATCGCCGCACCGAGGTCGATCGGGTTCTGCAGCACCGGTGTGGCGAAGGTGTTGTCGACGACGACCGGGACCTCCCCCGCCTGGCGCACCGCGTCGGCGATGTCGGCGATGTCGAGGGTGGGATTGGCCGGCGTCTCGACGACGACGAGACCGGTGTCGGTGCGGATGCGGTCGGCCACGTCCTGCGGATCGCAGTACGTGACCTCGGCGCCGAGGAGACCCGAGCCGAGCAGGTGATCGGTGCCGCCGTACAGAGGACGAACGGCGACGACGTGCCGCTTGCCGACGGCGTTGGTGTGGGCGAGGATCACCGCGGTCATCGCCGCCATGCCCGACGCGAAGGCGACGGAGGCCTCGGCGTGCTCCAGCTCGGCGAGCGCGTCTTCAAAGCGCGCGACCGTCGGGTTCCAGAGTCGGGCGTAGACCATGCTCCCGTCGGCGGGCGGCCGGCCCCCGGTGGCCATCGCCTCGTAGGAGTCGCCGCCGCGCTCGATGTCGGGAAGCGGATTGGTCGTGGACAGGTCGATGGGCAGCGCGTGGACCCCGAGTCCTTCGAGGTCGGATCGGCCGCTGTGGACGGCCACGGTGTCGGGATGCAGCGATGCAGTCATGCCTCCACATTGCCGGAAACACCATTCTGGCGGTCGGAATCGACAGCATCCGCCACCGAATACAGACAGATTGCTATTCTGAGCACCATCTTCTGCGTCGAAAGGGATTCCGTTGACGAAAGCACAAGGCTCGCCGCTCGACGAGATCGACCTCGCGCTGCTCGCGGTGCTCACCCGCGACGCAGAGGTGACCAACAAGGCCCTCGCTCGCCGGCTGGGCCTGGCGGAATCGACCTGCGCGCACCGCGTGCGGAGTCTGCGGGAACGCGGGATCATCCGCGACACCCGCATCCGCGTCGACGAGGCCGCCCTCGGATTCCCGTTGCAGGCGATCATCAAGGTGCGCCTCGCCAATCACACGGGACCGAAGGTCACCGCGCTGTTCGATGCCCTGGTGAGCGTGCCCCGGGTGCTGCAGGTGTTCCACGTCGCGGGCGTCGACGACTTCCTGGTGCATGTGGCCGTCGAGGATGCCACGGCGCTGCGCGACATCGTGCTCGAGCACATCACCATCCACCCGGTCGTGCGCGGCACCGAGACACAGCTCGTGTTCGAGCTCCGCGACGGGAGCGGGCTGCTCGATCGTCGGTGAGCCGAGCCCCGCTCCGGCGTCAGGCGACGACGGAGACCGTCGCGGTGTTCGTCGGGACGGTCGAGACCGTCGAGACCGAGCGCGTCGTGGAGACCGGCTCCTCCGCGCGACCGCGCCGGCGTTCCGCTCGCCCTGCCGCGGTCGCTCCGACGACCAACCGGACGACTCCGCCGATCACGAGCATCGCGACGAGCGCGGCGCAGGAGATGATCACCGGCATCCACTGGTTCGCGAACGACGCCGTGAAGCTCGTCAGCGCGCACACGATCCAGACGGCGACCGCGCCTCCGCTGAGCCCCTCGGCCCCGCGGATGATCGCCACCGCCGCCACGATCGCACACACCGTGGCGAGCACCGCTCCCACGATTCCGATCGGCACCATCACCGAGGCCAGATCGCTGGCCACCCTCCATGTCGTCATGACGACCCCCCGTCAGCGGAATATCCGCTCCTTCGACACTATGAGAGTGTCAGGGATGAGCCATCCGTCTCAAGTGCGACTCGGCATCATCCTCGAGAACGATCTTCTCCCTGCGCGCTCCGTTCCTCCTGCCTTCGCAGAACGGTCGTCGACGGGTCGGCGATACGTCAGCGGCGAGCGCGATCGGAAGGGCGCCGGCGCAGGGTGAGCTTCCGCAGACGGGACGCGCGGATGGTGGGAACCGGCTGCGTGATGACGGCGTCGACGACCATGGAGCCGTCGGTCGGGCCGATGATCGCCATCGCCGAGGTCTCGGTGGCCTCGGCGGGGTCGACGGGCATCCGCGCCAGCGCGCGATGCGCGGTGACGTAGGCCGGGACCAGCAGCACGATCGCGCCCACCCAGGCGAGCGGGTTGCTCAGGGCCACACCCGTGAAGCCGATCAGCGCGCCGAGCACGATGGCAGCACCGACCCGCATGACGAGCTCGATCACCCCGGTCACCGTCGGCACGAGCGTGTGGCCGAGCCCTTGAAGGGCGCCGCGCAGCACGAACAGCACGCCGAGAGCCCAGTATCCGCAGCCGTTGACGATGAGCATCTGGTGGGCGTAGTCCACGACGTCGTCGGATCCGGCGCCGATGAAGAGCCGCACCATCGGCGCACCGAACGCGATCATGAGGCCGCCGAGCACGACGCCCGAGACGACGGCCATCCAGGTGGCCTCGACCACACCGCGGCGGATGCGGTCGGGGCGACGACCGCCATGGTTCTGCGCGGCGTACATCGAGCTGGCGAGGCCGAGCGACGAGAGCAGCGCCACCGCCAGTCCGTCGACCCGCGACGCGGTCGTGTAGGCGGCCACCGCGTCGGAGCCGAGGGTGTTCAGCGCGACCTGCACGGTGAGCGTGCCGATCGCGATGATCGACGCCTGGAAGCCCATCGGCAGTCCGAGGCGCAGATGCTCGGCGATGTCGGCGCGGGTGATCCGCCAGTCCATCCGGCGCAGGTGCAGCATCGGAAGGCGGCGTCGGACGAACTCGAGGCAGAGCACCACCGAGACGGCCTGCGCGACCACGGTCGCGAGGGCGGCACCGGCGACGCCCCACTCGAGCGGGCCGACCATGAGGACGACGAGTCCGACGTTCAATCCGCACGAGACGGTGAGGAAGACCAGCGGCGTGCGCGAGTCGCCGATCGCGCGGATGATCGCGGACAGGTAGTTGAAGAACATCGTCGCGCCGGCGCCGAGGAAGCTGATCTGCGTGAAGACGGTCGCCTCGGGCATCAGCTCGGGCGGGGTCTGCAGCAGCGCGAGGATGGGTGCCGCGATGAGCGGCGCCACGACCGTCAGCACGACGCTGGTGGTGCCGGTGAGCAGCACGCCGGTCGCGACCGAGCGCCGCACCGCCACGTCGTCGCGCGCACCGAAGGCCTGGGCGATCGGGATCGCGAATCCGCTGGTGAGACCCCAGGCGAAGCCGAGCAGCAGGAAGAGCAGACTGCCGGTGGCGCCCACGGCTGCGAGCGAGGTGACACCGAGGTGCCGACCCACGACGATGGCGTCGGCGAACTGGTAGAGCTGCTGAACGACGTTGCCGATCAGGAGCGGGATGGAGAAGGCGAGGATGACACGCCACGGGCGACCCGTGGTGAGGGGAGTGGCCATGAAGAAGCGGCTCGCAGAACTGGGGGACGGACCGGGGGAGCCTCCAGTTTATCGAATCGATTCGGCGCAGCGGAATACGCAATCGCCCGACTACGGTCGAGAAGATGCCGGGGCACCGGCATCGACGAGCACCGGAGGACGACAGTGACGAAAGAGAACACGGAGGGATCCGTCGGGGTGGGCGGAGCCACCGACGACGACCAGCATCTGCGGCGAGCGCTGAGCAACCGCCACATCCAGCTGCTCGCGATCGGCGGAGCGATCGGCACGGGCCTGTTCATGGGCAGCGGCAAGACGATCTCGGTCGCCGGCCCCTCGGTGATCTTCGTCTACATGATCATCGGCTTCATGCTGTTCTTCGTCATGCGGGCGATGGGCGAGCTGCTGCTGTCGAACCTCAAGTACAAGTCGTTCAGCGACTTCGCGAGCGATCTCCTCGGCCCCTGGGCCGGGTTCTTCACCGGGTGGACGTACTGGTTCTGCTGGGTCGTGACCGGGGTCGCCGACGTCATCGCGATCGCCGGGTACACCGACGCACTCATCCCCGGAGTGCCGCTGTGGATCCCCGGGCTTCTCGTGATCCTGATCCTGCTCGCCCTGAACCTGCCGACGGTCGCCGCGTTCGGCGAGATGGAGTTCTGGTTCGCGCTGATCAAGATCATCGCGATCGTCGCCCTCATCGTCACCGGACTCGTGATGATCTTCACCGGCTTCCGGCACGATGCGGGAACGGCGAGCTTCGCGAACCTCTGGGACCACGGCGGCATGTTCCCGCACGGTTTCCTGGGGTTCGTCGCGGGCTTCCAGATCGCCGTGTTCGCCTTCGTCGGCATCGAGCTCGTCGGCACCGCGGCGGCCGAGACGAAGGATCCGAAGCGCAACCTGCCGAAGGCGATCAACGCGATCCCCATCCGCATCCTCCTCTTCTACGTCGGCGCGCTGGTGGTGCTGATGTCCGTGACGCCCTGGACCGAGTACGTCGCCGGCGAGAGCCCCTTCATCGCGATGTTCGCGCTGGCCGGGCTCGGCATCGCCGCGACCGTCGTGAACCTCGTCGTGCTGACCTCGGCGATGTCGAGCGCGAACTCGGGCATCTACTCGACGTCACGCATGGTGTTCGGACTCGCGCGGGACGGCGATGCCCCGCAGCTGTTCGGGCGGCTGTCGAAGCGCCGGGTGCCGCAGAACGCCCTGTTCCTCTCGTGCATCCTGCTGCTCTCCGGGGTGGTGCTGCTGTACGCGGGCGACGACATCGGCATGGCCTTCGACATGGTGACCACCGTCTCGGCCGTCTGCTTCATGTTCGTGTGGACGATCTTCCTCTGCAGCTACCTCGTCTACCGGAGGCGGCGGCCCGAGAAGGCCGCCGCCTCGACGTTCCGGATGCCGGGCGGGGTGTTCATGGTGTACGTCGTGCTCGCGTTCTTCGTGTTCATCCTCTGGGCCCTGACCACTCAGCCCGACACGCTGACCGCACTGCTCGTCACGCCGATCTGGTTCGCGCTGCTGGTCGTGGCCTGGCTGTTCGTACGGAAGTCGCCGAACCACGTGAAGCGCCACGACGCGCACATCCGGTACCTGCGCGACGAGTCGGTGGAGGCGGACTAGACGCGCGCCATGACGGGCGCCTCGGAAGCGGTGCCCTTCGCGGCGAACAGGCGCGTGCGGAGCGCCAGGAACAGCAGCACCATGCCCGCGCTGAGCAGGATGTGCCCGGTTCCGGCGATGCCGGCGATCATCTTCGACGATTCCTGGCCGAGCACCGTCAGCGAGCCGTGCCAGACGAGCGTCGCCGAGGTCAGCACGAGGCCGGCGTTGTAGACCCAGTAGAACCAGCCGAAGAGGCGGCTCTCGGACAGCGCGAACGCCTTCTCCAGCAGCAGCACGATGAGGAGCACCACGAAGCCGAGCACCAGCAGGTGCGTGTGCACGAGACCGAGCTGCGTCGACTCCCCCTCCGGGAAGTCGTTGATCTTGGTGAACTCCCGGTAGAAGAGTCCGGAGGCGACGCCCGCGATCATGTAGGCGAACGCGGCGAAGAAGAGTCTGCGCATGGGTGTTCCTTTCGGGTCTCCTCCAGCCTCGGCGTAGTGCCAATCGCGGGGATCCATCGAACGGTTGAGATGCGGATGCCGCAGCGCGGGCACCGAGCGGACGTCAGAGCAGGCCGGTATCGCGGGCGATGGCGATGGCACGGGCGCGACTGTCGGCGCCGAGCTTCTCGAACACGTGCACGAGGTGCGTCTTCACGGTCGCCTCGGTGACGAACAGGGTCTTCGCGATCTCCCTGTTCGAGGCGCCGGTGTCGAGCAGCGCGAGCACCTCCCGCTCGCGTTCGGTCAGGCGCACGCGGGGTGCGCGCATCACCTGCCCGACCCGCTCGCTGAGTTCCGGACCGAGGACGAGCCCGCCGGATGCCGCCTGCCGGATCGCCTTCACGATGTCGTCGGGCGCGACATCCTTGAGGAGGTAGCCGGCCGCTCCTGCCTCGATCGCCCCGAGGATCTCGGCGTCGCGGTCGAAGGTGGTCAGGATGATCACGGCGGGAGCCGGATGCTGCGCCCGGAGGGCGGCCGTCGTCTGCACGCCGTCCATCCCCTCCCCCAGCCGGAGGTCGCACAGGACGACATCGGGCGTCAGATGCCGGGCGAGCAGCACGGCCTCCTCGCCGGATGCCGCCTCCCCCACCACCTCGACGTCGTCGCGTCGGTCGAACAGCGAGCGCACACCGGCGCGGACGATGGGGTGATCGTCGACCAGCAGCACCCGTACCGCGGTCATCCGTCGCCTCCGACCTGCCTGCGCGGAGCAGCGCCGCGGAGCGGGACATGCGCCGAGAGCGCGGTGCCGTCACCCTGCGCGCTCTCCACGTCGAGTCCCCCGCCGAGCTCGCGCAGCCGCGCGCGCATCGACCGCAGTCCGTAGCCGCCGCCCGTGCTGCCCGGCCCGCCCTGGGCGTCCCACCGCGTCGCGTCGAAGCCGACCCCGTCGTCGACGATGTCGAGGCGCACCGCGTCGCCGGCGTCGGCGAGGGTGACCACGACCCGGGTGGCTGCCGCATGGGAGCGGACGTTCGCGAGAGCCGACTGCGCGGTCCGCAGCAGTGCGACCTCGACGTCGAGGCCGAGCGACGGCAGGTCGTCATCCGCATGCAGCGTCGCCGTGATCCCGGTCTCCTCGGCCAGGCGTTCGAGCATGCGCGCGAGGGCGTCGCCGAGCGCACTCGACTCGAGCTCGGCAGGCATCAGGGCGTCGACGATGCGTCGCGCATCGGCCAGTCCCTCGGCGGCGAGCGCGCCGATCTGCGTGAGCGCGCGGGTGCTCTGCGCCTGGTCGTCGGTCTCCAGGGCCGAGCGCGCCAGCATCCCGATGGAGGAGACGCTCTGGGCGACGGTGTCGTGGATGTCGCGCGAGACCCTGGTGCGCTCGGCGCTCGCACCCGACTCGCGCTGGGTGCGGGCGAGTTCGTCCTGCAGCGCCGCCATCTCCTCCTGCGTCGCGACCAGCGAGGCGATCAGCCGTCGCCGCTCGCGGCCGTCGCGCACGAGCTCGAGGTAGCCGCGGGAGATGCCGACCGCGAAGACCCCGCCGACCACGGGACCGATCACGTTGGCATAGCTCGTCGTGCCGGTGTGGAGCAGGGGCGCGGCGAGGACGACCGCGAGAACGGCGGCGCTGAGCAGCAGCGCCCATCTCATGCGCATCACGAAACCGGCGAGCAGCCACAGGGGGAACGCGAGCCACACGAACTCGGGCGAGACCGCGACGGCCCCGAGCCAGATCAGCGTCAGGCCGAGCAGCCACCAGGTCGCCAGCCGCCGGTCGGCGGTGCGTCCGCTGAGCAGCAGCCCGCCGCTGTACCAGCCGAGGAACACGAGGGAGAGCGCGAGCACCCAGGGCAGCGGGATGCCGTCGGCCGCCGCACGCAGCGCCCCGATCACGAGCAGCACGACCGTGATGACCGCCTGCCCGATGCGGATCGACCCGACCAGGGACGCCCACCTGCGCGCGGGCTGGCGGTGCGACGGCTCGGTGGACGGCATCCTCACATTCTTCCCCCGGCCCGCCTCCGGCGCCTCCATCATTCGGTCGATCCGGCGGCGAGAGGGGTTCCGCCAGGCCCTCCCTCGACGGAGGGGAGGCGCGTAGCGTCGATCGCACGGTCGCGCCGGCGGCCGCTCCCCGAAGGAAGGAACCCTCATGCACCTCCGCACTCTCGGACAGGGCCTCGAGGTCTCGGCGGTCGGACTCGGCTGCATGGGCATGTCGCAGAGCTACGGGCCGAACCCCGGCGACCGGGCCGAGATGATCGGCGTGCTGCGCTCTGCACTCGATCACGGCGTCACGTTCTTCGACACCGCTGAGGTCTACGGCCCCTACGTCAACGAGGAACTGGTCGGCGAGGCCCTCGAGCCGATCCGCGGCGACGTCGTGATCGCCACCAAGTTCGGCTGGCGCATCGAGGACGGCCGCAGCGTCGGTCTCGACAGCAGACCCGAGCAGATCCGGCGCGTCGCCGAGGAGTCGCTCCGGCGGCTGCGCACCGACGTGCTCGACCTCTTCTACCAGCACCGCGTCGACCCCGAGGTGCCCATCGAAGACGTCGCCGGCACGGTCTCCGAGCTGATCGCCGAGGGCAAGGTGCGCCATTTCGGACTCTCGGAGGCGTCGGCATCCACCATCCGCCGCGCCCACGCCGTACAGCCGGTCACCGCCCTCCAGAGCGAGTACTCGCTCTGGACGCGCGATCCCGAAGCCCACATCCTCCCGGTGCTCGGCGAGCTGGGGATCGGCTTCGTGCCGTTCAGCCCACTCGGGAAGGGTTTCCTCACCGGCACGGTCGACCAGAACACGACCTTCGCCGACGGCGACATCCGGGGCACGATCCCCCGCTTCACGGAGGACAACCGCGCAGCCAACCAGGCGCTCGTGCGTCAGGTCGCCGACCTCGCCGCGGCGAAGGACGCCACCCCCGGCCAGATCGCCCTGGCGTGGCTGCTCGCTCGCGCGCCCTGGATCGTGCCGATTCCCGGCACCCGGCGCACGTCGCGGATCGCCGAGAATGCGGGAGCGACCGCCGTGGCGCTGTCGGCCGACGAGGTCGCCGACCTCGACCGGCTGGCCGACCGGGTCGGCGTCGCCGGCGACCGGTACAACCCGCAGCAGATGAGCTTCCTCGACCGCTGACAGCGGTCGCCGGTTCCGGTCGCAGTTCCTGCCGCCGGCAGTCGTTCCGGTCGCAGTTCCTGCCGCCCGCGCGCGGGTGAAGCGGCACGAAGTGCGACCGGAGCACCGCCGTCGACGCAATAACCTGGATGCTGCGGCGGCGGAAGGAGCGCGATGTTCGACAGTCCGCTCTCGGCGTCGGCGTACGAAGTGCTCGGCGTCTCGTCGACGAGCGCCGATGACGACCTGCGGCGGGCGTATCGACTGCGACTGCGGCAGACGCACCCCGACACCGGCGGTGATGCGGCCGTGTTCATCCGGGTGCAGCGCGCGTGGGAGCTGGTCGGCACCCCCGAGGGCCGGGCGGCCTACGACCGCAGCCACGGCATCGGCGTCGAGACGGAGTGGGGCGGATGGCGCGCACCGTCCGCGCGCACGGACGGAAGGCCGAAGCCGAAGTCCTACGGCGAGCCCGGTGCGTGGCGGCGGGCGCGATACGTCTCCCTGCTGCAGGAATGGGCCGGCGAGGACGTGCCCGATCCGTACGCCCCTGCTCTCGTACGTGCGGCCCCGCGTGAGCTCAAGCGTCTGCTCGCCGACGCGCTCGCCGAGGAGGGCACGGCACAGGCCGTCGCCGGTCTCGGCATGGGATTCACGCTGTGGCACGGCGTGGCCGTCTCGGCATCCGATGTGCAGACGACGGATGCCGCGGACCGACTCGACCACATCGTGCTCGGCCCCTCGGGCCTCTACGGCGTGATGTCGGCGGACTTCGGCGGCGTGGTCGGGTTCCGACGCGGGGAGATCACCGGTCCGAGCCTCGGGCACCGGGCTCCCGTCACGACGCTCCTGGCTCAGATCAACGTGGTCGCACGCACCGCGCGCGTGCGATTCAGCGGCGCGATCGTCGCCCTGCCCGACGACGACCTGTCTCAGGCGGTCACGCCGCTCGGCAGCATCCGCGGGCTCCCGGTGGCGGTGGTCCGTCGCAGCGCGCTGCCCCTCCTCCTTCGGAAGGGGATGCCGGGGTCCCGGGTCATCGGCGGCAACGAGCTGTTCGACGTCCGCACGCGTCTGGTCCAGCGGACCCGCTTCGCCTGAGGCCTTCCCCGAGTCGGCTGTGCCGAGTAGCGTGCCGGCATGACGCTCACGCCCGCGGTGCTCGACTGGATGCTCGATTCAGACCCCTCCGTGCGCTGGCAGGTCGAGCGCGATCTGACGGATGCTCCACCGGAGGTGTGGGCGGCCACCAGGGCGCGCGTGACGACCGAGGGCTTCGGCGCGGCGCTGCTCTCCCGACAGGATGCCGATGGGCAGTGGGCAGGAGGCGCGCACTTTCCCGGGGGCTTCTTCGGCACCCCCGAAGCCGAGACACCGGGACAGCCGTGGGTCGCGACCAGCTGGTCGCTCAAAGACCTCCGCGAGTGGGGTGTGGATGCCGCTGCGCTCGAGGGGACCGTCGAGAAGCTGGCGGCGAACTGCCACTGGGAGTATGACGACCTGCCGTTCTGGGGAGGCGAGGTCGACGTCTGCATCAACGCGTACACCCTCGCGGCCGGCGCGTGGCTCGGCGTCGACATGAGCGAGCTCGCGCGATGGTTCGTGGATCATCGCCTGGCCGACGGCGGTTGGAACTGCGAGGCGGAGGAGGGCCGGTCGACGCGGTCGTCGTTCCATTCGACGCTCAACGCGCTGCGGGGCCTGCTCGACTACGAGCGGCTGACCGGCGATGCCTCCGTGCGGGATGCGCGCCACGGCGGCGAGGAGTACCTGCTGCGGCGGCGCCTGCTGTACCGCGAGTCGACCGGCGAGCAGGTCGGCGGGTTCGTGTCACACTTCACCTATCCGCACCGGCATCAGTACAGCGCGCTGAACGCGCTCGACCACTTCCGGGCGGCGGCGCTGCGCGACGGGACTCCTCCCGACCCGCGGCTCGCCGATGCGATCGAGGTGGTCCGCGCCGCGCGGCAGCCCGATGGCACCTGGCTGCAGGGGGAGCCGCTGCCCGGCCGCGTCTGGTTCGCGGTCGACGCCCCCGAGGGCGAGCCGTCGCGCTGGCTCACCCTCTTCGGCACGCGCGTGCTCGACTGGTGGGACGCCGCGGCCTGACGCCGCGTTTCGAATCGCGCAACTGGCCGGTTCAGGCGCCGATTCGCGACCATTTGCGCGATTCGAGAGGTGGAGGAGCCGTTGACTTCTCTCATCAAACCGGTTTACACTCGATCAAACCGGTTCAACGCCTCGAGCGTGACCACCGGTGCGAGATCCACGAGGAGGTGGCATGAGCCGCACGACGATCGCCGACGTGGCCCGCGAGGCCGGCGTGACCAAGGCGACGGTCTCTCACGCTCTCAGCGGCAATCGCCCGATCTCCGAA
This sequence comes from Microbacterium sp. K24, assembly GCF_004794465.1. Lineage (GTDB taxonomy): Bacteria > Actinomycetota > Actinomycetes > Actinomycetales > Microbacteriaceae > Microbacterium. The sequence goes on along the minus strand of NZ_SSDJ01000123.1, from coordinate 6,114 downwards.
GAGACCAGGTCGAAGGTCCTGGCCGCCGCAGAGAAGCTCGACTGGGTGCCGAGCCAGAGCGCCAGGGCGCTCGCCACCCGCCGCGCCAACGCCGTCGCCGTGGTGCTGGCCCGCGATCCCGAGGTCATCGCGAACGACTCCTTCTTCCCGGCCTTCATCGCCGGCGTCGAGTCGGTGCTCGCCGAGACCGAGACGGCCCTGCTGCTGCAGGTCGTGCCCGGCCGTGACGCCGAGGAGCGCGCCTACCGCACCCTCAGCCACGGGCGCGCCGATGGCGCCCTGCTGCTCGACCTCCGCACTGACGACTGGCGCGTGCCGCTTCTCGACGAGCTCGGACTCCCCACGGTGCTGGTCGGCGCCTACGACCAGCCGACCACGTTCTCGTGCGTGCGCACCGACGACGCCGCACCGGTGCGCGAGATCATCGCCCACCTCCGCGCCGGCGGGCACCAGCGCATCGCCCACGTCTCCGGCCCCCTCGACTACGTGCACTCGCGCGCCCGCGCCGACGCCTACGTCGCCGAGATCGGCGGCGACGAGCTGCTCCGTGAGGGCGACTTCACCGCCGCCAGCGGCCGTGATCTGACGGAGGAGCTGCTCGCACTGCCCGAGCGCCCCACCGCCATCCTCTACTCGAACGACACGATGGCGATCGCCGGCCTCTCGTACGCCCGCTCGCAGGGGCTGTCGATCCCCCGGGACCTGGCCATCTCGGGGTTCGACGACGACCACCTGTCGGCCCACCTCTCTCCGGCGCTGACCAGCGTCTCGTCGGACCCGGCGGCGCGTGGTCGCGCCGCCGCCCGCATCCTGCGGGAAGTCATCCTCGGGGCGCACCCGCGCACCGAGATCGTCGACTGCAACGTCGTGCACTTCCGCGAGAGCACCGCGCCGTCGGCATCCGCATCACCCGCAACAGACTGACCCACCGTGTCGAGGAGGACACCATGAAGAAGATCCGTGCAGTAGCGCTCATCGGCGCTGTCGCGCTCATCGCCACCGGATGCTCCGCCGGAGGCGGCGGAGGAGGCGGCGAAGGCGCGGCCGAGGGAACCGGCCCCATCGACGTCTGGCTCTCGAACAACGAGCAGGAGGTCGAGTGGGGCAAGGCCGTCGTCGAGGCCTGGAACGCCGAGCACCCCGACGAGAAGGTGACCGCGCAGGAGATCCCCGCGGGCTCCTCGTCGGAAGAGGCCATCACCGCCGCGATCACCGCCGGCACCGCCCCGTGCCTGGTCTACAACGTGGCACCCGCCGCGGTCTCGGGCTGGGTCAAGCAGGGCGGTCTCGTCGACCTCAGCACCATCGAGGGCGGCAGCGATTACATCACCGAGCGCGGCGGCGACGTCGAGTCGTACTCGACTGACGGCAGCTTCTACCAGCTGCCGTGGAAGTCGAACCCTGTCATGGTCATGTACAACAAGGCGCTGTTCGAGGCCGCGGGCATCGACCCCGAGAACCCGCAGATGAACACGTACGACGCGTTCCTCGAGGGCGCGCAGAAGATCGTCGACTCGGGCGTGCAGAGCGCGATCTGGCCGGCGCCGACCAGCGAGTTCTACCAGCCGTGGTTCGACTACTACCCGCTCTACCTCGCCGAGACCGACGGCACCATGCTGGTCGAAGACGGCAAGGCGACGATCGATTCGGATGCCGGCCGCGAGGTCGCCGAGTTCTGGGCGACGATCTACAAGGACAAGCTGGCGCCGAACGAGGCCGCGACCGACGACGCCATGTCGGCGGGCACGACCGCGATGCAGCTCGCAGGGCCCTGGGCGATCCCGTCCTACGCCGACACCGTCGACGTGGGCTTCATGCCGGTGCCGACCAGCGACGGCCGCGAGAACCCGGTCACCTTCGCCGACTCGAAGAGCGTGTCGATGTTCACCGCGTGCGAGAACCAGGGCACCGCATGGGAGTTCCTGAAGTTCTCCACGAGCGTCGAGAGCGACGGCCAGTTCCTCGAGGCGACCGGCCAGATGCCGATGCGCACCGACCTCACCGGGTCGTTCGCGGACTACTTCGAGGCCAACCCGAACTACGTCGCGTTCGCCGAGCAGGCCGAGGCGACCGCCGATGTGCCCAGCATCCCGAATTCGGTCGAGGCGTGGCAGGCGTTCCGCGACGCGTACTCCCCCGCGGTGATCTTCGGCAAGGACTCGATCGACGACTTCCTGAAGAACGCCTCGTCCAAGATCGACGAGCTCGTCGCCGAGTGATCTGATGACCGACAACCGGCGGTTGCGCACCCGATGGCTGGGTGCGCAACCGATCGGCGGCCTGTTCGCGCTGCCGTATTTCGTGTTCGTGATCGCGATCTTCGCGTATCCGCTCGCGTTCGCCGTCTACATCGCCTTCCACGACTACTTCTTCACCGCGCCGGGAACCGAACCCGATCGCCCGTTCGTGGGGTTCGAGAACTTCGTCACGGTGCTCACCGACCCGCGCGTGCTGGGCTCGTTCCGCAACACGCTCGTGTTCCTGGTCATCAACGTGCCGCTGACCGCGGTGCTGTCGCTCGTGCTCGCCGCGGCCCTGAACACCGGCATCCGCTGGGTGGCCGCCTACCGGGTGGCGTTCTACGTTCCGTACCTGACGGCGAGCGTCTCGCTCGTCGGCGTGTGGATGCTGCTGTTCTCGGGCAACGGCCTGATCAACACGATCCTCGGCCCGCTCGCCCCCGATCCCTCGTGGCTCGTCAACAGCGGTCTCGCGATGCCGATGATCGCGCTGTACGTGACGTGGAAGCAGCTGGGTTTCTACATCCTGCTGTACCTGGCCGCGCTGCAGAACGTACCGAAGGAGCTGTACGAGTCGGCCGAGACCGACGGCGCCGGAGCGTTCAAGCGCTTCCTGCACGTGACGGTTCCCGGGGTGCGCAGCGCCACCACGCTCGTGCTGATCCTGTCGATCATCACCGGCGCGAACCTCTTCACCGAGCCGTACCTGCTCACCAACGGCGGCGGCCCGGACGGCGCCTCGTCCACACCCGTGCTGCTCATCTACCAGCTCGGCATCCAGCAGCAGAACCCCGACACCGCGGCGGCCATCGGCATGATCCTCGTGATCCTCGTCGGGATGCTGTCGCTCGCGGCGAACCGCGCGACCAGGGAGCGATGATGAAACGCAGAAGCAAGGCCCCACGCATCCTCAGCATCGTGCTGCTCACGGTGGCGGCGATCGGATTCGCCTTCCCGTTCTACTTCATGATCGTCGGGGCGTTCCAGGAGAGTCCGACGAATGCGCCGAACGAGCTCTTCCCGACCAGCGGGTGGACCGTCGACAACTTCATCGCGATCGACTCGCGGATCGACCTGGCGGGTTCCCTGCTGAACTCGCTGATCTTCACGGCCGGCGTGCTGCTCGGCACCGTGGTCTTCGGACTGCTCGCGGGGTACGCCATCGCCCGTCTCGACTTCCGCGGACGCGGCGTCGTCTGGGTGCTCATGCTGCTCGTGCAGATGGTGCCGTTCCAGCTGCTGATGATCCCGCTCTACGTGCAGATCACCCGCAGCTACGGGCTCGGCGACTCGTACATGGGCATGATCCTGCCCTTCCTCATCAACACGACCGCCGTGTTCATCTTCGTGCAGTTCTTCAAGGCGCTGCCCGTGGAGATCTTCGAGGCGGCGCGGATCGACGGGGCCGGCGAGATCCGCCTGCTGACGTCGGTCGCGATCCCCCTCATCCGACCCGTGCTGGTGACGGTCGTGCTCGTCACGTTCATCGGCCCCTGGAACGAGTTCCTCTGGCCCTTCCTCATCACGAAGGATGCGACGCTGCAGCCGCTCGCCGTGTCTCTCGCGAACTACATCTCGAACGTGGCGCAGTCCACCGCGAACCCGAACGGGGCCATCCTCGCCGGAGCGACTGCGCTGGCGTTCCCCGTCGTCATCCTATTCATCGTCTTCCAGCGGTTCTTCCGCGCCACCGACCTCGGCGCAGCCGTCAAGGGCTGACCACCCGCCGTCCAGCCAGAAGCCGTCCACCCAGAAAGGGCATCCATGTTCTCCGGAGCCTCCTTCCCCCTCGGTCCGTTCACCCCCTACGAGGGAAACCCCATCCTGCGTCCTCGCGGCGACAGCTGGGAGTCGGCGAACCTCTACAACCCGGCGGCGATCGTCGACGGCGACGAGGTGGTGCTGCTCTACCGGGCGCACGCCGACGACATCATCTCCCACATCGGCCTGGCCCGCTCGAGTGACGGCGTGAACTTCACCCGAGAGGATGCGCCGATCCTGTCGCCGTCCGAGGACTACGAGACGTACGGCTGCGAGGACCCGCGCATCGCGCTGATCGACGGCACCTACTACCTCACCTACACGGGCTGGGACCGTCGCAGCGCGCAGCTGTGCCTGGCGACGTCGACCGACCTGCGCACCTGGACCAAGCACGGTCCGCTGTTCGACGACTTCGACACCTTCAAGACCATGGATCCGCGCGGGTTCAACTGGTCGAAGGCCGGGGTCATCGTGCCGCAGCAGATGCACGGCAAGTGGTGGATGTACTTCGGCGAGGGTGCGATCTACTGGGCGACCAGCGACGACCTGATCCACTGGACCCCGGGCACCGCCGACACCGAGCCGATGTACTCGCCCACGCCCGGCACCTGGGACGAGGCGCTCGTCGAGATCGGCACCTCCCCCGTCGTGACCGACAACGGGCTGCTGCTGTTCCTCACGAACGGCGCCACCCGCGTCGTGAACGACGACGGCTCGGTCGACGTCGACTATCGCTGTGGCCAGATCGCGATCGACCCCGACGAGCCCACGAAGGTCATCGCCCGCCTGCAGGAGCCCTGGCTGCGACCGCAGACGTTCGAGGACATGCACGGGCTCGTCTCGAACGTGACCTTCGTGGAGGGGCTGGTGAAGTTCCAGGACAAGTGGTTCGCCTACTACGGACAGTCCGACACGACGCTGGCCGTCGCCATCCACGACCCGGCCGAGCCGTGGGGTCGCGCGCTCCGCGACGACGGCGGCCGATCCACCGACAGCACGAAGAAGTGATGACATGGACACCTCACGACGCTCGTTCCTGACCATTGCGGCGGCAGCATCCGCCCTCGCCCTCCTCCCGACGGATGCCGCCTTCGGCTCGGCGACCCCGGCCATCGGTGCGGCCGGCACGCTTCCCCTCGAGGCCGCGCGGCGACCCCGGCTGACGAACCTCGCCCACCTGCGGTTCCTGCTGTCCGAGGTTCCGGTGACGCCGAGCGACACGCACACGACCTACGGGATCGACGTGCGACCGATCGTCCGCGCACCCTGGACCTATGCCGACACCGACGGCGCCGGCGGCTACCGTCCGGTCGGCGGCGGCACGCGCGACGCGGTCACGGGGTACTGGACGCAGGGCGCGTACAACGCCGACGACATCGCCCGCGCGGCGATCGTGTTCCTGCGCGACTGGAAGGCGACCGGCGACGCGCAGACCGCCGATGAGGCGCGTGACGTGCTGCGCTCGCTCGCGTTCCTGCAGACGACCACCGGGCCGAACGCCGGTCGCGTGGTGTTGTGGCAGCAGGAGGACGGCACGCTGAATCCCAGCGCGATCCCGGTCGAGCTGCCCGACCCCTCGGACTCAGCGGAGTCGTACTGGCTCGCCCGTTCGGTCTGGGCGTTCGGCGAGGGCTACGCCGCCTTCCGCGACGTCGACGCCGACTTCGCGGCCTTCCTGCTCGCCCGCCTGCACCTCTGCCTCGATGCCCTCGGCCGGGAGTCGCTGTCCCGTGCCGGGCAGTGGGTGAAGAGCGACGGCCGGAAGCTGCCGGCGTGGCTGATCGCCGGAGGAGCGGATGCCACGGCCGAGGCCATGCTCGGCCTCGCGGCCGCGACCGAAGCCGGAGACGGCCGCAGCCGCACGGCGCTGCAGACCTACGGCGAAGGCGTGGCCGCGATGGCCACCGACCCCTCGAAGGGCTGGCCGTTCGGCGCCGTGCTGCCGTGGACCGGCTCGCTGGGCTTCTGGCATGCCTGGGGCGCCGCCGCTCCGGAGGCGCTGGCGCGTGGAGGCGCCGTGCTGCGTCGACGCGACTGGACCGCCGCGGCGATGGCGGATGCCGGACGCTTCACACCCCAGGTCCTCGCCTCCGGCGGACCGCACAACGCCTGG
>NZ_SSDJ01000122.1 GCF_004794465.1 Microbacterium sp. K24 | reverse complement strand
CTCGCTCCGCTCACATCGTGGATCGGCGTCAGCGGCCTCGGCTTCCTCATGGTGCTCCTCGTGGCGATGCTGATCGAGATCGTGCGACTGCGGGCGTGGACGAAGCCGTTGCGCCTGCTCGTTCCTGCGGCGCTGGTGGTCGTCCTCTTCTTCACGCCTTTCTTCCCGACGACGGATGCCGGGTCGATGCGCATCGCCGCCGTGCAGGGCAACGGACCCACCGGCTATTTCGATCAGCGCGAGCCGTTCTCGGTGATCGACGCGCAGACCGAGGCGACCGCTCCGCTGTACGGCGAGGATGTCGACCTTCTCGTCTGGCCGGAGGGATCGCTCGACACGGATCCGTTCCAGAACGAGACGCTCGCGCGACGGATGACGCTCATCACGACGCGAATCGGCGCACCGCTGCTCGCGAACGCCGCCACCGGGCGCAATGAGCGCTACTACAACACGTCGATGCTCTGGACGGATGCCGGGGGAGCGACGCAGCTCCACGACAAGCGGCATCCGGTGCCCTTCGGCGAATACGTTCCCGATCGCGCGTTCTACAACGCGCTCGCTCCCGACCTGATCGGCCTCATCCAGCGCGAGTACACGCCGGGCGAGAACCCACCTGTGGTGGATGTCGACGGCGTCGCTGTGGGACTCGCGATCTGCTTCGACGTGATCTACGACGATGTGATCACCGAGGGGATCAACGCCGGCGCTCAGGTCCTCGTGTTCCAGACCAACAACGCGGACTTCCGCGGTACCGATGAGAACCTGCAGCAGTTGGCTTTCGCACGGATGCGGGCGATCGAGACCGGGCGCAGCGTCGTGAACATCTCGACCGTCGGACGAAGCCAGATCATCGCCCCCGACGGCGCCACAGTCACGAGCCTCGACGAGGATGAAGCCGGTGCGATGCTGGAGGACGTCGAGTTGCGCACCGGTGTGACGGCGGGGGTGATCGTCGGTCCCTGGATGCAGCAGTTCCTGGTCTGGGGCGGGTTGGCCGCGCTCGTTCTCGCGTGGTGGCGCTCGCGGAGACGCGGCACGAGCGACTCCTGAGGCCCCATCGGTAAGTTACGCATGGTAAGTTACGAGGAGTAACTTCTCGCGTCACCACCGAAAGGGACCGATGATCAGTCATGTCTCCGGGACTCCGCCACGTCAGCGGATGCCGAAACCCGAGCGCCACGCGCAACTGCTCGACGCCGCCAGGGATCTGATCCGCACGGCGGGGACCGATGAGTTCTCCCTCGCGCGGCTGGCAGAACACGCAGGGGTGACCAAACCTCTGGTGTACGACCACTTCGGCGACCGTTCCGGAGTGCTCGCGGAGCTCTACCGCTCCTTCGAGCACCGACAGCGGGAGATGCTCGCCGCCGCCCTGCAGGATGCGCCGGACGACCTGACGGCCGTGTCGCGGGTCGTCGCGGGCGCGTACATCGACTGCTGCCTCGCCGAAGGGCGCGAGCTCGCCGACGTGGTCGCAGCTCTCGCCGGATCGTCCACGCTGACCCGGCTGCGGCGCGAGGCGGAGGAGGCCTACCTCGACATGTGCCGCAGCGCCCTCGAGCCGCTCGCCGGACCGCTGGACCCGGCGGGGCTGCTCGCCGTCATCGGCGCGGGAGACGCCCTGGCGCGACGAGCGCTCGACGGCTCGATCACCGCGGAACAGGCGCGGGCCGCATTGTCCAGGGTTGTCGCCGCCGTGGCTGCGGACGCGACCGATCACGACGGAGAGGACCACGCATGACCATCTCGAATCCGCCCACGCCGGGTACGGCGCTCTGGCTGTACGCGCACCCGCGTCATGAGTCGTTCAACCACCGGCTCCTCCGGGACGGCGCGAACGCGCTCGGAGAGCGATACACGGTGGCGACCTCCGACCTGTACACGCAGGGGTTCGATCCTGTGCTGGGCGCTCAGGATCTCGGAGAGCTCGCGTCGACCCCCGGGAACATCGCGGAGCAGGCGGGGGAGGCCTACCTGCGGGGACTGCTCGCCCCCGATGTGCGGGCGGAGCAGGAGAAGCTCGCCGCCGCCGAGCTGCTGGTCATCCAGTTCCCGCTCTGGTGGTACGGGATGCCCGCGATCCTGAAGGGATGGTTCGACCGGGTCCTGAGTGCCGGATTCGCGTACGGCGATCAGGATCCTGAGCTGGGTGTGCCGCGCCGCTACGGCGACGGCGGTCTCACCGGAAGACGAGCGCTCATCATCGTGACCGCGGGCGAGGACGAGGGGTCGATCGGCCCACGCGGCATCAGCGGCGACATCGAGGCGCTGCTCTTCCCGCTCACACACGGCGTGCTCTGGTACGTGGGTATCGATGTGCTCGAGCTGCACGTGGTCCATGACGCCGACGCGCTGGACGCCGAGGCCGTGCAACGCGAGGTCACTCGCCTGAGCGACAGGCTTCGGGGCATCGATGACGAGCCCGCCGTACCGTTCCGCCGCCTGCGCGACGGAGACTACCGCGGCACACGCGCGCTCCGTCCGGAATTGCTGCCCGGTCGGACCGATCTGGCGATCCATCTCGCCGCGAACGACTAGCGGGTATCGGGTCCGGACGCAGAAAAGCAGCGGGGCTCGTCAGAGCTCCGCTGCTTCTCGGGTTCGGGCCGTCAGGCCCCGATCTTCTCGCGGGTCGGGTCTTCGCCGGCGCCACGACGGGCGCGGATGAAGGCGAGACGCTCCTCGAGCAGCTCTTCGAGCTCGGCACGGGTGCGACGCTCCATCAGCATGTCCCAGTGGGTGCGAGCAGCCTTCTCGTCGGCGACCTCGAGCGTGACGGCCTGGCCGTCGACGTTCAATCGGGCGTCCGCTCCACAGGAGCGGCATTCCCAGGTCTGGGGCGGCTCGGCATCTGCCGCGAACATGAGGTTCGTGACGTGCCCGCATGTGTCACAGGAGTATTGGGTCTCGCGGCGCTCCATGAAAACGACGCCCTCTTCGCTCTGTAGGCTCTGGGCGCCGAGTCGGATGCCGCGCAGGCTGCGATCTGCCATTTTGTGGTCCTCTCGTCGATGTCAGGTATAACGCTCCAGCCTGTGCGCCTGCTCCACGCGAGCGGATTCTCGGCGGGATTCACAGCGTAATCCCAGCGCCAGAGGTTATAGAGCGCGTCGAGTGCCCTCAGAGGGGGTTGAGGGCCGTCAGCGCGACATCAGCCCGGTCGGACACGATCCCATCGACGCCGAGATGCGTAAGGCGCAGCATCGCCTCCGGATCGTTGATCGTCCACACGTGCACCTCGACGCCGACCCGATGCGCGGCACGGAGGAGCGCGGGTGTGAGAACCGTGAGGACGCCGCGCCGTTCGGGGATCTGCAGCGCGTCGATGTCCCGAAGCAGGCGGCCGGGGGAGAGGCGCACGGCCGAGAGCCCGCGCGCCGTGGCGATGGTGCGAAGACCGCCGGACGTCGCCGGCCGCAGCGCCGCGCCTGCGCGCAGGACCGCTGCGACGGTGGCCCGGCGATTGGCGTCGGAGAAGCTCGTCACGAGCACTCGATGGGTCTCGTCCACGAGGATCGGCCCGAGGAGACCGGCGGCAGCGTCCGTCTTCACATCGATGTTGAAGCGGATCTGGGGGAACGACCTGAGCGCCTCGGCGACGGTGAGGAGACCGCCGTGATCGGCGAAGATGCTCCGCAGCTCTCTCGTGCGAACCTCTCGCACCGCGCGCGGATCGCCGACGAGCCGATCGAGGGTCGCGTCGTGGAAGAGCACCACGTCGCCGTCCGCTGTGACCTGACAGTCCGTCTCGATGTATTCGACACCGGCGGCATGAGCAGCGGCGAAGGATGCGGCGGTGTTCTCCCAGACGCCGGATGCCTCGCCCGCCGCGGTGATGAGACCGCGATGGGCGAGGACTCGGGGATGCCGCGCCTTGGTGAAGTACGGGTGCGTCACGCGCCGGGGAGCGTGTTGCTCGGCCCCTGGCCGGGCTTCGGGGTGAACGCGCTGCCGATGCCCTTGAGCGCCTCGGTCAGCTCGCTCGGGATGATCCACAGCTTGTTGGACTGGCCCTCGCTGATCTTGGGCAGCATCTGCAGGTACTGGTATGCGAGGAGCTTGTCGTCGGGCGCGCCCTGGTGGATGGCCGTGAAGACGTTCTGGATGGCCTCGGCCTCGCCCTGTGCACGGAGCACAGCGGCCTGCTTGTCACCCTCGGCGCGGAGGATCTCGGCCTGACGAGCACCTTCCGCCTCGAGGATCGCCGACTGCTTCGTGCCCTCGGCGGTGAGGATGGCCGCGCGGCGGTCCCGCTCTGCGCGCATCTGCTTCTCCATCGAGTCCTGAATCGAGATCGGCGGATCGATGGCCTTCAGCTCGACTCGACCGACGCGGATGCCCCACTTGCCGGTGGCCTCGTCGAGCACGACGCGGAGCTGGCCGTTGATGTTGTCGCGACTGGTGAGAGCCTCTTCGAGGTTGAGACCACCGACGACGTTTCGCAGGGTCGTGGTGGTGAGCTGCTCGACCGCTCCCAGGTAGTTCGCGATCTCATAGGTGGCGGCGCGGGCGTCGGTCACCTGGAAGTAGACGACGGTGTCGATCGAGACGACGAGGTTGTCTTCGGTGATGACGGGCTGCGGCGGGAACGAGACGACCTGCTCGCGCATGTCGATGAGCGGGCGGAGCCGGTCGATGAAGGGGACCAGGAGGTTCAGACCCGGCATGAGGGTCTTGTGGTAGCGGCCGAGCCGTTCCACGACGCCCGCGGTCGCCTGCGGGATGATCCGGATGGAGCGTGCGACCGTGACCACCACGAAGATGATGATCGCGACCACCAGGATCCAGAGGATCGCGGTGGGGATGAACGAGGAGTCGTTCACGGAGTTCTCCTAGTCGTTGATGGGGCGGACGACGGCAGTCGCACCGTTGATCGCGGAGATCGCGACCGGTGAGCCCTGCGGGATCGGTACGGATGTGAGGGAGCGCGCGGTCCAGGTGTCGCCGTTGCTCAGCTTCACCTGCCCGGAGATCTGGGTAATGTCGTGAAGAGCGACACCGCGGAGGTCGATGAGCGCGTCGACGTTGGATTTCGTCGGATCCTCCCCGCGCCGGAGCCGCTTCAGCAGCGGAGGTCGCAGGAACAGGATGAAGATCGCGGCCGCGGCGGCGGCGATGATCACCTGGGCCCATACGGGAAGACCGACCAGGTCGGTCACGAGGCCGATCGCGCTGCCGAAGCTGAGCATGAGGAAGGTGAAGTCCAGCGTGAGCATCTCGATCACGAGGAAGAGTGCGATCAGGACCAGCCAACCGATCCAGGCCCAGTTCTCGATCAGTTCGATGAAGACGGAGAAGTCATTCATGCGGCCTCCTTTGCGGTCAACCTATCACGCGCCGTGGACGCTCTCGGGTGTCTCGGAGCCGGATTGATAGTGTGGAAGGGCCGTGCGATCGCGGCATCTCGCGCATCATGAGGAGTCACCGTGACCGACGTTCTTCCCGCAGGATCTCTCGACGGCAAGGTCGCCCTTGTCACCGGCTCATCGCGGGGGATCGGCGCCGACACCGTGCGCTATCTGGCCGAGGCCGGCGCCGATGTCGTCATCAACTTCCGCAACAAGGCTCCACGTGCCGAGAAGCTCGCCGGCCAGCTGCGCGAGCTCGGCCGTCGCGCACTCGTCGTGGGTGCCGACCTCACCGATCCGGCATCCGTCGCCGAGATGTTCGAGGCCATCCGGGCCGAGTACGGAAGACTCGACGTGCTCGTGCTGAACGCCTCCGGCGGCATGGAGTCGGGGATGGCGGAGGACTACGCGCTCGCGCTGAACCGCGACGCCCAGCTCAACGTGCTGAACGCAGCGACGCCCCTCCTGGGCGACGGCTCGCGCGTCGTCTTCGTCACCAGTCACCAGGCGCACTTCATCCGCACCACGCCGACGATGCCGGAGTACGAGCCGGTGGCGCTCTCGAAGCGGGCGGGCGAGGATGCCCTCCGCGAGCTCATCCCCGGCCTCGCCGAGAAGGGCATCGGCTTCACGGTCGTCTCGGGCGACATGATCGAAGGCACGATCACGGCGACGCTGCTCGAGCGCGCCAACCCGGGAGCCATCGCCGAGCGTCGCGAGTCGGCAGGCAGGCTTTACAACGTGTCGGAGTTCGCCGCGGAGGTGGCGCAGGCCGCCATCGACCCGGTGCCCGCCGACAACACTCGGCTCGTCGGAGACGTGAGCGCTTTCGCCGCGGAGTAGCACGCCACCCCTGAACGACGATCGGCCCCGACCTGCTTCGCGCAGGTCGGGGCCGATCGTTGTTCTCCGTGCGTCATGCGGCAGCGCTCTCCTGCGGGGCGGTGAACGTCTTCGCGTCCCGGCCGAGCGTGATCGCGCGGACGATCTGCACGATGCCCAGCGCCACGAGCGAGATGCCCAGCAGCAGCCAGAACGCCAGACCCGCGATGATCGGCGAGAACAGCACGATGATGCCGGCGATGATGCTCAGCAGCGCGTAGAGCAGCGTCCACACCCGCGAGCCGTCGCTGCCCAGCAGGGAGAGGGAGACGACGCCGTCGACGATCCAGCTGATGCCGATGAAGATGACGACGACGAGTGCCAGCGTCGCTGCAGCGGCTCCGAGATTCAGGTACGCGATCACGCCGGCTGCGATGTAGACGAGCCCGAGCACGATGTGACCGACGCGCGACCATCCGCCCTTCGCGTTGTGGAAGATCGCGAGGCCGATGTAGACGAGGCCGGCGATGATCAGGTAGGTGGCGAAGATCGCCGTCACGATCACCGCGGACTTCACGGGCCAGATCAACAGGACGAGGCCGGCGACCAGTGCGATGACGCCGGAGACGGCCAGCGCGACGCGGACAGACCGGAAGAGGGACTTCGCTGTGGGGAGTGTTTCGGACATGATGTGGACCCTTTCTGAGAGAATCCTGTGGGGATGACCCTCAGGGTAGCGCTCTCATGATCGTCTGGGGAGTGCGTTCCGCGTGAGCGTCTGAGAACGTCACCCCGTGACGCCCGGTGACGTGGAAGGATCGACTCGTGACCCCCGTGGACGATGCACGCCTGCGCGAGCTCGTCGTGATGCGGAAGGTGCGCGACCGCATCGATCGCGAGTACGCGCGTCCGCTGGATGTCGAGGCTCTGGCCAGGGGAGTGCACATGTCTGCCGGGCACCTGAGCCGCCGGTTCCGGGAGACGTACGGCGAGTCGCCCTACTCCTATCTGATGACCAGGCGCATCGAACGGGCGATGGCCCTGCTGCGGCGCGGCGACCTGAGCGTGACCGATGTGTGCTTCGAGGTCGGGTGCTCGTCGCTCGGCACCTTCAGCACCCGATTCACCGAACTGGTCGGTGTCTCACCCCGGGTGTACCGTGAACGCGCCGCCAACGTCGAGGGCATACCGTCCTTCCAGGCCAAGCAGGTCACCAGGCCGATCAGGAATCAAGAAGCACCGCGCACCGATGCGCATCTAACGTGAGCACCATGAACATCAGCATCCACTACGCCTTCCTCCCGCACACCGACTCCGACGCCGCTCTCGGTTTCTATCGAGACACGCTCGGCTTCGAGGTGCGCAACGACGTCGGCTACGACGGCCTCCGCTGGCTCACCGTCGGTCCTGCCGGGCAGCCCGAGACGTCGATCGTCCTGCATCCGCCGGCTGTCGATCCCGGCATCACCGACGTCGAGCGTCAGACGATCCTCGAGCTGATCGCGAAAGGCAGCTACGGAGCCCTCACGCTCGCGAGCGACGACCTCGACGCCCTTTTCGAGCGCCTCGTCGAGAGCGGCGCCGACGTCGTCCAAGAGCCGATGGATCAGCCGTACGGCGTGCGCGACTGCGCCTTCCGCGACCCGGCCGGCAACCTGCTGCGTATCAACCAGGCCAGCTGACCCTTTCAGCCTCGACAACGAAGGACGCCGATGACCGCCACCGAGCATCCCGCAGACACCCACGACCTGATCCGCGTGCAGGGCGCGCGGGAGAACAACCTGAAAGACGTCAGCGTCGATATCCCGAAGCGCCGTCTCACGGTGTTCACGGGCGTCTCCGGGTCGGGCAAGAGCTCGCTGGTCTTCGACACGATCGCCGCCGAATCCCGACGCATGATCGACGAGACGTACAGCGCGTTCGTGCAGGGGTTCATGCCCTCGGTTCCACGGCCCGACGTCGACGTGCTCGAGGGACTGACCACCGCGATCATCGTCGACCAGGAGCGTCTCGGAGCGAACCCGCGGTCGACGGTCGGTACGGTGACCGACGCGAACGCGATGCTCCGCATCCTCTTCAGCAAGCTCGGATCACCGTACATCGGCGGGCCGACGGCGTTCTCGTTCAACATCCCGACGCAGCGGGCCAGCGGTGTGATGACGGGACCCGGCGGCGAGAAGAAGATCGTGAAGGATGCGATCTACCTCGGTGGCATGTGTCCGCGCTGCGAGGGCCGGGGATCGGTGTCCGACCTCGACCTGACCCAGATCGTCGACGAATCGAAATCCCTCGACGAGGGCGCGATCATGGTGCCGGGATACACCGCCGATGGCTGGATGGTGAAGGGCTTCTCACAGTCGGGGTTCTACCCCGGCGACAAGCCGATCGCCGAGTTCACCGAGAAGCAGCGGCATCTGTTCCTCTACGGCGAGGTGACGAAGGTCAAGATCTCGGGGATCAACATGACCTACGAGGGTCTGATCCCGAAGATCAGCAAGTCGATGCTGTCGAAAGACCTCGACGCCCTGCAGCCGCACGTCCGCGCATTCGTCGAGCGGGTCGCGACCTTCGCGCGCTGCCCCGAATGCGACGGCACCCGGCTGACCGAGGGCGCGCGATCGTCGAAGATCGCGGGGATCAGCATCGCCGACGCCTGCCGCATGCAGGTGACCGACCTCGCCGCCTGGGTCCGCGACCTCGACCTGCCCGGTGCGGGGCCGCTGCTCGAGGCCCTCAGCGCGAACCTCGATGCTTTCGTGACACTGGGACTGGGCTACCTCAGTCTCGAGCGACCATCGGGCTCGCTCTCCGGGGGAGAGGCGCAGCGCATCAAGATGCTGCGCCACCTGGGCTCGTCGCTCACCGACATCACCTACGTGTTCGACGAGCCGACGATCGGACTGCACCCGCACGACATCCAGCGCATGAACAGTCTGCTGCTGAAGTTGCGAGACAAGGGCAACACCGTCCTCGTCGTCGAGCACAAGCCCGAGACGATCGCGATCGGCGATCATGTGATCGACCTCGGTCCCGGCGCCGGTGCGGCGGGTGGGGAGATCTGCTTCGAGGGCACGGTCGGGGGACTGAAATCCAGCGGCACGCGCACCGGCGATCATCTGGATGATCGGGCGCAGCTGAAGGATGCCGTGCGAGCGAGCAACGGCGCCATCGAGGTGCGCGGCGCGACCGCGAACAACCTGCAGAACGTCGATGTCGACATCCCGACCGGGGTGCTCACGGTCGTGACCGGCGTGGCCGGGTCCGGCAAGAGCTCGCTCATCCATGGTTCCGTGTCGCGCCGCGAGGGCGTGGTCGCGATCGATCAGGGGGCGATCAAGGGATCGCGCAGGAGCAACCCTGCGACGTACACCGGCATGCTCGAGCCGATCCGCAAGGCGTTCGCGAAGGTGAACGGGGTGAAGCCCGCGCTGTTCAGTGCGAACTCCGAGGGCGCCTGCCCCACGTGCAAGGGTGCCGGGGTCATCATCACCGAGCTCGGATTCATGGACACGATCGAGACGCCGTGCGAGGACTGCGGCGGCAAGCGGTTCCAGGCGAGCGTGCTGGAGTACAAACTGGCAGGCAAGGACATCACCGAGGTCCTCGATCTGCCGGTGTCGGAGGCGCGAATGTTCTTCTCCGACGGGGAGGCGAAGATCCCGGCGGTCACGGCGATCCTGAGCCGTCTCGACGATGTGGGTCTCGGGTACCTGTCGTTGGGACAGCCGCTGTCGACCCTGTCCGGGGGAGAGCGGCAGAGGATCAAGCTCGCGATCCAGATGGGGGAGAAGGGCGACATCTATGTGCTCGACGAGCCCACGACCGGACTCCACCTGGCGGATGTCGACAAGATCCTGGGGCTGCTCGATCGACTGGTCGATTCCGGCAAGACGGTGATCGTGATCGAGCACCACCAGGCCGTCATGGCTCACGCGGACTGGATCATCGACATCGGCCCGGGAGCCGGGCACGACGGCGGGAAGATCGTCTTCGAGGGAAACCCATCGGATTTGGTATCCCAAAAATCCACGTTGACGGGGGAGCACCTCGCGGCTTACGTCGGGGCCTGAAGCTCGGAGGATTTGGTATCCCAAAAATCCATTGTCGCAGGGGAGCTGCTCTCCTGACCTGTAGCGTCGGCTTGACTCGGTGCCGAACAGATGGAGGACGTACATGTCACGCCGATTGTTAGCGCTCATGGCGGAGCTTGGGGACACGTTTCCGGTCTGGGAGAGAACGCCCGGTGAAGGAGGCGGGCCGCTCGATCCCGAGACCTCAGGTCTCTCAGAGCAGCTCATCCAGGATCTCATCGCCTGGAACTCTCGAGGGGAGAAGTACTTCTTCTCGAAGCCACCCGGGAATGAGTCCGACTGGGAGGACGAACTGAATCAGTGCATCAAAGAGGGACGAAGCCTCGCCAAACGCATCGAGATCGAACTCGGACAAGAGATCGACGTACACGTCGACTACAGGCCCTGATCGACCACAGGAACTGATGCGGATCGACCTTGTCCTACTTCGACGACGACTCCGCGTTGCCAGCTGCGCCTCTCGGTGCCGAATCTAGGTAAATGACGATTGACCGATAATGCATATTATGTCAGTTCACTCGGGAAGATGTCCTGAGCACGGGACACGTCGTCGTCCAGTCGGGACTGCGCTGTCCGCCCCCGCTGCGCGCAACACCGCCACTCCGGCTCAGCGCTTTCCGTATCCGGCGAGAAACAGGTCCACTGCGGCACCGCGCGAAGACGCATCATCTCGTCCGCCGAGCAGTCGCGCGTTCAGCGGGGCGCCGATGACCAGCCAGGTGAACTGCTCAGCGGCGGCGTGCGCGTCCTGAACCCGCAACTCCCCTGCGTCCGCCAGTGCGCTCAGCGCGTCGGCGAGGTTTGCGATGTTGGCGTCCCAGCTCTCGGTGAGATATGTCGCGGCGACCTCGGGCTCGCTCTCGGCTTCCGCGGTGACGAGTCGCCGCATCGCCAGTACCGGTTCGCTCAGGATGCCGGCGTGCATCGTCTCCGCGAGTTCGATGAGTCCCTGTCTCGTGTCGGTACTCCCCCGAAGGCGCTCCAGCGCGGGGCGCATCGCGTCTCGGCCGGCTGCCGCCCACTGGTGAACGACCGCCGCGTACAGCGCGCTCTTGGACGGGTGCGCTCGATAGAGCGACGCCTTCGAGATCTTCGCCCGCTTGGCGACCTCGTCCATCGACGCTCCCGCGTAGCCGCGCTCGAGAAACACCTCACGCGCCACCGCGATGAGGTCCTCGCCTTGCAGCCCGGCAGGGCGTCCTCGGGGGGAGAGACCTTCAGCCATGACTTCATATTAGTACTTGACAGTTCTTAAACGACAACCTAGTTTGAGTACTGCCCGGTACTAAAGGAGTGGACATGATCGTATGGGGAATCATCATCGCAACGGTGGTCTCGTTCATCGCGAGCGCGGTCCTCTATGCCATCCCGCCCATCTCTGCGGTCGTCACGCGGACCAGCGCTCCCCGACCAGGTGTGCCCGTCGCCGCGCAGATGATGTCGGTCGTCGTGCGCAGCCTCATCGCCTCCTGCCTCGTCGCAGGGCTGATGCTGGCTGCGGGCTGGCACGGCGCCCTGCCCGGCATCGGGCTCGGGGCGGCTCTGACCGCCCTTCCGCTGATCCTCCTCATGGGCGGCGTGGTGCACGAGAACACGGCACTCCCCACGGCGGGTATCCATCTTCTGGACTGGCTCATCAAGCTCGTCCTCATCGGGGCGATCGTCGGACTCTTCGTCTGACACGGCGCTTCGGAAAGTCAGGAGAAGATCATGGCAGACATCACCCCACTCGACATCACCTTCACCGCCACTCTCGGCAAGGTGCGCGACGGCGACACCTGGACCTGCGTCCAGCTGCCGGATTCGGCATCCGTCTTCGGAACACGCGGCCTGGTCAAGGTCGCCGGAACGGTCGACGGCGAGGCGTTCCGCGGCGCCTTCATGGCACTCGGCGACGGCACGCACAAACTTCCGGTCGCCGCAGCCGTCCGCAAGCGGATCGGCAAATCCGACGGCGACGAGGTCACCGTGCATCTCACGCAGCGCCTCAACTGAACGAACTACGCGACCACGCGGTACCGCAGGTGGGTCTCGCTGGCATAGGCAGAGGTGTCGAGGCGCTCGAGCGCGATGTGGGTCGTCAATCCTGCGAACAGTGAGACGCCGCGACCCAGAAGAATCGGCACCACGTGCAGTTGGATTTCATCGACGAGGCCACGCTCGAGACACTGGCGCGCAATGGTTCCGCCGAGCAGGCTCACCCACTTCTCCCCCGCCGCCTGCGTGGCTGTCGCGACAGCCTCA
Source organism: Microbacterium sp. K24 (assembly GCF_004794465.1). Lineage (GTDB taxonomy): Bacteria > Actinomycetota > Actinomycetes > Actinomycetales > Microbacteriaceae > Microbacterium. The sequence goes on along the minus strand of NZ_SSDJ01000122.1, from coordinate 39,585 downwards.
GCGACGTCGCCGACGACGAAGTTATAGGTCACGTCGTCTTTCACGATGGGTTCGTGGGCGCTGTGCGTCATCAGGAACACCGGCACTCCGAGGATCCCGCCGTACGGAACTTCTCCCTCTTCGATCGTCTGCGTCTTGTTCGCTCCCCCGATGACGGCCCCGAGTTGCTCGACGATCTGCGCGATGACCACCTCGTCCCGGGGATCGGACGGGAATCCGTTCATCCACTCGACTCCCCCGTGCTCGTCTGCCATGAAGCCGTCCACCGACACCGTCGCGTGGATCAGTACCTTCGACATCTCGTCCTCCTCGGTCCGCCGTGATCTGCGAGAGGTGAGTTATTCGTCTCACCTCGCACTGACAGTAGCTCCGGAAGTGTCATGAGTCAACCGTCTCACCTCTCGGGCATACTGGAGACATGACCCGAGAGCTCTCCGCGTATCACCGGCAAGTAGCCGCGACGAATCGCACAGCGATCCTCGATGCCGCGACAGGTCTGTTCCTCGAGATCGGGTACGACCGCAGCTCTCTGGCGCAGGTGGCAGCCCGCGCGGGCGTCTCGAAGGCGACGCTGTTCAAGCAGTTCCCGACGAAGGCCGAGCTGTTCGAGGCCATGGTGCTGGCGGCCGGCGACACGGCCCGGCCCGAGCACCTCGACCCGCCCGCGGGAGATCTGCGCGCGGGTCTGGTGAGCTTGGGAATGGCGTATGCCGAACTCCTCACGCGCCCGCGAATGACGGATCTCATCCGCGCGGTCATCACCGAATCCGCGCGCTTCCCAGAGCTGCGAGAGCAGACGTTCGATTTCGGCACCCTACCGGTGCTCCACGCGCTTCGGAAGTTCCTCGAGGCCGCTGACCGCGACGGCGAGGCCCGCGTGGACGACTTCGACGTCGCCGCCGCGCAGTTCCTGGGCATGATCGCGACCGTGGTCTTCTGGCCACGTCTCGTGCATGGCGGCTGGTCTCTGACGGACGAGGAGACGCGGCGCACGGTAGACGAGGCCGCTGCGACGATCGTCGCGCGCTACGGCGCGGATGGCAGGGGTTCGTGAGAGAGATTCACGCCTCGGCGGGGTCTGCCAACCTCCGCCGGACCCACTCCTCGACCTCACGCGCAACGTCCGCCGGCGCACGCTCGTCAGTGTCGATGATCTCGGCAGCCCAGCGCGGATCACCGCGCTCCCACTCGGCCCAGTGATCCCAGGCCATCGGCACCGCGCTCTCGACACGGATCACCTCGGGCGCGTGGCGCGGGTCGAGCGTGTGGCCGCGGAACCACTCACCGAAACGGTTGTGGTGCACGATCGACGCCGGATCCTCACCGCGCGCCAGCAGACGTGCGGTGCGAGTCTCGGGCGAGCAGTGCAGCAAGCACACGGCGATTCCCTGGAGCCGCTCGGCGGACGGCGCCGCGAAAAGCTCGCCCATCGGAACCTGACCGCAGAGCAGCATGTGCTCGCCGACCGCATCCGCCTGTACTGCCTGCTGAACCCAGTGCTCGATCGCGCCATGCCGCCACGCCGTGTCCGCGCCGTCGGGCACGCCGATCGAATCGAACTCGACGCAGCGCACCGGCACCGGCCAGGACACTCCGTCGAGGTGCGCCAGCACTGTCGACTTGCCTGCTCCGCTGGCACCGGTGAGAGAGAACAGCATCCGGTCAGATTACTGCGCGGCCCAGACTCCGAGCTCGTTACCGCTCGGATCGGCGAAATGGAGGCGCCGACCACCGGGGAATTCGTACGGCAACTGCAGGATCGTGCCTCCGGCGGCCACGATCCCCTCCATCGTCGCGTCGAGGTCAGCCGAATAGAGCAGCACGAGCGGACCGCCGGCCGGTCGAGGCTCTTCAGCGACCAGGAGCCCACCGACCTCGCCCTCGCCGTCGGGGGCGGCGATCCCCGCGTAGCCGGGGCCGTAGTCGACGAAGTTCCAGCCGAATGCCTCGGTGTAGAACCGGGTGGCAGCGGCGAGATCGGTCACGACGAGTTCGACGTAGTCGAGGGAGTGGTGCTGCGGTGTGGTCATCATGCGTGCAGGCTAGCGGCGGCATCCGACATCAGAACACAGGAGTAGCGTGGAAGCGTGCCGCAGGTCTCCCGCTCCCCCCTGTCGACTCCGGAGTGGCGGGCGTGGCTGGTCTGGTCGGTGGGCGTCGCGGCCTACGTGCTCGCGATCACGAATCGTACCTCGCTCGGCGCGGTCGGGGTCGAGGCCGCGGATCGCTTCCAGGCCGACGCGTCGACGCTGGCCCTCTTCGCCGTCGTCCAGCTCGCGGTCTACGGCGGCATGCAGATCCCGATCGGCGTGCTGCTGGACCGCTACGGTTCGCGCCCGATCATGACGGTCGGCATGCTCCTGATGGCTGCCGGCCAGCTGACCATGGCCCTCTCCCCCAGCGTGGGCATCGCCATCGTCGCCCGTGTGCTCCTCGGCGCCGGTGATGCAGCGATCTTCCCCGCGGTGCTCCGTCTCGTCGCGACCTGGTTCCCTGCGCAACGCGGCCCGATCATGGTGCAGTTCACGGGGATCGTCGGGCAGGCCGGGCAACTGATCGCCCTCGTCCCGCTCGCCGCGCTCCTGCATGCGACGACCTGGACGATCACCTTCGGCAGCATCGCCGGGCTCGGCGTTCTGTTCGCCATCCTGGTCTTCCTCATCATCCGCAACCATCCGCCCGAGCGCGACGCCGACGTCTCGGTCAACACCGACACCGGCGTGATCCGCGTGGTCACCTCGGCGATAGACACCGGCGTCGGAATCCGCGCGGCCTGGGCGCACCCCGGCACCCGGCTCGCCTTCTGGTCGCACTTCACGACGCCGTTCGCCGGCACGGCCTTCATCCTCCTCTGGGGGATGCCGTTCCTGACGGCGGCACAGGGACTCGACAGCGCTCACGCTGCGGGCATCATCTCGGTCTACGTGGTCGCCGGCATGGTGCTGGGACCTGTCATCGGCGATCTCTCCCGAAGGCTGCCGAACCATCGTTCCCTGGCGCTTGTCCTCCCCGCCGTCGGAGTGCAGATGCTGGCCTGGATCATCGTCCTCGCCCTCCCCGGACCCGCTCCCCTGTGGCTGCTCTACGTGCTCGCGGTGGCGCTGGCGACCGGCGGCCCGGCATCGATGATCGCCTTCGACCACGCCCGCACGCACAATCCCTCGCACCGCCTGAGCACAGCGACCGGCGTCACCAACGCGGGCGGCTTCATCGCCGCCCTCATCGCGATCTTCCTGATCGGACTCGTGCTCGACCTGCAGGGCGCGGGAACGCCCGATACGTATTCGCTCGATGCCTTCCGCATCGCCTTCCTCATGCCCATCCCGCTCTGGGTGCTCGGTGTCGTCTTCATCCTCATCGAGCGCAAGCGCACGCGCATCCGCATGGGTCTGGATCCCGAGCGGCGTCGCTGAGCGCTCATAGGATGAAGCATGGTCTCCGGCTTCACCTTCTCCTCCGACACATCCCGCATCGACCGTGCTCAGGTGCATGCCTGGCTCAGCGAGCAGGCGTACTGGGCCAAGGGTCGCGCGCGCGAGGTGCAGGACGCCGCCATCGACGGCTCCCGGAACTACAGCGTCTGGAACGCAAACGGCGAGCAGGTCGCGTATGCCCGCGTGGTGACGGATGCCGTGACGTTCGCCTGGCTCTGCGACGTCTTCGTCGATGAGAGCGCTCGAGGCAACGGCGTCGGGAAGATGCTCGTCGAAGGCGTCATCGCCGACCTGCAGCCCCTTCCGGTGAGCCGCATCCTGCTCGCCACCGCCGACGCGCACGGTCTCTACGCCCAGTACGGTTTCGCGCCTGCAGAGGACCCCAACCGCTACATGATCAAACAGATGAAGACTGCCTGAGTGATCAGCGACGGAGGGGCGTCCACCCCGGCGGTAGCGGTCCGTCGAAGGCCGCCCTCTCCCGGTCGACCTTCGCGGACCATCCCTGCGCCTCGCCGTCGCCGTCGAACGCGCCGCGCGCGAGGCGCACGCCGACGTCGTCGTGGTGCATGCGCGGCGCTCCGCCGCGACGGACCGATGCTCGCACGCTCCAGGCATCGTCGGCGAAACCGCCGCCGCGGAACACCCGGTAGTCGTCATACCGCGCCGGATCCAGGAGGTCCCAGCACCACTCCCACACGTTGCCGAGCGTGTCGAACAGCCCGTTGAGGTTCGGGATCTTGCCGCCCACGTTCTGCGGCGCCGCTACGCCGTCGGCGCTGGTCCACGCGGCATCCGCGAGCGGCGCGTAGTGCGGGCCGACCGATCCGGCGCGGCACGCGAACTCCCACTCCGCCTCTGTCGGCAGCCGGTAGCCGTCTGCCGTGACGTCCCAGCTCACGTCCTCTCCATCGAAGAGGTAGACCGGATCGAGGCCCTCCCATTCGGAGGCCGCGTTGCAGAAGTGCACGGCACGCAGCCAGCTGACATCGACGGCAGGACGGGACGGATGCCGCTGGGCGATGCCGAGCACGTCGGCCAGCTGCTCCTCGGTGACCGGATACACGCCGATCTCGAACGGCTCCAGTTCCACCGTGCGCTGGAGCTTCCGACGCGCGTCGTGCAGGGTCACGGATCCCGCAGGAATGCGGGTCATCTCGAAGTCCGACACGCTTCAGCCAGCGATCCGGATCTCGCCGGTGGGTGTCGTCGCGGTGTCAGGCTTCGCCCGATCGGGCAGGCGGATCGCGAACAGACGCAGGAAGTACTGGCACAACGGTCCGACGAGCAGAGCGAACGCCAGGGTGCCGACTCCGACGTTCCCGCCGAGCGCCCAGCCGACCACCACCACCATCACCTCGAGCCCGGTGCGCACGACCCAGATCGGCCATCCGGTGCGCCGATGCAGGCCGGTCATGAGGCCGTCGCGCGGTCCGGGGCCGAAAGCGGCGCCGATGTACAGCCCGGTGGCCCCCGACAGCACCAGCAGACCGATCACGAAGAAGAGGATCCGCACCCACAGCGCGTCGGTCTCAGGGATCAGCAGGAAGCCGACGTCGGCCGCGGGACCGACCAGCAGCGCGTTGAGCACCGTGCCGATCCCGGGCTTCTGGCGGATCGGGATCCACAGCAGCAGCACCACGATGCTGACGAGGATCGTGATCACACCGAACGACAGCGGGACGTGGCGTGCGATCCCCTGCGTCAGGACGTCCCAGGGAGCTGCCCCGATCATCCCGCGCACGATGAAGGCGATGCCGATGCCGTAGAGGAACAGGCCGACGAGCAACTGGGTGATGCGGCGCGGCATCCGACGACCGCGCAGTCGGTTCACGATGGTGTCCGCTCGACCCACATCGGGTACTTCGCCGTGCGGCCGTCCCCGGAGGACGTACGCGTCACTCGACGACGGACCCACGGGCCGACGTGCTCGCGATAGTACGCGAGACCGGAAGGTCCTGCTCCGCCGCGTTCGCTCGGCGCCCACCAGGTCTCCGGCGGCTCGAAGCCCAGGGCATGGACGACCCGGGCCGCGACTCGGTGGTGGCCGGCCGCGTTCATGTGCAGACGGTCCTCCGACCAGTACGCGCTCTGGGCGAGCTCACGGTCGGGCCAGTTCAGCGCACGGATCACGTCGGGGCGATCTTCGATCCGGCGGAGCACCGCCTCGGAGAGGAGATCGCCGCGACGCTGTACCAGCGACCCCATGGGCAGCTGACCGCTGGGGTTCGCGCCGGAGAGCAGGATGAGCGTGACGCCCTCTTCGTCGCAGCGACGGAGCACGCGGCTGAAGGCGTCGGCGATGTGCTCGAGGTCTGTGCGCGGCCTGAGCATGTCGTTCCCTCCCCCGTTGAAGGAGAGGTGAGTCGGTCGGAGAGCGAGCGCCGGCTCCAGCTGCTCGTGCACGATCGGCCAGGCGAGCTTGCCGCGGATCGCGAGATTCGCGTACTGGATCGAGTGTCCGGCGGCGTCGGCCCAGCCCTGCGCGGCGAGATCGGCCCAACCACGCTCCCTGCCGTCGGGGAGCACATCGCCGACCCCTTCCGTGAAGGAGTCGCCGATCGCCACGAAACGCACATCTGCCACCGCACAAGCCTATTCCCGCGCGGGGAGGGCCCGCGCCGCTCAGCGGTCGTCGAGGGTGGCGCCGCCGCGGTCTGCGAGCCCCCAGGCGGCCGCGGCGGCCAGGACGAAGCAGGCGCCGAAGACGATGAACAGCAGCGGCGTGCCGCCGGCGACGAGCAGCAGGGGCACGGACAAGGGCGCGACGATCGAGGCGATGCGCCCGACACCGGCCGCCCATCCTGCCCCGGTCGCCCGGAGCGACGTGGGATACGTCTCGGGTGTGATCGCGTACAGAGCACCCCAGGCGCCCAGGTTGAAGAACGACAGGGCCATGCCCGAGGCGATGATCGCGACCTCGGTGGTGGCGGTTCCGAAGAACACGGCCGAGACCGCAGAGCCCACGAGGAAGACCGACAGGGTCACCCGCCGCCCCCAGACCTCGATGAGCCAGGCGGCGACCGCGTAGCCGGGAAGCTGTGCCAGCGTGATGATCAGAGTGAACCCGAACGAGCGCACCAGATCGAAGCCGGCATCGAGCAGGATGCTGGGGATCCAGATGAACGCGCCGTAGTACGCGAAGTTGACGCACAGCCACACCAGCCAGAGGCAGAGGGTGCGCACCCGGAACTCCTGGTTCCACAGGGTCTTCAGACGCGCGCGGGTCGTGACGGCGATCGCCCTCGACGGCGGTTCCTTGCGGATCGCGGGTGCCGCGACGACACCCGCCTCGGCTTCGAACGCCGACACGATCCGGTCCGCCTCGGCGATCCGACCGCGCGAGGCGAGCCAGCGCGGAGACTCCGGAAGCCCCCACCGGATGATCAGCGCGTAGATCGCCGGAATCGCCCCGAGCGCGAACGCCCAGCGCCATCCTGCGTCGGATGCCGGGATCACGAAGTAGCCGATGAGGGCAGAGGCCGTCCAGCCCACGGCCCAGAACGCCTCGAGGATCACGATGAGTCGTCCGCGGATGCGGGCGGGAGCGAACTCGCTGACGTAGGTCGAGGCCACGGGCAGCTCGGCCCCCAGACCGAGACCGACGAAGAACCGAAGGACCAGCAGAGCGGCGATCCCGCCGACCACCGCACTCGCGCCGGTCGCGATGCCGTACACGAGCAGGGTGAGCGCGAAGACCTGACGGCGGCCCAGCCTGTCGGCCAGAAGTCCGCCGAGCGTCGCGCCGACCGCCATGCCGAGGAAGCCGATCGAGGCGATCCAGCCGGCGTCGGTCTTCGTCAGTCCCCACTGCTGGGTGAGCGCAGCGAGGATGAACGAGATGAGCCCCACGTCCATCGCGTCGAGAGCCCAGCCGGCTCCTGATCCGGTGAGCACGCGGAGATGACGCTTCGTGAACGGCAGATCGTCGAGGCGCGCGGCGAGCGACGCACGGCTCGGCAGGGCGGTATTGGCCATGTCCTCATCGTAGGGCGGCGCACGGGTGCGCCACCCTGCGATGACGGTTCAGTCGCGCTCAGCGAGGATCTTGCGCACCCGCGGGATCACCTCGGTGCCGTAGAGCTCGATGCTGCGCATCATCGACTCGTGTGAGAGGGTACCGGTCGCGTACTTCAGGTCGAACCGCCCGAGTCCGAGCGTCGTGACGGTGTCGGCGATCTTGGCCGCCACCCGGTCGGGCGAACCGGCGTAGATGGCGCCTTCGGGACCGACGTCGTTCTGGAAGCGCGCGCGGCTGTACGCGGGCCAGCCGCGTTCGCGTCCGATGGTGTTGTTCATCGCCTCGAAGCCGGAGTATGCGGCGTCCCAGGCTTCGGCATCCGTCTCGGCGATGTGACCGGGCGAATGCACCGATACCGGGTGGGCCGTCGTGCCGAAGGACGCGACCGAGCGGTGGTACAGCTCGACGAACGGCTTGAACCGGATCGCGGGACCGCCGATGATCGCGAGCATGAGTCCGAGGCCGTGGCGCGCGACGCGCACGACGGATTCCGGGCTGCCGCCCACGCCGACCCACGTGCGAAGCCCGTTCTCCGTCTTGGGGAACACGTTCGCGTTGTCGAGCGGAGCCCGCATCGTGCCCGACCAGGTGACGGGCTCCTCCTTGAGCAGCTCGGTGAACAGCTCCAGCTTCTGCTCGAACAGCGCCTCGTAGTCTCGGAGGTCGTATCCGAACAGCGGGAACGACTCGATGAAGGATCCGCGACCGAGCACGACCTCGGCGCGACCGCCGGACAGCGCGTCCAGGGTGGAGAAGCGCTCGAAGACGCGGACCGGGTCGTCGGACGACAGCACCGTGACGGCCGTTCCGAGGCGGATGCGTTCGGTGCGGGCGGCGATCGCCGCCAGAACCATCTCGGGTGCGGAGACCGCGAACTCGGAGCGGTGGTGCTCCCCCACTCCGAAGAAGTCCACACCGACGCTGTCAGCCAGCTCCGCCTGCGCCACGACATTGCGGATCGTCTGCGCCGCGGTGAGCAGCTCACCGTCGGCGTCTCGCGTGATGTCGCCGAACGTGTCCAGTCCGAATTCGATGCTCATGTCATCCCTTTCCATTCAGATGCATGAACACGTCTCGGCGCTGCCGCATTCCCGTCAGCGTGGCAGGAGCGAGGTGCGAAGGGTGTCCAGGCCGACGCCGCCCATGTCGAGCGCCCGCTTGTGGAACTCCTTGAACGAGAAGTTCTCCCCCTCGGCAGCGCGCACGGCATCGCGGACCTGCTCCCAGATGCGCTGCCCCACCTTGTACGACGGAGCCTGACCCGGCCACCCGAGGTAGCGGTTCACCTCGAACTGCACGAACTGGTCCGACATGTTGACATTGCTGCGCATGAAGTCCAGAGCGTACGCCGCGTCCCAGGTACCCGTTCCGTCGAGGCGGGGCTTGCCCAGGTGCACGCCGATGTCGAGGACGACGCGGGCGGCGCGCATGCGCTGTCCGTCGAGCATGCCGAGACGATCGGCGGGATCGTCGAGGTAGCCCAGCTGCTCCATGAGGCGCTCCGCGTACAGGGCCCAGCCCTCGGCGTGCCCCGAGGTGCCGGCGAGCAGGCGCCGCCACGAGTTCAGCTCGGCACGGTTGTAGACCGCCTGCGCGATCTGCAGGTGATGGCCGGGTACGCCCTCGTGGAAGACCGTGGTCAGCTCGCGCCAGGTGTCGAACTCGGTGACGCCCTCGGGCACCGACCACCACATGCGGCCAGGACGGGAGAAGTCGTCCGTCGGACCGGTGTAGTAGATCCCGCCCTCCTGGGTGGGCGCGATCATGCATTCGATCGTGCGGATCGCCTCCGGGATGTCGAAGTGCGAAGCCCCGAGCTCGGCGACCGCGCGGTCGCTCGTCTCCTGCATCCACTTCTGGAGAGCATCGGTGCCGACCAGCTTGCGGGCAGGATCGGACTCCAGGTGGGCGACGGCCTCTTCGACCGAAGCGCCCGGCAGGATCTCGTTCGCGATAGCGGTCTGCTCGGCCACCATGCGTGCGAGTTCCTCGCGGCCCCACTCGTAGGTCTCGTCGAGGTCGATCGTCGCCCCGAGGAAGCGACGGGAGTTGAGCGCGTAGAGCTCCCGGCCGACCGCGTCGACCTCACCCGCGGCGGGCGCGAGTTCCTCGGCGAGGAACCGACGGAGTTCGCCGTAGGCGACGCGCGCTGCGGCGGAGTTGTCGGCGAGCGTGCGGGCGAGGGATGCCGGCAGCTGTCCCTCCTCCGGGGCGGCATCGGCGACGAAAGCCGCGAAGAATCCGTCGTCGGCGGTGTAACGATCGATCTGGGTGGCGACCTCGACGACCTGGCGCCGTGCGGGAGTCACCCCTTCGGCGATGCCCTGCCTCAGGGTCTCGGTGTAGCCGCGCAGGGCGTCGGGTACCGCGGCGAGTCGCTTCGCGATGACACCCCAGTCGTCGGCGGTGGCCGTCGGCATCAGGTCGAACGCCGCGCGCACATCCTGCGCGTTCGAGGCGATCACGTTGAGGTCGCGCAGGTGCCACTTGGCTTCGTGGAGTTCGAGATCGAGGCGGAGCTCGGCGCTCAGGTCGGTCTTGGTGACCTCGTCGATCGCGTCGACGGGCTCGAGCGACGAGAGCTTGTCGAGTGTGGCGCGCGCCGCGTGGGCGACCTCCTCGTGTCCCTGCGGGCTCAGGTCGCCGAAGCGATCGTTCACCTCGTCTCGTCCGATGTAGGTGCCGAGGGTGGGAGCGAGGACAGCGATCGTATCGACCCACTCATCGGCGACCTTGTCGATGGCGGACGGAGTGCGGGGAGCTGAAGTCATCCCTTCAGCCTAATCCCCGGCCCCTCCTCGATATATCGGTTCTGTCCGCGGCCGCTCAGTGCGCGGCCTCGTTCCAGTCGGCACCGCGTCCGACCTGCACGTCGAGCGGAACCCGCAGGTCGGCGGCATCACCCATCCGCTTCCGGACGACGCGCTCGACCGCATCCCACTCACCGGGGGCGACCTCGACCACGAGCTCATCGTGGATCTGCAGCAGCGCTCGCGACGAGAGCTTCTCGGACCGCAGGTCGTCGTGGATGTGCAGCAGCGCGATCTTCATGATGTCGGCCGCGCTCCCCTGGATCGGCGCATTGAGGGCCGCACGCTCGGCGTTCTCACGCAAGACGCGGTTGGGACTCGCGAGGTCGGGGAACGGGCGGCGGCGGCCGAAGATCGTCTCGGTGTAGCCGACCTCCTTCGCCTTCATCACCGACGCACGCAGGTAGTCGCGGACAGCGCCGAACCGGGCGAAGTACTCGACCATCAGCTGCTTGGCCTCGGACTGCTCGATGCGCAGCTGCTTGGAGAGCCCGAAGGCCGAGAGCCCGTAGACGAGTCCGTACGACATCGCCTTCACCTTCGTGCGCATCGCCGGTGTCACTTCGCTCGGATCGACGCCGAAGACCCGTGCGCCGACGAAGCGGTGGAGGTCTTCACCGCTGTTGAACGCCTCGATGAGCCCCTCGTCGCCGGAAAGATGCGCCATGATGCGCATCTCGATCTGCGAATAGTCGGCCGTGAGGAGCGCCTCGTAGCCCTCGCCCACCTGGAAGGCGCTGCGGATGCGACGCGACTCCTCGGTACGGACCGGGATGTTCTGCAGGTTGGGGTCGGTGCTGGACAGGCGTCCGGTCTGGCTTCCGGTCTGCACGTACGTCGTGTGCACGCGGTGGTCGTCGCCGATGGCGGTGTCGAGAGACTCGATGATCTGGCGGAGCTTCGTCGCCTCACGGTGCTGCAGGAGCAGGCTCAGGAACGGATGCGGGTGCGTCTCCTGCAGATCTGCCAGCGCGGCGGCATCGGTCGAGTAGCCCGACTTCGTCTTGCGGGTCTTCGGAAGCTGCAGGTCTTCGAACAGCACCTCCTGCAGCTGCTTGGGCGATCCGAGGTTGAACTCGCGTCCGATGCTGGTGAACGCCTCCTGTGCGAGTCCGTCGGCCCGGGTCGCGAGCTCACCCGAGAAGGTCGACAGCACGTCGTGCGACACGGCGACCCCGGCGACCTCCATGTCGGCGAGCGTGGTCAGGGTGGGGAGCTCGATGTCGACGAGCACCGTGTTCACCGACTCGGGGATGTCCTCGCGCAGCGCATCGGCGACGCGGAGAGCGAACCACGCCTCCTGCGAGGGGGTCGCGCCCTCGGTCTCGGGCACGAGCTGAGAGGGATCGGCTTCCGGCAGCTTCTCGCCCAGGTAGCGCTCGACCAGGTCGGCGAGCGTCTTGTCGGGGAAGCTCGGCCGCAGCAGCCACCCGGCCAGGCTCGTGTCGTACGCGAGGCCGTCGAGGCGCATGCCCTGACGCAGCAGCGCTTTGACCTGGGGCTTCGCATCGTGCAGGACCTTCGGGCTCGCGGACTCGATCCAGTCGCGCAGCGCCTCGGGCGCGGCATCCGTCCAATCCGACTCACGCAGCTCGCTGGTCGTGGCCACCCCGATGCGGACGGGCGTGCCGTTCTGCGTGACGATCCGCACCGCGACGTCGCCGTCTTGAGCGACGGCCCACGCGGCGAGATCAGAGGGTGCGACCTCCGCGGGCTCCGGCATCACGACGGCGGACGCCGGGTCGTCGGCGACCTCGCCGGCACCGACGGCCTCGAAGACGCGCGGGAGGAGCGTGCGGAACTCGAGACGGGCGAAGATGTCGCGAACGGCCTGCGCGTCGATCGGCGTCACCGCGAGGTCGCCCGGTGCGACCGGAAGCTCGACATCGGTGAGGAGCCGGTTCAGCTTGCGGTTGCGCCGCACATCATCGATGTGGTCGCGCAGGTTGCCGCCGACGACACCCTTGATCTCGTCGGCGCGATCGAGCAGCTCGTCGAGCGTGCCGAACTGGGTGAGCCACTTGACCGCGGTCTTCTCGCCGACCTTCGGCACTCCGGGGAGGTTGTCGCTGGTCTCGCCTACCAGGGCCGCGATGTCGGGGTACTGCTCGGGACGCACGCCGTAGCGCTCCTCGACCGTCGCCGGGTCGTACCGCTTGAGCTGCGAGACCCCCTGCACGTTCGGGTACAGCAGCGTGACCTCGTCGTTCACCAGCTGGATGCTGTCGCGGTCGCCGGAGACGATCAGCACGTCGTAACCCTGCTCCACACCTTGCTTCGAGAGTGTGGCGAGGATGTCGTCGGCCTCGATCCCCTCCTTGGTGAGCACGGGGATGGACATCGCGGCGAGACAGTCCTGCAGCAGCGGGATCTGCCCGCGGAACTCCTGCGGGGTCTCGGACCTCGTCGCCTTGTACTCGGGATACTCGTCGGTGCGGAACGAGTGGCGCGAGGTGTCGAAGGCGATCGCCAGGTGGGTCGGCTGCTCGGCCTTGATGAGGTTCACCAGCATCGACAGGAACCCGTAGATGGCGTTCGTGTGCTGGTTGTCCTTGGTCGTGAAGTTCTCGACCGGAAGGGCGAAGAAGGCACGGTAGGCGAGCGAATGGCCGTCGATGACCATGAGGGTAGGCTTTGCGGAGTCCGTCACCCTGTCAGCCTAACGAGGACGACAGACACCCGCTGAGGAGGATTCATGAGCGACGTCTCGACGAGCGAAGGACTCGACTGGGCGACAGCCCGAGGGATGGGCGCCCTCGCTCAGAAGATGGGCATGGAGTTCCTCGAGTTCAGCCTCGAACGCTGCGTCGCGACCCTCCCCGTCGAGGGCAACACGCAACCCGTCGGTCTCATGCACGGCGGCGCCTACGTCGTCCTCGGAGAATCCCTCGGCTCGATGGCGGCGAACCTCCACGCCGGTCCCGGCCGCCTCGCTGTCGGGGTCGACATCAACGCGACTCACACGCGCTCCGCCACGTCGGGCGTCGTCACGGGAGTCTGCACCCCCGTTCACCTCGGACGCAGCATCACGGTGCACGAGATCGTCGTGACCGACGATCAGGGGCGACGCTGTTCCACGATACGGATCACGAACATGATCAAGGCCGTTCCCGCCGAGGGCTGAGAGGTTCCTCCAGCAGCAGCTGGAACAGCAGGTGGTCCTGCCACTCCCCCGCGATCCGCAGATACTTCGGCGCGAGGCCGATGCGCTCGAACCCGGCACCGGCGAGCACGCGCTGCGATCCGATGTTGTGCAGCAGGGTCGCCGCCTGGAGACGGTGCAGACCCAACTCGTCTCGGGCGTACTCGGCGACGCGCGCGACAGCGCGGGAGGCCAGCCCCTGTCGCAGTCGTGAGACGCCGATCCAGTACCCGAGATCGGCACTCCAGAACGCCCCGCGCACGATGTTGTTGAGGTTCATCCGTCCGCGGATCTCGCCGTCGTCCGACTCGATCACGAATCGGATGCTGCGACCTGACGCGGCATCCGTCACGCATTGCCGCGCGTGCTCCTCCTGCGATTCCTCGGTGAAGAACGTCTCGGAGCGGGTCGGCTCCCACGGGGCGAGGTGCTCGCGGTTCGCACGGTAGGCGCGCGCCAGAGCTGCGCCGTCGCCGACGCGCACCGGCCGCAGGATGTGCTCGGCGTCGAGCCGAACTTGAGATTTCGGCAGGCTCAATCTGAGCCCTCCGGGCTCACTTCTTCGGCGCGAGCTGCTCGATGATGGCCTTGGCGACGTCCTGCATGGTCAGACGGCGATCCATCGACGCCTTCTGGATCCAGCGGAACGCCTCGGGCTCGCTCAGGCCCATCTTCTCGTTGAGAAGACCCTTGGCGCGGTCGACGAGCTTGCGGGTCTCGAAGCGCTCGACCATGTCGGCGACCTCGGCCTCGAGCGTGATGATCTGCTCGTGACGGGCGAGAGCGATCTCGATCGCCGGGAGCAGGTCGTTCGGGGTGAAGGGCTTCACGACGTATGCCAGGGCACCCGCCTCGCTCGCTCGCTCGACGAGCTCCTTCTGGCTGAACGCCGTCAGGAGCACGACGGGGGCGATGTTGCCCTTGTGCAGCTTCTCCGCCGCACTGATGCCGTCGAGCTGGGGCATCTTGACGTCCATGATGACGAGATCGGGGCGCAGCTCGGTCGCGAGAGCGACGGCGGTCTCACCGTCACCGGCCTCGCCGACGACATCGAAGCCGTTGTCGCGAAGGATCTCGACGATGTCGAGACGGATCAACGACTCGTCTTCGGCGACGACGACGCGTCGGGGTGCGGATGCCGTGGGCTCTACAGCCTGTTCTTCCTCTGTCACAGATCCATCCTAGTGGAGAGGCCCCGTGCACCGGCGGTCGCTCGGCGCGCCCGCGCGATCCGCTGCGCTAAAGTCGAAGGCGCGACACACGAGCCGGCGTGGCGGAATGGCAGACGCGGAGCACTCAAAATGCTTTGTCCGAAAGGGCGTGTGGGTTCGAGTCCCACCGCCGGCACCCTCTGAGAAGAACGTCCGATGCCCGTGAGCCGGATCCTTCCGCCCACGTCCGTAGTGCGCTAGAAAGTCCCTATGAACTCCGGCGCTCCCGCGGCGCACGCCCGCAGACTACGGCGGTCTCGGCGGATCCTCCTGATCGTCGCAGCGATCCTCGTCGTCGCGCTCGGGCTCGCCGCGGCGGAGTTCGCCAGGCGCTACCTGGAGGGTCAGGCCGACCTCAGGACCGACCCGGCTTTCTATACGCTGCCCTCCCCTGCGCCGGGGGGCGACCCTGGCGAGATCATCCGCATCGAGCCGATCGCGAGCGCACCTGCCGGCTCGAGCGCCTGGCGCGTGATCTACCATTCGACGGATCTCGCGGGCGATGACGTCCCGGTCTCCGGCGTCGTCATCGTCCCGGACGGCCCTGCACCCGCGGGAGGTCGGACCGTCATCTCCTGGGCGCACCCGACGACCGGCGCCGCGGCCAAATGCGCGCCGTCGCTCGGGCTCGATCCCTTCCAGTACATCGAGGGCCTTCACGAGCTGCTGGCCGAGGGGTACGCCATCGCCGCGACCGACTACCCGGGTCTGGGCGTCGAAGGACAGTCGTCGTATCTTCTCGGGGTGCCCGAGTCGAACAGCGTGCTCGACATCGTCCGTGCGGCGCGCCGGATCGACGGCGCGGACACAGGTGATCGCGTCGTGCTGTGGGGGCATTCGCAAGGGGGTCAGGCGGCGCTCTTCGCGGCGGAGCGAGCATCGACGTATGCTCCCGAGCTGAAGCTGCAGGGCGTCGCGGTGGCAGCGCCGGCGGCGAATCTGAACGCACTGATGACCGATGACATCATCGACCTCTCCGGGGTGACGATCGCCTCGCTCGCGATCCCCGCGTACACGGTCGCCTATGCCGACCGGTACATCTCGGAGGAGATCACGGCGATACTCACGCCCGCCGGCGCGAAGGCGACCCCCGAGATGGCCCAACTCTGCCTGCTCACCGAGACGAAGGAGCTGCATGCGATCGCCGACCCGCTCGTCGGCGGCTACGTGACCAGCGACCCGGCCACCACGGAGCCGTGGAAGACCCTGCTCGAGGAGAACAGCGCGGGCGGGCAGCCTGTGACCGTGCCCGTCTTCATCGGACAGGGCGAGGCCGACCAGCTGGTGCGCCCGAGCGCGACCGAGGGCTACGTGGAGCTGCTCTGCTCCCAGAAGGCGGATGTCACCTTCCACACCTACCCGGACATCGATCACGGGCTGGCCGCCTACGCCGCGCTGCCCGATCTGCTGCTCTGGCTGCCTACACTGGGCGAGCGGCGAACCCCGGCGAGCGACTGCGGATGACGGCATCCGAACACCCCTCTGCTGCTCGACGTCAACCCCGTATCTGCGCCGAGCTGCGCGGTTCTAGCGTGGCGGCATGAAGGACATAGCCGTCGGCGATCGGGTCAGCTGGAACACCTCGCAGGGTCGAACCCGGGGGAAGGTGCTGGAGCGGAAGACGAGTGACTTCACCTTCGCCGATCAGCACTTCACCGCATCGAAGGACTCGCCCTCGTTCATCGTCGAGTCGGAGAAGACCGGCGCGAAGGCAGCGCACGACGCATCGGCGCTGCGACGCCTGAAGTCGTAGTCGTCCACCTCACCCGGCCAGCACCGCGAGCTCGGCGAGGACGCGCGGATGCGCGAGGATGCGGAAGTGCCCGCCGGTGTCGAGCCGCACGTTCTTCGCGCCCGCGAGTTCGCTCCCCTCGGGGATGTGCGGATCGAAGTGGGCGTAGATCGAGACGATCCGCGTGTTGACGTCGAGCTGCCGGGCGAGACCCACGATCGATGGATCATCGGGCGAGAATGCCCGCAGAGTGCGCACCGGAATCATCCGCGCATAGCGTGAGCCGCCGAACGGCGTCGCGATGGCGAGCATCGAGCGCACCCGGCCCGCCGCGCGCCCCGTCATGACGAGTTTGCCGGCGAGGCCGCCCTTGCTATGGGCGACGAGGATCACGTCCGACAGGTCTTCCGCCTCGAGGAAGCCGGCGACCTGCTCGGCCATCTCGGCCACCGGCCGTTGGTTCCTGCGGAGACCGTCGATCACGTGTACCGGGTGTCCGCGTTCATGGAGCGCCGTGATGAGCGGTTGCATGAACCTCCAGGTCTCGTAGACCCCCGGCAGGACGATGATGTGCGCCGCATCCCCCGAGGAGAACGACCGCGCGTCCGTGCGGCCGAACGTGGCCCGGACCTGCCAGTAGGCGGCGTACGCGTAGTCGGCGACCCACCACAGGGCACCCTTCAGAGGATTGATGATGCGCCCTCTCCTTCGGTGGCGGCGTGCATCCGCGTCGCGTCCGGCCACGCCGTCGCGGTGTGGAACAGGATGGCTGCGGCCACCGCACGCGGCGCCGAGAACAGCGCGACGTGGCGATGCCCCGGGATCTCGACGAGCCGCGCGACGCGCGCGGCGTCACGGAGACGACGGCACCATTCCCGGCCCGCCACGGGGTCCTCTCCCCCGCGCACGACCAGCAGGGGCACGGTGAGCGCACGGGCACGTCGCTCCATCGGGTAGGCAAGCATGTGGCGCAGCTGCCGCGAGTACCACGGCATTCCGGAGCGGACGTAGTCCACGAAGACGATCGCGTTGACCAGCGGCGTCTCGCCCATCGTATCCACGGCGAGCCCCCGCGCCTGAGCGGCCAGGGTGCGACGGCGTCCGTCGGCGACGGGCCCGACCGCCACGACCGTCGTGATCGACTCCGGGCGGTGCAATGCGGCCTCGACGGCCCACTGGGCGCCCATCGAATGACCGACGAGCACCACCCGGCCCTCGTCGAGCGTCGCGACGACGTCTGCGAGAGCGCGTCCCATCTGCACCACGTCGAGGTCTTCCGAGGGCTTGGGCAGGCCGGCGAACCCCGGCAGATCGACCGAGATCACGCGGGTCGATGCAGCGAGCTCCGCATGCAGTCGCGACAGAGATCGGTGCGACATCCCGATCCCGTGCACCAGCACGTGCGTCGGCACGTGGGAGCCGACCGGTCGGGGACTCTCGGTCAGTCGGAATGCGAGTCCTGCGGTGTCGACACGTCGGTGCGGAGGGCTCATACCGGGAACCTACTCGACGCGAGCGCGCGAGGCAGAGGGGTTGACGCGCGAGGTCGGGCGGGACACGCGCGGAGACGACGAAGGGGCGGGACCGAAGTCCCGCCCCTCCACGTGCGGCACCGTGATCAGACGGTGGCTTCCTTGTAGATCGGTGCGGCGCCGTTCACGGCATCGCCCACCTTGTGCACGCGGATGTCGTTCGTGGAGCCCACGATTCCGGGAGGGGAACCGGAGATCACGACGACCTTGTCCCCTTCCTCAGCGAGGCCGTTCCCCAGCAGGTAGTCATCGACCTGCAGATACATGAGGTCGGTGTGCTGCACCATGTCGACGAGCGTGGAGCGGATGCCCCAGGTCAGCGCCATGCGGCGGCGGATGTCGGGCTCCGGCGTGAACGCCAGCATCGGGATGCGCGAGCGCAGACGCGAGAGACGACGGGCAGAGTCGCCCGACTGCGTGAACACGCAGAGGAACTTCGCGTCGACGAACTCGGCGACCTCGAGGGCGGCGAGGGTGATCGCACCACCCTGAGTGCGCGGCTTGGTCGTGAGCTTCGCGATGCGCTCCAGACCGTGCTCCTCGGTCGACTCGATGATGCGCGCCATCGTCTCGACCACCACGACCGGGTAGTCGCCGACGCTGGTCTCGCCCGAGAGCATCACGGCATCCGCGCCGTCCAGGACGGCGTTCGCGACGTCGGAGGTCTCGGCGCGGGTCGGCACCGGGCTGTTGATCATCGACTCGAGCATCTGCGTCGCGACGATGACAGGCTTCGCCATGCGGCGGGCCAGCTCGACGGCGCGCTTCTGCACGATCGGCACGGCCTCGAGCGGCAGCTCGACGCCCAGATCGCCACGGGCGACCATGATGGCGTCGAACGCGTCGACGATCTCTTCGAGTGCATCGACGGCCTGCGGCTTCTCGACCTTGGCGATGACGGGGACCTTGACGCCCTCTTCGGCCATGATCTCGTGCACGCGGGTCACGTCGGACGCGTTGCGCACGAACGACAGGGCGATGAGGTCGGCGCCGATGCGCAGGCCCCAGCGGAGGTCGTCCTCGTCCTTCTCGCTCAGGGCGGGGACGTTGACGGCGACGCCGGGCAGGTTGATGCCCTTGTTGTTCGAGACGGCACCGGCCACGATCACCTTCGTGGTGACGACGACACCATCGGTCTCGACGACCTCGACGCGGACCTTGCCGTCGTCGATGAGGAGGAAGTCGCCCGGCTTGACGTCCTGCGGCAGACCCTTGAAGGTCGTGCCGCAGATCTCCTTGTTGCCGATGATGTCTTCGGTGGTGATCTTGAAGATGTCGCCGACGGCCAGCTCGTAGGGTCCGTTCTCGAACTTGCCGAGGCGGATCTTCGGCCCCTGGAGGTCGACGAGGATCGCGACGGCACGTCCGGCGTCATCTGCCGCGCGACGCACGTTGGCGTAGTTGTTCTCGTGCACGGAGTAGTCGCCGTGGCTGAGGTTCAGGCGTGCGACATCCACCCCCGCATCGATCAGTGCGCGCACCGTCTCATAGGTGGAGGTGGCGGGGCCCAGGGTGGCGACGATTTTCGCGCGTCTCAACAGAATTCTCCTGAATGGAAGTGGGGGAAGGTGAATCAGGCGACGGTGCCGCCGCTCAGCCTACGCGGGCTGGAGTCCGATCGCGACATCATGCGGGCGCACCGGCTCGGGAAGCACGGTGGTGCCCATGAGGAAGCGATCGACGTTCGCGGCCGCGGCGCGTCCTTCGGCGATCGCCCACACGATGAGCGACTGTCCGCGACCGGCGTCGCCGGCGACGAACACACCGGGGACGGTCGACTCGTAGCCGGAGTCGCGACGGAAGGCGCCACGGTCGGTGACCTGCGGCAGGGTGTCCTCGGTGTAGCCGTCCTGCTCGGGGCCGGTGAAACCCATCGCGATCAGCACGAGGTCGGCGGGGATCTCGCGCTCGGTGCCGCTCTTCGGCACGCGGCGTCCGTCGACGAACTCGGTCTCGGCGACCCGCAGCGCGCGGACCTCGCCCACGTCGTTCGAGAGGAACTCGACGGTGGAGGCGAGGAACATCCGCTCGCCGCCCTCCTCATGCGCGGAGGCCATCTCGAACAGGGTCGGCATCATCGGCCATGGCTGGTGGTCGGGCCGCTCCGAGGCGGGCTGCTTGCCGATCGCGAGGTTGGTCACGCTGAGCGCGCCCTGGCGGTGCGCGGTGCCGATGCAGTCGGCACCGGTGTCACCGCCGCCGATCACGATGACGTGCTTGCCCTCGGCGCTGATCTGGTCGGTGACCTTGTCGCCGGCGACCGCATGGTTCGACTCGACGAGGTACTCCATCGCGAAGTGCACGCCGTCGAGGTCGCGCCCGGGGATGGGCAGGTCGCGGGGCACGGTGGCGCCGGTCGCGATCACGACCGCGTCGTAGCGCGCCCGCAGGTCGGGCCAGGAGATGTCCTTGCCGATCTCGACACCCGCGCGGAAGCGGGTGCCCTCCTCCTGCATCTGGCGGAGGCGCGACTCGAGCTGCCCCTTCTCCATCTTGAAGTCCGGGATGCCGTAGCGCAGCAATCCGCCGATGCGGTCGTCGCGCTCGAACACCGCGACGGTGTGCCCCGCGCGCGTGAGCTGCTGGGCGGCCGCGAGGCCGGCCGGACCGGATCCGACGACGGCGACGGTCTTGCCGGTGAGGCGCTCGGGCGGCTCGGGCTCGACCCACCCCTTCGCGAAGGCCTCGTCGATGATCGAGACCTCGATCTGCTTGATCGTGACGGCGGGCTGGTTGATGCCGAGCACGCACGAGCTCTCGCACGGTGCCGGGCAGAGGCGACCGGTGAACTCCGGGAAGTTGTTCGTCGCATGCAGGCGCTCGATGGCCGCGCGGCCCTCGCCCCGCCAGGTGAGGTCGTTCCACTCCGGGATCAGGTTGCCCAGCGGGCAGCCCGAGTGGCAGAACGGCACACCGCAGTCCATGCAGCGGCCGGCCTGGCGCCGGAGCACGGCCTTGTCGCCGGGCTCATAGACCTCTTTCCAGTCCATGATGCGCACCGGCACCGGACGTCGCGCGGGGAGTTCCCGCTCGGTCACCTTCATGAAGCCTTTGGGATCAGCCACCGGTCACCTCCAGGATGCGGTTCCACACGATGTCGCCGTCGGGGTCGATCCCCTCGGCCAGCGCTTCCTCGCGCATGCTCCGCACGGCGGCGAAGTCACGCGGAAGCACCTTCACGAACTCGGACGCGGTCTCGTCGAAGCGTTCCAGCAGCTCGGATGCGCGCGGCGAAGCGGTGCGCTCGACGTGCGCCGTCAGCAGGCTCCGGAGCACCTCGAGGTCGGCGCGGTCCAGCTGCTCGAGCAGAAGCTCTCCGCTGCTGAGGGACTGCGCGTTCACCTTCGCGGTGTCGAGCGCGTGCACGTAGGCGACGCCGCCGGACATGCCGGCGCCGAAGTTGCGGCCCGTCGAGCCCAGGATCACGGCCAGTCCGCCGGTCATGTACTCGAGCGCGTGGTCTCCCACGCCCTCGACGACCGCGGTCGCTCCGGAGTTGCGTACGAGGAACCGCTCCCCCACGACACCCGAGAGGAACATCGTCCCCGAGGTCGCGCCGTAGCCGATGACGTTGCCCGCGATCACGTTCTCGTGCGGCGCGATGGACGAGCCGCGCGGCGGACGGATCGTGATGTCTCCACCCGAGAGGCCCTTGCCCACGTAGTCGTTGGCGTCGCCTTCCAGGCGGAGCACGATCCCCGGCGGAAGGAAGGCGCCGAGCGACTGCCCGGCCGTTCCGTGCAGGGTGACGTCGATGGTCTCCTTGGGAAGTCCGGCAGCCCCGTGGCGCGACGTCACCTGGTGGCCGAGCATGGTGCCGACCGCACGTTCGGTGTTCGCGATGGGGAGTTCGACGACGACGGGCTCGCCGTTCAGCAGCGCACCCTTCGCGATGTCGATCAGCTGCACGTCGAAGTGCTTCTCGAGCTCATGGTCCTGGGCGCGACCGCTGCGACGCGGCTCACCGGCAGGGAACACCGGGCCGTCGAGGATCGGGCTGAGGTCCAGACCCTCGGTCTTCCAGTGCTCGACCGCGGCATTCGTCTCGAGGAGGTCCGCACGGCCCACGATCTCGTCGATCGACCGGTAGCCGAGCTCGGCCAGGAGCTCGCGCACCTCTTCGGCGATGAACTCCATGAAGTTGACGACGAACTCGGGCTTGCCCGTGAACCGCTCGCGGAGCGCGGGGTTCTGGGTCGCGACACCCACGGGGCAGGTGTCGAGGTGGCAGACGCGCATCATGATGCAGCCGCTCACAACGAGCGGTGCGGTCGCGAAACCGAACTCCTCGGCGCCGAGCAGCGCGCCGATGATGACGTCGCGGCCGGTCTTGAGCTGCCCGTCGACCTGGACGACCACGCGGTCGCGCATGCCGTTGAGCATCAGCGTCTGCTGCGTCTCGGCCAGGCCGAGCTCCCACGGCGTTCCCGCGTGCTTCAGCGAGTTCATCGGGCTCGCGCCCGTGCCGCCGTCGTGACCGGAGACGAGGATGACGTCGCTGAGCGCCTTCGCGACACCGGCCGACACCGCGCCGATGCCCGACTGGCTCACCAGCTTCGTGTGGATGCGGGCGTCGGGGTTGGCCCTCTTCAGGTCGAAGATGAGCTGCTTGAGGTCTTCGATCGAGTAGATGTCGTGGTGGGGCGGCGGGGAGATGAGGCCGACGCCGGCGGTCGCATGGCGCGTGCGCGCCACCCACGGGTACACCTTCGTCGGCGGCAGCTGACCGCCCTCGCCGGGCTTGGCGCCCTGGGCGAGCTTGATCTGGATGTCGTCGGACTCGGTGAGGTAGAGGCTCGTCACGCCGAACCGTCCGGACGCGACCTGCTTGATCGCGCTGCGGCGCTCGGGATCGACCAGCCGGTCGGCGTCTTCCCCGCCCTCACCGGTGTTCGACTTGCCGCCGATGCTGTTCATCGCGATCGCGAGGGTCTCGTGCGCCTCGCGCGAGATCGAGCCGTAGCTCATCGCTCCCGTCGAGAAGCGCTTGACGATCGATGAGACCGGCTCGACCTCGTCCAGCGGAACGGGCTTGCGGGTACCGGTGCGCAGGTTGAACAGCCCGCGCAGCGTCTTGAGTTCGGCGGCCTGGTCGTCGACGAGCTTGGTGTACTCGCGGAAGATGTCGTACCGACGCGTCCGGGTCGAGTGCTGCAGCTTGAAGACGGTCTCCGGGTTGAACAGGTGCGGAGAGCCGTCGCGACGCCACTGGTATTCCCCACCGGTCCAGAGGCGCTCGTGCGCGCGAGCCGCGGCATCCTCCGGATAGGCGTAGTCGTGACGCGCCTGGTTCTCGGCGAAGATCTCCTCGATGCCGATCCCGCCGAGCTTCGACTCGGTGCGGGTGAAGTACGCGTCGATGAAGTCCTGGCTGAGCCCGACGGCTTCGAAGACCTGCGCGCCCGCGTAGGACGACACGGTCGAGATCCCCATCTTCGACATGATCTTCAACACGCCCTTGCCGAGCGCGTAGATCAGGTTCTTGACGGCCTTCTCGGGCGTGATCCCGGTGATGTAGCCGGTGCGCACGAGGTGCTCGACCGTCTCCATCGCCAGGTAGGGGTTGATCGCCGAGGCGCCGTAGCCGATGAGGGTCGCGACGTGATGCACCTCGCGCACGTCACCCGCCTCGACGATGAGACCGACCTTCATGCGGTTCTCGCGGCGGATGAGGTGGTGATGGATCGCCGAGACCATGAGCAGCGAAGGGATCGGCGTCAGATCCTTGTTCGAGTCGCGGTCCGACAGGATGATGAACTCCGCGCCGTTCTCGATCGCCTCGTCGACCTCGGCGCACATCTCGGTGAGCCGGTCTGCGAGAGAAGCGGCCCCGGAATCGAAGTGGTACAGGCCACGGATCGTGACGCTCGAACGGTCGGGCAGCGCCTTGTCGATGTGCCGGATCTTCGCGAGCTCGTCGTTGTCGATCACCGGGAAGTCCAGCGAGACGGTGCGCGTGTGCTCGGGACCCCACGAGAGCAGGTTGCTCTCCGGTCCGAGGCCGAGCTTGAGGCTCGTGACGACCTCTTCACGGATCGAGTCCAGCGGCGGGTTCGTCACCTGGGCGAACTGCTGCGTGAAATAGTCGAAGAGCAGGCGCGGACGCTTGCTGAGCACTGCGATCGGAGTGTCGGAACCCATCGCGCCGAGGGGTTCGACGCCCGTCTGGCCCATCGGGGTCAGCAGGATGCGGACTTCTTCCTCGGTGTAGCCGAACGTGCGCTGACGGCGGGTGATCGACGCGGGCGGATGCACGATGTGCTCGCGCTCCGGCAGGTCGGCGAGGCGCACGGCCCCGGCATCCAGCCACTCCTGCCACGGGTGCATGGTGGAGAGCTGGCGCTTGATCTCCTGATCCTCGACGATCCGACGCTGCGCCGTGTCGACGAGAAACATCTTGCCGGGCTGCAGGCGGCCGCGGCGCTTGATGCGCTCCGGCTCGAACGTGAGCACGCCGGTCTCCGAACCGATCACGACGAGGCCGTCGGTCGTCTCGGTCCACCGCCCCGGGCGCAGGCCGTTGCGGTCGAGCGTGGCGCCGACGAGGGTGCCGTCGGTGAAGATGAGGGCGGCGGGACCGTCCCACGGCTCCATCTGGTTCGAGTGGTACTCGTAGAAGGAGCGCAGCTCCGGCGTGATGTCGGCCTGCTTCTCGTACGCCTCGGGGACCATCATCATGATGGCGTGCGGCAGACTCCGGCCGGTGAGCGTCAGGAGTTCGAGAACCTCGTCGAACGACGCCGAGTCGCTCGCGCCGTCGGTGCAGATCGGCAGCAGGGGTGCGACATCGCCGAGCAGCTCGGACTCGAGCTGCGACTGACGCGCGCGCATCCAGTTGCGGTTTCCGCCGACCGTGTTGATCTCGCCATTGTGCGCGAGCATCCTCAACGGCTGCGCGAGCGGCCAGGACGGGAACGTGTTCGTCGAGTACCGGGAGTGCACGACGGCGAGCTCCGATGCGAAGCGCTCGTCCTGGAGATCGGGGTAGAACGGCTCGAGCTGCAGGGTCGTGACCATGCCCTTGTAGCCGAGAGTGCGGCTGGAGAGCGAGACGAAGTAGGCGCCGAGTTCGTGACCCGCGCGCTTGCGCAGACGGTAGGCGACCCGGTCGAGCGCGATCCCGGTCAACGGGGCCTGCGCGTGCGTCGAGCCACCGGCGCTGACGAACAGCTGCTCGAACGCCGGGCGTGCCTCATCGGCGAGCTTGCCGAGGTTGTCGTTGGCCGTGGGCACCTCGCGCCAGCCGAGCACGCGCAATCCCTCGGCGCGGGCGATCTTCTCGATGCCGGCCTTCTGCTCGCGACGGACACTCGAGTCCCGGGGCAGGAACGCGAGACCCGCGGCGTACTCCCCCACCGGAGGCAGTTCGAAACCGGTGACGGCGCGGAGGAACTCGTCGGGCATCTGCGTGAGGATGCCCGCGCCGTCTCCGGTGCCGGCATCCGACCCGATCGCACCGCGGTGCTCGAGGTTGCGCAGCGCCTGGAGCGCCAGCGAGATGATGTCGTGCCCTGCCGTGCCGCGCAGCGTCGCCACCATGGCGAGGCCGCAGGCGTCCTTCTCGAACGCCGGGTTGTACATGCCCTGCTTGGCCGGGAACTGCTGCCCGACGGGTGCGCGGAGGTCGCTCGATGCCATGCGGTACCGTCCTCAGATCTTCAGGTGACCCGGGGACGTCATTGGCCGGGTGGATGCGTGGGATTCCTCACGGAACTTCTGGAGGCTATCGAGAGCCGTCCGCGTCCGTGGGAGCGACGCTTGTGGCGCTGGCTCCTGCGGTGACTTCTTCGGCCGGAGGCTCGCTCAGATCCACGAAGTCAGAGGGATTGTCTTTGGATTCTACATCAGCGCCTTCGTCGGTCCGTCCGCGGCCCGGCTTGTAGGGCGAGGGCTCGAGACCGGGGTGACGGCGCGTCTGCACGATGAGGATCGCCAGTCCGACGATGACGCCGAAGATCGCGGCCCACACGTTGCTGCGCAGACCGAGGATGATCTCGCTCGGATCGATGCGGATCGACTCCCACACGATGCGTCCCGCGCTGTACCAGATCAGGTAGATCGCGAACAGGCGTCCCCACTGGAAGAAGAGCTTCCGGCCGAGCCACAGCAGCACGAGCACGCCGAGGCCGTTCCAGATGACCTCGTAGAGGAATGTGGGGTGGAAGAGCGTTCCGTCCGGCAGCCCGGGCGGGAATGCGGAGTTGTCCGAGGGGATCTCGAGACCCCACGGGAGGTCGGTGGGGAGGCCGTACAGCTCGTTGTTGAACCAGTTGCCGAAGCGGCCCATGGCCTGAGCGAGCAGGAGGCCCGGTGCGAGCGCGTCGGCGAACGTCCAGAAGCGGATGCCGGTCCACCGGCATCCCAGGTAGGCGCCGATCGCGCCGCCGATGAGCGAGCCGAAGATGGCGATGCCACCCTCCCAGATCGCCCACACGGAGCCCGGTTCGAACGGGTTCCAGGTGTTCCTGCCCTCACCGAAGTAGAAGTTCGGGTGGGTGAGCACGTGGAAGATGCGTGCCCCGATGATCGCGATCGGCACGGCCAGGATCGAGATGTCGATCACCACCCACGGCTCCGCCCCGCGCTTGGTGAGGCGGTGGTTCGTGATCAGCGCGGCGGCGATGATGCCGGCGATGATGCACAGCGCGTAGAAGTGGATCCGGATCGGGCCCAGGTCGAAGTACGACACGGTAGGGCTCGGGATGCTGGCGAGCACGCCGTTGAAGGTGCTGTGGAGCGCGAGGGACATGAGTGCGATTCTAGTTCTCGTGATCGGGGCGTGCCGACGACGTGCCGGAGGCCAGGTTTCGGGTGACTTCGGCGAGGGCGGGGATGCCACCGTCGCGGAGTGCACGGACGAGTGCGGTGCCGACGATCGCGCCGTCGGCATACTCCGAGACGCCGGCGACCTGCTCTGCCGTGGAGATGCCGATGCCGACGCAGGCGCGGGTGGCGCCCTGCTCACGGAGGCGGGCGACGAGCGTGCGGGCGGCGCGGTCGAGCTCGGTGCGCTCCCCCGTGATGCCCATCGTCGACACCGTGTAGACGAAGCCGGTGGACGACTTCATGACCAGGCCGAGACGCTCGTCCGAGGAGGTCGGTGCGGCGAGGAAGACGCGGTCGAGACCGGTGCGCTCGCTCGCGGCGATCCACTCCTGGGCGACGTCGGGCGTGATGTCGGGCGTGATCAGCCCGGCACCGCCGGCGGCGAGCAGATCGTCGGCGTAGCGGTCGACGCCGTACTGCAGCACCGGGTTCCAGTACGTCATGACGAGGACCGGCACATCGGTGGCGGCTGTGATCGCGCGCAGGGCCGTGAAGAGATCGGCGGTCGTGTAGCCCGCGGCCAGGGCCTTCGTGGTCGCCTCCTGGATGATCGCGCCGTCCATCACCGGGTCGCTGTACGGCGGTCCGAGCTCGATGATGTCGACGCCGTTCTCGGCGAGGGCGATCGCGGCCTGGATGCTCGTCTCGAGGTCGGGGAATCCCACGGGGAGATATCCGACGAACGCACTGCGGCCGTCGGCGTGCGCGGCGGCGATCGCCTGTTCGACGCGGCTCATAGCTCGGGCTCCCCCTTCGAGGCTGCTTCCTCTTCGGCGGTCTCCTCGGCGACATCGTGCGCGAGGGCCGCCTCGTCGTAGAGCTCGAAGTACCGGGCAGCCGTGTCCATGTCCTTGTCGCCGCGCCCGGAGAGGCAGATCGCGATGATGGCGTCCGGGCCGAGCTCGCGGCCGATCCGCAGCGCTCCGGCGAGGGCGTGCGCCGACTCGATCGCCGGGATGATGCCCTCGGTGCGGCTCAGCAGACGCAGAGCCTGCATGGCCTCGTCATCGGTGGCCGGGATGTATTCGGCGCGCCCGATGTCGGCGAGCCAGGAGTGCTCGGGTCCGACGCCCGGGTAGTCGAGTCCGGCGGAGATCGAGTGGGACTCGATCGTCTGCCCGTCCTGGTTCTGGAGCACGTAGGTCTTCGAGCCGTGCAGCACACCCGGGCGGCCGCGCTCGATCGATGCGGCGTGGCGGTCGGTGTCGACGCCGTCGCCGGCTGCTTCGACGCCGTAGAGCCTGACGCTCTCGTCATCGAGGAACGCGTCGAACATGCCGATCGCGTTCGACCCGCCGCCGACGCAGGCGAAGACCGCGTCGGGGAGGCGGCCGACCTCATCGAGCAGCTGCGCGCGCGCCTCTTCGCCGATGATCTTCTGGAAGTCGCGCACCATCGCGGGGAACGGGTGGGGTCCTGCCGCGGTGCCGAAGATGTAGTTGGTCGTCTCGACGGATGCCACCCAGTCGCGGTACGCATCGTTGATCGCGTCCTTGAGGGTGCGCGAGCCGGAGGTGACCGCGACGACCTCGGCGCCGAGCAGGCGCATGCGGGCGACGTTGAGCGCCTGGCGCTCGGTGTCGACCTCGCCCATGTAGATCGTGCAGTCCAGTCCGAACAGCGCGGCGGCGGTGGCCGTGGCCACTCCGTGCTGACCGGCGCCGGTCTCGGCGATCACGCGGGTCTTGCCGAGCCGCTTCGTGAGCAGCGCCTGGCCGAGCACGTTGTTGATCTTGTGCGAGCCGGTGTGGTTGAGGTCCTCGCGCTTGAGGAACACCCGCGCACCACCCGCATGCTCGGCGAACCGCGGCACCTCGGTGATGATCGACGGCCGTCCTGCGTAGGACCGGAGCAGATCCGACAGCTCGGCGCGGAACTCCGGGTCGGCCACAGCCGCCTCGTAGGCGACGGTCAGCTCGTCGATCGCGGCGATGAGCGACTCGGGCATGTACCGTCCGCCGAACTCGCCGAAGTACGGTCCGTGCTGGTCACGCAGGCTCACGATGCCTCCAGGAAGCTCTTGAGGGTGGCGACGGGGTCGCCGGTCACGAGCGCCTCGCCGATCAGGACGACGTCCGCGCCCGCGGAGCGATAGTGCACGACGTCGGCGGGAGTAAGCACGGCGGACTCGGCGATCTTCACCGCGGTCTCCGGGATCCGCTCGACCAGGCGGCCGAACAGGTCGCGATCGAGCTCGAGGGTCTTCAGATCGCGTGCGTTCACGCCGATCAGCGGAGCACCCAGATCGATCGCCGCCTCCAGCTCGTCCGCGGAATGCGTCTCGACGAGAGGGGTCATGCCGAGCTCGGTGATGAAGCCGAACAGATCCTGCAGCACCGCGGGCTCGAGCCCGGCGACGATCAGCAGCACGAGGTCGGCCCCCGCTGCGCGCGCTTCGAGCACCTGGTAGCGGGTGGCGATGAAGTCCTTGCGCAGCACCGGCAGCGAGACGCGGGCGGTGACCGCCTCGAGGTCGGCGAGGCTGCCGCCGAACCGGCGCTCCTCCGTGAGGACGCTGATCGCGGAGGCTCCCCCGGTCTCGTACAGCGAGGCCTGGAGGGCGGGATCGGGGATGTCGGCGAGGGCGCCTCGCGACGGACTCGCGCGCTTGACCTCGGCGATGATCTTCACCTGTGCGGCGGGGGCCAGGAACGACAGCGCGTCCTTCGCGGCCGGGCGCGCGAGGGCCTCACGTTCGACGACGGCGAGAGGGCGCGCCAGAGAGCGACGCTCGGCGTCTTCGACAGCGCCGGCCGTCAGGTCGGCGAGGACCACTAGTGCGCCTTCGGCGAGTACTTGGGGCCCTTCACGCCGTAACCGGCCTTGGACAGCGCCCAGCCCACGATCGCGCCGATCGGGATGAGAGCCGCGGAGATCCAGACGAGCGTCGGCTGCTCGAAGCAGAACGCGACGGTTGCGGCGGTGAAGCCGACGAGCATGATCACCACAGCGGTCCAGGCCGCAGGCGAGTGTCCGTGGCCGGGGTCGGCGATCGGGTTGGTCATGTTCTCCTCCGGGGGACGACGTGCGGGGCGTGTTCAGTCTATCGGGGTCACCGCGTCGGATCGGTTCCGCGGGACAGCTCGTCCCACGAGTCGACCGCGTCGACGGGTCCGTCGTGACGGGCGGTCTCGGACGCGTCGGTGCGGTACCGACGCCCGCCGGCCTTCCAGCCGCGCCAGGTCAGCAGGACGAAGACGGATGCCGCGAGCAGGATGACCCACCCGACCAGGGCGATGATCGGCCACGCTGTCGGCACGACCGCATCGACGACGTCGCCGAGAGCATCTCCGCCCGCGAGTCCCGTGGCATCGGTGACCGCCGGTCCGACCGACCCGATCGGAGAAGCGAGCATCTGGATCGTCGACCAGCCGAGCAGCACGGATGCCGCTCCGGCGAGCACGGCGAAGACCACCCGGAGGACCCGCGCCGCGATCGACAGGGCGGCGCCGAGCGCCAGCACCGCCAGGCTCAGCGGCGCCAGCAGGACGAGCGCGGACGCGCCGGGAACGAGGATCGCCTCGCCCGCATCCGCTCGCTCCACCGTCAACCAGGTCTGAGTGGACGAGATGATGCCGATCGCGCCCGCGAGGAGGAAACCGGAGACGGAGAGGGAACGCCCGCGCTGAGCGAGGCTCACAGCTCTCCCGAGCCCACGGTCGCCCCGAGGTCGTTCGCGTCGAAGCAGGTGCGGGTGCCGGTGTGGCACGCAGGGCCGGTCTGCGCCACCTCGAGCAGGATGGCGTCGCCGTCGCAGTCGAGCCGCGCCTCGTGCACGACCTGGATGTTGCCCGACGTGTCGCCCTTGCGCCAGTACTCCTGGCGGGAGCGGGACCAGTACGTCGCGCGACCGGTGGTGAGGGTGCGGCGCAGCGCCTCGGCATCCACCCAGGCGAGCATCAGGACCTCATGCGTGTCCCACTGCTGCACGATCACCGGCGCGAGGCCGTCCGCGTTGAAGGCGACCTGCGCGATGCGCTCCTCGACACTCATCGGACCAGCACTCCTTCCGCGCGCAGCGCGTCTTTGACGTCGCCGACGGTGAGGGCGCCGGTGTGGAAGACGCTCGCGGCGAGCACGGCATCCGCACCGGCCTTGATGGCGGGTGCGAAGTCGGAGGCCTTCCCGGCGCCACCGGAGGCGATCACCGGGACGGTGGCGACCTCTCGCATGAGCCGCACGAGTTCGAGGTCGAAGCCGTCCTTGGTGCCGTCGGCGTCGATCGAGTTGACGAGCAGCTCTCCCGCCCCGCGTTCCGTGGCCTCGCGGGCCCAGTCGAGGGCGTCGAGCGTCGTCTGGGTGCGTCCGCCGTGCGTGGTGACGACGAAGCCGGAGGGCGTCGTATCCGCCCGCTTCACGTCGAGCGAGAGCACCAGCACCTGCGCGCCGAAGCGGTCGGCGATCTCACCGATCAGCTCGGGGCGCGCGATGGCCGCCGAGTTCACGCCGACTTTGTCGGCGCCGACCGAGAGCAGTCGCGCCACGTCATCGACGCTGCGCACTCCCCCGCCGACGGTCAGCGGCACGAAGACCTGCTCGGCCGTGCGCTGCACGACGTCATAGGTCGTGGCGCGGGCATCGACCGTCGCGGTGACGTCGAGGAAGGTGATCTCGTCGGCACCCTGCGCCGCATAGTGCCGGGCGAGCTCGACCGGGTCGCCCATGTCGCGGAGGTTCTCGAAGTTCACGCCCTTGACGACGCGTCCGTCGGCGACGTCCAGACACGGGATCACGCGGCTGGCGAGAGTCATCAGAGCCTCGCGTTGTGGATTGCGGTGACGAGGATCGCGCGTGCGCCGAGCGCGTACAGCTCGTCCATCACGTGGTTGACCCGCGTGCGGGCGACCATGACGCGCACCGCCACCCACTCGGGGTCGCGCAGCGGCGAGACCGTCGGCGACTCGACGCCGCCCGCGATCTTCACGGCGTCATCGAGCAGGGCGACCGGAAGGTCGTAGTCGATCATGACGAAGCGGCGCGCGACCATGACACCGCGCAGGCGGCGCAGCAGAGTCTCGGAGCCGTCGGCGTCGACCGGACCGGCGATGAGCACGGCCTCGGACTCCAGGATCACCGGGCCGAACACGTCGAGCCCCGCCTGGCGGAGCGTCGTGCCGGTCTCGACCACGTCGGCGACGGCATCCGCGACACCGAGCCGCACGGCGGACTCCACGGCGCCGTCGAGCGGCACCAGGTCGACGGCGATGCCCCGCTCGTCGAGGAACGCGTCGACGAGGCCCGGATACGAGGTCGCGATGCGCAGACCGTCGAGCTCGGAGACGTCGGTGTACCGGCCGGAGGGCGCGGCGAAGCGGAATGTGGAACCGGCGAAGCCGAGCGCCTCGATCTCGCGTGCACCCGGCATCCGGGCGTCGAGGAGGAGGTCACGTCCGGTGATGCCGACGTCGATCGCCCCCGACCCGACGTAGGTCGCGATGTCCTTCGGGCGGAGGAAGAAGAACTCGACGTCGTTCTCGGCGTCGACGACATGCAGGGTCTTCGGGTCGCGGCGTCCGGCGTACCCGGCCTCCGCGAGCATGTCGGCGGCGGTCTCGGAGAGCGAGCCCTTGTTGGGAACAGCGATGCGCAGCATGGATGGCTTTCAGTTCGAGGGGATCGGAACGGAGCGCATCACAGATGTCGGTAGACGTCCTGCAGGCTGAGACCCTTCGCGAGCATCATCACCTGCAGGTGGTAGAGCAGCTGCGAGATCTCCTCGGCGGCGGCCTCGTCGGACTCGTATTCCGACGCCATCCACACCTCGGCGGCCTCTTCGACGATCTTCTTTCCGATCGTGTGCACGCCGCCGTCGAGCTCCGCGATGGTGCGGGAGCCCTCTGGTCGGGTCTCGGCCTTGACGCTGAGCTCGGCGAACAGCTCGTCGAAAGTCTTCACCCTTCCAGGCTACCGGCTCGTGCGCGGTCCCTGAGCCGAGTGACGGCCGCCTCGATGTCATCGGCGCCGTAGACCGCGGATCCTGCGACGAAGGTGTCGGCGCCGGCGGCCGCAGCCATCTCGATCGTGCTGTCGGAGATGCCGCCGTCGACCTGGAGCCACACCTGCGAACCGCGTCGACGCGCCTCATCGTGGAGGGCGCGCAGCTTCGGCATGGTCTCGGGCATGAAGCCCTGGCCGCCGAATCCCGGCTCGACGGTCATGACGAGGATCTGGTCGAACTCCTCGAGCACCGAGAACAGGGGTTCCGCCGGGGTGTCGGGCTTGATGGCGATGCCTGCCCGGGAGCCGATGTCGCGGAGACGCCGTGCGAGCGCGATCGGATCGGCCGCGGCCTCGAGGTGGAAGGTCACGCTGGCGGCGCCCAACTCCGCGTACCCCGGAGCCCAGCGGTCGGGATCCGTGATCATCAGATGCACATCGAGCGGGATCGGGCTCGTGGCCTGGATCCGCTCGACCATCTGCGGCCCGAACGTGAGGTTGGGCACGAAGTGGTTGTCCATCACGTCGACGTGCGCGAAGTCCGCCGAGGCGATGCGGGCGAGATCCGCCTGCATGTTCACGAAATCGGCGGCCAGGATGCTGGGGTTGATGCGCGGGGCGCTGGGGAGTTCCACGGTCCTACTCTTCCTTCGCTGAGGTGTTCGGGGCGTCCGTGCGCTGCAGCAGCGCGAGGAACATGGCGTCGGTGCCGTGCCGGTGGGGCCAGAGCTGAGCGCTGCCCGATTCCGCCCGGCCGGCCTCGGCGAGGTCGATCGGCGACTGCGCGACGTCGGTGAGGACGGCGCGCGCGTCGAGCTCCGTGACGTCGGCCCGGTCGCGGAGCACCTCCTGCACCACGCCGACCGTCTCGGCGAGGTGCGGTGAGCAGGTCACGTAGGCGACGATGCCCCCCGGCGCGAGCGCGTCCAGAGCGGCCGTCAGCAGGTCCACCTGCAGCGGCACGAGCTCGGCGACATCGGCCGGCGACTTCCGCCATCGCGCCTCGGGACGGCGACGCAGGGCGCCGAGTCCGGTGCACGGCGCGTCGACGAGGATCCGGTCGAACTCTCCGGCCCTGGTCGCGGCGAACTCGCGACCGTCCTGTTCGTGGACCACCACCTCGCCCGGGACCGCGCGCAGGGCGTTGCGCACCAGGCGCGCCCGTGTCGGGACGACCTCGTTGGCCTCGAGGACCACGTCGTGCTGGCGGGCGATCGCGGCGAGGAGCGCCGTCTTTCCGCCGGGGCCGGCGCACAGATCGAGCCACCGCTCCCCCGGCCGGATGGGGGCGGCCTCAGCCAGCGCCAGTGCGACGAGCTGGGACCCCTCGTCCTGGACGCGGACCGTGCCGCCCGAGGCCTCGACAGGGCGACGCGGATCGCCGCCGGGTGACGCGAAGGCCGTGGCGGCGTAGGGGCGTCGGGGCTCGACGGGTTCCGCGAGCCCGGGCAGAGCCACGAGCGTCACCTCGGGAGAGACGTTGTCGGCCTCGAGCAGCGCCTCGAGCTCGTCGACACGCCCCTCGGCCGCGAGAGCGCGACGCAGAGCACGGATGATCCACACGGGGTGCGCCGATCGCAGGGCGAGCCGCTCGTCGTCCGAACGCGCATCCCTCTCGATCCGCTCCTGCCATTCGCCCGGAGTGTCGCGGGCGATGCGACGCAGCACGGCGTTCGTGAAGCTCGATGCTCCCCGTCCGACGGTCGTCGCCACGAGGTTCACCGACTCGTTGACCGCGGCGTGCGAGGCGACGCGGGTCGCCAGCAGCTGGTGCACGGCGAGGCGGAGCGCATCGAGGACCGCGGGATCGATCTCGTCGGTGGCGCGATCGGCCGCCGCCGCGATGATCGCGTCGTACAGTCCGCGACGGCGCAGGGTGCCGTAGGTGAGCTCCGTGGCCAGACCGGCGTCCTGGGGCGAGAGACCGGCCTCGGCGATCGCGGCGGGCAGCAGCAGGTTCGCGTAGGCGTCGGAGTCCGAGACGGCGCGGAGCACGTCGTAGGCGACGCGTCGCGCCGGCTGCACCGTGCGGCTCGGGCCCCGCCCGCCGGAGCGCTCACCGCGGTTCGACGACCGGGCGTCGCCCCCTGACCGATTCGCGGGACGACGCGCCGATCTTCCTTGCTCGGAGGGACTCATGATCCGGCACGCAGCCCTTCCGTGTCGCGCTGGCCGCGCCACCAGTCGACGGCGCTCATCGCGCCTTTCCCAGCCGGTTGCACGCGCGTGACCGCGAGCGGAGCGGATGCCGTGCCGATCAGCAGCGCGGATCTCGTGCTGCTGATCACGCCGGGCTCCAGGGGATCTGCGTCCTCTGCGGGCCCCGCCTCGAGGATCTT
Source organism: Microbacterium sp. K24 (assembly GCF_004794465.1). Lineage (GTDB taxonomy): Bacteria > Actinomycetota > Actinomycetes > Actinomycetales > Microbacteriaceae > Microbacterium. The sequence goes on along the minus strand of NZ_SSDJ01000122.1, from coordinate 4,601 downwards.
CAGCCGCTGTCCGTCGATGGTGGTGTGCGCACCGGGCTCGGGGGTCACGCCGCGGAAGCGTGCGAACACCGCTTCGGCGGTCTGCGACCAGTCGAGCAGTCCGTCGTCGAGTGTCAGCTTGGGCGCGAGCGTCGGCTCTCCCCGCTGGGGTACGGCGCGGGCGGTGCCGTCGGCGATCGCGGCCACGACCTCCGCGGTCAGCTCGGCGCCGTCGTGAGCGAGGTTCTCCAGCGCCTGGTCGGCCGTCGCGGTCGGGGCGACAGCGATCGTGCGCATCGCGAACACGTCACCGGCGTCGAGCTCGGGCACGAGCTGGAAGACGCTTGCCCCGAGCTCACGATCTCCGGCGATGAGGGCGCGCTGCACCGGGGCGGCACCACGCCACGCGGGAAGCAGCGAGAAATGAAGGTTGATCCACCCGGCATCCGGCGCCGAGAGCAGCGGCTCCCGCACCAGCCCGCCGTAGGCGACGATCACGCCGAGCTCGGGCTCCAGCGCGGTGATCTGCGCGGTGGCGTCGGCGTCGAGGCGTGCCGCCCGGATCACCGGAAGACCGAGTTCTTCTGCGGCTCGGGCGACCGGCGAGGGAGTGAGCAGCCGCTTGCGGCCGAGAGGCGCATCCGGCCGCGTGACGACCGCCACGATCTCGTGCAGGGTCGCAAGACGCTGCAGGGTGGGCACGGCAGCAGCGGGTGTGCCGGCGAAGACGAGGCGCATGAAGGTTCTCCGGAAGGGTCAGAGCTCTGGATCGAGGATATCGAGGCGCACCGTGAGGGTGCTCTTCGTGTTGCGGGCCTTGCCGCGACGTCCGCTCACGGCCTCGGCGACGACGGCCGCGCGGAGCACCGTGGCGACGCGACTGCCCGCCCCGTACTCGAACCGCACGAGTGCCCGCACGCGCGGAGGCAGGTCGTCGGACTCGACGGGCACCGGCCCGAGCACGGCATCGGAGGGCAGGGCGAGCTCGCCCAGCGCGATGAGGGCCCGCGACACGGCGGCGGCCGATCCTTCGACCAGGGCCACGCGCGTCGTCGGCGGCATGTGGAGCGGCGCCCTGCTCTCGAGCTCGGATCGCGCGTATCCCGACTGGTTCCACGTCGCGAGGGCCATGCCCACCGCACCGCTCACGCCGACGAGGTGGATCGGGGCTCCGGGGGACGCGAGGGCCGCGGCGTTCGACCACCAGCGCAGGCAGGCCTCCCCGATTCGCAGATCGGGTGCTTGCAGCATCCGCGGTCCGTCGAGGAGCACGACGGCGCGGTATCCCCCGACGGCCAGCGGCTCGGCGCCGCGTGTGGCCACGACGAGTGCGGGCTTGACGTCGACGCGTTCGACGGGGTGGGCTCCGTCGGCGACGATCACGCGGATGCCGGGGAACGCACGGCCGAGTTCATCCGCAGTGCGCTCGCTCCCGGACGACGCGAGGCGGAGCTTCGTCGACGAACAGAAGGGACACGTCCACGCCTGGGCGCTCCGACCGCACCATCCGCACACCGGGACGGCTCCACGGTGACGGGCGCCGAGCGGCCCTCCGCAGTGCGGGCAGCGCGCCGGGGCACGGCACTCCGCGCAGACGAGCGACGGAGAGAATCCCGGACGCGATACCTGCACCAGCACCGGGCCTTCGGCGGCGGCGGTGCGTGCGGCGAGGAACGCCGAGGACGGCATCCGCTGCCCGGCCGGCTGCTCCATCTCCTGCGGGGTGCTGAGCACGACCTTCGGAAGCACGCGGCGCGCCGCGCGCACATCCGCCAGCCAGCCGTGCGCGACGAGACGCTCGACGTCGGTGGTGCGGGTGTGGCCCGCGAACAGCAGAGCCGACTGCTCGAGCTCCTGCCGGAGCAGCGCCGCATCCCGCGCGTTCACGTAGGGGGCGAGCGGTTCGCCGAGCAGCGGATCGCCATCGTCCCAGATGGCGACGAGCCCCGCCTGGACCGGCGCGTAGACCGCGGACCGGTTGCCGACGACGACGCACGGCGCCTCTTCGAGCGTGCGCAGGAAGCCGCGGTAGCGATCGGGGTTCGTCTGCCGAGAGTCGTAGCGCACGACGGCCTCCCCGGGCACGAGCCCGTCGAGAGCGGTCAGCAGACGATCGAGGTCGCGATGGTCGGGGACGATGAGGATCGAGGACTTCCCCGACGCCAGCATCCGCGCGGCTGCGGCCGCCAGGAGAAGCGTCCATGCCTCTCCCCCGTCGCGGAGCTGCGGGATGGCCTCGACCGCGGCGCGTCCGCTGTCGTCGAGCACGGCGGCGAGACCGTCGTACGCGTCGACGATCTCCGCGGCCCGGGCGGCGGCATCCTCGTCGACCACCGGCACCGCGCTGTCGGCGGTCCATGCCTTCTCGACCCGCACCTGACGCTTGGGGATGACGAGACGCAGCACATCGGAGGCGGACCCCGCGGCGCGGTCCGCGACCCGGCGGGCGAGACGATGCAGCCGCTCCGGAAGCACCGCCACGTCGGACACGACGCTGTCGACCTCGGAGAGCGCCCGGTCGGCGTCGTCCTCGCTGTCGATGTCGACGATGTAGCCGTCGATGACCCGACCGGCTGTGCGCAGCGGCACGCGCACGCGCACCCCGAGCGGCACATCGCCGAACTCTGCCGGAAGCGCGTAGTCGAACAGCCGGTCGAGCTGCGGCAGCGGTGAGTCGAGGAGCACGCGCGCGATGCGCCGGCTCTCGCCCGTCATGACGACCGGGTCCGCATCAGAGCCCGGCAGCGCGGCGAAGCTCTTCCACGCGGTCGGTCCGCTCCCACGTGAAGTCGGGCAGCTCGCGCCCGAAGTGCCCGTACGCCGCCGTCTGCGCGTAGATGGGGCGCAGCAGATCGAGCTGTTCGATGATCGCCTGCGGCCGCAGGTCGAAGACCTCTTCGATGGCCTTGATGATGACTTCGTCGGTCACCTTGCCCGTGCCGAACGTCTCGACGTAGAGCCCGACGGGTCGTGCGACGCCGATCGCATAGGCGACCTGAACCTCGAGCCGGTCGGCCAGCCCCGCAGCCACGGCGTTCTTCGCGACCCAGCGCGTGGCGTAGGCCCCGGAGCGGTCGACCTTCGACGGGTCCTTGCCGCTGAAGGCGCCTCCGCCGTGGCGAGCCGCTCCCCCGTAGGTGTCGATGATGATCTTGCGACCCGTGAGGCCGGCGTCGCCCTTCGGTCCGCCCGTGACGAACGGGCCGGCAGGGTTGATGTAGTGCGTGACGTCGCCGAGGTCGAGGCCGGTCGTCGCGAGGATCGGGTCGATGACGTGCTCGCGCACCTGCGCCTTCAGCTCGTCCTGCGAGATGTCGGGGTGGTGCTGCGTCGAGAGCACCACGGCGTCGACGGTCTTCGGCGTGAAGCCGTCGTAGCCGAGCGTGACCTGGGTCTTGCCGTCGGGGCGGAGGAACGGCAGCAGACCGCTGCGGCGCACCTCTGTGAGGCGCTCGGCGATGCGGTGGGCCGTCCACGCGGCCATGGGCATGAGCTGCGGCGTCTCGTTCGTCGCGAAGCCGAACATGATGCCCTGGTCACCCGCGCCGAGGCCGTCGAGCGGATCGACCGACGAGCCATCGCGGTGCTCCTGGGCGCTGTCGACGCCGTGTGCGATGTCGGAGGACTGCTCGCCCACCGACACGCTGACACCGCAGGAGTCGCCGTCGAACCCGGTCTCGCTCGATGTGTAGCCGATGCCGTTCACGACCTGACGCACGATCGTCGGGATGTCGACGTACGCCTCGGTGCGGATCTCACCGGCGACATGGACGAGGCCGGTCGTGACGAGCGTCTCGACCGCCACGCGGGAGCCCGGGTCCTTGGCGAGGAGCCCGTCGAGGATGCTGTCCGAGATCTGGTCGCAGATCTTGTCCGGGTGCCCTTCGGTGACGGACTCGGACGTGAACAGACGCAGGGCGCTCATCGATGCTCCAGAACGGGGACGGACGGGAAGAGGGGGTGCAGCACCCATTCTGGACCGCGCCGCCGACAGAGCGGCGTGCGCGATCGGAATATCACTCCGCGTGACGCAGGCGGAGCTTGTCCTCGTTGATCTCGTGCAGGGCGATCGTCAGCGGCTTGTCCTCGACCGAGGAGTCGACGAGCGGGCCGACGTTGTCGAACAGGTTGCCCTCGTGCAGGTCGGAGTAGTAGTCGTTGATCTGACGCGCGCGCTTCGCGGCGTAGATCACGAGCTCGTACTTGGAGTCGACGCGGTCGAGCAGGTTGTCGATGGGGGGATCGATGATGCCCTTGGTGTGGTGTCCGGCCATGGTGGGACCTCCAGATCAGGCGACGGGATCGTCGCGAAGACGGTGCAATAGGCGCGCTAAACTTGTCAGCGCGCAGAGCCTGAGGTCAATTCTACGACCTCGCGAGCCGCAGCGGCGACGTCCTCGTTCACGATGAGGTGATCGAACTCGTTCTGAGCAGCCAGTTCGACCTTCGCCGTGCGCAGTCGCCGCGCCCGCTCTTCGGCGTCTTCGGTGCCCCGGCCGACCAGTCGGTGCACCAGTTCATCCCAGCTGGGCGGAAGCAGGAAGATCAACGTCGCGGACGGCTCGGCGCGCCGCACCTGGCGCGCGCCCTGGAGATCGATCTCGAGGAGAACGGTCTTGCCG
>NZ_SSDJ01000005.1 GCF_004794465.1 Microbacterium sp. K24 | reverse complement strand
GACGTCTTCGTGATCCAGACGCCGCCGTCGTTCAGATCGACCTTCGTCGTGGGGAAGCCTTCATAGGTGAGGGCCATGGTCGTGATCGCGACGACGCCGATCGTGACGCCCGCCGCCGAGGCGAGCGCCTTCGGGCGCGCGCGCATCCACGACAAAGCCTTCATCCGCCGGTCTCCCCCCAGGCCTCGCATCTGGAACTGCGATCCGCACCGTCCTCACGCGGACCGATACTTCAGTTCATCCTAACGGCGCGGGGGCCCGGCTCAATGGGCAGAGATGCCCAAGGGAGACCTGCGGATCATTGCCAGACGCGATGCTCGTACGCCTGCCCGTTGATCATGACCCAGGCCTCGATCACGCCGCGGCGGTTGCCGAGGTAGCAGCCGAGCTGCTTCTCGCTGTTGCCGTTCCCGTCCATGGTCATGGAGTAGGGCCCACCCCACTCGCCGCCGTAGGTCGCGTCGTTGTTGTTGCAGCGGACGGTGACCGTCTGTCCGGGGTCGAAGCCCCGCGCCGTCACGTAGAAGTAGGCACAGGTGCCGTCGTTGCAGTTCGGCTGTCCGTTCGCATTGCCGGTGGACGTGACCCACGCCCGCGGCGGGGGCTTCGGTCCCGAGGTCTGCTCGACGACCCCGCTCGTGATCTGCTGGCCGGCGGAGTCGGTCACCTCGACCTGGATGGTGTGGCGCTCGCTGTAGCCGTCGCCGACCGTCGTGCTGCCGGTCGCTCCCACGTTCTGCCAGCCGCCGCCGTCGATGCGGATGCGCACGGTCGAGATGGGGCGCCCGTTCGCCGAGCCGTTGGCGTTCCAGTTGAAGGTGACGCTCTTCGCGTTCTGCGCGGCGTTCACCTGGGGCTGCCGCAGCGGGCCGTAGGGGTTGCCCTGCGCGCCGTTCGAGACGGCGCCGGGATAGACGACGCCGTCGACGGTGGCGACCGCGCGCAGCTGCACCGTGTAGTTGGTGCCGTTGCTCAGGCCCGAGATGACGTTGTTGCCCGGAAGCCCCGCCCAGCTGCCGCCGCCGTTGAGCGTGTACTGGTACGCGATCTCGCTGGACTTGGCCCCGTTGCGCGAACCCTCGGCGTACGACACCGTGAGCGACTGATTGCCCTCGCGCACGCTGACTCCGGTCGGGGCGCCCGGCTTGTTGACACCACGGCGCGGCGCCGACATCGGGCTCCATTCGCTCCACCCGGCCTTGTTGTACGCCCGGATGCGGTACGTGTACGCCGTCTCGGAGGTCGGCACGGTAACGGCCTGCGACCGGGCGGAGGCCCCGGGCGTGATGGTGTTGCGGAGCGTCGAGCCCTCCCACACCTGCAGCTCGTAGGTGCTGATGGCGTCGCCGTTATTGTTCGGCGGCACCCAGCTGACCTGCATCTGCGCCTGGGTGCCGACGCCCTGGATCTCGGTCGTGGTGGGCGCGGCCGCGGTCATCGGCGGACCGGCGGGGACCTCGGAGGCCGACCAGTTGCTCCAGCTCGACGGTTCGGGCGCGCGGTTGTGCGCCTGGACGCGGATCTGGTAGTTCGAGCCGTTCTCGAGCCCCTCCCAGGTCATCGAGTTGCCCGTGGCCTGCTTCTGCGTGATGCCCGACGGGGGCGCGGGCGAGATCTCGAGCGTGTAGCTCTCGACCGGCGACCCCGGCGTGGTGGGGGTCGTCCAGCTGACCTTGAGCAACTTGTCGCCGAACGCGAGCGACGGCGGATTCGGGGTGTCGGGTCGTGCGTCGGGGCGGGCGATCGCCGAGGAGCCGGAGGGCTTCGACTCGCCCACGCGGTTCGTCGCCGTCACCTGGAACGTGTACTCGACGTTGTTGGTGAGGCCGTCGAGGGTGCAGGTCGTGGACTGGCACTCCTTCGAGTAGGGGTTGCCGCTCACGGACTTGACCGTGTACTTCGTGATCTCGGCGCCGTTGTTCGACGGCGCCCCGTACGACACGACGACGACGCGATCCTGCACGCTGCTGACGACGGGCGCGCCCGGAGCCTCGGGCACACCCTGCACCGTCACGACGATCTGCCCGTTCGCCTCGCGATCCGGGTCCTTCGTCGCGTCCTGGATGCGGTAGCGCACGATCATGGTGCCGACGAAGCTCGCATCGGGGGTGACCACGACCTGATCGCCCTTGACCGTCGCGCCACCCGAGCCGGACTCGGTCGAGGCGCTGAGCAGCTTGAGGGGAGTCTCGGGGAACGGGTTGAAGTCGTTCGCCAGCACCGGCACCGTGATGCTCTTGCCCTGGTCGGCCTCGGAGATCGTGTCGGTGTTGGCCGTCGGCACGGGGCGCGTGGAGGCGCCGACGCGCACCGACACGGTGCCGTCGACGGGCTCGGTCGTGCCGTCGGTGATGCGCAGCTTGAGCGAGGCGACGGTGCCCTTCTCGACGTCGGAACCGGCCTCGACGAGCAGGTCGGTGCCGTCGACCTTCGCGGTGATGCCCTTGCCGGCCCCGCTGACGTAGGTGTAGTCGTGCTTGCCCTCGTCTTCGGGATCGGGATCGGTCGTCAGCGCCGCGAGGTCGAGCTTCGTGGCCTCTTCGCCGGGCGCCACGACGACCTCGCTGCCGATGAAGGTCGGCTGCTGGTTCTCGGGCGGCAGAACGTTGATCGGGATGCTGAGCGTCGCGGTGCGGCCCTCGGGGTCATCGGGCCCGGTGCCGTCGGTGACCTCGAACGTGAGCGCGTCCTGTCCGAAGTAGCCGTCGGCCGAGGTGTAGACGAGCGTGGTCGCATCCTGCACGAGGTCGGCGCCGTTCGCGTGCACGGCGGTGACCTTGGCGTGCTCCGTGATGCGCGCGGTGCCACCGCCCGCGACCGTGACGTACTTCGAGAGCGGGATCTCCTTCGTCTCGCCGCTCATGACCTCGATGGGCTTGGTCGAGTCGAGGATCGGACGCAGGTCCGATTTCGCGGGCACGAAGATGAAGGCGGAGGCGGAGAGCTCGTCCCGGTCGGTGAGCGTGTAGCGGATGAGCTGCAGCTCGTCGGTCACGGTGACGCGCACCTTGCCGTTCTCGAGCGCGGTCGCGCCGTCGCCGAGGGTGACGTCGAGGCGATCGGTCGTCCCGTCCGGGTCCTCGTCGTTCTTGAGGATCTCGATGTCGGCGGTGAGCGTGTCGTCCTCGAGGTCGGTGGGCCGCACCCGGTCGTCGCGGGCGACGGGCGCCTGCAGCGGAACGTCTTCATCGACCGTGATCTGCAGGGCGGCGGTCGCCGTCGCTCCCCTGGCGTCGCGGATCGTGTACTGCAGCGAGGTCTCGAGAGCCCGATCCGGAGCCTGCACCAGCACGCGATCGCCGGAGACGCGGGCCGTGAGCCCGAGGTCGTCGGGGACTTCGAGGCCGTCCTTCACGAGCGTGATCTTGTCGCCCTCGGGGTCGGAGTCGTTCTCCATCACCGGCACGGCGATCTCGCGGCCGGGGCGCACCACGACGGCATCCTTGACCGCGTAGGGCTTCTGGTTGGTCTGCTCGCCGGGGGCGATGCCGACGCGGATCGTGGCGATGCCCTCCTTGCCGAGGCGGTCGCGCACGCGGTACTTGAACACGTCGACGCCGGTGGAGTCGTCGAACGCCTCGTACGTGAAGTAGTTCTGGCCGGTCTCGGTGATGCGGCCCTTGCCCGGGCTGGAGGCGATGTCGATGAGCTCGACGGAGTCGCCGTCGGCGTCGATGCCGTCGAGCGGCACGGCGATGCTCGTGGTGGACCCGGCGAGCACGCGCGAGACGAGGTCCTGCGGACGCGGCGCCGCGTTGGTGTCGTCCACGACGGGCAGGATCTGGATCGTGACGTAGGCGGCGGCCTTCTGCTGGCGCGAGTCGACGGCCTCGTAGGTGAGGTACACCGTCTTGGCCTCGGGCCCCGCCTTGAAGCGCACCTGGTCCTGCGAGACGAACGCCTCGCCGTCCTCCGG
>NZ_SSDJ01000121.1 GCF_004794465.1 Microbacterium sp. K24 | reverse complement strand
TGGTCGCCGGCACGAACTGCCGGCGCCCCTCCTTCTTCCGCCATCCCGTCGCAGCGGGCAGCCGGATCATCGGCCGCTGCAGGTCCGTCCGCCCCTGCAGAGCCAGCAGCGCCGGGCGCACGAACGCCTCGAACGACATCGCGACGCTCACGGGGTTTCCGGGCAGGCCGAAGACGAGCGCTCCGCCGACGTGCCCGAATGCCTGAGGCTCGCCGGGCTGCATGGCCACCGACACGAACGCGATGCGGTCGGTCAGCACGCTGCGGACGACCTCGTACGCTCCGGCACTGACCCCGCCGGACGTGACGACGACGTCGGCCCCGAGGTCGTCGATCGCGCCCGCGAACGCAGCGCCGAACGCGGCATCGTCATCGGTCACCGTCGTCACGAGCACCGGATCGGCACCCGCCAGACGGCACGATGCCGACAGCAGGATCGCATTCGACTCCGGGATCTGTCCGCGCGCGAACTCCCCGCCGGTCGGGGCGAGCTCGCTGCCGGTGGAGATCACCGCGACCCGCGGCCGCCGGACCACGTCGACCCGGTCGACTCCGGATGCCGCGAACGCGGTCGCCTGCAGCGGACCGATGCCGGTACCCGCAGGGGCGACCTCTTCGCCGGCGCGCACGTCTTCACCGCGGCGCCGGACGTGGGCGCCTTCGCCGCGTGGCGAGCCGGTCACGACGGCGGTGGTCGTCGACTCGGCGAAGCCGCCGCGGATGTGCTCGACGGGGACCACGGTGTCTGCCGCCGAGGGAACGGGCGCGCCCGTCATGATCCGCGCGGTCTCACCCGGAAGCAGGTCCGGGTCCGAAGGCGAGCCGGCGGGGATGTCGGCCACGACGCGCAGGGTGGCGGGGTGCGCGGCATCGGCTGCCGCGACGTCGGCGAAACGCACCGCGAAGCCGTCCATCGCGGAGTTGTCGAACAGCGGGACATCGACGCGCGCGTGCACCGGGGCGGCGAGCGTACGGCCGACCGCATCGATGAGAGCGACGGTCTCCGCAGGCAGGGCGGTCACCGCCGAGAGGATCACCGCGAGATGCTCGTCGACGGTGCGGCGCGTCGTCCCGGCGCCGATCGTCGGGGTGGCGGCGCGCATGCACTCAGCGTACGCCGCGGCGTCGGTCGTCCCGACGGGCTTCAGCGTGCTGCGGGCTTCAGAGTGCTGCGGCGATGAGCTCGAGCGTCTGCGCGCGCCCGGTCGGGACGTCCATCGGCTCGGAGTCGGAGGATGCCGCGACCGGAGACAGCATGACCTCATCGACCCCGTAGGTCGACGCGAAGTCGCGCAGCTCAGCGGCGACCGTCTCGCCGGTGCCGACGAACCAGCGCGACCGTGCCGCCTGGATGACCTGGTCGGTGGCGGCATCCGTCTCGACGGCCGCAGCCTCCTCGACGGTCTCGAGCGCGACGAGAGGCTGATTCAGCCGCAGGCGCGCCATCATGTGCAGCTGCGGCAGCGCGCGCGCCTCGGCCTCTTCGGCGGTGGGTGCGGCGACGACGTTGACGGTGAGGAAGGTGCGGGGCTCCGGGTTCTCCTCGCTGGGCTGGTAGCCGCTGCGGTAGAGGTCGAGCGCGCGCTCCAGGCCCTGCCCGGAGAAGTGGTTCGCGAAGACGTAGGGGAGGCCCTGGGCGGCTGCGAGCTGCGCCGAGTAATCGCTCGATCCGAGCAGCCAGACCTCGGGGGCTCCGGTCGCGGCGGGCGTCGCTCGCACCGTGTATTCGCCACCCGAGGTGAATCGCACGGTCGCGCCGTCGCCCGAGACCAGGGCCGCGATGTCCTGCACATGACGCGGGAACTGCTCGACGTCGCTCGTGGTCCCCGACCCCCGGAGCAGCTGGGTGATGACCGGATCGCTGCCGGGCGCGCGTCCGAGCCCGAGGTCGATGCGTCCGGGGGCGATGGCCTCGAGCGCGGCGAACTGCTCGGCCACGATCAGCGGTGCGTGGTTCGGGAGCATGACGCCGCCGGAGCCCAGGCGCAGCTGCGTCGTGCGGGTCGCTGCCGCGGCGATCAGCACCGGGGGAGTGGTGGACGCGACGGCCGGCATGTTGTGGTGCTCGGCGAACCAGTAGCGGCGGTAGCCGAGCCGGTCGGCCGTCTCGGCGAGTGCGAGCGACGAGGCGATGGCCTCGGCGCTGGTCTGGCCGGTGCGCACCGGGACGAGATCGAGGACGGAGAGAGCGATATCAGACATCCCTGGGTGCAACCGGCCGGATCGTCGGGGCATTCCCCGACCCGAGCGGGGAGTGCGGCCCGCGGGTCAGGCCGTGGGCGTCTGCTTGGAGCTGGCGCGCCCCTCGGTGCGCAGCGTCTCGATCTCTTCGCGATTGATGGTCGCCGCGCGGTCCAGCAGTTCGTTCGCGAAGGCGATCTGGTCGTCGGTCAGGGTGTCGAGGTAGTTGTTCCAGCGTTCGGCGACTCGTCCGTAGACGTGTCCGACCCGCGCCATCACGGCCTCGGGAACGGCGGACACGATCACGCGTCGCCGGTCGGTCTCGTCGCGGGTGCGGGTGACGAAACCCGCGCGCTCGAGCCGGTCGATCATGGCGGTGACCGCGCCGCCGGCGGTCAGGCCGGAGCGAGCCGCCAGTTCTCCCGGTGTTGCAGGTCCTTCGCTCAGCAGCAGCCCGACGGCCTGGAGGTCGGTGCCGTTGAGTCCGCCCGAGCGTGCGACGGCCTCCTGGAACAGCACGGCTCTGGCCATGAACTCGCGCATCACCTCGCCCTGTCGGGCGATGGCGGCGTCACGTGTTGACGGTTTCTGCGGCATCCGATAATCTCTCTATATTCGAGAGACTCTTATTTGGAGACTCTCTCTTTCTACGCTCAGACTATCGAAGGATCATGACATGCCCAAGGCGCTCATCATCGGCGGCGGCGTCGCCGGCCCCGCCACCGCGCTCTTCCTCCGGCGCGCCGGCTGGGATGTCGAGATCTTCGAGGCACGCAGCGCGCCGGCCCCCTACGGCGGACTGTTCCTCAACGCGGCCACCAACGGTCTGGCGGTGCTCCACGAGCTCGGGCTCCGCGACCGCCTCGTGTCGGACGGCCACCTCAGCCCGCACATGGTGATGCTCAGCGGCCGTGGCGCACGACTCGGCGTCGTGCCGAACGGCCCGGCCGCCGATCCCGCTCGCGGCAGCGTCGTCGTGCGGCGTGCGTGGCTGCACGAGGTGCTCCGCGACGCGACCGCCGATGCCGGCATCCCCCTCACGTTCGATGCGCGGCTGCAGCGCATCGAGGAGACGCCCGACGGCGTCGTCGCGCACTTCGCCGACGGACGCACCGCCCAGGGGGACGTGCTGATCGGCGCGGACGGCGTCGGATCGATCGTGCGGACGACCATCGACCCGGATGCCCCGGCACCCGCTCCGAGCGGACTGATCAGCGTCGGCGGCTTCTCCCGGGTGCCCGGTCTCGCGCCGACACCGGGCGAGCAGTACATGGTGTTCGGAGCGAAGTCGTTCTTCGGCTACCTGGTGCGCGACGACGGCACGGCCTACTGGTTCGCCAACGTGACCGCATCCGACGCGAGCCGCGACGACACCCGCGCGGTGTCGGACGAGGAGTGGCTCACGCGACTGCGGGCGCTGCATGCCGATGATCCGTACCCGGTGCCGCAGATCCTCGACCACGTGGAGGGCGAGATCGGCGCGTATGCGCTGTCCGATCTCACGCACGTGCCGCACTGGCACCGCGGGCGGCTCGTGCTGGTCGGAGACGCCGTGCACGCCACCTCGCCCAGCGCCGGTCAGGGCGCCTCGCTCGCGCTGGAGGATTCCATCGTGCTGGCCCGGCACCTGCGCGACGCGGCCGACCATGAGCAGGCCTTCGCCGCCTACGAACGCGACCGGCGGCCCCGCGCGGAGGAGGTCGTGAAGTACGCGCGCGCCGTCAACCGCAACAAGCGCGTCACCACCTCCCGTCTCGGGATCGCGCTCCGCGACGCGATGCTCCCGAGGTTCCTCCGCAACGCCTCGTCCGACACCCGCAACGATCACCTCTACAACCACGTCGTCCACTGGTGAGTCCCCGCTCCCGTCATCGCGGGTCGCCCCGCTAGCGTGGGCACATGGATGCCGAGATCTTCTACGTGCTCGTCGGAGCGGTCACCGTCGCCGCGGTCGCGCGGTGGCGAGGGTGGCCGGCGCCGCTGCTCGTCACGATCGTCGCGCTCGCGGCATCCTTCCTGCCGTTCGTGCCCGAGGTCGACATCGACGGGCACCTGCTGCTGAACCTCGTGCTGCCGCCGCTGCTCTACTCGGCGGCGCTCGACGTGTCGTTCGTCGGCTTCAAGCGCAGCCTGCCGCAGATCCGCCGGCTCGGCGTCACCCTCGTGCTGCTCACGGCGCTCGCGGTCGGTTTCGTGGCGTGGTGGATCTTCCCGGCGCTGACGCTCCCCGGCGCGCTGCTGCTGGGCGCGATCGTCGCTCCGCCCGACGCGGTGTCCGCCGCCGCCATCGGCCGCAAGCTCGGGCTCCCGCGCCGCATCATGACGGTCCTGTCGGGCGAGAGTCTCATCAACGACGCCACCTCGCTGACGCTCTACCGGGTGTTCGCGGCGATCCTGGCCGGGGCGACGCTCACCGTGTGGGACGGCATCTGGCAGTTCCTGCTCGCGGTCGGCATCGGCGTCGCCATCGGCCTCGTCTTCGGCGTCGTGCTGCACCAGCTGCGCATGCGGATCAGCGATCCCGTCGTGATCGGCACGTTCGGCCTGCTCGCGCCGTTCGGGGCCTACGCGATCGCGGAGCACCTGCTCGGGTCGGGCGTGCTCGCCGTCGTCGCGATGGGACTCTACGTCGGCTTCAACGCCCCGCGCACCGACTACACCACGCGGCAGCAGGAGAAGCCGCTGTGGCTGTCGGCCGACCTGCTGCTGGAGAGCTTCGTGTTCGCGTACATCGGGCTGCAGTTCCCGCGGGTGCTCAACGACCTCGGCAGCGAGTCGGTCGGGCACATCCTGCTGCTCTCGGGCGCGGTGCTGCTGGTCGTGCTCGTCGTGCGTCCGCTGTACATCTATCCGATCAGCGCGTGGTCGAACTTCCAGGACCGCCGCCGACTCGCCCGCATGGACCGCGGCTTCGAGTCCGGCGAGTTCGAGAAGCGGCAGCAGCAGTCCAGCCGCTGGAAGCAGTTCACCCCGGAGGAGCTCCGGACGCATGTCGTGCGCGAGCGGATGGCGGGACTCCAGCTCTCCTGGAGGGACAACGCGATCATCTCGTGGGCCGGGATGCGGGGCGTGGTGACGCTCGCGACCGCGCTCGCGGCCGCAGACCTCGCCGCCCTCGACTCCGACGCCTCGCACGCGATCGTCGTCGTCGCCTTCATCGTGACGGTGGCGACGCTGCTCCTGCAGGGTCTGACCCTCCCGATGCTGATCCGCGGTCTGGGCATCGCCAGCGACGTCGACGAGGCCGAGGACGAGAAGGCTCTGGAGGCCGTGAAAGAGAAGAGTCGCGCCGCCGGCAAGGAGTTCCTCGCCGAGAAGCGGGTCGAGTGGGAGGCGAAGCACGGACAGGTCGACATGCCCCTCTTCGACGCCTTCACGAAGAGGATGACCCGGGTGGAGCGCGACACGGACGAGGCCCAGCAGGTGGGGGACGCCGCGAGCCAGCCGTCGTACGAAGACCTCGTCGCGCTGTCCCGAGGCTGGCTGCAGGTGCGCCGCGACATCCTCCTGGCGGAGCGCGACGCCGGCAACCTCGACGAGGAGGTGATGCGGGAGCTGCTCACCGCGATGGATGCCGAGGAGCTCGCGCTCGACACCCGCGGTGCCACCCGGCCGCAGGAGCGCGCGTAGCGCAGCCGATCCGTCGCCGAGCGGCCCCTTCACGCACGAACCGGCCCCTTGCGCATGCACGCAGGGGGCCGGTTCGTTCACATCGGGGCCGGTCGGCCACGAGCGGGGGAAGGGTCAGCGGGTGCCGACCGGCTCCTTGGCGCTCGTCTCCGGCTCGTCGGCGTCGTCGGCGAAGGGCAGGCCCTCGCGCGGCGCGTTGTAGAGCTCCTCGTCGAGGATGCCCTCGCGCTTGGCCACGATCGTCGGCACGAGCGCCTGCCCCGCGACGTTGACGGCGGTGCGGCCCATGTCGAGGATCGGGTCGATCGCGAGGAGCAGACCCACGCCCTCGAGCGGCAGGCCGAGGGTCGACAGCGTGAGCGTGAGCATGACCGTCGCGCCGGTGGTGCCGGCGGTGGCCGCCGAGCCCACGACCGAGACGATCACGATCAGCAGGTACTGTACGAAGTTCAGCTCGATGCCGAAGAACTGTGCCACGAAGATCGCGGCGATGGCCGGGTAGATCGCGGCGCAGCCGTCCATCTTCGTGGTCGCGCCGAACGGCACGGCGAACGACGCGTAGGAGCGGGGCACGCCCAGGTTCCGCTCGGTCACACGCTCGGTGAGGGGCAGGGTGCCGATCGACGAGCGGCTGACGAAGGCCAGCTGCACGGCGGGCCACACGCCCGAGAAGTACTGCCTGATCGACAGCCCGTGCGTCTTCACGAGGATCGGGTAGACGACGAAGATCACCAGCGCGAGGCCGATGTAGACGGCGGCGGCGAACCAGGCGAGCGAGGCCAGCTTCTCCCAGCCGTATTCGACGACGGCGGCGCCGATCAGGCCGAAGGTGCCGAGCGGCGCGATGCGGATGATCCACCACAGCACGCGCTGGATGACCTTGAGCAGCGACTCGGTGAACGCGAGGAACGGCTCGGCCTTCTTGCCCGCCTTGAGGGCGGCGATGCCGACGGCGGCAGCGACGACGATGACCTGGAGGATGTTGAAGCTGATGCTCGACGTGGCGGTGCCCGCTTCGACGTCGACCTGCGTGCTGGCTCCGATGCCGAGGAAGTTCTGCGGGATGAGGCCGAGCAGGAAGTTCCACCAAGTGCCCACGGTGTAGGGCTCGCCCGGGGTGAGTCCCTCGCCGGCCTTCGCACCCGGCTGGATGACGAGACCGAGAACGATGCCGATGGTCACGGCGATGAATGCCGTGATCGCGAACCACAGCAGCGTCTGGCCGGCCAGGCGTGCGGCGTTCTGCACGCGGCGCAGGTTCGAGATGCTCGCGACGATGGCCGTGAAGATCAGGGGCACGACGGCGGCGCGCAGCAGCGTCACATACGAGCTGCCGATCGTGTCGAGCGTCGCGGACAGGCCGTTCGGGTTGTCCGCGGTGGCGCCGAGCTGGCGGGCGAGGAGGCCGCCGGCGATGCCGAGGACGAGGGCGGCGAGGATCTGGAAGCCGAAGGACGTCAGCAGCTTCCGGACCGGACCGCGTGTGTCAGGCGCCTTCTGGGCGCGTGCGGTGGTGCTCATGGTGTGTGGGGAACTCCAGGAAATCGCGACGTGCCGAGTGCACGCCATGACGCTCCACGCTAGGAGCGCCGGTTCGTTCCGGAGGCCGATATGACGAAGGATGACGGATGCCGTGGCATCCGTCATCCGCTCCGCCTGGTGCCGACCGGATCAGTCGGCGATGCACTCCTGGACGTTGTCCGAGATGATCTGCGTGGTCAGGGCCTTGTCGGCCTCGTTCTTCTGCTTGTCCTCGCCGTTCGCGAGGAACGTGAGGGTCTCGTTGCTCAGCTCGGAGTCGACGAGGTACTCCGCCAGGCACTCGGCGGCGTCGGCGTCGATCTGGTCGCCCATGCCCTGGGACTCGAAGAACTGGGCGAGTCCCTTCGCCACATCGTCTTCGGACGGGCGGCTCGGTCCGCCGCACGCGGCGAGGGAGAAGGCGAGCGCGGCGATAGGCAGGGCCATGAGGAGGCGGGCGGGGGTGCGCAGGTTCCGGTCGTTGAGCTTCATGGTGTTCACGTTAGCGCTGCACAGCCGATTCATAGAGGGGCTTGCATGGGGAGGATTGCCCATGCCAAGGCGCCGGCGTTCTGCCACGATGTCCTCATGTTCATCGTGACCACGAACGACGTCCCCGGTTACCGCATCACCCAGGTGATGGGCGAGGTCATGGGCCTCACGGTCCGGTCGACCGACTTCGGGCAGAGCTTCACCGCCGGCTTCCGGGCGCTGGGCGGCGGAGAGATCCCCGAGTACACCCAGGTGATGTACGAGAGCCGTCAGGTCGTCATGGGCCGGATGTGGGCCGAGGCGCAGCAGCGCGGGGCCAATGCGATCGTCGCCATGCGCTTCGACACGGGGTCGATCGGCACCTTCAGCGAGGTCTGCGGTTACGGGACCGCCGTCGTGGTGGAGCCGCTCGCCGCGGCATCCGCCC
>NZ_SSDJ01000120.1 GCF_004794465.1 Microbacterium sp. K24 | reverse complement strand
ACCGCGCCTGCCAGGTGCCCTCGATGCCCTGCTCGGCGCGGTAGGAGCGAAGCGCGCTGTCGACCTCATCGGCGAGCCAGAGGAGCGCGAGCTCGCGGAGGGCGGTGAGGTTTCCGAGGCGGAAGTAGTTCGAGAGTGCGGCGTCGATCCGCTCGGCCGGGTAGACGAGGCCGGCGGAGAGCCGATCCCGCAGCGACTGCGGGGCGAGGTCGACGACCTCGACCTCGTCGGCGGCGCGGACCACGGCATCCGGGATGGTCTCCTGCTGGGCGACGCCGGTGATCTTCTCGACCACGGCGTTGAGCGACTCGATGTGCTGCACGTTCACGGTCGTGATCACGTCGATGCCCGCCGCGAGCAGCTCATCAACGTCCTGCCAGCGCTTCGGATGCTGCGAGCCGGGGGAGTTCGTGTGCGCGAGCTCGTCGACCAGGGCGATCTCGGGCGAGCGGGCGAGCACCGCGTCGAGGTCGAGCTCGGTCAGCGCGACGCCCCGGTGCTGGTCGATCCGGCGCGGGATCTCTTCGAGGCCGACCGTCTGGGCAAGCGTCGCGGCCCGGTCGTGGGTCTCGACGATCGCGATGACGACGTCGTGCCCCTCCTCCTGCAGGCGCCGGCCCTCGGCCAGCATCTCGAACGTCTTCCCGACGCCGGGTGCGGCGCCCAGGAGGACGCGGAGACGCCCGCGTCGCGCGTGCGCTCCGCTCATGCACCCTCCCCGTCGTCGAGCGCGAGATTGAGTTCGGCGACGTTGATGCGCTCCTCGCCGAGGAATCCCAGATCCCGCCCTTGAATCCTAGACTCCACGATCGCGCGCAGGTCCTGCTCGCTCATGCCGCGGGCCTCGGCCACGCGGGGCACCTGCAGCAGGGCGTACGCGACGCTGATGTGGGGGTCGAGACCCGAACCGGATGCCGTGACCGCGTCGGCCGGGACATCGGCGGGCGCGACGCCCTCGCGCTCGGCGATCGCGGTCTTCCGCTCCTCGATCGCCGCGACGAGGTCGGCGTTCTCCGGTCCGAGGTTGCTGCCGCTCGACGCGGTGCCGTCGTAGCCGTCGCCGGCTGCCGAGGGGCGGGACTGGAAGTACTCGGGGAGAGCCTCGCCGTCGGCATCCGTGAAGGACTGGCCGATCAGCGCGCTGCCCTTGTCGTCGGGAAGCAGGGAGCCGTTGGCCTGCGCCGGAAGCAGCAGCTGCCCGATGCCGGTGACGAGCAGGGTGTAGGCGACACCCAGCACGAGGGTGAGGACGAGCATCGCGCGGACGGCGACGCCCGTCGTGCGGATGGCGGTGCGGGTGGAGGACATGGGAGGCCTTTCGAAACTGTCAGAATCCGGGGATGAGGCTCACGACGAGGTCGATGAGCTTGATGCCGATGAACGGGGCGATCACGCCGCCGAGGCCGTAGATCAGCAGGTTGCGCTGCAGGATCTGCGAGGCGCTCGCCGGGCGGTACGTCACTCCGCGGAGGGCGAGCGGGATCAGGAAGACGATCACGATCGCGTTGAAGATGATCGCGCTGGTGACGGCGGATGCCGGGGAGTGCAGCTGCATCACGTTCAGCACCGCGAGGCCGGGGAAGACCCCCATGAACATGGCCGGGATGATGGCGAAGTACTTCGCGACGTCGTTCGCGAGCGAGAACGTCGTGAGGGCTCCGCGGGTGATCAGCAGCTGCTTGCCGATGCGCACGATGTCGATCAGCTTGGTCGGATCCGAGTCGAGGTCGACCATGTTGCCGGCCTCCTTCGCGGCCGAGGTGCCGGTGTTCATCGCGACGCCAACGTCGGCCTGCGCGAGGGCGGGGGCATCGTTCGTGCCGTCGCCCGTCATGGCGACGAGGCGGCCGCCCTCCTGCTCGCGGCGGATCAGCTCGAGCTTCTGCTCGGGCGTCGCCTCGGCGAGGAAGTCGTCGACGCCGGCCTCGGCGGCGATGGCCTTCGCGGTGAGCGGGTTATCGCCCGTGATCATGACGGTGCGGATGCCCATGCTGCGCAGCTCGTCGAACCGTTCGCGGAGGCCGTCCTTGACGATGTCCTTGAGGTGCACGACGCCGAGGATGCGTTCGCCGGACGAAGCCACGGGGGACACCTGTCGGGAGTTTTCCCGGATGTCGGGCGAAATGGCCGAATCCGTCCCGGCATCCGTCCCTTCTCCCGACACCTGTCCCGCAGCCGGGGCACGCTTCACCGCGACGACGAGCGGGGTGCCGCCGCTGGAGGCGACGGCATCCGTGAGAGACGTGAGCTCCGTGTCGTCGCCGTCGAGGCCCAGCCACGCCCGCACGGCGGAGCCGGCGCCCTTGCGGATCTGGGTGCCGTCGGCCAGGTCGAGGCCGCTCATGCGCGTCTGCGCGGTGAAAGGCACGATGACGGCATCCGTCGGCTGCTCCACCCGGATGCCGCGGCTCGCGGCCAACTCGACGATCGAGGCTCCTTCGGGCGTCGGATCGGCGAGCGACGAGAGGGCGGCGATGCGCAGCAGCTCGGCCTCGCCCACGCCCTGCAGCGGCAGCACCTCGTGGGCACGGCGGTTGCCGTAGGTGATGGTGCCGGTCTTGTCGAGCAGCAGTGTCGTGACGTCCCCGGCGGCCTCGACCGCTCGTCCCGACATCGCCAGCACGTTGCGCTGCACGAGACGGTCCATGCCCGCGATGCCGATGGCCGAGAGCAGCGCGCCGATGGTCGTGGGGATGAGACAGACGAGCAGCGCGATCAGCACCGGGATGCTGACCGGCGACGCGGCGTACGACGCGATCGGATTGAGGGCCAGCACGACCACGACGAACACGATCGAGAGGCTGGCGAGCAGGATGTTCAGGGCGATCTCATTCGGCGTGCGCTGGCGGCTCGCGCCCTCGACGAGAGCGATCATCCGGTCGACGAAGGTCTCGCCCGGCTTCGAGGTGATGCGCACCACGATGCGGTCCGAGAGCACGCGGGTGCCACCGGTGACGGCGCTGCGGTCGCCGCCGGACTCGCGGATGACCGGGGCGCTCTCGCCGGTGATCGCCGACTCGTCGACGGTCGCGATGCCCGCGATGATGTCGCCGTCGCCGGGGATGAGCTCGCCCGCCTCGACGATCACGACGTCATCCCGCTGGAGGTCGGCCGACGAGACTTCGACCGTGTCGGCGTGCTCGGCAGCGGCATCCGTCTGCAGGTCGTGAGCGACGACCCGCCGCGCCATGGTGCTGGTCCGGGTCTTCCGCAGCGTCGCGGCCTGCGCCTTGCCGCGGCCTTCGGCGACCGACTCGGCGACGTTCGCGAACAGGACGGTGAGCCACAGCCACACGGCGATGCCCCAGGTGAAGGGTGCGGGAACGGGCGTCCCGCCGGAGTCGGCGGGACCGCCCAGGAACGGCTCGGCGACGGCCAGCACCGTGGTGAAGGCCGCGCCGACCCAGACCAGCAGCATGACGGGGTTGCGCACGAGCGAAGTCGGGTTGAGCTTGCGCAGGGCTCCGGGGAGCGCCTGGACGAGCTGCGACCAGCCGAACGCGCGGGCGGGTGCGACGGGCGCGGAGGCGGATGCCGCAGCATCCTGCCGTTCGGGATCAGTGGCGGTGAGTGTCATGTCAGACGAGTCCTTCAGCGAGGGGTCCCAGTGCGAGCACGGGGAAGTAGGTGAGTGCGGTGACGATGACCGTCACGGCCAGGAGCAGGCCGACGAACTGCGGCCGGTGGGTGGGGAGCGTGCCCGAGGTGGCGGGGATGCGCTCCTGTACGGCGAACGAGCCGGCCAGCGCGAGCACGAGCACGATCGGCAGGAACCGGCCGAGCAGCATCGCCACACCGAGCGCCGTGTTGAACCACGGGGTGTTGGCGGTGAGTCCGGCGAATGCGGAGCCGTTGTTGTTCGCGGCCGAGGTGAACGCGTAGAGCACCTCGCTCATGCCGTGCACGCCCGGGTTCAGGATGCTGGTCGACTCGACGTCCTCGCGGATGCCGGGGATCGCGAAGCTTAGGGCGGTGCCGACCAGCACGAGGGTCGGCGTCACGAGGATGTAGAGGCTCGCGAGCTTGATCTCCCGCGGTCCGATCCGCTTGCCGAGGTACTCGGGCGTGCGGCCGACGAGCAGTCCGCCGACGAACACCGCGATGATCGCGAGCACGAGCATCCCGTAGAGGCCCGAGCCGACGCCGCCGGGGGCGACCTCGCCGAGCATCATGTTGAGCATCGGCATCATGCCGCCGAGCGCCGTGTACGAGTCGTGCATCGAGTTGACCGCACCGGTGGAGGTGAGCGTGCTCGCGGTCCCGAAGAGCGTGGAGCTCAGGATGCCGAAGCGCTGCTCCTTGCCCTCCATCGCGCCGCCGGCGAGCTCCGGAGCGCTGCCGCGGCCGGCGAGCTCGAACGCGGAGAGGGCGAAGGTCGAGACGAGGAAGATCGTGCCCATGACGGCCGCGATCGCATAGCCCTGGCGGTGGTCGCCGACCATGCGGCCGAACGTGCGCGGAAGGGCGAACGGGATCACGAGGATGAGCAGGATCTGCAGCAGGTTGGTGAAGCCGGTGGGGTTCTCGAACGGATGCGCCGAGTTGGCGTTGAAGAATCCGCCGCCGTTCGTGCCGAGGAGCTTGATCGCCTCCTGGGAGGCGACCGGTCCGCCCGGGATGGTCTGCGTGCCGCCCGACACCGTGGTGACGTCGGTGAATCCGGCGAAGTTCTGGATGACGCCGCCGGCGAGTAGCGCCACCGCCCCGATGAGGGCGATCGGCAGCAGGATCCTGCCCAGGCCGCGCATCAGGTCGACCCAGAAGTTGCCGATCGTGCTCGAGCCGCGGCGGGCGAGACCGCGGATGAGCGCGATCGCGATCGCGAGACCGACGGCCGCCGAGACGAAGTTCTGCACCGTGAGCCCGGCGAGCTGCACGACATAGCCCATCGTCTGCTCAGGAGAGTACGACTGCCAGTTCGTGTTGGCGACGAACGAGGCGGCGGTGTTGAAGGCGAGTCCCTCCGGCACCGCGGGAAGTCCGAGCGACTGCGGCAGGAAGGCCTGAAGGCGCTGCAGCGCGTAGACGAGCACGACGCCGACGACCGAGAAGGCGAGCACGCTGCGGGCGTAGGCGCGCCAGGTCTGCTCGGAGCGGGAGTCGACGCCGATGAGGCGGTAGAGGCCGCGCTCGACCCGGAGGTCGCGCGGAGTCGTGAAGACATGGGCGATGTAGTCGCCGAAGGGGCGGTAGAGCAGCACGAGCACGACGACGACGGCCACGAGCTGCAGGACGCCGAACAGGATCTCGGTATCCATCAGAACCTCTCCGGAGCGACGAGCGCCACCACGAGGTAGACGACGGCGGCGACGGCGAGGGCGGCGGCGATGATCTCGAAGACGATCACAGTCGTTCCACCCCCTTCGCGACCAGGGACACGAGGGCGAACAGCGCGAGAGTCAGCGCGATGTAGATGATGTCGAGCACGAGTCGATACAACTCCCGTGCGCGGCGGCATCCGTCGATCCTCACGGTTCCCCTACGGGTTCCCGCCCGACCCATGCGCCGCCCTCACGACCCGGGGTCTCCTCCGCCTTCGAATTGCGCGACTGGTCGGGAAACCGGGCAGAGCGCGACCATTTGCGCGATTCGAAGGCGCTGGCCCTATGCTCACGGAGTGGGTGCGACCAGGCGACGGATCGGGGCGGGGACGGTGATCGTCCTGGCGCTCATCGCCGTCGCCGCGGTGTGCGTCATCAGCGGCATTCTGCCGAGTGCGGATGCCGGCGCCCTCGGCCTGCGCGTCGCACCGGTCCTGGGGTTCGTGGTCGCGATCACGATCGTCGCCGAGCTCGCCCGTGATGCCGGTGTCTTCGACGTGCTCGCGCAGCGGCTCGCCCGCGCGGGGCGCGGTCGGGTCATCGCGCTGTGGGCCTCGGTCGTCGCGCTCGCCGTGGTCAGCACCGTGTTCCTCTCACTCGACACGACGGCGGTGATCGTGACGCCGGTGGTCGTCGTGCTCGCGCAGAGCATTGGCGTCTCTCCGCTGCCGTTCGCGCTCGCCACGGTGTGGCTGGCGAACACGGCATCCCTCGCTCTTCCCGTCTCGAACCTCACCAACCTGCTCGCCGCCCCCGCGATCGGCGCCGATCCTGCCGCGTTCCTCGCGCTGAGCTGGGCGCCGACGCTCGTCGGCGTGCTCATCCCCGTCGCGCTCCTGACCGTCGTGCATCGCCGCACCCTCTTCGGCGCCTACCGGGTGCCGCAGCCGGGCACGCCGTCCGACCGTGTGCTGTTCTGGGGTTCGGCCGGCGTGCTCGTGGTGCTCCTGCCGCTGCTCACGCTCACGCATGACGTGTGGATCCCCGCCACCGTCGCGGCCCTGCTCATGCTGGTGCTCTTCGCGGTGCGCCGCCGGCACGTGCTCCGCCTGTCACTGGTGCCCTGGCAGGCGCTCGGGCTCGCCGCCGCGCTGTTCGTGCTGGTCGAGACCGCGCAGGCCAACGGCATCCTGGACTTCCTGACCTCCGTCGCGCCGAGCGGCCACGACGCAGGGGCGCTCCTCCAGCTCGCCGCGATGGGCGCGCTCACCGCGAACGGCGTGAACAACCTCCCGGCCTATCTGATCCTCGAGCCCGCGGCGGGCGACCCCGTCGCCCTGATGGCCCTCCTGATCGGCGTGAACCTGGGCCCGCTCATCACGCCGTGGGCCTCGCTCGCGACGTTGCTGTGGCACCACCGCATCGTCGCGCTCGGCGTCACGATCAGCTGGCCCCGCTTCATGCTCTGGGGAGTGATCGTGGCCGTCCCGACGGTCGCGGTCGCCGCGCTGGTGCTCGCGCTCGTCGCGGGCTGAGCCCGCCCTACGAGGAGAGCACCGCGACGGCGTCGTGCGGCTCCAGCGCGACGGTCGTGTCGGAGACCGCGTCATCCGTGGAGATCGAGACGCTCACCGGCCCCGTACCCGTGCGGCGGACGACGATCAGGGCGCACCCGTCGAACGTCGTGTGATCCGGACCGTCGTAGGCGTCCGCAGGAGCCGGGTTGCCGCTGCCCAGGGCCGCCAGCTCACCGTCTCCCTCGACGTGGACGCGGATGGTCCGGTCGGCGCTCGTGCTGGTGCGGCCTTCCGCGTCGGCCACGGCGACCTCCACGAAGACCAGCTCGCCACGGCCTCCGTTCTCCACCCTGGTGACGAGGCGGTCGGCTTCTCCGGCGCTGGACAGGGCGAAGGTCTCCGCCCGCACGCCGCCGCGGATCGCCGTGGCCGTCAGCTCACCGGGGCGGTAGACGACGGCGAACTCTGCCCTGTAGCGGTTCGCCGCGCCCGCGCGCGCCGTGCCGATGACGTTCCCGTCGAGGGCGAGTTCGACCTCGTCGGCGTCGCTGTAGACCTCCACCGCGAGGACGGCGCCCTCGTGTCCGGTCCAGGTCCAGCTGCCGATGCTGTCGCTCCACGTCCACGGGCCGGCGTAGAAGCTCTTGTCCTCGTTCCCCGGCCGCGACACTGCGATGTAGGGATCCTTCCGGAGCCCGAACACGATCTCCCGGTAGAACGAGGCCGGGCGGCGTCCGCCGATGAGATCGAGGTCGCCGCACCAGGCGGCGATCCAGGGGTACGGGCCGCTCAGGCTCGGAGCCTCCCCCTCCGCGAGGTGATGGGCACGGCCGATGCCGACCTCGCCGAGGTAGTCGAAGCCCGTCCAGGTGAAGTCGCCGATGACGTGCGCGTGCTCGGTGACGAGAGCCCAGTTGTGGTCGATGCGGGTCGGGAACGTCTCGGTGCCGACGATCACGCGGTTGGGGAACAGGTCCTTGTCCATCACGTATCGGGCATCGAGGTAGTTCATGCCGGCGATGTCGAGCAGGCCGAAGGATTCCGCGGTCGCCTCGGTGACGAGTTCGGATGCGCCGATCTGGTTCATGAACTCCGCGGGCCCGGCCATGAGGGTGTTGATGCCGGCCCCGTCTCCGTCGCCCCCCTCACCGTGCTGCGCGGCGAGCTTCTTGATGTCGTCCATGACGGCGAGCATGCCGTTCACCGCGTTCGTGACATACCTGGTCGGGTCGAGTTCGCGCACCTTCTCGGCGAGGGCACGACCCGTGAGGCCGCCCGCAGGGGAGCCGGTCTCCGGGATCTCGTTGCCGATGGAGTAGATGATCACCGACGGATGGTTGACGTCCTTCGCCACCATCGCCTCGACGTCCCGCTCCCACCATTCGGCGAAGTGGAGCGAATAGTCGTGGGGCATCTTGTTCGAGGTCCACATGTCGAAGGTCTCATCCATGACGTAGACGCCCAGGCGATCGCACGCGTCGAGCATGGCGACGCTCATCGGATTGTGCGACGAGCGGATCGCATTGAATCCCGCCTCCTTGAGGAGTCGCACCCGTCGTTCTTCGGCGTCCGCGAAGGTCGCCGCTCCGAGGATCCCGTTGTCGTGGTGCACGCAGGCGCCGCGGAGCTTCACCACCTCTCCGTTCACGCGGAGGCCGTGCACGGGATCGACCTGGAGCCGGCGGATGCCGAAGGCCGACGACGACGCGTCGATGGCGGTGTCGTCGGCGATGAGCTCTACGGCCGCGGTGTAGAGGGTCGGGCTCTCCGCGCTCCACAGCCGAGGGGCGCTGACGTAGAGCCGCTGTCGGCTGCGGGACCGTCCGTTCGGCTCGACGGTCACCGGGACGGAACCGCGGGCGACGGAGGTGCCTTCGTCATCGAGGAGAGTGACGGCGACGTCGACCGTCTCGCGACGGATGCTCGTGCTCGCGACCGTCACATCCACTTCCACGATGGCGCCGTCCGCCTCGATGTCCTCCGCGACGATCCTGACGCCGTCGACGGGGATGTGGACGGACGGACCCACGTGGAGCCACACGTCCCGGTAGATGCCCGCGCCCGTGTACCACCGGGAATCGCCGCCGTGCCGGGACTCGACCTCGATGAGGTTCTCCTCTCCAGGGCGCAGGAACCTGTCGGCGTCGATGACGAATCCGGAGTACCCGTACGGACGCTGACCGGCGAAGGCGCCGTTGATGTGGACCGTCGCGTCGCGGTAGACGCCCTCGAACTCGAGCGCGACCCTTTTGCCCTCGAGGTCGGCGGGGGCGACGAAGGACTTCCGGTACTGGAACGCGCCCGCCGGGAAGAACGCGACGGCACCCTCGCCGTCGGGGTCGCGCTGCTCGTGGATCAACGCGTCGTGGGGGAGGACGACGTCGGCGTAGGGTGCGCTGACACCGCCGAGCTCGGCGAACGGGTTGACCTTGCTGCGGAACTGCCAGCCTTCGTTGAACGTCGAGCGCTTCATCGGATCTCCTTCGGTCGTGCGGTGGGACTGCTCATGGCGTCGCGGATGACGTCGAGCACCTCGAGGGTGGCGACGCTGTCGGCGAGAGGGTGGAGGGGGTGTTCGGTCAGACCCTCGGCGATCGCGAGGGTGGCCGCGTCGAGCATCGGGACGTACCCGTTACCGCGACGTTCGTACGTCGTGCGATGCGGTTCGCTCAACGCCTGGGGAATCGGGCCGGCGCGCGTCGTGAACTCGTTCGCCGCCCAGAACGGCGCGGGGACCGTCATCCACCCGTCGGTGCCGCTGACGGATGCCGTCGGCTCGATGTACTCGACCATCGACGCGCTCAGCTGCGCGAACCGCCCGTCGTCGTACTCGAAGGTGATGTGGTCGGTGAGGTCGACGCCGTCCTCCCGGAGGAGACCCGTCGCGTGGATCCGCGACGGTCGTCCGAGCACGTCGAGGGCGAGTGTGACCGGGTAGATGCCCTGGTCGAGGAGAGTGCTGCTGGCGCGCGCCGCGCTCCAGCGGGCGGATCCGGGAGCTCCGAAGGGGAGCCCGAACGACGCGCGCACGCTGCGGATCGTGCCGATGGTCCCCGCTCGCGCGGTCGAGATCAGGTCACGGTATGCGGGGTTGAAGCGCATCCACAGGGCTTCCATCGCGAACCGCCCGCTGGCTGCCGAGGCCTCCGCGATCCGCCGGCCCTCGTCGGCGCTCACCGCCAACGGCTTCTCGATGAGCACGTGCTTGCCGGATTCCAGAGCCGCGACCGCGATCGAGGCGTGGGTGGCATGAGGAGTCGCGATGTACACCGCGTCGATGCTCGGATCGGCGAGGAGCTCGGGCATCGCCTCGTAGGCGACGGCGAAGCCGTTGGCTGCCGCGAACGCCCGGCCGCGCTCCCGGTCCCGGGAGCCCACCGCGTGGCGGCGTGCTCCCGGGGTGAGCCCGAGATCGTCGGAGATGGACTGGGAGAGGAGGCCGGTGCCGACGACCGCCCAGTTCACCTCCGCACGACGCATCGTCACGGCCATGCTCAGGCGTGCGTTGCCGCTTCGGCGGCGACACGTCGGGCGGCGAGTTCGCGCTGCATCTGCGAGAGGTTCTTGTCGATGTTGAGGAACCAGATGATGACGCCCATGAGCACGGCGACGATCAGCGGGAGCCACAGGTACAGGAAGATCTCCATGCCGACCGCGGATGCCGGCTGTTCGACGGCCTGCCCGTCATAGCCGCCCGCGGCCAGGAGCCAGCCGACGAGGGCGACGCCGAGTCCGGCACCGAAGTTCTGCCCTGCGGTGGCCGCCGCGTAGGTCATGCCGTCGAGTCGGTAGCCGCTCTTCCATTCGCCGTAGTCGACGACGTCGGCGACCAGGGCGAAGAGTCCGGCTGCGGCGGGGATGCCGCCGATGGAGCGGATGAGGCCGCCCGTGATCAGGAGCGTCAGGTTCGTCGGGTCCACGAGGGAGACGAGCACGCCGATGACCGTGACGATCACGCCGACCAGGATGAGCTTGCGCTTGCCGAAGCGGGCGATGAGCGCGGGCATGAACCAGAGGCCGATGATGAGCGGGAGCAGCTGGACGAGACCGAGGAAGCTGTAGATGTTCGGGTCGCCGAGGACGTCCTTGGCGTAGAAGACGCCGACGCCGGCCGTGCCGGTCAGCATGTAGTTGAGCAGGAAGAAGCCGAACGCGAGGAAGAAGTACGGGTTGCGGAAGAGGATGCCGAGAGACTTCTTGAGCGGGAGTTTGTTCCCGTCGTCCTGCTTGATGGTCGCCTTCACCCGCTCCTTCGTGCCGAAGAAAACGATGAGGAACGTCACGGCGGCGATCACGCCGTAGACGACGGAGATCATGGTCCAACCCGCCTGACCGCCGCCGTTCGCGGTGACCACGGGGATGGTGACGAAGTTCACGACCAGGGTGGTGACCAGGGCGAAGAACGTGCGGATGACCGTGAGCGAGACGCGCATCTTCGAGTTGCTCGTGATCACCGAGAGCAGGGTGTGATACGCCAGGTTCGACCCGACGAAGCCGACGCCGAGGCAGAGGAAGTACATGACGAACGCGTAGATCTCCTTGGCGCCGGCTCCGAGCCCGGCGGGCACGTTGAAGAGCAGGATGAACGAGAGCACCACGACCGGGGTCGCGAACAGGATCCAGGGACGCGCCTTCCCCCAGCGGGTGGAGGTGCGGTCGATGAACGTGCCGAGGATCAGGTCCATCGTGCCGTCGAGAACGCGACCGAAGAGCAACAGGGTTCCGGCGATGGCCGCGCCGATACCGACCGTGTCGGTGAAGTAGAACAGCAGGAACGCCGAGATGGGCGCGAAGATCAGGTTGCCCCCGATGTCGCCGACGCCGTAAGCGAGGCGTTCGCGGATCTTCAGCTTCTCGCCGCTGGCGTCGCCGACCGTCTCGCCGACGGTGACGGCCGCGAGGTTCGCCGTCACCGACTCCTCGGCGCTCAGGGCGACGGCTGCTCGTTGCTGTTCTGCCGAAGTCCGGGTTGAATCCTTCGCCATGGCTGACTCCTTCGTCACGAATGGGACCGGTTAGGACCGGTGGTGTCACGTGTCAGTGACACGCGACACCACCGTAAGGCGCGGTAGTGTCACGTGTCAACAGCGATATGACAGACTGGAGCGATGACGCTCGAAGTGCAGCCCGAACGACGAGCCACGAGCAAGGACGTGGCCGCGAGAGCCGGCGTCTCGCGATCGACCGTGAGCCAGGTCCTCAACGGTGACGACCGCTTCCCCGAAGAGACGCGGGCGCGCGTCGTCGCGGCCGCCGAGGCTCTGCGCTACCGGCCGTCGCGGGCAGGGCGGGCCCTGGTCACCGGGCTGAGCGACATCGTGGTCGTCGTCGTCCCCAACGCGACGTTCGGGCCGCATCTGCAGGACTCGGTCGACCGGATCACGGGTGCCACGGCCACCGCAGGGGTCAGCGTCGTCGTCCGGTTCGCGAGCATTCAGGACGAATCCACGCTCACCTCCGTGCTCGATCTGCGGCCGGCAGCCGTCGTCGACTTCGGCGTCTTCAACCCGAGTCAGCGCGAGCGGATCGAGGCATCGGGGACGCGTGTCGTGCCGCGGCGAGCTCCGGTCGCCGAGGGTGCGGACCCCGATCCGATCGACATCCACATCGGGCGGATCCAGGTCCGCGAACTGCTGAGGGGTGGTCCGCGCCGTCTGGTCTACGCCGCCCTCGACGACAAGCGGCTGGATCCCTTCGGACCGCCGCGCCTCGACGGCATCCGTCGGGAAGCGCGAGAGCGCGGCCTCGAAGCTCCCCTCACGCCGCGCATCCCCCTCGACGTCGATGGCGCGACAGCGGCATTGCGCGCCGTGGTCGCGGAAGCGGGTTCCGCCGCTCTCGGCATCTGCTGCTACAACGACGACGTCGCGATCGCCGCTGTCGCCGCGTGTCGGAAGCTCGACCTGCGCGTGCCCGAAGACGTCGCCGTCATCGGTGTCGACAAGACGGCTGTCGGCCAGCTCATCAGCCCGCGACTCACCACGGTGTTCGTCGACCAGCCGCTCCTCATGGACTCGCTCGTCCAGGAGCTCGCGTCCCTGTCGTCCCGTCGCCCGGCGCCCGACCCGAGCGGATACGAGGTCGATCTCGAACGCGTGCTGGAGCTGGTCCGAGGCGAGACGACGTGACGCGTCGCCCCTCGCATCCGAACCTGCGCCGGGGTAGTACAAGCCTTGCTACCCCGGTAGCATTATGCCCATGAGCAACGGGAAGGTGAGCCTGAGTCTGAGTGAGAGCGACATCGCCTTCCTCGACACCGAGCAGCTCAGCGGGCGCTATGCCTCGCGATCCGCCGCTGTGCAGGATGCTGTACGACTGCTGCGGGAGAGTCGGCTGGCAGATGCTTATGCGCAGGCCTTCGGAGACGGATACGACGAGGAGTGGGACGCGGCCGTCGACGACGGACTCGCGTCGGCATGAGCGATCCGAGCATCACCCTGCTCCGTCGGGGGCAGATCATCCTCGCCTCCTTCGACCCCGCGACGGGCTCGGAGGCGAGCAAGACTCGTGCGGCCGTCGTGGTGAGCAACAACACCGCGAACGCGGTCGCCGTCCGGCGGTCGCGTGCGACGGTGACCGTGGTCCCGATGACGTCGAACACCGCGAACGTGCTTCCCTTTCAGGTCCTGCTCCCTGCAGCGGCCACCGGTCTCGACCGGGATTCGAAAGCGCAGGGCGAGCGGGTCCGCACGATCTCCACAGCGCGCATCGTCCGCCCGGTCGGCTGGGTGCCGGCGGAACTCATGGGCGCGATCGATGAGGCGCTCCGGCTCCACCTGTCGCTCTGACAGGCGTGCACGATTCCGCTCTAGGCCGGCTCGCCGCGGCTCGCCCACAGCAGCCCGCGTTCGACGATCGTGCGCACGTTCGAGTCGCGCAGCACCTCGACGTCGTGCCCCGGGGTGGCGACGAAGACGCGGCCGGCACCCCACGACCGGGTCCAGACCGCCGGTGACGTGACGGGCCGGTGCCAGGGCTGATCGGAGCGGGCCGGATGCGTGGTCGTCGCGAGCACGTCGTCGAGGTCGTCGTGCAGCACCCAGTACTGCTCGGTGGTGAGCGCGAAGTCCGCGATGCCGCGAGTGATCTCGTGCTCGCGGCCGAGGTCGGTGATGGCGATGGTGTGCGGGACGAAGCTGTCGGCGCCGTCGCCGCGGATCTGGTCGGGGGCCTTCGCCGGATGCTTGACGAACTGCCCGCCGACGAGCTGCAGATAGTCGGAGTTGACGCGATACGAGTCGACGATGCCGCCGTGCCAGCCCGCGAAGCCGGTTCCGGCGAGCACCGCATCGCGCAGGCCCTTCACGGCGGCGGCGGAGATCTCCGACATGGACACGGCCTGCACGATCAGGTCGGTCTCCGCGAGAACGGCGGCATCCGCGTAGATCTCGCTCGAGTCCTCGATCCGCACGTCGAATCCGTTGCTCTCGAGAAACGGGAGGAAGAGGTCGGTCGTCTCGACCGGTTGATGGCCGGGCCATCCGCCGCGCACGATCAGGGCTCTGCGTGAGTTCATCGCCTCAGCCTAGGGATGGTGCGGAGCGCTCCGCCCATTCCTCGGCGAGGATGCCGTAGTTCATGCCGTCGAGCCATTCACCGGAGCGATGCAGCGCGGTCTTCCGGCTGAACTCCTCGCGCCGCATCCCGAGGCGCTCCATCAGTCGCCACGACGGCTCGTTGTCGGCGAAGCATCCGGCGTGCACGCGACGCAGCCCGAGCGCGCCGAAGCAGACGTCGATCACGGCCCGGATCGCCTCGGTCGCGTAGCCCTTGCCGGTGTAGGCGGGATCGAGAACCCAGCCGAGTTCGGCCTCGACGTCCTTCGCCTGATCGGCGACCTCGAGCTGCGCCCACCCGTCGCCGATCTTGATCATGATGTCGCCGATGGGCACGAGGTCTCCCTCGCCGCCTTCCGGCAGCAGCTCGACCAGATGCATCGCCGCCAACCGCTCCGGAGCGCGGTACCGTTCCCGGAACGCCTCGAGGGTGTCGGGTGCGAGGCCCAGCCAGCGGTTCACCTCGGGGAGGCGTCGCCATTCCCACATCGCGTCGATGTCGGATTCTGTCATCGCGCGGATCTGCAGCCGTTCGGTGCGGACGAGTGCTTCCATCCCCTCAGCCTACGGACGCCGACCGTCTTTCCGGTCGCGATGGATGCCGCTCATCGGGCGTCCGGGCGGCATCCATTGCGACCGGAGTGGCGCCGAGCGGCGCGAATCGCGACCGGAAGGAGGCACATGGATGCTGCGGCGCTAGTCCTGGGGCGGACCGGCGGGACGGTGCGCACGGCGACCGCTCACCACGACCGGGCGTCCGGCGCGCTCCTGCCCGGGGAGGGGGCGCGAACGACGACCGTAGATCAGCTCCGACGAGTCGAGGAGCCACGGCACGAGCGTGATCGACACCCCGTGCACGAGCATCAGCTGGTTGGCGAGGCGCCGGGCGCGGCGGTTGTGCAGGAAGGTCTCCCACCAGTGCCCGACGATGTACTGCGGCAGGTACACGGTGACGACCGAGGAGCCGTGCTTCGCTCGGTACTGCTTGATGAACTGCGTGACAGGCTGCGCGAACGAGCGGTACGGCGACTCGAGGATCACGAGCGGGATCGGCACGAGGTGGTCGGCCCAGTCCTTCTGCAGCGCCGCCGCATCGTCGGAGGCCACAGCGACATGCACCGCCAGCGTCTTCCCGTGCTTCGCCGCGATCGCGTAGTCGATCGCCTTCACCACCGGCTTCTGCAGCCGGTTGACGAGCACGATGGCGAGGTCGCCGGTCGCACCGAACCTCGTGGTGTCGTCGATCGCGATCTCATGCTCGACATCGCGGTAGTACCGCTTCACACCGAGCATCAGGAACGCGAGGATCGGGATCGCGAAGAACACGAGATACGCGCCGTGGGTGAACTTGGTGATCGTCACGATCACCAGCACGAGCACGGTGAGCGTGGCGCCCGCCGAGTTGATGATGAGACCGACCTTCGCCGAGCGGCGATCGGATGCCGATGCCCCGTCGACTCCGGACCCCGGCGTGTCTTCCGACGGGCCCCGCAGGACTCTCCGCCAGTGCCGCACCATGCCGATCTGCCCGAGCGAGAACGACACGAAGACGCCGATGATGTACAGCTGGATCAGCGTCGTCAGCCGCGCCTGGAACACCACCAGCACCACGATCGCGCCGATGCCGAGCAGGATCATGCCGTTCGAGAACACCAGGCGGTCACCGCGGGTGTTCAGCGACTTCGGGGCGTAGCCGTCGCGCGCGAGCACAGCGCCCAGCAGCGGGAAGCCGTTGAAGGCCGTGTTCGCCGCGAGCAGCAGGACGCAGGCCGTCGCCGCCTGCACGATGAAGAAGAGGATGCTGCCGCCGCCGAACGTCGCCGCGGCGATCTGCGCCATGAGACTCGGCTGCGGACTCGTGCAGTCGAAGCCGATGAGGTCGCACGGGTTCTCGGCGTAGTGCACTCCGGCGATGAGAGCGAGCGCGGTGAGGCCGGCGAACAGGCAGATCGCGATCGAGCCCATCAGCACCAGCGTCGACTGCGCGTTGCGCACCTTCGGGGTGCGGAAGGCGGGCACACCGTTCGACACGGCCTCCACGCCCGTGAGGGCGGAGCATCCGCTCGAGAAGGCACGCAGGATCAGGAGGATGACGGCGGCCTGGCTGAGATCCTCCGCCTGCACCGAGAACTCGGCGCTGGAGGCGATCGGCGCGTCGCCGAGGAACGTGCGGATGATCCCGGTGACGATCATGAAGCCGACCGACCCGATGAACAGGTAGGTGGGGATCGCGAAGACCAGCGACGCCTCGCGCACCCCGCGCAGGTTCACGATGATGATGAGGATCACGGCGCCGACGGCGAGCTCGACGCGGAACGGGTCGAGCCCCGGCACCGCGGAGATGATGTTGTCCACGCCCGAGGCGACCGAGACGGCCACGGTGAGCACGTAGTCGACGAGCAGTGCGGCGGCCACGATCACACCGGGGATCTCGCCGAGGTTCTTCGATGCGACCTCGTAGTCGCCACCACCGGAGGGGTAGGCCTTGATGAGCTGCCGGTAGCTGAGCACCACCACGATCAGGAGCACGACGACCGCGGCGGCGACCAGCGGCGTGAACGACAGGAACGTCAATCCGCCGATCAGCAGGATCATCAGAAGCTCCTGCGGCGCATACGCCACGGAGCTCAGGGCATCCGACGCGAAGATCGGCAGCGCCATCCTTTTCGGGAGCAGCTGGTCGTCCACCTGCTCGCTCGTCAGCGGGTCACCGATGAGGATGCGCTTGGCGCGGGGCGGAGCGTCCGCGCTGTCTCGGATTTCATCTGACACGTCCGGCGACACTACCCCTGCCCACGGCATCCTCACGCAATCCTCACGGAATCCCTACGGCGTGTCGCATGTCCCTCACGGAATCCTTACGGCCGCCAGATCACTCCTCATGTGGGCGCGGCATGTACCACTCGGTGAATTCCGTGGCGCTCCCGTGCGGGTCGAGCCGGATCACCCAGAGGTTGAGGTAGTCGCGTTCCGCAGGGTACTGCGTGCGGCCCTGAACGATCGCGAATCCCTCGTCCTCGTGCAGGATCGACCAGTCGAACGTCCACGTCCCCGGCTCGTCGAGATCTTCGAGCCATCCGGACACGATGGCGTCACGCCCGACCCGCGGCTCGGAATCCGGACTGGTCAGATAGCGCGCGTCCTCGGTGAACAGCGCTCCGATCTGCTGCGCGTCGTTCGATCGCCACGCCTCGACATAGGCCTCGGTCCAGATCTCCGCCGCGCTGCTCATGCGGTCAGTTCTAGACCGGGGTCGCGCGGGCGTCAAGGCCGCATCGGATCCGGCCCGACCGGGATCCACAGCGGTTTCCGATCACGAACCCGTAACGTCGAGAGCATGACGGCCCTTCAGGTCACCGAAGACTCCATCCGTAAGACACGCGAACTGCGTGACGAGTTCCAGCGTTTCCTGCGCGAGTACGAGTTCGGGATGCGGGAGGTCGAGACGAAGATCTCGATCCTCCGCGACGAGTTCACCCACGACCACGCATACAACCCGATCGAGCACGTGAAGAGCCGGTTGAAGACGCCGGACAGCATCGTCGAGAAGATCGCGCGCAAGGGCATCGACGAGCCCGACTTCGACCGCATCCGCGCCGAGATCACCGACATCGCCGGGGTCCGCGTGACGTGCAGCTTCGTCGCCGACGTGTACCAGCTGTTCGACCTGCTGACTCAGCAGGACGACGTCACGGTGCGAGTGGTCAAGGACTACATCGCCCAGCCGAAGGACAACGGCTACAAGAGCCTGCACGCCATCATCGAGGTGCCGGTGTTCCTGTCGACCGGCGCGCTGTCGGTTCCCGTCGAGGTGCAGTTCCGCACCATCGCGATGGACTTCTGGGCGAGCCTCGAGCACAAGATCTACTACAAGTTCTCGAATCAGGTGCCGTCGCACCTCGTCGAGAGCCTGACGGATGCCGCGACGGCCGCCGCCGAGCTCGACACGCGCATGGAGCGACTGCACCGCGAGGCGCACGGCGTGCCGCGGCGTTCGCTCGCGCCGCCCCCGCCCCCGCGCATCGTCGGGGTCTGAGGGCGGATGCCGCGGACTCGAGCCCCGATCCGCGGATGCTGACCTAACATGGCGGCATGGCGACGAAGGCACCGAAGTCCGACATCGATGAGACCCGGGTGAAGGTCTCGGAGCCGAAGAAGGTCGCCGTCCGTGTGCCGGCCGTGCTGCACGCGCTGCAGATCGCGAACGAGCAGATGGGCGTCGTGCGCTCGATCCAGACCCTCGCCCAGGTCAACCAGAAGGATGGTTTCGACTGCCCCGGCTGCGCCTGGCCGGAGGAGGACAAGCGCCACATCGCGGAGTTCTGCGAGAACGGCGCGAAGGCGGTCGCCGAAGAGGCGACGCGGCGCACGGTGGGTCCGGCGTTCTTCCGCGAGCACTCCATCGACGAGCTGCGCGGCCACGACGACTGGTGGCTCGGCCAGCAGGGGCGGTTGACGCATCCGATGATCCTCGACGAGGGCGCGACGCACTATCGGCCTGTTTCGTGGGACGACGCGCTGCGCGCGGTGTCCGACGCGATCGCCGCGGTCGACGACCCCGACGAGACCGTCTTCTACACCTCCGGCCGCACCTCGAACGAGGCCGCGTTCCTGTACCAACTGCTCGTGCGCGGGATCGGCACGAACAACCTGCCGGACTGCTCGAACATGTGCCACGAGTCCAGCGGCTCCGCGCTCACCGAGACCATCGGCATCGGCAAGGGCACGGTGTCGATCGAGGACGTGCACGACGCCGACCTGCTCATCGTCGCCGGGCAGAACCCCGGCACGAACCACCCGCGCATGCTGTCCGCGCTCGAGAAGGCGAAGCAGCGCGGCGCCCGGATCATCGCCGTCAATCCGCTGCCCGAAGCCGGACTGATGCGGTTCGAGAACCCCCAGACCCCGCGCGGCGTGGCCTTCGGCGGCACGAAGATCGCCGACCGGTTCGTGCAGATCCGCTCCGGCGGTGATCAGGCCCTGTTCCAGGCGATCGGCAAGCACCTGTTCGAGGTGGAGGAGCGCGACGGCGGTGTGCTCGACCATGACTTCATCGACGCGCACACCAGCGGCATCGACGCGTACCGCGAAGCCGTGGCCCGCGCCGACTGGGCGTCTCTGACAGAGGCGACAGGGATGCCCGAGGCGGCACTGCGCGAGATCGGCGACGAGGTCCGGGCCTCGAAGGCCACGATCGTCTGCTGGGCGATGGGCCTCACACAGCACAAGCACTCGGTGCCGATGCTCCGCGACATCGTCAACGTCCTGCTGCTGCAGGGCAACATCGGTCGGAAGGGCGCCGGCGTCTGCCCCGTGCGCGGGCACTCCAATGTGCAGGGCGACCGCACCGTCGGCATCTACGAGAAGCCGTCCGAGGCGTTCCTCGAGGCGCTCGACCGCGAGTTCGCCTTCACCGCACCTCGTGAGCACGGCTTCGACACGGTCGAGGCGATCCGCGCGATGCGCGACGGACGGGTGCGCGTCTTCATGGGCATGGGCGGCAACTTCGTCTCGGCCACCCCCGACACGGCGGTCGTCGAGGCGGCGATGGCCCGTGTGGGCCTCACGGTGCAGGTTTCGACCAAGCTCAACCGTTCGCACGTCGTCACGGGACGCCGCGCGATCATCCTGCCGACTCTCGGACGCACCGACCGCGACCGCCGTGGCGATGCGGAGCAGCGGGTCACGGTCGAGGACTCGATGGGCGCCGTGCATGCCTCCCGCGGTCGCCTCTCACCGCCGTCCGACGACCTGCTGAGCGAGGTCGCCATCGTCGCGCGCCTCTGCGGACACCTCTTCGCCGGGGGAGCGTCCCCGGAGCACGCACCGGCGTCGCACGGCGGCGACCCTGAGCGGGGGCTCCCCGAGTACGGCAAGGTCGAGGGCGAGGGCGGCACGCCCGTCGCGGCGTCGAATGTTCCGCGCGCCGACTGGGCCGCGCTCGAGACGGACTACGCCCTCATCCGCTCGCACATCGCCCGCGTCATCCCGGGGTTCGAGGACTACGAGGACCGCATCCGGAAGGGTCGCACCTTCTTCCTCCCCAACGGTCCGCGCGACGAGCGGCGGTTCGCGACCGCAGACGGCAAGGCCCGGTTCACGGCGAACGTGCTGCAGTATCCGGTGATCCCGCCGGGCCGCCTCCTGCTGCAGACGCTGCGCTCGCACGATCAGTACAACACCACGATCTACGGCAAGGACGACCGCTATCGCGGCATCCACGGGGGTCGGCGGGTGGTGCTGGTCAATGCCGACGACATCGTCGAGCGCGGATTCGCCGAGGGCGAGATCGTCGACATCGTCTCGGAGTGGACGCGCCCCGACGGCTCCGTCGAGGAGCGGCGGGCCGACGAGTTCCGCATCGTGGCGTACTCCACCCCGCGCGGCAACGCGGCCGCGTACTACCCCGAGACGAACGTGCTCGTGCCGCTCGACTCGGTCGCCGACGTCAGCGGCACGCCGACCTCGAAGTCGGTGATCGTGCGCCTCGAGCGGCGTGCGATCGCCTCGGGCGCCTGAGATGGGTCGCCTCACCGCGCGCTCCCCGATCACGCGCATCGCGCTCGCCGACGAGGGCGCCACTGTCCGGCGGAGGGCCGACACCCTCGCCGTCGAGGAGCCGCTCGAGATCCGCCTGTCCGGCACGCCTCTGACCGTGACGATGCGCACTCCGGGCCACGACGTCGAGCTCGCGGCGGGCTTCCTCGTCTCGGAGAGCGTGATCACGACGGGCGGCGACTTCCTCTCGGCGATCCACTGCGGCGGACCCGGTACCGGCGGGGGCAGTCCGGGCGCGCTGCTGACGATCGGCTCCGAGCCACCGGCATCCGCTCTCTCCACCGGCAACACGTACAACGTGCTCGACGTCACCCTCCGGCCGGGACTCGAGCCGCCGGTCACCGACATCGCCCGCAACTTCTACACGACGAGCTCGTGCGGAGTCTGCGGAGCGGCATCCATCGAGGCGATCGAGAAGACCTCCCGTTTCGACGTGGCGGCGGATGCCGTGACGGCGGATGCTGCGCTGCTGCTGTCGCTCCCCGACAAGCTGCGCGAGGGGCAGGCCGTGTTCGAGAAGACGGGCGGCCTCCATGCGGCGGCGCTGTTCGACGCCGTCTCGGGTGAGCTGCTCGTGCTGCGGGAGGACGTCGGCCGGCACAACGCCGTCGACAAGGTGATCGGCTGGGCCGTGCTCGAGGATCGGCTGCCGTTGAGCGGCACCGTGCTTCAGGTGTCGGGACGCGCGAGCTTCGAGCTGGTGCAGAAGGCGGTGATGGCCGGCATCCCGATCCTGTCCGCGGTCTCCGCGCCGTCTTCGCTGGCCGTCGAGCTCGCTGCTGCATCCGGGCTCACACTGGCGGGGTTCGTCCGCGGGACGTCGATGAACGTGTATGCGCGGCCGGAGCGCGTGCTGGTCTGACAATCTGATTTCTTTCCCAGGTCCCATGGCTTTTCACCGGCTAGATGTTCCGATGTTGGGAGCGCCTATTCTGAATAGTTGACTCGCTGGACTGCTCGACGGCTGGCGATTAGCTGCACCGCGCCGCCGGGTACAAGACCCTAGCTCCCGCTACGGTTACTCGTTATAGCCGACAGCGAGAGGTGCTTATGCAGATCACGGCAGATGTGGCCGTTCCAAACGATCTCGTGCAAGCAGCGCGATCAGGTCGGCTCGTGCTCTTCATCGGCGCAGGTGCGTCACGAAACGCCCCATCCTCCTTGCCGCTCTTTAACGGGTTGGCGAAATCAGTCGCTGCTGCGCTGGGTGAACCCTACGCGGAGACGGAGAATCCGGACTCTCAGCTCGGAGATATGCACTCCCGCCATTCGTCAGTGAAGGAGCTTGTCCGCGCAATAATCGGCGACACCGCGTCCTTCCCGAACGACACTCATCGAGCCATAGCTCGACTAGCGGGAGCCTCCGGGTCACGGATCGTCTCGACGAACTACGACGAACACGTCGAGACCGCGGCGCGCAACGAAGGAATCACTCTGGGGAGAACATATTTTGCCCCCGCGCTCCCTCTTGGGCGCAACTTCGACGGTGTGATTTACCTCCACGGATCCGTATCTGAGGATGCCGAGACGCTGGTTCTGACAGACCAGGACTTCGGGCGCGCCTACCTTACCGACGGTTGGGCGCGCCGTTTCGCGCACGAACTCTTCTTGAACTGGACTGTCCTGTTCATTGGTTACAGCCATAACGACGTTGTCATGACCTATCTCGCTCGTGGTCTCCCCTCAGGTGCGAAAAGATACGTCCTCACAGCCGAGCCAAATCACAAGCGCTGGCGGCCGCTGAGCATCATTCCAGTGCCTTACCCGCCAGATGATGATCACAAGGCGCTCACTGTCGCACTCGATGCGTGGGCAGATCTAATGCGGATGGGCCAACTCGAGCACTACGCGCGGGTGCGTGAGATCGTCTCCGGCGCTCCACCGAAAGCGCCCGAAGAGATCGACTACCTCGCCGACGCAGTCACTACTCCGGCAGGGTTGAGAGGATTTGTATCCCTTGCTCGCGGGTACGACTGGTTGCGGTGGGCGGAGGCACAAGCCGGATTTAAAGAGCTATTCCGGCCGGGCCGGCGAACCGACGTGACGTCGGCGATCTGGGCTGCATGGTTCGTGGAGCACTTTGTGTCGGACCCGGCGCATTCTGAGCTGGGGCTTGTTAGTATCGCGCGCCTCGGACCGGTGCTGTCGGCCGACCTTATTTGGCGGATCGGTCAAGCGCAATCGGGTCTTCATGCGGCCTCTCCGCAGGAAGCGCGCCGCTGGGATGCCGCGTTGAAAGCGGCCGTCCGTACCGATGGTGGAGAGGTCGACAGTGCCTGGTATCAGCCGTACGGTAATCCCTATACCGGCGTCGCACTGCTCCCATCTCTGCGGCGTGCACTTACGCCCAGACTTCTTCTGAGTGAGCGGCGTAGCTGGTTGCCTCTGATCGCGGATGACGAAGATGATGCCGAGAACACGGCGCCCGCAGGAGTCTCAGCGGCGATCGAATGGTCAATCTCCGAGGGCCTACTGAAAACTCTCTGGGAGCGACTCGCGACTCAAATGGACCTAGTAGCGGTCGACGCACTCCAAGTCGCGGAGCAAGGCCTGAAGGAGGCATACGCGCTTGTGCACGCGTTCGACCCCGATCGGTCGTTCGACTCCTGTCTTTCCGTCGAAGCGCGATCGAGCCGCACTCGCAGGATCAGTTCCCACATGAAGAGGACGTCATCATCAATCTGCTGCGCGATTGCGGCGCTCTCGCGGCGCCGCTCGACGGTTCGCTTGCAAGACGATGGCTTGGATCTGAGCTTGCATTGTTCAAACGGCTCGGTGTGCACCTCGTAACTGAAGAGAGCACATCACCAGATACTCGTCTCGCCGCTATTCTCGAGCGGGGTCTCTTGTTTGACTACGAGACGAAACACGAGATCTTCCGGTTGCTCGCGACTGTAGCCCCGCTACTCTCTCCGGCAGCACGTCACGCTCTGCTAGAGGCAGTAGTCGAGGGGCCGCCGCACGGGGACGGGGATAGCGACCCGGAAAGGCGTTTCGACAACAGGGCGATCTTCGACCGGCTGGAATGGCTGAAGCGATACGCGCTCGACTGGGATGAGCTCGATCAGGCGATCGAGACGCTCCTCACCCTTGAGCCGGATATGGAAGTTCGCCCGCATCCCGACCATGACACCTGGATGGAATCGGGCACATGGGGCGAAAAGCCCCCCGTCACAGTTGAAGAGTTCGTCAATCTCATCGAATCCGACGGGCCCTGGCGAGCGATTAGCGCAATCACCGCGCGCGACTACACCGAGAGAAGCTTCAACGAACCAACGTGGGATGATGCAGTGCAACTCATCAAGGAGACCGCCACGGCGCATCCGGACGCTGCTCTCCTGCTGCACTCGTGTCTAACAATCACCCCTCTCCGCGCACATCAGGACCTAATCTCAGCCTGTATATACGGGTGGGCGGACGCCTCCCTTGACGCAATACAGCTAGAGGCGGTGCTGTCGATCCTCGAAGCTATCGAGCTCCCAACTGATCTCGTGCGCCCCATCAGCGCGTTTATCCTTCGCGCCGCAAAGAAGCTGGACAAAAAAGCCAGCACTGACAGGCTTGCACGGCTCGACCACCTTGCAAGAGAGGTCTGG
The DNA here is from genome assembly GCF_004794465.1 of Microbacterium sp. K24. Classification (GTDB taxonomy): domain Bacteria; phylum Actinomycetota; class Actinomycetes; order Actinomycetales; family Microbacteriaceae; genus Microbacterium. Next base: position 15,371 of record NZ_SSDJ01000120.1, on the reverse strand, counting down.
GCTAACCACGCCGTTGCGTTCTCCGAGCCAGGGTGGTCAGATTCACTGTTGCGGGGCTTGAATACCTGGCCAGGGTTCCTGGCGCAGTACTGGATCCAGCGGATCTCCCTTCGTTGGCAGGCAGAGCCAGATCAATGGAGCGGACTTCGCTCCATTGAGGAAGATGCACTGAGTGCGATGCTCCCGTCCGCTGGATCCTCGCATGCAGCGAACGCTGCGCTCGGGATCATCGCAGCTGATTTCGCCTTCCTGTTTTCTGCCGATCGACGCTATGCCACCGAGCGTCTGGTCCCGCTGTTTGATACCGCCACATCCAACGTCGCGCCCGAGGCCTGGTTCAGCTTCCTGCACAACCCGCGAACATCTCCGGAGATGCTCGATAGCGGATTCTGGCAACTCCTTCTCGCAGCGGAGAGCACAGCGACATCCCTCGAAGATAGAAACATCAGCGAGCAATATTGGCGTTTGATCGCCTCAATCGCCGCGTTCTCCACGGCCGCCGTCGTCGATAGGAACGAGCTGGTTGGAAGCCTAATGCGCAGATCGGATCAAGGACCGTTAATCTATTTTCTTCGAACGTTGGGATCAATACTCCATTCAGAAAAGCCTCAAGCGGCGGTCGAGATCTGGGATAAATGGTTGGGCGCCATCATGACGCAGCGTTACGACTTGCCCGCGGGTATGCTGTCTCAGGACGAGCGTGCCGCATGGGGAGACCTCGCTTTGGATCTCGGCCTGAACGCGGCCATCGAACTTAGCGCGCGAATTCCCGGCCCCATAACAGGGCGGACCCGGTTCAACCGCGTAAGCGAACAGTTTGCGCTCGCAAGCCCGACCCTTTTAATCAGTCTTGCGCAACTGCGTCTTCAAGTGACCGAGATCGCAGACTGGCATGTGCAGAACGAGCTAAGCGAGCTAGTTCAGCGCGTTGGACATTCAGCGGACCCGACCGCAATTAGCGCACTCGTGGAGACCGCACTGCTGAAAGGGGTCGGCGATGCGCTCAACTGGGTGCGGCCCGTTTAGGCGTATCTTCCAGGCGCACTCCCTCGCGAGTTGCCGCGTATGGCAGCCCAGGCTTACACCCGAGCGCTAGGAGACGCTTTCAACGGGTTCTCTCCTATTTGAGACTCAGTCACGTGACCTTATGGACTGACCGGCCCGCGACACCGACCGATGAACGTCAGATGTTCGGCCAGTCGCCGGTCAGGTAAGCCTCGACGGCGCGGTGTCGGAATGTATACGGCTTGCCGCGATCGATGATGCCACGCACGGTGTCCAGCCGCTGAGCAGTGGGACCGGCTTCCGTCACCTTGGAAAAGCCCATCTCCTCCGCGATGCGGGTGAGCGTGCGATCCGGAGCGGGAAGCTCCGCCATGACCTGCAGAAGTTGACGCTCGCGCGCAGGAAGGCGCTCGAGGATGCGTTCGACGTGTGCGGTCGCCTCGCGCTGTGCGCCACGCCAGCCCTGCCGCACCTGCTCAGCAGTGATCGTCGGAGTCCTTCCGGCGTACCAGGCCTGCTCTCCGGCGAGCTGGAACAGGAACGGCTCGCCGCGGCACACATCGACGATGCGAGCGGCTGCGTCGGGCTCCATCCGGATGCGCGCGGAGCCGCCGGTCCCATCGGGAACCGCCCACCCCTCGAGGACGAACTCCTGCAGAGCCTCGGCGAGGTCGTCGTCGTCGAGGGCGGACAGGGTCGTGCTCTTGAAGCGGCGGGCGAAGGTGGCGCCCTTGCGCGCGCCGGCCATGTCCTCGAAGTCCGGAAGACCGGTGAGGTAGACCGCGATCGGCAACGAGCGGCTGACCCGCGCGCCACCGGGAACCTCGACCTCGACTTCGTGGGTCAGGGCGTCGCCGAGCGCGATGAGCAGCTGCGACAGTGCCTTCTCATCGGTGATGTTCTGGACCTCGTCGACATGGATCAGCACCATGACGGCGCCGTTCGTGATCGCAGCCCTTCCGACTTCCACCAGCAGCTCGGTGAGCGCGGCGTACGGCTCACGGCCATCGGAGCCCCGCAGAGTCAGTGAGATGCCGGAGATCGCGACCGCCTGCACGCGCGCGATGGCGTCGCCGATGCGCTTCTCGCGTGACGATGACAGCCCGGCGTCGGCCGCGATCTTCAGCACGGCCTCTGCGACGAGCTTCAGCGGGTCCGCACCTGCAGGGATGCGCAGCTGCGGCGTGACCCAGTCGCCGGCGCGGGATGCCTCCTGAGCGATGCGCCGGACGAGAGCGGACTTCCCGAGGCCGGGCTCACCCAGGATGGTTCGACCTCGCTCCGGCAGGCCGGCGAGCCGGCGAGGCCGCACGACGTCTCGCCAGTCACTCAGCTGTTCCGTGCGTCCCGCCCACACCTCTGGGATCGTGTCGGAGCCGGGGCTAAACGGGTTGTCGAGTGCATCTCGCATGGCGATAACATTATCAGACATCATCGCTTTGATAATGTTATCAGCGAATAACGTTCTCGAGATGTCCGACGCCGCTCGATCAATCGATCCGATCCGATAGCGCCGCGTCTCCGAACAACCGCTGAGCACCTTCACGGTGGAACAGGAGACGATCATGGCCAAGCGCCGCAGCGGCAAACGATTCATCGCGTGGGCTGCCCTCTCGGGGGTGATCGGCGGCGCGGTCTTCCTCGCGGTCGCCGAACTGTTCGCCCTGCTCTTCGCTCGTGCGGCCAGCCCGATCCTGGCGGTCGGCGGCTTCGTGATCGACATCGTGCCGCAGCCCTTCAAGGAGTTCGCGATCGCCACGTTCGGCGAGTACGACAAACTCGTCCTGCTCGGCAGCCTCGGCCTCGCGGTGGTCATCGCCTCGGCGATCGCCGGCATCTTGCAGCTCGTCAAGGCTCCGCTCGGCGTCATCGCGCTGATCATCGCCGGGGTGCTCTCGACCGCCGCGATCGTGACCCGCGCCGGCGCACCCGCGCTCGCGTTCCTGCCGCCGGTCCTCGGCACCATCGCCGGCTCGATCGTCCTCATCCTTCTCGTCCGGCGCCTGCGAACCTGGCGTGCCGCAGCCCTTCCGGAGCGGGCGGATGATGCCGCCGCCGACGCGGAGACCGCCGAACCGAAGGGCATCGACCGCCGCCGGTTCTTCATGGTGGCCGCGATCTCCGGAGTCTCAGCCGTCGTCGTCGGCGTGGCATCGCGCGCCGTGAGCATGACCGTCGGATCGGTCGAGGCGATCCGGGACTCCCTGAAGCTGCCCGGCGCCAAGTCGAAGGTCACGATTCCGGAGGGCGCCGAGCTCGACATCAAGGGTCTGAGCAAGCTGTACACGCCGAACAAGGACTTCTACCGCGTCGACACCGCACTCACGGTTCCGACCATCGATCCCGCGACGTGGCGCCTCACGATCGACGGCATGGTCGACCAGAAGGTGGAGATGTCGTTCCAGGACCTTCTCGACATGGGTCTCGACGAGTACTCCATCACCCTGACCTGCGTCTCGAACGAGGTCGGCGGGGAGCTCGCCGGCAACGCCATGTGGCTCGGCGTCCCTCTGCGTGACGTGCTGAAGAAGGCGGGCGTGAAGTCGGGTGCCGACATGGTGCTCTCGAAGAGCGTCGACGGCTACACGGCGAGCACGCCGCTGTCGGCCCTGACCGACGACAACCTCGACGCGATCCTCGCCGTCGCCATGAACGGCGAGCCGCTGCCCGCCGAGCACGGCTTCCCGGTGCGCATGGTCGTGCCCGGTCTCTACGGCTACGTGTCGGCGACGAAGTGGCTCACCGAGCTCAAGGTCACGACCTTCGCGAAGGACGAGGCGTACTGGACCCCTCGCGGCTACAGCGCCGAGGCGCCGATCAAGTTCTCGTCGAGACTCGACACCCCGAGCATCGGCGAGGCTGTTCCCGCCGGCAGGATCCCGATCGCAGGTGTCGCCTGGGCGCAGTCCGTGGGCATCGAGCGCGTCGAGGTGAAGATCGACGAAGGCGAGTGGACGGCGGCCACGATGTCGACGCCGGTCAACGACGACACCTGGGTGCAGTGGTTCATGGAGTGGGACGCGACGCCCGGCACGCACTACGTCGCCGTCCGCGCCGTGAACAAGAACGGCGACCTCCAGATCGAGGAGCGCGCGCCGATCGCGCCGAACGGATCATCGGGCTGGCAGCGTTCGCTCATCCGCGTCACCTGACCCCGCGGCGCGCAGGCCCGTAGGGTGTACCCATGACCTCCCACCCCGCCCTCGTGATCACCGTCTCGGATCGATCCTTCCGCGGGGAACGCGAAGACCGCGGCGGACCGATCGCCGTGGGACTGCTGCGCGAGGCCGGATGGAGCTGCCCGGATGCCGAGATCATCGAAGACGGCACGAGCTCGGTCGCCGATGCTCTGCGCAGAGCCGCCGCCCGCGGCATCCGACTGATCGTGACGACCGGCGGTACCGGTGTCGGTCCGCGCGACCAGACGCCGGAGGGCACGAGCCGGGTCATCACCCGCGAGATCCCCGGCATCGCCGAAGAGCTGCGCCGCAGCGGTATCGCCGACACTCCCCTGTCGGTGCTGTCGCGAGGGATCGCCGGCATCATCGACCCCTATGGGGCGCTGGTCGTGAATCTTCCCGGATCGACGCGCGCGGTCGCCTCCGGAGTTCCCGTAATTCTCGGCGTCGCCGGGCACATCGTGGATCAGGTAGAGGGCGGAGACCACACATGAACGACGTACGACTGGCAGCGATCAGCGAAGAGGCGCTCGATCTCGACGCGCACCTGCGCGCCGTGGAGGACCCGCGGCTCGGCGGCGTGACGACCTTCGTCGGACGCGTCCGCGACAACGACCCCGACGCGCAGACGCCCGTCGTCGGACTCGAGTACAGCTCCCATCCGGATGCCGAGGCGACGCTGCGGCGGATCGCCGAAGAAGCCGGGGGTGAGGCATCCGCCGCCGTCGTGGCCGTCAGCCACCGCATCGGCCGGCTCGAGGTCGGCGACGCCGCCGTGGTGATCGCCGTCGCCAGCGAGCACCGGGCCGAGGCCTTCGAGGTGTGCCGCGCCGTGATCGAGGAGATCAAGAAGGAACTGCCGGTGTGGAAGCGTCAGGTCGAATCCGACGGCACCACGTCGTGGAAGGGCATCGGCGGCTGACGCCGCCCTCGCCTCACCCGCCGGCGAACGGCGGGAGAACGTCGATGAGCTGTGCGTCGTCGAGGGGACGGTCGTCGTCGGCGCGCACGCCGTCGACCATCACGGCGCAGCGAGGCAGGATGTCGACGAGAGCCGGATGCTGCGCGACGACGGCCGCGCGCAGGGCGAGCAGTGTGCGCTCCTCGCGCTCCTCGGCATCCGTTCCCGCGGCCTCTGCCGCAGCGGCGAAATAACGGACCCGGGTCATCGTGCACCTCCCGGAGCGTCTTCGCCGGGTCGCACCCAGTCGCCGGAGCGCCCGCCCGACTTGGCCACGATGCGCACGTCCTCGATCACGACCGAGCGATCGATGCCCTTGATCATGTCGACGATCCCCAGTGCGGCGATGGAGACCGCGGTCAGGGCCTCCATCTCGACGCCGGTGCGGTCGGCCGTGCCGACGGTCGCCTCGATCCGCACGCCGTCGTCGACGATGTCGAGCTCGACATTCGCGCGGTGCACGCCGATCACATGGGCGAGCGGCAGCAGCGCCGGCGTCGACTTGGCGGCCTGGATGCCGGCGATGCGGGCGACCGCGAGCACGTCGCCCTTCGGGGCGGTGCCGTCGCGGAGGGCGGTGACGACCTCGGTGCTGCAGCGCACGAAGCCGCGTGCCGTCGCCGTACGGACGGTCGGCTGCTTCGCGGTCACGTCGACCATGTGCGCGCGGCCGGCCGCGTCAAGGTGAGGGAAGCTCATCCCACCAGCATGACATCGATCACGTCGCCCACGGCGACGGCCTCGACCTCGGCGGGCACGATCGCGAAGGCGTGCGCGCGGGCGAGGCCTCCGGCCAGATGCGATCCCGATCCGCCCGCCGTCGCCGGACGCACCGTGCGCGCGGCGAGGTCGACCACGGCGGGAAGGTACTGGCGGCGTCCGGGCGGCGTGGTCCAGGCGGCATCCGCGGTGAACGGCGCGTGCGCGCGACGGATGTCGGTGCGACCCTGCATCGCGAGGAGGGCCGGACGCACGAACACCTCGAACGACACCGCCACGCTGACCGGGTTGCCCGGCAGCCCGAAGACGAGGCCGCCAGCATCCAGCACGCCGAACGCCTGTGGTTTGCCCGGCTGCATGGCGACGCTGACGAACTCGACCTCGCCGCGACCGTCGAAAGCCCCGCGCACCGGCTCGTACGCACCGGCGCTCACGCCACCCGTGAAGATGATCATGTCGGCGCCGACCTCGACGGCCTCGGCCGTCACCGCGCTGACGGCCTCCGGTACATCCGGCACGCGGGCGACGAGCACGACCTCGGCGTCGGCATCCGCCACCAGCTGCTCGAGCAGGGGACCGTTCGAATCGGGGATGCGGCCGCGTTCGGCGGGCTCGCCCGGATCGAGCAGCTCGCTCCCGGTGGAGATCACGGCCACGCGCGGCGCGCGCGTCACGGTCACCTCCGACACCCCGGCGGCCACCGCGGCCGCGATCTGGAAGGCTCCCAGACGCTCGCCGGCGAGGACGACGTCATCGCCCGCCTGCAGGTCCGCGCCGCGTCGTCGCACGAACGCGCCCGGCTTCGCGGGCGCGTGCAGCACCCGCACCTCGCCGAGCGAGTCCGCGAGACCGCCTTCGGTGTCTTCGAACGGCACGATCGTGTCGGCGTCGGCGGGGGTCGGCGAGCCGGTCATGATGCGTGCGGCCTCGCCCGCGCCGAGCGGCGGATCGATGGAGACTCCAGCCGGCAGGTCGGCGACGACGCGGAGCGTGACGGGGTGCTCCTCGGATGCCGTGGCGACATCCGCCGCGCGCACGGCGAAGCCGTCCATCGCCGAGTTGTCGAACAGCGGGATGTCGTGGGCGGCGACGACCGGATCTGCGAGGGTGCGCCCCGCGGCATCCTTCACCGCGCGCGTCTCCGCCTCGAGCACGTTCACGGCCTCGAGGACGCGCGCGAGCTGGTCCTCGACCGTGCGGCGGCCGGTCATGCGGACACCGCCTGGGCGACAGCGGACGCCGGACGGATCGCGATCTCGTACTGGCGAGCGGTGAGCGCATCGATCATGGCGAGGCGGCCGAGCAGCGGTTCACCGGCGCCGGTGACGAGCTTGATGACCTCGCCGGCGAGCACTCCGCCGACCTGCACGCACAGGGCGCCGAGCACGCCGACCTGCGCGCAGCTGGGAGGTTCGCCCTCGGTCCCGGGCGGGAAGAGGTCGGCCAGCACCACGGGCTCGCCCTGGGGCGGACGCGACCAGAAGACCGTGGCCTGCGCGTGCCACTCCTGCACGGCGCCCCACACCAGCGGAAGCCCGAGAGCCTCGGCGGCGGCGGCGACCTCGCGGCGGGTCTCGAACGAGTCGCTCGTGTCGACCACGACATCGGCCCCCGCGAGCAGGCGTTCGGCATTCGCGGCATCGAGGCGCTCGGGCCGTTGCACGACCGCGGTCTGCGGCGCGAGCGCCGTGATCGCGCGCTCGGCGGAGGCGGTCTTCTTCGTGCCGATGTCTTCGACGCGGTGGGCGAGCTGACGCTGCAGATTCGTCAGTTCCACGACGTCGTCGTCGATCACCGTGAGCGCTCCGATGCCGGCCGCCGCGAGCGCGAGAAGCACCGGTGAGCCGAGGCCGCCGGCGCCGACGACGGTGACGCGGGCGGCGTTGAGGCGGCGCTGCCCCTCTTCGCCGATACCGGTGAGCACGGCGTGCCGAGCGGTGCGGACGAGTTCGGTCGGCTCCAGAGCAGGTGCGGGGGCGACGAGAGGATCCATGGCTTCAGGGTATGCCTCGACGCGGGCATCGCACGAGGGAGCCTGTCGCAGTCCGGCATGCGGCGAGTATGGTGGGCGCCGAACGGGCCGCCGACGCCCGGGAGACGGATGCCGATATGCGCACGCTCATCGCCGTGGAGTTCAGCTCGCTCGACGGAGTCATGCAGGCTCCCGGCAGAGCGGATGAAGACAGCTCCGGCGGGTTCGATCGCGGCGGCTGGGCGGCGAACCACATGGCGGGCGATCCCGAAGCGGGCGCGGCGGCGATGGCGGGGAGCGGCGCGACCGAGGGCATGGTGTTCGGACGGCGGACCTATCTCGATCTCGTCGGGCATTGGCTCACGACATCCGAGCCCAACCCGTTCACCGATGTGCTGCGCGAGACTCCCAAATACGTCACCAGCAGGAATCCCGAGGCGGATCTGCCCCATCCGAACAGCGAGCTCCTTCCCGGTGAGGCGGTCGACACGATCGCGCGCCTCAAGGCGGCCGGAGACGGGGAGCTGGTGATGCTCGGCAGCGCGACCCTGCTGCACAGCCTTCAGGAGGCCGACCTGATCGACGGGTACATCCTCACGATCCTGCCGGTGACCGTCGGCGCCGGAAAGCGCCTGTTCACCGACGGCACCGTTCCCGCGACGTTGACGCTCACCCGATCCGTGGTCACCCGGAAGGGCGCGATCGTCGCGGAGTACCGCCGCTCGTGAAGCTCTCACCGGTGCCGACGGAGGCGAGCTGGACCCATCGGGGTGCCAGGTCGGGGTTCGAGGTGGTGTTCTTCCGACCGGCGGGCGACGGCCATCGTCTCGTCGGCCACACCACCGCGAACGAGGAGTCCGCACTCTGGTCGGTCGGTTACGACGTGACGCTGGATGCCGCGTGGCGGACGGTCGCCGTGCACGCGAGCACGCTCGCTGCCGCCGGTGGCCGCGCGGTCGCGCTGACCCGCGATGCGGAAGATCGGTGGACGGTCGACGGCGCGCCGAGGCCCGATCTCGACGGCTGCGCCGATGTCGACTTCGAATCGTCGGCGGTCACCAACACGTTCCCGATCCACCGGCTCGACTTCGTGGAGGGGGAGGTCTTCGAGGTGTCATCAGCGTTCGTGCGCGCGGATGATCTGCGGGTCGAGCGCCTCGACCAGACGTACTCGCTCGTGAACCGCTCCCCCGGGGGACTGACGTTCCACTACGAGTCACCCGCGTTCGCGTTCGTCTGCGACCTGGGCTACGACGCGGCCGGGCTCATCGTCGACTATCCGGGCATCGCGGTGCGAGATCTCTGACGGGGTGGCCGTTCAGCTCTGCTTCGCGCTGCGGAGCCGTCGCTCCCGCGCGTAGTACTCCCGCACCCGGTTGCGGTTGCCGCAATCGCTCGACACGCACCACCGACGATCCTTCCGCGCGGAGGTGTCGAGGAAGACCCACCCGCACTCGGCATCCTGGCACTGCCCGAGTTCGGCGAGGGAGGCGCGAGTCAGCAGGTCGAGAGCGGAGAGCGCGATGCGGCGACGAGGGAGCGCGAGGTCCACGGGGAGGTCCCATCCCCACTCGTCCTCATGGCGTGCCAGGTCGGCGTCCGCGATCGCGTCGCGGTACTCCTCGAGGACGACGCGCGGGTCTGCGTTCGTGAACAGGACGTCGTAGACCGCCTCACGGAGGCCCCGGACGCGCGCGAGCTCTTCTGACGCCGCTGCCGGCGAATGCGCAGCCAGCTTCCTGAGTCCGCCTGCCTCGCCGTCGGTGATCAGCTCGCTCTGCTGCGCCCATCGGATGACATCGTCGTCCTCGTGCAGGTCGTCTCCGCGCCGCGATTCGGAGAGCCGCCACTGCACGGTGTTGATCAGATCCAGCACCGGGTGGCCCCCGATGCGGGAGAACTCCGCACGACGTCGCGTCTCTTCGGCCATGGTCGGATTCTAACGCGCAATCTTTACTTCGTCCATTAGGTCTGTCATGCTCTAATGCATGAATCAGCCGTGGCCCATTAAGGAACGGGATCCTTCGCCGACGGAGTGGCGACGGGACTTCCGCGTGTTCTGGTTCGCTCAGGGGTCGTCGATGATGGGTGACCAGCTGAAGGAGTTCGCGATCCCCCTGATCGCGGTCTCGGTCCTTCACGTGACGGCCACCGAGCTCGGCATGCTCAGCGCCGCGCAATGGGTTCCCTTCCTGGTGCTGGCGCTTCCGCTCGGGGTGATCATCGACCGGTACCGCCGACGGCGGCTGCTGGTTCTCTCCGAGACCGGCCGCGGACTGCTCATCGTCGGTCTCGTCGTCGCGGCCGCGCTGAACGCGCTCGCGTTCCCGCTGCTGCTCGTCGCCGTCGTCGTGCTCGGTGCGCTGACGGTCATCTACGAAGTCGGCTATCAGTCCGCCATCCCGTCCCTGGTTCCGCGCGATGCTCTCGGTTCCGCCAACGCGAAGATCCAGGCGACCGTCGCGGCGGGCGAGATCGGAGGGCTGGGCCTCGGCGGTCTGATCCTGCAGCTCCTCGGCACGACGGCGACCTTGATCGTGAACGCCGCCGCCTACCTCGTCTCGGCAGCAGCGCTCCTGATGATGCGTGCCGAAGAACCCGCCCCGGTGACCACGAGACGGCATTTCCTCGTCGAGCTGCGCCAGGGGGTGCGCCACGTGACGCGCGATCCCTACCTCCGCGCGAACGTCGGATTCTCCGCGCTCTACAACCCCTTCGCCCAATGGGTGGTCATCCTGCTGATGATCTACGCCGTGCATGGGCTCGGGCTGGAGGCCGGACAGATCGGGATCGTGTTCTCGATCGGCGCGGCCGGAGCGCTCGCGGGCGCGGCGGTGGCGTCACGGCTGGCGACGCGTCTGCGCACGGGGACGATCCTCGTGCTCTGCGCCGCCGTCGAGTGCGGCGCACTGCTCCTGATCCCCGTCGTCGACGCCGCCTGGCCCCCGGCCCTCATGATCGCCGCGCTCGCGGTGATCATGGCGGCGAACGGCGCCGGCACGGCGATCTCGAACGTGTTCCTCATCACGATCCGCCAGCTCCGCACGCCCGACCACCTGCTCGGGCGGGTGAATGCGACGATGCGCACGATCACCTACGGCACGATCCCGCTCGGAGCGCTGGCCGGCGGGTTCGTCGGCGACGCGCTCGGACCGCGTCTGGGCATCGCCGTCGGTGCGATCCTCTGCCTGCTCACGGTGCTCTGGGTCTGTCTGTCACCGCTTCGCGGCATCCGTCATCTCGACGATCTGGCCGTCTGACCGCGATCTAGCCCCGGGCGTCCGTCATCGCACCCAGCTCGGCCGGGTGGGTGAGGCGCCACCATTCGGTCGGCGGGTCGATGTTCCCCACGATCTTCACCGCAGCGGTGACCGTGTTCGGGCCGGCGGTCCACGTGATGCTCCCGACGTCCGTGCCGTCCTGGTAGATCGGCGGGGTCTCGATGTCCGTCGTGACGACGATCGGCGTATCCGACCAGGTGAAGATCGAGACGGCCTCGCCGATGACGAGTTGGGCGGTATCACCCCACGGTGTCGTGACGGTGCCGATCTCCTGGCCGGATTCCGAGACGGGCACCTGATGGAATCCGGCGCGGATGTCGTCCAGGGTGGCGATCACGGCGGCGTTCACCGAGTCGCGCGACGCTCCTCCGAGCAGCACGCCGGTCACAGCGAGCGGATCGGCGGCGCCGACGTCGAGCGTCGCCGTGTACAGCAGGCTGTACGTGCCCTCGCCCAGGGTGCCGGTCTTCAACCCGGTGACCCCCGAGGTTCCGAGGAGGCCGTTGGTGTTGTAGAGCTGTCCGGCGCCGGGGAGCGAGATCGACGGGGTCGCCACGATCTGCGCGATCGCGGGATGCGCGGCGGCGAGCTTGGCGACCACCAGGAGGTCCGTCGGCGTGCTCGTGTTGCGAGGACTGATGCCGGTGGTCTCGGTGATCGTGGTGCCGGTCAAGCCGTGCGCTGCGAGCCAGTCGCGCGTCGCGCCGAGGAACGCGTTCTGCGACCCGAAGATGTGCGACGACAGCGCCTCGGCGTAGTTGCTCGCCGAGGGGATCAGCATGGCGGCGAGGGCGTCGTGCAGCGACATCGAGGTGCCCGTCGGCATGGGGGCGATGGTCGCGCCCTGCACGTAGTAGCGGTCGTAGAGGTCGTGGTCGGCCTTGGTGAAGGTGATCGTCGGTCCGGGGTCGTCGGCGGAGGCGAGCGGAACGGCGTCGAGGATGACGAGAGCGGTGATGAGCTTCGTGATGCTCGCGATGGGGAGGGCCTCGCCCGTCCCGCTCGATCCCCAGATCCCGCTCGCCGCCGCCCCCAGGTAGGCGTCGGCGCCGGTGACGCTGATCGCCGAGGCGGCGACGGGCGGAGCGCCCAAGGCGGCGGTCTCGACGGCCGGAGCTGAGGGCGTCCGGGTGGTCACCGCCGGCGGATTCACCGGAGCAGTGAGGGCCCATCCGATGTAGCCTCCGGTCGCAGCCAGCAGCACGACGACGCAGATGGCGGCGATGATCAGGCCCCGGCGTCGGCGTCTTCTGCGCAGCAGCGGATCGATCCGGTCGCGGGCGGAGACGAACTCCTGCTCCTGGGTCATCAGCTCCGCGAACTCCGACAGCCCGTCCGCCGCTGGATCCGGCGGCGTGGTCGTATCGCTCGTCACTGCGCTCCGCCTGTCGCTCGAAATCCCCGGAACTGCCCATCTTCGCCGACATCTGTCCTCCGCGGTATCGGCCATTCGGGGGACAGGCGGTCGTGATCGCGGTCCTGTCGCTTCGCATATGCGGAATATCTTTTCCATCGGATCCGCATCTGCGGTACGTTCGAACCATGCAGACCTATCGGATCGCACGCGCGGCGCAGCTCCTCGGAGTGAGCGACGACACCGTCCGGCGGTGGATCGACCACGGCCTCCTCCCCGTCACGGATGCCGTTCCGGCCGAGATCCCGGGCGACGCGCTCGCTGCTCGTGCCGTCGCTCTCGCGGAAGAGGTCCGGAACTCGGACGACGTGCTCTCCAGCGCCCGCAACCGCTTCGTCGGGATCGTCACCCGCGTGCAGATCGAAGGGCTCATGGCTCAGGTCGACCTGCAGGCCGGTCCGTACCGCGTCGTCTCACTGATGTCAGCCGAGGCCGCGCGCGATCTGCAGCTCGAGGTCGGCTCTCTCGCCACCGCGTCCGTCAAGGCGACCCAGGTCGTCGTCGAAGTCCCGAAGGCCTGACACATGAACCGCACGTTCCGCCCTTCCGCCACCGCGCTGCTCGCCGCCGCTGTGCTCGCCCTCACGAGCTGTGCGGGTGCCGCCGAGTCCACGCCATCCGCCACGCCGTCGGAGACCTCGGCGGAGAGCACGCTGAGCGGTGACCTCAACGTCTACGCCGCAGCATCGCTCTCCGGGGCGTTCGACGCGATCGCCGAGGCGTTCACCGCCGAGAATCCCGACGTGACGGTCAGCCCCGTGTACGACGGGTCGTCGACTCTCGTCACGCAGATCCTCGAGGGTGCCCCGGCCGACGTGTTCGCCTCGGCCGACGAGGCGAACATGGACAAGGCGGAGGATGCGGCGATCGACCCCGCGCTCTTCGCGTCCAACACCCTCGTGATCGCGGTGCCGGCCGGCAACCCCGGCGATGTGGAGACTCTCACCGACCTCGCCGATGTCACCACCGTGCTGTGCGCCCCCGAGGTTCCCTGCGGAGCGGCATCCGCGAAGCTCCTCGCCGCCGCCGGCGTGACGGTCGACGCCGCGAGCCTCGAGCAGAACGTGACCGCCGTGCTCACGAAGGTCGCGGCATCAGAGGCCGACGCCGGGCTCGTGTACGCGACCGATGTGATCGGCCGCGACGACATCGAGGTGATCGTGCCCGAGGGCGCCGACGACGTCGTCAACCACTACCCGATCGCCGCGCTCGCCGACGCTGCGAATCCGGATGCCGCCGAGGCGTTCGTGACCTTCGTCCTGTCGGACGCCGGTCAGAAGATCCTCGCGGACTTCGGCTTCGGAAAGCCATGAGTCCGAGCGGCGCGCAGGGTTACGCGCCCCGCGCGCTCGCCGTTCCCGCCGCGGTCGGGCTGATCTTCCTGATCCTTCCGCTCGCGGCGCTCGTCGCCCGTGTGCAGTGGTCGACGTTCCTCGCCGACGTGACGTCGGAGGCCGCGCTCTCGGCCCTCGCCCTGTCGCTGGGTACCGGGCTCGTCGCCACCGTGCTGTGCATCATCGTCGGCGTGCCGCTCGCGCTGTACATCGCGCGCTCGGGGCCGCGCCTGGCCGCCGGGCTGCGCGCGGCGGTCACCGTTCCCCTCGTGCTTCCGCCGATGGTCGGGGGCGTCGCCCTGCTCTACCTGTTCGGTCGGGCGGGGTGGCTCGGCGGTCTCGGGCTGTCCTTCAGCACGCCGGCGGTCGTGCTCGCGCAGACGTTCGTGGCTCTCCCGTTCCTCGTGCTCGCGGTCGAGGGCGCCGTGCGCACCTCGGGTGTCGACTACGAGCGCACTGCGGCCGCCCTCGGGGCGAGCCGGTGGACGATCCTGCGCCGCATCACGCTGCCGCTCGCCGCGCCCGGGATCGTGGCCGGCGTCGTGCTCTGCTTCGCCCGTGCCATCGGAGAGTTCGGCGCCACGGCGCTGTTCGCCGGCAACCGTCCCGGCGTCACCCAGACCATGCCGCTCGCGATCTACACCGCGTTCAACGGCGCCGGGGTCTCGCAGGGCGCTGCGGCGGCCCTCTCGCTGCTGCTGCTCGTCACCGCGATCGCGGTGCTGCTTCTCGTGCGCGGCTGGCGTCCGGGGGCCGCGCGATGAGCGGGCTGCGCGCGCACGTCGTCGTCGCCCGCGAGCACTTCGCGGTCGACGTGGCCCTCGACGTCGCGCCCGGTGAGACCGTCGCCGTGATGGGTCCGAGCGGTGCGGGCAAGTCCACCCTGCTCCAGGCGCTCGCGGGCCTCGAGCCGCTGACCGACGGGGAGATATCCATCGGCGGCCGCGTCGTCGATCGGGTCGCAGCGCCCCGCCTCCGCACCGAGCCGATGAGTCGCGGCGTCGTGCTGCTCGGACAGGATGCCCGGCTCTTCCCGCATCTCTCCGTGCGCGAGAACGTGGCCTTCGGTCCTCGGGCGGGAGGGGTCGACGCCCGCGCAGCCCGCGATTCCGCCGATGAATGGCTCGTCCGCGTCGGGCTTCCGGGGGCGGGGGATCGGATGCCGCGCGAGCTCTCCGGCGGCGAGGGGCAGCGCGTCGCGGTGGCGCGCGCGCTCGCCGCCTCCCCACGAGCCGTGCTGCTCGACGAGCCGCTGGTCGCCTTGGACCCGGCGACCGCGGGGGAGATCCGGCAGATGCTGCGCGAGCAGCTGACCGGCACCACGACGATCGCCGTGACGCATGATGCGGCGGATGCCGTCGCGCTGGCCGAGCGCCTGATCGTGGTGGAGTCCGGTCGAGTGACGCAGAGCGGGCCGGTGCGCGACGTGCTGGCGGCACCGGCATCCGCATTCGTCGCCGCGATCGCGGGCGTCAACCGCCTCGTCGGGACTAGCTCCCTCGCCG
>NZ_SSDJ01000119.1 GCF_004794465.1 Microbacterium sp. K24 | reverse complement strand
TCGGCGATGCCGCCCGCGGCGATGACCGGCACGTCGACGGCGTCGACGACCTGCGGCACGAGGGCGAACGTGCCGACGAGCGACTCCTCGGCCGGCCGCAGGAACGACACCCGGTGCCCGGCGGCCTCCATTCCCGTGGCGACGATCGCGTCGACGCCGGACTCGGCGAGAGCTGCGGCCTCGGCCACCGTCGTCGCCGTGCCCACGATGCGGATGCCGCGGCGATGCGCCTCTTCGAACAGGTCGGCCGAGGGCACGCCGAAGACGACGCTCAGCACCGCCGGACCGATCTCCCAGACCGCCTCGAGCTGTTCGTCGAGCGAGGGCACGTACTGCTCGGGGCGGGCAGGGACCTCGACGCCGACGGCCTCGTAGAACGGCTCCAGCGCCTGCGCGAAGATCATGTGCTGCGCGTTCGGCGCGACCTCGTCGCCCGTGGGCAGCCAGATGTTGACCCCGTACGGGCGGTCCGTCGCAGCCCGCAGTGCGGCGCCGGTCGCACGGATGCGGTCGCCGTCGTATCCGTAGAGACCGAAGGAGCCGAATCCGCCGGCCTCGCTCACGGCCGCCGTGAGTCCGACGGAGGAGAGCCCTCCGAACGGGCCGAGGAAGATCGGATGCTCGATCCCGAGCAGCGCGCGCAGGTCACTCATGCTTCGAGCCTAGGTGCCGCCGGCTGCTTTCGAATCGCGCACCTGGTCGGCTATCGGACCGAAAACGGGCCAGTTGCGCGATTCGAATGCCGAGCCTGCTCCCCCGCCGCCGGTGATAATCTCGCGGGAGGAAGGGAGAGCGCGTGAGCGAGTGGTTCGGGCAGATGCTGAGCGTCGTCGCGACCGCGCTCGGGCTCGTGTCGATGCCGGATGCCGCGGCCCTCGGCCTCGCCATCGCCCTCCTCGCCGTGACCGCCCTCACGCTCGCCGTCGTGCTGAGCGTGCGCCCGGTCATCCGTTCCGACGAGCCGCATCCGCTGCGTGCGATCGACATCGGCACGCTGCTCGCGCAGAGCGATCCGGATGCCGCGGGCCACCCGCGCCCGCGAGCGCCGGGACCCGCGACCGCCGCGTAGTCCACAGGCAACGGGACGCCCTGACGGGGCCGTCCGTTCGCGGGGGACGACGCGGCTTTCGCCGACCCATCCCGACGCCTCGAAACGGACACTTCCATGGACCCCTTTGCCTTCCCTCCGCTCACCGCTCTCCTGAACGCCGCCTACGGAGCCCTCGCCGGGCTCTCCACGTTCCTCGAACCTCTCGCCGGAGCATCCGCCGCCGCCCTCGCCGTCGTGCTCGTCACACTGCTCGTCCGCGCCCTCCTCATCCCGGTCGGCATCTCGCAGGCCAGGGCCGAGCAGACCAGGTCGCGCCTGGCGCCGAAGCTGCGGGCCCTGCAGCGTCGATACAAGAAGAATCCGGAGCGCCTGCAGAAGGAGACGCTCGCGCTGTACCGCGAGGAGAACACCTCGCCGTTCGCCGGGATGCTGCCGGTGCTCGCGCAGGCACCCGTCGTCGGCATCCTCTACACGCTGTTCATCCGCCCCGACATCGCCGGACACGCCAACGACCTGCTCGCGCACGATCTGTTCGGAGCACCGCTCGGGCAGAGCCTGGTCTCGGCCGTGTTCGGCGGCACGATGACCCCGGCCACCGGTCTCGTCTTCGGCGCCCTGCTGGTCGTCATGATCGCGGTCGCCGAGGTCACTCGCCGTGTCTTCCGACCGACCCCGGTCGAGGGTGACGACTCGCCGATGAACTCGCCGACGATGCTGCGGATCGCGTCGGCGCTGCACTACCTGACCGCCGTGTTCGCGGTGTTCGTGCCGCTCGCGGCCGCGCTCTACCTCACGGTGACGGTCATCTGGACGCTCGTGCAGCGCATGGTGCTGCGGCGACGGTTCCCGCTGGCGGCGCCCGTGCGGGCCTGATCGCGGGCGGGAGCGCCCTTCGTCCGGTCGCTCCGCTCCTCGCTCAGGAACCGTGGGGCGACGTATCAGTCGGGCAGCGGGATCGGCGCCGTGAACGGGCCGGTCCCGCCGTCTCCGCGACGCTCCCGGCGCACGCCGAGCGTGGTGCCGACGCTGGCGGCGATCACGAGCACGACCGCCAGCATCCGCAGCACGGTGGCATCCTGGCCGAGGATCAGCCAGCCTGCCAGCGTCGCGAAAGCCGGCTCGAGGCTCAGCAGCACGCCGAACACGCGCTGCGGCAGGCGCCGCAGCGCCGCGAGCTCGAAGCTGTACGGGATGACCGATGACAGCACGGCGGTGATCGCGGCGAGGAGGAGCAGCTGCATGTCGCCCGCGACCACCGACACGGTGGGAACACCCACCGGCAGGAGCAGCACGGCGGCGACCACGAGTCCCATCGCGAGGCCGCTGCTGCCCGGGATCAGTGCCCCGACGCGGGCGCTCATCCGGATGTACATGATCCAGAAACCGGCCGCGATGAGGATGAACAGCACCCCGAGGGGGTCGAGTGGCTCGGCGCCGATCAGGCCGTCGATCCCCAGCAGCGCCATGCCGACGAGGGCGACGCCGACCCACGCGGCATCCGCGAGCTTCCGGGTCAGGACGGCGGCGAGCACGAGTGGTCCGAGGAACTCCATGGCCACCGCCGGCCCCAGGGGAATCCGGTCGATCGCGGCGTAGAAGAAGCCGTTCATCGCCGCCAGCGAGACCCCGAAGAGGGTCGCGGCCAGCCACTGACCGCGCGTCCAGCGGCCGGGGCGCGGGCGCACGATGACGACCAGCAGCAGCGCGGCGATCGCGACGCGCAGCGACGTCACGCCCCACGGTCCGAGAACCGGGAACAGCTGCGCGGCGACGGCGGCGCCGAAGGGCAGCGAGAGGCAGGAGCCGACGACGAGGGCGACGCCCACGAGGGGGCCGGATGCCGTGGGCTTCTGCACCAGCCCAGCCTAGGCCGGATCGCGTGCGGCGCCCGGCGGCCCCGGACCCTCAGCCCCGCGGCGTCAGAGGGCCTTGCCGCCCGTCACCGCGATCACGGCACCCGTGACGTACGACGACTCCGCAGAAGCGAGGTGAACGTATGTGCCGGCGAGCTCGGCGGGCTGACCGGCGCGCCCGAGAGGCGTGTCGGCGCCGAAGGTGGCCAGGCGCTCGGCATCCCACCCGGTCGCGGGGATCAGCGGCGTCCAGATCGGTCCGGGTGCGACCGCGTTGACACGCACGCCCCTCGGGCCGCCCTCCTCGGCGAGCGCCTTGACGAACGCGACCTGCGCGGCCTTCGTCATGGCGTAGTCGATCAGGCCCGGCGACGGGGCGGACGACTGGATCGACGAGGTGACGATGATGCTCGCCCCCGGCTCCAGGTCGGCGAACGCGGCGCGCGCCGTCACGAGCAGGCCGACGAGGTTCGTGTCGAAGACGCGGCGCATCCGGTCGGTCTCGAGGTTCTCGAAGCCGTCGATGTCGTGCTGATAGGCGGCGTTCAGCACGAGGATGTCCAGCCCGCCGAGCGCGCTCCGCGTCTGGGCGACGATATCGGTGGCGAAGGCCTCGTCGCGCACATCTCCGGCCAGGCTCAGGCCCGTGCGGCCGGCATCCCGCACGAGGGCCAGCGTGGCGTCGGCATCCGCCTGCTCCTCCGGCATGTGCGCGATCGCGACATCGGCGCCCTCACGGGCGAAGGCGATCGCGACGGCACGGCCGATGCCGGAGTCGCCGCCCGTGATGAGCGCACGGCGGCCTTCCAGACGGCCGTGTCCGACGTAGCTCTCTTCGCCGTGGTCGGGCGCCGGTTCGGTCTTCGCGGTGAGACCCGGCTGGTCCTGATGCTGCGCGGGGAACCCCTCGTCGCGGTGGGCGTGCCGGGGGTCGGGTGTGCTGTCGGCCATGATGGCTCCTCGTCTGCTCGGCGTGCGCTCGAGCAGGCATGCGCCCGAGCGTCTGCCTCGAGGCTCCCCGACGACCCGCAGCACGGGCAGGGGGTTGACAGCGAGCGGCGCCGGAGCGAGTGCGACGCTACGCGGGTGCGGCGACCGCGGCTTCTCCGGATGCCTGCGACTCGCCCGTCTCGGAGGGCTCCGGAACGAGGTAGAGGCCGCTCGGCGCGTTCGCCGTGAAGGCGAGGGCCTCGATCCAGGCGCGGTTGATGGCGGGCTGCCTGCTGCCGAAGTACTTGAAGACGAGCGAGCTGCCCGGCTGGATCCAGACGGTCGTGCGTCCGCCGCCGACACTGGAGTCCTCGCGCCAGCTGAAGGGGAAGGGCTCGCCGCGGCGGAGCTTCGCCGTGATGACCAGCTGGAGGTGGGTGAGGGCGCGGTCCTCGATCTCGGTCTTCACGCCGCCCTCATAGATGAACTTGCCCATGTGCCCCTCGGTTCGCTGTGCGAAGTATCGGATCCCGCTCGCGAGGTTCACTCTATCGCGGCGACCCCTTCGATGGTCGGTCGGAGGGAAGTCAAGCCCCTCCGAAGAACACCCGCTCCGCGCTACGTTGGTGACAACGACCGAGGAGGCCACTCGCCATGAATGCACGACACATCGACGACCGCTCCGACGAGGGCTACACCCCCACGACCACGCACGCCGAATGGGGCGCCGGCAACCCGCTCCTGCGCATCACCCGCGACGACGAGCGCACCGAGTTCGCCCTCGAGGCCGACCTCGTGCGCATCGGGTCCGCCGAGGGCAACGAGCTGCGCCTGGCCGACACCGATCCCGTCCACGCCACGATCACGCACGACGAGCGCGATGAGTACGTGCTGACGCTGCACGGCGACGGCGAGATGAACGCGAACCCGGCTGCCGACGCCACGCACGAGGGCGACGCGACGGAGACGCTGCGCACCGGCGCACGGTTCACCGCCGGCCCGTGGACGCTCGTGTTCGCCCGGGAGGAGTTCGCCGACCACGGGCGCCCCTTCGGCGGACGCAAGGGCGGCGAGCTCTCCGACCAGCCGCTGCAGCCGCCCCGCCCGGACTACGAAGCCGGCGAGTCGCCGACGCCCGCCGACGAGCCGCTTCCCGAGGAAGCCGACTCCAGCGAGGGACCGCAGTCGAACGAACCGCAGGGAGCCCCGGACCGCGGAATCTGACCGCACCCGCGCCCCGCGCCCCCGCGCCCCGCGCCCCCGAAGCTCGCAGAACGACACGAATCTCGCAGGGATCGACCTGATCTCTGCGAGATTCGTGCTGTTCTGCGAGATCTCTGCGGGAGCGCGCCGAGCTCAGCGTCCCGGGACCAGCCCGATGCGCAGCGGTGCGTCACGTGCAGCGGCGTCGATGAGCGCGTCGTCGATGTCGAGAAGAGGCCGCACGGCACCGACCGCATCGGCGAACGGATAGGCGCGACCGCGGCCCGCCAGGAATGCGACGGCCTCGGCCAGTTCCGCTCCCGTGTAGTTGTGGATGCCGGCGACCGTGACGAGTCGCCGCACGATGCTCTCGGCGTCGAACGGCACCGGATCGGTAGGGAAGACGCTGCCGACCAGAACGACCGTGCCGCCGACCGCCACCCCGTCGAGCGCGTCGACGACGGCATGCCCCGAGGCCTCGATCACCACGTCGGGCTCTCCGGCGAGCGACGTCGCGCCGAAGCGTTCGGCCATGGCCCGGCGCGCCGGGTTCGGGTCGAGCACCTCGACCGTCGCCCCGTGCTCCGCGGCGATGGCCGCGG
>NZ_SSDJ01000118.1 GCF_004794465.1 Microbacterium sp. K24 | reverse complement strand
GCCCGGCGCTCCTCGCGGTACCCCCGGAACGCCGCGGCGCCGGCGTCCGGAGCGACGGCCCCCACGCTCGCGCCCATGCTCGCCGAGAACGGCACGCCCGCTCTCGCTCGCGCGCTCAGCGATCCCTCGTGGGTCGAGGTCAAGTGGGACGGCATCCGCGCCATGGGAACGTGGACGGAGGGACGGATGCTGCTGCACGCACGCCGCGGAACCGACATCACCGCCCGCTACCCCGAGCTCACCGCCGACGGCGCTCCGTTCCTCCCCGCGGCGGATGCCGTGGTCGACGGCGAGATCGTCGCCTTCGACGCGCACGGCCGACCGAGCTTCTCGCTGCTGCAGAACCGGATGCACCTGACCCGGCCACGGGAGATCGAACGCGAGGTGGTGCGCACCCCGATCGTGTACATGCTGTTCGACCTGCTGCGCCTCGACGGGCACGACCTCACCGCGATGCCCCTGCACCAGCGGAGGACACTCCTGGACGACCTCGTCGCCGATCTCGACGCCCCGGTGCAGGTCCCGCCCGTGTTCGACGATCTCGACGCGGCCCTCGCCGCCAGCGAGCGGTTCGGCCTCGAGGGCGTGGTCGCGAAGGACCCCGGCTCCCGGTACCGGCCAGGACTGCGGTCGCCCGCCTGGTTGAAGCTCAAGCACACGCGCATGCAGGAGGCCGTGATCGTCGGCATCCGTCCGGGCAAGGGCGACCGGGAGAGCACGCTCGGGTCCCTGCTGCTCGCCGTGCCGTCGGAGGGGGCCGCTCGCGAGCTGCGCTACGTCGGGCGCGTGGGCACGGGCTTCACCGACCGGATCCTGCGCGTCCTGCTCACGCGCCTCGAGCCGCTCCGAGTGAAGACGGCTCCCCTGGGCGGCGTTCCCGCCCTCGACGCGTCGGACGCGCTGTGGGTGCGCCCGGAGCTGGTCGGAGAGGTGGAGTTCGCGAACTGGACGCCGGACGGCGTGCTGCGACATGCGCGCTGGCGCGGGCTCCGCCCCGACAAGACGCCCGACGAGATCGTCGTCGAACCCTGACGATCAGGCGTGGTGCGGTTCGCAGTCGGACTGCTCGGCCGGTTCGATCTGGAACGTCGAGTGCTCGACGTCGAAATGATCCGCGAGGCACGCCTGCATCTCGGAGAGCAGCGCCGATGAGCGTCCGTCGGCGAGCAGCGCCGGATCGACGCTGACATGCGCCGTGAAGACGGGCGCGCCGCGGGTGAGCTGCCAGACGTGCACGTCGTGCACACCCGTGACGCCGTCGTAGGCGAGCAGGTGGCTGCGGATCTCACTCACCGCCGTGCCCTTCGGCGCGGACTCGGCGAGCACCGAGAACACCTCGCGCAGCAGGGAGATCGCCCGCGGGATGATCATCGCCGCGATCAGTAGCGAGGCGACGGCATCCGCGGGCATCCATCCGGTTGTCAGGATGATCACGGCCGCCACGATGACCGCGGCGGAGCCGATCAGGTCGCCCATCACCTCGAGGTACGCGCCGCGTACGTTGATGCTCGTCCGCTGAGCACGGCTCAGCAGCCACATCGAGATCGCGTTCGCCACGAGCCCCACGACGGCGACGACAAGCATGAGTCCGCCCGCGACCTCGACATCGCCCGGGTTCAACAGACGCCCGATGCCCTCGACCGCGACCCACGCCGCCAGCGCGATCAGGATCACGGCGTTGATCAGCGCACCGAAGACCTCGGCCCGCTGGTACCCGAACGTCCGCCGGTCGTCGGCGGGACGGGCGGCGACGGATGCCGCGATGAGTGCGATCACCAACGCCGAGGCGTCGGTGAACATGTGCGCCGCATCGGCGAGCAGCGCGAGCGAGCCGGTGAGGATCGCGCCCACCACCTGCACGATCATCACCGTCGCCGTCAGCGACAGCGAGATCGCCAGGAGGCGTCTGCTGCTCGCAGAGCGGATGCCGCCGGCGGCGGGCGCGTGATCGTGCATGCCCCCAGGCTAGACCGCGTGGCAGGGCACCGAGGGCGGTTTCGCCTAGTCGGGAAGGGTAACGAGAACCAGTCTCAGCAGTGCACCCGTCGAGCTCAGAGCTTCGCGAGCAGCGGCACCAGTTCCGCGAACGCACGCGCGCGGTGGGACTGCGACTGCTTCTCGGCCGCGGTGAGATCGCCCGCCGTGCACTCCTGCCCCTCGGGCTGCCCGTCGGGGATGAAGATCGGGTCGTAGCCGAAACCGCCGCCGCCGGACGCCGCGTGGGCGAGGCGTCCCGGCCAGAGTCCCTCGACGACCTCCGCACGACCGTCGGGCATCACCAGTGCGATCGTCGACGTGAAGTGCGCGGAGCGATGCGGATCGGCGACGTCGCGCAGCTGGTCCAGGAGCAGTTCCAGGTTCGCCGCGGCATCCTTCTTCTGGCCCGCCCAGTACGCCGAGAAGACGCCCGGCGAGCCGCCCAGCACGTCGACGCAGATTCCGGAGTCGTCGGCCAGTGCGGCGAGACCCGTGTGGGCCGCCGCGGCGCGCGCCTTGATGAGGGCGTTCTCGGCGAAGGTCACACCGTCCTCGACCGGCTCCGGACCGTCGTAGGCGACGATCTCGAGATCAGGCCGCGTCTCGGCGACGATCTGCTGGAACTCCGCCACCTTGTGCGGGTTGTGCGTCGCGAGGACGACCTTCATCGTCATGCGCCAGCCGCAGCGGCCAGCGCCGACAGCTGGCGATCCTTCAGGTCCGCGCAGCCGGCGAGGCCGAGTTCGAGCAGCGCGTCGAGTTCGCGCTTGTCGAAGGGCGCTCCCTCCGCGGTGCCCTGCACCTCGACGAACAGACCGCGGCCGGTGACGACCACGTTCATGTCGGTCTCCGCCCGGACATCCTCGACGTATGCCAGGTCGAGCATGGGCTCGCCGTCGATGATGCCGACGGACACGGCGGCGACGGAATCGAGCAGCGGCGTGGAGTTCTTTCCGATGAACTTCTTGTCGCGGCCCCACTCGATCGCGTCCGCGAGAGCGACGTAGGCGCCGGTGATCGCGGCCGTGCGGGTGCCACCGTCGGCCTGCAGCACGTCGCAGTCGATGACGATCGTGTTCTCGCCGAGGGCCTTGGTGTCGACGACCGCGCGCAGAGCGCGACCGATGAGCCGGGAGATCTCGTGCGTGCGTCCGCCGATGCGGCCCTTCACGCTCTCGCGGTCGTTGCGGCTGTTCGTGGCCCGCGGCAGCATCGAGTACTCGGCCGTAACCCATCCCTTGCCCTTGCCAGTGAGCCAGCGCGGGACGCCGTTGGTGAAGGACGCCGTGCACAGCACCTTCGTGCCGCCGAAGCTGATCAGAGCGGAGCCCTCGGCGTGCGCACTCCAGCCGCGCTCGATCGTGATCTCGCGCAGCTGGTCGGTGGAGCGGCCGTCGGCCCGGACGATGTCGGTCATGTGCTTCTTTCGGGTGGGGGTGGTCGAATCGGCTCAGTGCGACTCGGAGACGGATGCGGGAAGGGTGATCACGCCGGTCTGCACCAGCTGCACGTCGCGGACCTCGCGGCCCATCAGCCGGTTCGCCAGCGCAGTGAAGTCATCGGCCGACGCGCCCGTCGCCTCGTAGACGTACGTCGAGGCCGCGTCGGGCGAGGCCAACAGGTCGCCGCGGACCAGCTGGCGGTAGACATCGCCGGCGGTCTCGTCGTCACTGGAGACGAGCGTGACGCCCTCGCCCATCACGTAGCTGATCGCTCCACGCAGGAACGGGTAGTGGGTGCAGCCGAGCACGAGGGTGTCGACGTCGGCATCGCGGAGCGGCGCGAGATACTCCTCGGCGACGGCGAGCACCTCCGGTGTGCCCGTGATCCCCGCCTCGACGAACTCGACGAAACGCGGGCAGGCCGCCGTGAACACCTGCAGGCGCTCGTTCACCTCGAGCATGTCCTGGTAGGCGCGGGAGCCGATGGTGCCGACCGTGCCGATCACCCCGACGCGGCCGTTGCGCGTCGTCGACACTGCGCGACGCACGGCCGGGCCGATCACCTCGACCACGGGGATGTCGTAGCGCTCACGCGCGTCCCGGAGCATGGCGGCGGATGCCGTGTTGCAGGCGATCACGAGCATCTTCACGCCCTGATCGACGAGGGTGTCGAGCACTTCGAGTGCGTAGCGGCGCACGTCCGCGATGGGCTTCGGGCCGTACGGCGAGTGCGCCGTGTCGCCGATGTACACGAACGATTCACGGGGCAGCTGGGCCCGGATGGCCCTGGCCACCGTGAGCCCGCCGACACCGGAGTCGAAGATCCCGATCGGCGCGTCGTTCATGACTCCCCAGCCTACCGGGCCTCACTAAGCTGAGCGCATGACCACGTCGACGGCGCTGCTCACCGATCGCTATGAGCTCACGATGCTCGCGGCTTCGCTCCGAGACGGGACGGCTTTCCGTCCGAGCGTCTTCGAGCTGTTCTCCCGGCGCCTGTCGGGCGGCCGCCGGTTCGGCGTGGTGGCCGGCACCGGACGCCTGCTCGGACTGCTCCGCGAGTTCCGCTTCGGAGATGAGGAGCTGCGCTTCCTGCGAGACGGCGACGTCGTGGATGCCGCGTCTCTGAAGTACCTCGAGGACTACCGCTTCACCGGGTCGATCAGCGGATATCGCGAAGGCGAGCTCTACTTCCCCGGCTCGCCGATCCTCACGGTGGAGGGCACCTTCGCCGACGCCGTGATCCTCGAGACGCTCGCCCTCAGCGTCCTCAACCACGACTCCGCTGTGGCGACGGCCGCCGCGCGGATGAGCATCGCCGCCGGTGAGCGTCCCCTGGCCGAGATGGGCTCACGTCGCGCCGCCGAGCGCTCCGCCGTCGCCGCGGCACGCGCGGCGTACATCGCAGGCTTCGGCGCGACCAGCAACCTGGAGGCCGGGCGCAGCTGGGGCATTCCGACGATGGGGACGGCCGCGCACTCCTGGACGCTGCTGCACGATTCCGAGGAGGATGCCTTCCGCGCGCAGGTGGAGAGCATGGGCACCGGAACGACCCTCCTCGTCGACACCTACGACATCCGCACGGGCGTCGAGACCGCGGTCCGCATCGCCGGCACCGGGCTGGGCGGAGTGCGCATCGACTCGGGCGACCTGCCCATCGTGGCCGGCGAGGTGCGCGCGCAGCTCGACGAGCTCGGCGCGACCGGTACGCGCATCACCGTCACCAGCGACCTCGACGAATATGCGATCGCCGCCCTCGCCGCCTCGCCTGTCGACGCGTACGGCGTCGGAACCTCGGTGGTGACGGGCTCGGGCTATCCGACCGCGAGCATGGTCTACAAGCTCGTGGCCCGACAGGATGACACGGGAGCCTGGATCGGGGTCGCGAAGGCGTCCGCCGACAAGGCGTCGTACGGTGGCCGCAAGGCGGCGTTCCGCACGCTCACCGACGGCGTGGCCTCGGCCGAGACGGTCGTCGTCTCCGACGGCTTCGAAGAGCTCGACACACCCTCAGAGCACCCGGACGGGCGACCGCTGCAGGTGACCTTCGTCGAAGCCGGAGACATCGACACCGCGCACGAGGGTGTCGAGGGAACGGCCTCCGCACGCGCTCATCACCTGCGCGTGCGCGAGGAGCTCCCGGTGCGGGCGCTCGCACTGAGCAAGTCCGACCCGGCGATCCCGACGGTCTACGTCGAAGCGAGCTGAGCTCGGTCAGCCGACCATCGACTCGTAGATCTCCTTGCACGTGGGGCAGATGGGGAACTTCTCCGGGTCGCGACCCGGCGTCCACTTCTTGCCGCACAGAGCGCGCACCGGCTTGCCGGTGATCGCCGACTCGAGGATCTTGTCCTTCTTCACATAATGCGAGAAGCGCTCATGGTCGCCCGGTTCGAGATTCTCCTCGCGGAGGAGCTCTTCCAGTTCGCGATCAAGCGTTGTCACGCCGCCCTGATCGGGGCTGTCCAGCGGAGTACTCATCCCGTGAGTCTAGCCTCGTCGGCGAGCCCGCGGGCGGTCGTCACGCGGTCTCGACGAACTCCATCAGCCGCTCTCCGCTGCGCTCGAAGATGCGTCCTCCGATGACGGCTCCGAGCCAGAACACGAAGATCCCCGAAAGAAGCCCGACCCAGAAGGCGGCAGGCGCGTAGGACGGTCCGCCGACGATCGTCGCGGCGAAGAGCCAACCGGCAGGCAGGCTCAGCACGATCGCACCGAGAAGGGCGGCCGCCGGACCGTAGGTGCCTCGCGACGTCGGGCGCTGCGGCTGCTGGAACGGGCTGTCCCCCGGGCGCGACACCGCGTACGGAGCGACGACCGAGACGATGCTGGAGATGCCGAGTGCCGAGAAGAGCAGGCTCGCGGCCAGACCCGTCAGCGGCAGCAGCAATCGCCAGTCGCCGATCAGCAGGAGCGTGAGCGGAACCGCGATGGCCAGCACGGGGATCGCCACCAGCAGCACCGGCACGAGTCGGCCGAGGCGATCGGGAAGACCGCGGATGCCGCTCGCCACATGCGTCCACAGCGCCGTCGAGTCGTAGGCGACGTCGTTGTGCGGCAGCCAGCCGAAGAACAGCGCCATGACCGGGACGGGAACGAGCGCGGCGATCTCGAGCGGCACGCCGGCGACGATGAGCGGCAGCACCGTCAGCACACCGGCGATGGGCACCACGATGATGTTCATGATGTACCGGCGGTCGCGCAGCCAGTACACGAGGCTCCGCGAGGCGATGGCTCCGAAGGCGTTCGAGGGCAGCAGTCCGAACCAGCCGAGGCCGGTCCGCTCCCTGGCCGCGACGGGGCGCTCCGTGGTCGTCAGCAGACGGCGCACGAGCCACGCCCACAGGGCAGCCAGCAATGCGACCGTGACGACCGCGACGATCCCGCTGGTCCAGGCCATCGAGGTCTCATCCGCGGCGCTCGCGAAGAGGAACGCCGGTGCCGCGGCGAGCGGCGTGAAGCCGAACGTCGTGGTCAGTGACGCCAGTGACGCGGGGACATGGCCGTCCCAGCGCAGGGAGGCGAAGAACACCGCCACAGGGAAGGCGATCACGAGGATGGCGAGCGCGAACAGGGCGGTCAGCTCGCGCGAACGGCGCTCCGGCAGCACGAGTGCGTTGACGGCCATGCCGACGCGCGCCATGAGCGCGGTCGTCACCACGCCGATGATCGTCATGAGCACGGCCAGCGGCCAGGGGGCGCCCAGCTGGATGGCGACGATGCAGACGCTGATGTAGACGGCGAGCAGGGCCAGGCTCGGCACGCTGACGAACGCGGCCAGGATGAGCACCCAGGGCATCTGCCGCTCGTCGACGCCGAACACCGCGAATCGTCGAGGATCGAGCTGGTCGACCGCGCCGACGAGGATCGGCCCGACGAGGAATCCGAGGAGCAGCGCGGCGCCGCCGAGGACGGTGACGGCGCGGGCGACCGGCACCGGAGCGCCGGCGAGGCTGAAGACGGCGAGGCAGACGACGACGGTGACGGCGACGACGGCCAGGAACGTGACGACCGACCGCACCCGACGTTCGCCGCGCAGCGAGCCGATCAGCAGCGCGAGCCTCAGTCGGAGAACGTGTGCAGCCACTCGAGCCCCTCCACCTCACCGCTGGATCCTGCGAGCTCGACGAATCGCGCCTCGAGGGTCTGACCGGCGCGCACGTCGTCGATCGTGCCCTCGGCGAGCACCTCACCGCCGACGATGATCGCGACCCGCGAGCAGACCCGCTCGACGAGGTCCATGCCATGGCTCGAGAGGATCACGGTGCCGCCGTGCGAGACGTACGCGCGGAGGATGTCGAGGATCACCGCCGACGACACCGGGTCGACGGACTCGAACGGCTCGTCGAGCACGAGGACCCGCGGCGAGTGGATCATCGCTCCCGCGAGCATGATCTTCTTCGTCATGCCGGCGGAGTAGTCCGAGACGACGCGGCTCAGGGCGTCGCCCAGGTCGAACGCGCGCGCCAGGTCGGCAGCGCGCTTCTCGATCACGTCGGCGGCCAGCCCACGCAGCAGACCGTAGTAGTAGAGGAGCTGTCGTCCGGTGAGCCGGTCGAAGGTGCGCAGCCGGTCGGGCAGAACTCCCATCACGCGCTTCGCCGCGAGGGGCTGCTTCGCCTGATCGATGCCGCAGATCACCACGCTGCCCTCATCGGGACGCAGGAGTCCGGCGACGATCGAGAGGGTCGTGGTCTTGCCGGCGCCGTTCGGGCCGACGATCCCGTAGAACGAGCCGGCGGGCACGGTGAGGTTGATCCGGTCGACGGCCCGGTTGTCGCCGAACTGCTTGACCAGACCGCGGATGCTGATGGCCTCGGTCGCGGCGACGCCGCCGACCTCGGGAGCGGGCGCGGATGCTGCGCCGTCAGACGCCGAATCCGGCTCTGTCGAGACGACGGCGGTCGGCTCGACGTCCGCCTCATCCTGCACCGCCTCCTCGGGAACGGACTCCTCGACGGGGGCGTCCTCCACCACGGGCTCCTCGACGACGGGCTCCTCGACGACAGGCTCCTGCACGACCGGCTCCTCGACCACCGGCTCTTCGACCACGGGCTCCTGCACCGGCTCCTCGGTCTTCGGCTCTTCGACCGCGGTCTCGGGGACGGGGGGCGCCGAGATGATCGGCTCCTGGACGACGGCGTGCTCGTCTGCCGTCGGCGGAGAGATCTCGTGCTCCTGCAGAGCGGCGGCCTCCGCGGCCGCCTTCTCTTCCGCAGCCTTCTCGGCGGCCGCGGCCTTCGCCGCGGCCGTCTTCGCCGGATACGGAACCGGCGTAGTCGTCGACGACGTAGGCCGTGATCGCCTGGTGGGCGAACGCGTACATGGACGCCGCGAACTGGTCGCCCGTGACGAGCTCGGCGAGTGCTTCGTCTTC
>NZ_SSDJ01000117.1 GCF_004794465.1 Microbacterium sp. K24 | reverse complement strand
CGCCCCACCGGTCCCGGCACGTACCGCGACGAGCGGGGCGGCCAGCGGTTCGACCGCGACGAGCGTCCGCGCCGCGACGACCGCGGCGCGGGAACGCAGCGTCAGGGCTTCCGCGACAACGATCACCGCGATGGCGGACGTCCGGTCCGCGACGACCGTCGAGGCCAGCGCCCCACCGGTCCCGGCAGCTACCGCGACGAGCGGGGCGGGCAGCGGTTCGACCGCGATGAGCGCCCGCGCCGTGACGACGAGCGTCCGGCCCGCTCCTTCGACGCCGACCGTGCGCGTCGTGCGTTCGACCGCGACCGCACCCAGCGTTCGTTCGAGGGTGGTCGCGATCAGCGGTCCCGTCCGTCGACCGGTGGCGCCTACCGCACCGAGCGTGCGCGTACGCTGACCTCCGACACCCGGGGGCGTCCGGCGCGCAACGAGCGTCCGAGCCGCAACGACTGGAATGCGACGAGCCGTCCCGAGTCGACCGGCGCGAAGTTCGCACCGGGCGAAGACGTCGTGCACGAGCGTCTCGAGGCGAAGTCCGTCGCGGCCGTCGAGGTCGATGGCGTGACCTTCGGCGACCTCGGTCTCGGCTCGAACATCGTCGAGACGCTCGCCGGACTCGGCGCGGCATCGCCGTTCGCCATCCAGGCCGCCAGCATCCCGGCTGTGCTCGAGGGCCGCGACGTCCTCGCCCGCGGCCGCACCGGCTCCGGCAAGACCATCGCCTTCGGTGCGCCGCTCGTCGAGCGCGTGCTGCAGTCGCAGGCCGGCAAGCGCCGCGAGTTCGGACGGTCGCCGCGCGCGATCATCCTCGCCCCGACGCGCGAGCTCGCGCTGCAGATCGACCGCACGATCCAGCCGATCGCCCGCAGCGTCGGCCTCTTCACGACGCAGATCTACGGCGGCGTGCCGCAGGGCCGTCAGGTCGGTGCGCTCAAGAAGGGCGTCGACATCGTCATCGGCACGCCCGGTCGCGTCGAGGACCTGATCAACCAGGGCAAGCTCGACCTCTCGGACTGCCGCATCGCGGTGCTCGACGAGGCCGACCACATGTGCGAGCTCGGGTTCGTCGAGCCCGTGCAGCGGATCCTGCGTCACACGGCCGACGGCAGCCAGAAGCTGCTGTTCTCGGCGACGCTCGACCGCGAGGTCGCCGCTCTCGTCGACGAGTTCCTCATCGACCCGGCCGTCTTCGAGGTCGCCGGCGAAGACCAGGGATCCAGCCAGATCGAGCACCGCGTGCTCGTGATCGAGCACCGCGACAAGGCCGACATCCTCACGTCGCTCGTCGACCGCGCCGGCAAGACCCTCGTCTTCGCCCGCACGCGCGCCTACGCCGACATGCTGGCCGAGCAGTTCGACGATGCCGGCATCCCGGCCGTCTCGCTGCACGGCGACCTGAACCAGGCCAAGCGCACACGCAACCTGGAGCGCTTGACCTCGGGTCGCGTGAACGTGCTCGTCGCCACGGATGTCGCCGCCCGCGGCATCCACGTCGACGACATCGACCTGGTCGTGCAGGCCGACGCTCCCGACGAGTACAAGACGTACCTGCACCGTTCCGGCCGCACCGGTCGCGCCGGTCGTTCGGGTCGTGTCGTCACGCTGATCACGCGTCAGCGCCAGCGCCGCATGACCGAGCTGCTCGACCGGGCCGAGATCGACGCCCCGTTCGAGAACGCGCGTCTCGATGACGACATCATCGAGGAGATCGCCGGTCGCGTGCCGACCGCGGCCGCCCTCACGAGCTGATTCGCCCCGCGAGAGGCCCCGTCACCGCTTCGGCGGGGCGGGGCCTCTGTCGGTGCGCGTGGCGGAGGGGATCGGCAATGCGGAGGACGAATTCGGCGATACGGCCCCTCCGGAGCGCCGATCTCCTCCGAAGCGCCTGCGCAGGGCGACCGGGGATCAGGCGAGTTCGTGCTCGTGGATGCTCGAGGTGAGGCTCGTGCCGTTGAGGTCGAGGTACGCGACCTGCTCGGTGACCGTCAGTGTGAGGGTGTTGCGGCGCTCGATCAGTGCGGCGGCCGCGTCGATGAAGCCCGGGTCGAAGCTGTACACGCGGATCGCGTCCGATCGGTGGATCTTCTTCCCCGCCCACGGCGCCATGACCTTCGCCGGATCGCGGTGGGTGTAGACGACCGTGCGCTCGGCGAGGCGGCTGCCGTAGTGCAGGCGCTCGGCATCCGGAGCGCCGATCTCGATCCAGGCCATGATCGCCCCGGTCATGTCGCGCACGATCACGGCGGGCTCCTCCGTCGAGGAGATGCCGTCGCCGAACGCGATCCCCTCCGCGTGCTCGAGCCCGTGAGCCAGCACGCGGGTGATCATGTAGGCGTCGGTCTCGGACGGATGCCGCGCGACGCGCAGCGCGTAGTCCTCGTAGACGCCCCGGTCGGTGTCGGCCAGCTGGACGTCGAACGTGTGCATTGTGGAGCCGATAGCCATAACTGTCGAGCCTACGGGGCTTCGGCTCGGCCGCTCGTCAGAAGAGCATCGGCTGCGCGGGGGGTGCCGAGCTCGAACCCGTCGTCCGGAACGTGACGGGCGCGCTCGGGCGCCCCGTGCTCTGCACGGCTCCTTGGCGCCAGATCGACTCGACGTGCCCCTGACCGGGACGGACTCCGCGCTGCGGGTAGTCGTCTTCATGCCGGCCATCGAGCCCGTGCATGCGGATCAGCGGTCGAGCGCGCTTGGCGAGCCACTGCCGGTAGGCCTTCGGAGCCTCGGCGGAGGCGCCCGGATACAGTCCGCGGTACGACGACACGAGATCGGGGCGGGCCTTCTCGAGCCACTGGAAGAACCACGACTTCACACCGGGGCGCAGGTGCAGCGCGCCGTAGATCACGGTGCGCGCACCGGTCGCCTTGATGCGCGTGAGGGCGTCGTCGATGGCCGCGACCGAGTCGGTCATGTGCGGCATGATCGGCATCAGGAAGACCGTCACCCGGAACCCGGCATCCGCCAGAGCGCGCACGGTGTCGAGCCGCGCCTGGGTCGTCGGGGCCCCGGGCTCGATCGACTTCTGCAGCTCGTCGTCGTACATCGCGATCGACATCTGCACGTCGACCGGAACGCGCTCGGCGGCCTTCACGAGCAGCGGGATGTCGCGCCGGATCAGCGTGCCCTTCGTGAGGATCGACAGGGGAGTGCCGGATGCCGCGAGCGCCTCGATGATCCCCGGCATCAGCTTGTAACGCCCCTCGGCACGCTGGTACGGATCGGTGTTGGTGCCGAGCGCGACGGTCTCGTGCTGCCAGCTGCCCTTGCGCAGCTCCTTCTCGAGCACGTCCACCACGTTGACCTTGACGACGATCTGCGAATCGAAGTCGGCCCCTCCGTCGAGGTCGAGGTACTCGTGGGTGCCCCGGGCGAAGCAGTACAGGCAGGCATGCGAACATCCCCGGTAGGGGTTGATCGTCCACGCGAAGGGCATGCGCGAGGCCCCGGGAACATGATTCAGTGCGGACTTCGACAGCACCTCGTGGAACGTCATGCCGGCGAACTCGGGAGTGGTCACCGACCGCAGCACGCTCGACCGGTCTTCGAGACCGGGGAGTGCCGCGGCATCCGTCTCTCCGAGTTTCTGTCCCTGCCAGCGCATGCTTCATTCGAACATGCGAACGAACTTAACGCAAGCGAGATTCGAAGAAAAGGACTATCTCCGGCGCCCCTCGGTGGATTCACCGTTCACGCGAACAACAGGCAACCACAGGGCCAAGGACTTCCCCAGCGTGTCGATGAGTCGATCGCCCATCACGCAGAGCGTCTGCTCCCAGGGGTGCCCGAACGTCCCCTCCGTCATGTCCGGACTCAAGAAGGCGAAGTAGTCCCCGTCGGGGAACACGGTCGGCTGGGCGCGCTGCACGTCGTCCCACTGAGCGGGAGCGTCATCGAGCCTCGGATCGAACCACCATGCCGTGTGCTGCCAATCGAGCACCAGCAGTTCGTCGATGTCGGGGAGCGCCCAGACGAAGCAGCGCAGCGCCTCGGCGTTCAGCGCCGCGAACGCCGTGAGCAGGCGCGGCCCGTTCGACACCGAGAGATCGAAAGTGACCGACGGAGTCGGCTCATCGATCGCCGGCCAGCCTTCAGGGTTCACCGACGCGCGGAAATCGAAGGTCTCGTCGAAGCGATCCCAGGCGGTCCCCCGCTCGATCGGCGTCATCGCGCGCCACCCTGGCCGACCTGGTTCGACGATCTCCATCCGGCAACCCTATCCAGTCGCCGACGTCTCGAAAGCCTAGCCCTGCGTCGGGAGGAACGGGTCCACCAGCGTCGGCGATGCCAGCGGATGCCGACGCTCGGCGACCGGCCGCGGTCCGGCTCCGCGCACGTCCGGCACCCGGATCCCGAGCAATTCGGCCGGCGACCCCTCGCGCACCCGCAGGTCGCGACCCTCGACATCCTTGAAGAGCGGATCGGCTGTGACCGAGTGCCGGTCGTGACCGCGCCGCGCCCATTCGTCGTCGAGCGGCTCGACGATGTCGAAACCCACCCGCCCATCGGCGCCCGTCTCCCGCGTGGCGTTCGCCGCCCGGGACGCGCCGACGATCGGCTCCGCGTCCCAGAACAGATTGAGGTCGCTGTCGATCCCGAAGCCTCGGATGTCACGGTGATCCGGATACCCGACGAAGGCGGGCATGCCGTCGCCGACGACGATGTTGCGGTGGAACGTGAACGAGACGTGGTCCTCGGGACGCGTGAGCGAGATCTGCCCGTTGCGGCCGAAGGCCCAGACGTTGTCGCGGATGATCACCTCGCGCCCGTAGTGCTGGTGGTATGCCTGGCTCGACACGTCGTACACGACGTTCTGCTCGATGACGACGTGCGAGGATCCCTCGTCGAGGTAGATGCCCCACCCGCCGTAGTTCGCGCACTCCACGTCATGGATGCGGTTGCCGCGGATGACGGTGCCCGGCGCGATCCCCAGCAGGTACACGCCGCCCATGTCGTTGAGCAGTCCGCCGCCCAGGTGGTGGATGTGGTTGCCCTCGATGCGGTTGCCCTCGGAGGGGCTGTGCAGGTAGTCCCACATCCAGCCGACCGAGATGCCCGAGTAGAGGAACTCGCGGATCTCGTTGTGCGCGATGACGTTGTGCGACCCGTGCTGGAACAGCACCGCGACGGCGTTCGGGTAGACCTGTCCGCCGCGCTCGATCAGGCAGTCGGACACCTCGTTGGCCTGGTTGTAGTCGGCGGCCAGCGCATCGATCCCGCCGCCGGAGCCCACGGCCCCCGCACCGAGATCGCGGAACTCGACGCCGCTGATCAGCGCGCCACGGGTTCCGGGACCGAGGCTGACGCCGTACCCGCCGACCCGCTCGATCGCTCCGCCGACCATGGCGCAGGAGCGCGCGAAGGAGAACCGAAGGGCACCGGGCACGCTGCTCGCCGCCTGCACGTCGGCCGCGTAGCGTCCGTCCACCGGAAGCTGCGGGTCCTCCCGCACCCCGAACGGCGGGACGGCGGCGGGCACCGTATCGAAGTCGGCCTCCGCGAACCGGATGCCCTCCAAGCGCACCTCGCGCACGGGCGCCTCGGCGGTGCCGTCGAGGGTGACGAAGGCCTCGGCCACCGGCATCCGCACGTCGAGGTCGGCGATGTCGACCCCTGGCGCGGGCAGGTACAGCACATGGGGGCCGGATGCTCCGATCAGCTCGCCGGTCGCGTCGAGGTACCATTCGCCGGCGACCTCGCCGAAGCTCTCGGCGACGTTGTCGAGGTAGTAGCGCGCGAAGAGGGCGGCGGCGTCGTCGCGCAGGGCGAAGATGCTGCGCAGCGAGCTCGTGATCGTGCGGGTCTCGCGGTCGATCGCGGTGATCGGCATCCGCTCCTGCACCCAGTAGTGCGGCACGACGATCTCGACCGCATGCTCTTGGGCGAGAGCGGGGATGTCGCCGTCGGCGAAGCGGAAGGATGCCGCACCGTCGAACAGCGTGCCGACGAAGCTGCCGGCCGGGTCGAGCCCGGTCTGCTCCTCGACGCGCAGGAATCCGTCGCGCGGGTGGCGGGGGCGAGCGGCGGCGACGCCGTCGACGTACAGGCGGCGGGCGACCGAGCGGGGGGAGGGGGCAGCGAACGCCTCCACGCCGTTGATCGTCACGGGGCGCCATCCGGCGATCCGCACCGATCCGCGCAGCACGGGCGGGTTCGAGGGATCCGCCGCGACCACCGAGGTGAACGAGTCCTCCGCGGTGAACGACACCGGGGCCGCGTGGGCGTACTCACCACCCGCCATCCAGATCACGGCCCGCTGACCCGGCTCTCGCCGCTTGCGGACGAGCGCCAGTGCGTGCGCGAGGTCGTTCGCGGGATAGCCGTGCGAGCCGTCGGCGTAGGGCGATCCGTCCGGAGCGGCGTACACCTCGATCCGGTCCGTGCTCATGGGATCAGCCCTTCGTGGCGCCGGCGGTGACTCCGGCCGAGATCTGCCGCTGGAAGATCAGGTACACCACGATGATCGGCAGCACCGCGAGCAGCACGCCGGCGATGTACGTCGGCACGTTGTCGGGGTACTGGCCGCGCAGTGCGCTCACGCCGACCATGACCGTGCGGTTCTGCGGCGACTGCATGATCAGCAGCGCGATGAGGATGTCGTTCCACACGAACAGCGCGTTCAGGATGCCCATCGAGATCAGGGCGGGCTTGCCGACCGGGATCATGATGCGCGCCCACACGCCGAACAGGCCGTTGCCGTCGACGCGGGCGGCCTCGGTGAGCTCCTTCGGGATGCCCGAGTAGTAGGAGGTCATGAAGAACACCGTGAACGGCAGGAACTGCGCGACGTACGCGATGATCAGCCCGGGGAACGAGTTGATCAGCCCCATGTCGCTGAGCACCTTGATGGTCGGGACCATGATCACCTGGAACGGGATCATCATCATCGCCAGGATGATGAGGAACGCGATCTTGCTGCCGCGGAACGTCAGGTGGCTGAGCGCGTAACCGCACATCGAGGCGAGCACGAGCAGGATCGCGACCGAGAACACGGTCACGATGATCGTGTTCATGAAGTAGCGGCCCATGTCGGCGTTGGTCCACGCGTCGATGAAGTTCTGCACGTTGAACGTCTGGGTCACGCCCAGGCGGTCGAGCACGTAGTCCTTGCGGGTCTTGAGCGAGATGTTCAGCCCGTAGAGCATGGGGGCGATGGTGGCGATGGCCAGCAGCATCATGGGGATGGCGATGAGCCACCTGCCCAGGCGTTCGCGGCGCATCAGGCCTCCTTCGTGGCGCGGCGGAGCACGCGGATCTGGATCAGCCCGATCACGAGCACGATGAGCAGCAGGAAGACGGATGCCGCCGACGCGAGCGCCGGTCGTGCCTCGCCGTTGAGCTTCCAGATGAGGAACTCGGGCAGATAGCTCGCCGCTCCGGGGCCTCCGGCGGTCATCGTGTAGAGGAGACCGAAGAGGCCCGTCAGCATGCCGATCGTGGTCGTGACGAACACGAACTGGATGGTCTGGCTGAGGCTCGGGATGATGACGTGCACGATCTGCTGCCACAGATTCGCGCCGTCGATCTTGGCCGCGTCGAGCAGCTCGGCGTCGAGGGTCGCGAAGCCGGCGAGGAAGATCGTGAACGCCATGCCGAACGTGGCCCAGATGTGCACGACGAGCACGGAGGGGAGCGCGGTGCCCGGCAGTCCGAGGAAGTCGATGCTCGGGATGTTCACCGCGCCGAGAGCGCCGTTGATCGGACCGTTGGCGGCGAGCAGGATGTTGAAGATCGCGCCGATGATGATCGGCGACAGCACCACCGGCAGGAAGTACACGCTGCGGTAGAAGCGGTGGCCGGGCACCTTGAGGAAGACGAAGGTCGCGAGGATGCCGGCGACGAAGACCTGGATCGGCACGAACAGCAGCACGACCAGCACGTTGCGGGCGGACGCCTGGAAGCGTGCGTCTCCGAGGAGGGTGAAGTAGTTGTCCAGTCCGATGAACTGGCCGTTGAGCTCCCGATCGCCGGTGAACGAGTAGTTCACGCCGAGCAGGAGCGGGTACAGCCGGAAGACGGCGAGGATCGCGATGACCGGCAGCACCATGAGGTAGGGCGCGAGGCGCTCGGACGTCCACGGCTTCTTGCGCAGCGGCACGCCCAGATCGGAGCGAACGCGCGCGCGGCGGGTGCGGCCGCGGCCCGGAGCCCTGTTCTCGAGAACAAGGCTCCGGGTCGAGGTGGTGTCGGTCGTCGACAAGGGATCAGCCCTCCGACGCTGCCAGCTGGGCTGCGGCGTCCTGCACGGTGACCTCGCCGCCGAGCAGCTGCTGGCCGAGGCGGTGCAGCAGATCGAGCGTGTCGGCCTCGAGGGCGGTGTGCAGCAGCGGCTTGCTGCCGGAGAGCTCGCCGACGATGTCGTTCGCCGACGCGATGTCGGTGTCGAGCTCGATGGTCGTGTCGGACGTGATCTGGCCGCCCGCGAGCGAGTATGCCGCGAGCGCGTCGTGGTCGACCGTCGCCTTGATCCAGTCGACGCCGAGCTCCTTCTTGTCCTCGTTCAGCACGCCGTAGCCGATGCCGCCCTCGGCGGGAAGCGCCAGGGTGGTGCCGTCGTTGGTCGTGACCGGCATCATGAACCCGAGGTCGTCGCCGAGGAACTCGTCGAACTGCTTCCAGTGCGCCGTGCCGCTCATGAGGCCCACGCCATGGCGGACTTGCCGCCGGAGAACAGGTCGAACGAGTCGTTGAACATCGCGGTGGAGTTGGCGCCCTCGTTGTACCAGCCGTTGGCCGCGGAGTCCGCCCACATCTGCAGGACCTGCGTGGCGTGCTCGCTGGTCCAGTCGCGGTCGCCGTCGATCCAGGCGTCGTACTCCTCGGGCGTGAAGATGCCCGAGGCGAAGCCGGAGAGGAAGAACTCGATGCCGAGGCCCTCCTTGTTGCCGAGCGCGAAGCACGAGGCGTCGGTCTTCTCGGTGATGGCGGTGCAGGCTTCGGCGAGCTCGTCCCAGGTCGTGGGCGGGTTGTCGGCGTCGAGACCGGCGGCGGTGAACAGCGCCTTGTTGTAGTAGATCGGGAAGCCCTGCAGGAACATCGGCGCCGAGTAGGTCTCGCCGTCGGCCTGGAAGGCCGGCCAGCCGGCGAGGGTGTCCTCGAGGTCGGCGAGCTCGTCGGTGAGGGGCACGAGGGTGTCGGCGCGGCTCTTCAGCTGCGTCCCGCCGTTGAAGAGGGCGAGGTCCGGTCCGGTGCCGGCCTCGACCGCGCTGCCGAGCAGCGTGTAGTACTGGTCGAACGGCTGGTTGACGATCTCGACCTCGACGTCGGGGTGCTTCTCCGCGAAGGCGGCCTTGACGTCTTCCGTGTACGCGGCTGCGGCCTCGTCGGCGTCGCCCCAGTTCCAGACGACCAGCTTGTCGTCGGTGCCCGAGCCTTCGGTGGAACCGTTCGGCGATGCACCTCCGCAGCCGGTGAGTGCAAGCGCCGCCACACCGATGGCGGCGGGGATGGCAATCCTTCGCTTCATTGCGGATCCTCTCAACGTTGATGAAGAAGTGTGCTGCAGGACCTCAGGGTGCAGGCCTCTGATGGGAAACATACTACGTCTTACGAAAACGAGCAAGCAAAGGTCACATGACTGATGTTCAACCGTGATGAGGGGGAGGAGGGGATGCCGCGGCGTTCAGGAGCGCTTGTCGGACGGCAGTCGCCGCCGCGACCACGAGCCGAGGATGTGCGCGCTCATCGCGATGCGCGCGCCCTCCGCATCGCCGGCCGAGATCGTCTCGACGATCTTCTCGTGCTCGGCGAGAGTGAGCTCGAACGCGTGCGCCGGGTCGACGCCGGTGAAGCGGTCGCTGCCGACCGCGTGCGCGATCAGCACCCGGGCGATGTTCTCGGCGAGGGCGTTGTCGGCGAGTTCCATGACGGCGGTGTGGAACCGGATGTCGGCCTCACGGAACGCCGCGGAGTCCTCCACGTGCTCGGCCATCGCGGCCAGGCTCTCCTGCAGGCGGGCGCGGGCGTCGTCGTCGACGGCGGTCGCGGCAGAAGCCGCCATCGCCGCCTCGAGTGCAGCGCGCACGACGCTCAGATCGTCGAGCACTCCGAGGGTCGAGTCGTTGGTGATCATGGTCGACAGCACCAGCGGGTCGAGCACGTTCCAGCTCGTCGACGGGTTCACGTGCGTGCCGCGGCCCTGGGCCACCGTCACCATGCCCTTCTCCTGCAGACGCTTCATGGTCTCGCGGATCACCGTGCGGCTGACTCCGAACTGCACGCTGATGATGCTCTCCGGCGGCAGCAGATCTCCGGGCCCGAACTCACCCGTCACGATCGACTGGACCAGCTCCTTCAGCACCGTCGCGCCGATGCGGTCGATCGGGGTGCGTGCGCGACCGGCGGTGGCGGCGTCTGCGGGCAGAGTCATGCCAGACACTCTATTCACGTCGTCGCCCGCCCGTCACGGGACACTCGCGAAACCCCAGACATATGATGTATGGTGTTTAGTACTGCTCGATCTCTCACACTCAAGGGCGACATGAAGATCACCGGGTACCGCACACTGCGCACCGTCCACGACTGGGGACGGCCCGTCGGCGACGTCAACGGATTCATCGCATCCGGCGTCACCGACGTGCCCCTGGTGATCCTCGAGACCGACGAAGGCGTCGAGGGCGTCGGCATGGGATCGCACGCCGACCTCGACCGTCTATTCCCAGCCATCGAGGGCCAGGACCCCCGGGCCGTGACGACCCTCTACGACGCGATGCTCGCACGGGTCTTCAAGTCGTCGCACGGCGGCGCGACCTTCGGCGGCATCGGCACGTTCGACACCGCGCTCTGGGACATCAAGGCCAAGCTCGCCGGAGAACCGCTCTGGCGACTGCTCGGCGCGGGCGACCGGTTCGTGCCGGGCTACGCCTCCGGTCTCGACGCCGCGCTGACCGACGAGCAGCTCGTCGACCTCTACCGTCGCTTCGCCGACCGCGGCTACACCGCCGCCAAGCTCAAGGGCGGCCGCAACGTCGAGGCGGATCTGCGCCGATTCGGCATCCTCACCGACCTCCTCTCGGTAAACGGCGCGGCGCCCGCGCTCATGCTCGATGCGAACGAGTCGTGGAACCTCAAGCAGGCCGTGCGCCACGTGAGCGCCCTCGAAGAGCATCTCGACCTCACCTGGGTCGAGGAGCCGCTCCGCCGGTGGGATGCCGCGGGCCACGCCCGACTGAGCGCCGCCATCAAGGCCTCGGTCGCGACCGGAGAGAACCTCACCGGCCTCGAGCAGTACCGCCCGCTGCTGGATGCCGGCGGCGCCGACATCGTGCAGGCCGGAGCGGTCTGGGGCATCACGCACTTCCTCCGCGTCGCCATCGCCGCGCACAGCCGTGACCTGCCGGTGAGCCCGGTCGGTCTCACCGCGAACCACACGGTCACCGCTGCGGCGGCCGCCGTGCCGAACCACCTCTCCGCCGAGGTGCAGGATCTCGGATCCCCGTTCGGGCTCACGCTCGACCAGTCCTTCGAGAACGGCGGCATCGTGCTGGGCGACCGACCCGGGGTCGGCATCCAGGTCGACGAGGCCGCCATCGTCCGGGCGCGCAGCGACGCCGACTGGCAGGAGCCCGCCGGTCCGCACGTGCGCTCGCCGCGTGCCGGACTGCGTCTGGTCGACAACGGCGCCTGGGGCGAGTGATGCAACTCCGCCCCGGCATCCACCGGATCCCGGCGCCGCTCGGCGAGCGCTTCATCGCGATGTATCTGCTGACCGGTCCCGACGGTGCGCTGCTGTTCGACACCGGCGTTGCCGACTCCGTGCCCGGCACCCTGCTGCCGTACCTCGACGAGATCGGCTTCGACCTCGACGGCATCCGCTGGGTGATCAGCTCGCACTGCGACTTCGACCACACCGGCGGCAACGCGGCGCTCGCCACCGTCGCGCCGCACGCCGAGTTCCTCGCGGGCCGCGCCGATGTGCCGATGACCGAAGACCTCGAGCTGCTCATCTCCGGACGCTACGGCGAGTTCGCCGCCCGCGACCGCTTCGACGACCCGCCCGAGACGACGGCCGAGGTGCGCCGGTCGACGGGCCTGGTCGCCGTGACCCGGGCGCTCGACGGCGGTGAGACCTTCGACCTCGGCGACCGCACGATCGAGGTGCTGTCGGTGCCCGGGCATTCGCCCGGTCACCTCGCGCTGCGGGATGCCGAGAACAGCACGCTCCTCATCTCCGACGCGGCGCTCGGAGAGACCGTGCCGACGGCCGACGGCCGGGCGGCGTTCCCGCCGACCTATCGCGACACGGTCGCCTATGTCGACAGCATCCGTCGCCTCCGCGCGCTCGACGCCGACCTGCTCCTGACCGCGCACTACCCGGTGTACGAGGGGCCGGCGGTCGCCGCGTTCCTCGACGAGTCGCTCGCCTACACCGACCGCGTCGACCGCGTGATCGCAGAGGTGCTGGGTTCGGGGGAGGAGCTGACCTCGCTCGCGCTCATCCGCCGTGCGGCCGCCGATCTCGGACCGTGGCCGGAGGCCGCCGCCGAGTACCTCATCTTCCCGATGACCGGCAACCTCGAACGGCTCGTGCAGCAGGGGCGGGTCGTCGAGGGCGAGAGAGACGGCATCCGCACGTGGCGGTGGGTCGCGTGACGGGCACCGTGACCGGCAGGAAGGTGCGCCTCGGCGCCATCGGCGCCGGATGGTGGGCCACGAGCAACCACTTCCCGCTGTTCGCCGCTCGCGACGACGTCGAACTCGTCGGCGTGTGCGGCAAGGGCGACGGCCTCGAGGCCATCCGTGAGAGGTTCGGCTTCGGGTTCGCGACGGAGGACGCGACGGAACTGCTGGATGCCGACATCGACGCGGTCGTGATCTCGACCCCGCACGATCTGCACCACCCGCTCGCGGCTCAGGCTCTGGAGCGCGGACTGCACGTGCTGTGCGAGAAGCCGATGACGCTGCACGCCGAGGAGGCCTGGGACCTGGCCGCGCGCGCAGAGAAGGCTGGAACGGTCTTCCTCGTGCCCTACGGCTGGAACTACAAGCCGTTCACGGTCTCCGCCAAGCGGATGCTGGAGTCCGGGGCGATCGGCGAGATCCAGTACGCGCTGTGCCACATGGCCTCGCCGACGCGCGGACTGTTCGGCACCGACCCGTCGCACATGCTCGAGCGCTGGAACTCCGACACCGCCCCCGACCCGCGCACGTGGTCGAGCCCGGAGAAGGGCGGCGGCTACGCCCACGGGCAGATCACGCACTCGTCCGCCCTGCTGTTCTGGCTCACGGGCCTGCGCGCCTCCTCGGTCGCGGGGCGCGTGATCACGGCGGGTGCACCGGTCGACCTGTTCGACGCCGGTGTCATCCGCTTCGACAACGGCGCGATCGGCTCGCTGTCCGGCGCCGCCACCCTCGCCGACGGCGACAAGTACCAGGTCGACATCCGCCTGTTCGGCACCGAGGGCGTGCTGATGATCGACGTCGAGCGCGAGCGGGTCACGCTCAGCCGCTACGACGGCCGCCGTGAAGAGGTCGCGATCGCCGAGGGCGAGGGTGAGTACGAATGCCTCGTGCCGCCTGCGCGCTTCATCGAGCTGATCACCGGTGAGAGTCGCGAGAACAACTCCGACGTCACGGTCGCCGCCCGCTCGGTCGAGCTCATCGACGCGCTGCTGCGGTCGTCCGCGGCCGGTGGCGTCGACACGTCCGTCTGAATCCCCCGCACCCCTGAGGTAGGAAATGTCTGAGACCCCGCTCCGCAGCATCCTCGACGGCTATCGCGTCATCGACTGCTCGATCGCGATGGCCGGTCCGTTCGCCGCGCAGCGGCTCGGCGACCTCGGCGCCGATGTGATCAAGGTCGAGCCGACCGCCGGCGAGTGGCAGCGCTTCGCGGCCGCGGGCGGAGCGAAGGGCAACGAGATCAACGTCTCGTTCCTCTCGCTCAACCGCAACAAGCGATCGCTCGCCGTGGACCTGAAGTCGGATGCCGGGCGCGAGGTCGTGCGCGACCTGATCGCCGGCGCCGACGTCTTCCTGCAGAACTATCGTCCGGGCGTCGCCGCGCGCCTCGGTCTCGACTACGAATCGCTCGCCGCGCTCAACCCGTCGCTGGTCTACGTCTCGATGTCGGGCTACGGCGAGGACGGTCCGTACAAGGATCGTCCGGGACAGGACCTCATCCTGCAGGCCATGAGCGGCGCGATGCTGTCGGCCGGACGCGAGGGCGAGCCCCCGTCCCCCGCCGGCCAGTACCTGGCGGATGCCGTGACGGCGTCGACCGCCTTCGAAGCGGTGCTCGCGGCTCTCCTGCACCGCGAGCGCACCGGCGAGGGGCAGCTCGTCACGGTCAACATGCTCGACGCGCTGACCACCCTGCAGATGCAGGAGCTCAGCGTGTACACGGTCGGCGGCGTGCCGCAGAAGCGCGGCGCCGAGCCGAACGCGCACGTGTACATCCGCGCGCCCTACGGCATCTTCGCCACCACCGACGGCTACCTCGCGCTCGGGTTCGCCGACCTGGAGAAGCTCGGCGAGGTGCTGGACGAGCCGTCGTTCCGCGGCCTCGACGCCGAGGAGCACGGGTGGACGCACCGCGACGAGCTCTACGCCACGGTCGCGAAGCACCTGCGCGAGCAGCCGACGCAGCACTGGCTCGACACTCTGCTCCCCGCCGGCATGTGGGTCGGCCCCGTGTACGGCTACGAAGACCTCGTGAACGATCCGCAGATCATCCACAACGGCACCTTCGTCGAGTACGACCACCCGACCGAGGGGCACATCAAGACCCCCGGCTTCCCGTACAGGTTCGCGAAGACGCCGGCCCGTATCGATCGCGGGGCGCCGCTGACCGGCGAGCACACGGCCGAGATCCTGGCCGAGCTCGGGGTCTCGGCGGAGCGCACGCAGGAGCTGCTCGACGCGGGGGCCGTGGCGCAGACGGCCGTGCCGGTCGCGGTGTCGTGATGACCGATTACCTCGGTCTCACCTGGGATCACCCGCGCGGACGCAAAGCCCTCGAGGCGGCATCCGGTGATCTCGGGGACGGCGACACGCTG
The DNA here is from genome assembly GCF_004794465.1 of Microbacterium sp. K24. GTDB lineage: Bacteria > Actinomycetota > Actinomycetes > Actinomycetales > Microbacteriaceae > Microbacterium. The sequence goes on along the minus strand of NZ_SSDJ01000117.1, from coordinate 4,530 downwards.
CGCTGGGAGGTGCAGTCGCTCGAGGGCTTCGAGTCCGCACCCATCGACGAGCTCGCGCGCCGCTACGACCTGCTCGTGCTCGATCACCCGCATCTCGGCGATGCGCGGGTGAGCGACAGCATCCGTCCTCTCGACGAGCTCTTCGACGACGGGCAGCTGCGCGCCTGGTCGGAGGCGGCGGTCGGTCCGAGCATCGCCTCGTACCGCGTGGACGGTCGGCTGTGGGCGCTGCCGCTGGATGCCGCGACGCAGGTCTCGGTGCGACGCCGCGACCTCGTGCTCGACGCGCCGACCACCTGGGACGACGCGCTGGCTCTGGCCGAGCGCGGCCTCGTCGCCACGAGCCTCGCCGGTCCCCATGCGTTCCTGTCGCTGTGCTCGATCGTGGTGTCGCTCGGTGATGCCCCCGGGCGTGGAGGGCCGTTGTTCGATCGCGATATCGCCCTGCGCGGGCTGGATCTGCTGACGCAGCTCTCGGCGGGTGCGCCCGAGGGGACCGCGCTGCTGAACCCGATCGGCCTGCTCGACCGCATGCGGGATCAGGGCGACATCGGGTACATCCCCCTGGTCTACGGCTACGTGAACTACAGCTCGCCGACGATCGCGTTCGGGCCGGCCCCAGCGTTCGAGGGGCGGATCGGCTCGACCATCGGCGGCACCGGCATCGCGGTCACGCGCCGCTCCGAGCCGTCGCCCGCGCTGCTCGCGCATCTGCGGCATCTGCTGAGCCCCGAGGCGCAGACGGGATTCATCCCCCAGCACGACGGGCAGCCCGGGTTGCGCGCCGCGTGGACGGATGCCGCGCTCGACGAGGCCGCACACGGCTTCTACTCGGGCACGCTCTCGACCATCGAAGCGGCGTGGGTGCGGCCTCGGGTCGCCGGGTACATCCCCTTCCAGTCCGCGGCATCCGCTCTCGTGCGTGCGGCGGTCGCCGGGCAACGGTCGCCGGACGAAGTGCTCGACGAGATCGAGGAGCGGTTCGCTCCGCTGCGGACCACCGACCGCCTCGAGGAGGTACGACCGTGACCGAGGAACTCATCGTCGTCGAACGTCAGGGCCACGTCGCGACCGTGCGGCTGAACCGGCCCGAGAAGCTCAACGCCGTCACGCAGGAGATGAGCGACCAGCTCGTGCGCATCGTGCGAGACCTGAACGACGACGCAGAGGTGCGGGCGGTCGTCTACACCGGCACGGGGCGCGCGTTCAGCGCCGGCAGCGACATCTCGACGCTCGACCAGTACGAGACCCCGTGGGAGTTCCGCAACCGGCGCGACTACTGCGACGCGCTGCGCGAACTGCGCATGCCCGTGATCGCCGCGGTCAACGGCTACGCGTTCGGGGGAGGGCTCGAGGCGTCGCTCACCTGCGACATCCGGATCGCCGCCGACACCGCGAGCTTCGCGGCCCCGGAGATCAAGCTCGGCTGGATCGGCGGCGGCGGAATGTCGGTGCTGCTCGCGAACTCGATCGGCGCGAGCAACGCGGCCGTGATGCTGATGACCGGTGATGCGATCGACGCGCAGCGTGCTCTCGCGTGGGGATTGATCAGCGAGGTGGTCCCGGCCGACGGACTCGTCGAGCGCGCGCAGGAGCTGGCCGCGACGATCGCCTCGCGTCCGCCGATCGCCGCCGAGACCGCCAAGGCGAACCTGCGCGCGGCGTTCAACCTGCCCCAGGACCAGGCCATCGCCTATGAGCGCGAGATGCAGGGCATCACCTTCGCCACCGAGGATGCCGCCGAGGGCCGCGCGGCCTTCGCCGAGAAGCGCCCCGGTGTCTTCCACCGGCGCTGATGCACCCAGCCTCACCTGTGCACCAGACTTGTTGAATCACGAGGAGACCCCATGACCGACGCCTTCACCGATGTCCTCCCGACGGATGCCGCCGACGCCCTGCTCGTCGGACGCGTCCAGCTGCCCGAGGGTCCGAGTGTGGTCGTGCTCCGCGACGGCAGGCTGCACGATCTGTCGGCGACCTTTCCGACGACGGCCTCGCTGACCGAGACCGCCGACCCGGCATCCGCCGTTCGTGGCGCCGACGGTCCCGTCATCGACTCGTTCGACGAGGTCTGGGCGAACACCGCCCCCGATACGCGCGACGACGCGCGGCCGTGGCTCCTGTCGCCGATCGACCTGCAGGTCGTCAAAGCGTCGGGGGTCACGTTCCCCGTGTCGATGCTGGAGCGCATCATCGAGGAGAAGGCCCGCGGAGAGGCCGAGTCGGCCGACGGCATCCGCGCCACGATCGTCGACGCGCTGGGCGGCGACATCCGCGACCTGGTCCCCGGCTCGCCCGAGGCCGCGCGCCTCAAACAGGTGCTCATCGCCGCCGGATTGTGGAGTCAATACCTCGAGGTCGGCATCGGGCCGGACGCCGAGATCTTCACCAAGGCCCCCGTGCTGGCGACGGTCGGCGCCGGGTCCGACGTAGGCGTGCTCGCTGAGTCGAAGTGGAACAACCCCGAGCCCGAGGTCGTGCTGGTCGTCTCCTCGAACGGCGACATCGTCGGCGCGACGCTCGGCAACGACGTGAACCTGCGCGACATCGAGGGGCGGTCCGCGTTGCTGCTCGGACGCGCGAAGGACAACAACGCTTCGGCATCCGTCGGTCCGCTCATCCGTCTGTTCGACGAGGGCTTCGGGCTCGACGACGTGCGCTCCGAGACCGTCACGCTCTCGGTCGACGGTGACGACGGCTTCCGCATGGAGGCGTCGTCGCACATGGCGCAGATCAGCCGCGACCCCGCCGACCTCGCCCGGCAGGCGAGCGGCGCCCACCACGCCTACCCCGACGGCTTCGTGCTGTACCTGGGCACGATGTTCGCGCCGACCGACGACCGCGACGAGGTGGGTCACGGATTCACGCACCACCTCGGCGATGTCGTGCGCATCGCCTCGCCGCGCCTCGGCGCGCTGGTGAACCGCGTGCAGCACAGCGAAGACCTCGCGCCGTGGAGCTTCGGCATCGGCGCGCTCTTGACCAACCTCGCTCAGCGGGGACTGCTCGGAAGGACGAGTGCATGACGACTCTCACCACGACCGATCCCCGCACCGGGGAGACCTCCGCGACCGACATCGAACCCACGGATGCCGCGGGCGTCGCAGCGCTGACCGAGGCAGCGGCATCCGCATTCGTCGAACTCCGCTCACGTCCGCGCGCATGGCGGGCGGGCCTGCTGCGTGCGCTCGCCGACGGGCTGGAGGCCGACCGGGAGTCGCTCGTCGAGGCGGCGCTCGCCGAGACCGGGCTCCCCGCGGCCCGGCTGAATGGCGAGCTGTCGCGCAGCGCCTTCCAGTTCCGGCTGTTCGCGGATGCCGTCGACGAGGGCGGCTACCTCGAGGCGGTCATCGACCACGCCGGTGACACCCCGCTCGGCCCCGGTCCCGACGTGCGACGGATGCTCGTGCCGATCGGACCCGTCGCGGTCTTCGGCGCCAGCAACTTCCCGTTCGCGTTCTCGGTCGTCGGGGGCGACACCGCATCGGCGCTCGCCGCGGGCGGACCGGTCGTCATCAAGGCCCACAGCTCGCACCTGCTCACGTCGCAGCTTTCGTTCGCATCGCTGTCGCGCGCGGCATCCGCCTACGGGGCACCGGCCGGAACGCTCGGGATCGTCTATGGCCAGCAGGCCGGAGCGCTGCTCGTCGCCGACCCGCGCATCACGGCGGTCGGCTTCACCGGCTCGCTGTCGACCGGCAAGATCCTGCAGGGGATCATCGACGAGCGCGAGACGCCCATCCCGTTCTACGGCGAGCTGTCGAGCCTCAACCCGCTCGTGATCACGCCGGGCGCGGCGGCCGCGCGCACCGCCGCGATCGGCGAGGGACTCTTCGCCTCGGTGACCGGTTCGGCCGGGCAGCTGTGCACGAAGCCGGGCGTCGCGTTCGTGCCGGTGGGCGCCGAGGGCGACGCACTCGTGGCCGACGTGGTCGCCCGGGCGACGGATGCCGCGGCGCAGACGCTCCTGAACTCCCGCATCCATGGCGCTTTCGACGAGATCCGCACGCGCCTGATCGACGAGGGCGGGGCACGCAGCCTCGTCGCCCCGCGCGCCGGTGACGACGGCTTCTCGCTCACGCCCGCCGTGCTCGAGATCGACGCGAAAGACGTGACGCCGGCCGTGGCGGAGGAGGCCTTCGGTCCGCTCGTCGTGCTGATGCGGTACTCGACGGTCGCCGAGGTGCGCGAGGCGCTGCAGGCGGTTCCGCACTCGCTCACGGCGACGATCCACTCGTCTCCTGACGAGACCGACGTGCGCGGGGAGCTGACGGATGCCGCCCGCGACCTGGTCGGCCGCATCGTCTACGACGGCTACCCGACGGGCGTGCGCGTGTCGTGGGGCATGAACCACGGCGGTCCGTGGCCGGCGACGAACACGCAGCACACCTCGGTCGGGGTCACCGCGATCCGGCGGTTCCTGCGGCCGCTCGCCTGGCAGGACGCCCCGGTCGACGTGCTGCCCGACGAGCTGCGCGACGGCGTGGTCGACCTGCCGCGCCGGGTCGACGGCGTGTTGCGGCTCGCGGG
>NZ_SSDJ01000116.1 GCF_004794465.1 Microbacterium sp. K24 | reverse complement strand
GGGTCGATCCAGTCCGGGAGGATGTTGTACGAGACCGTGCCGCCCGCCTCGACCGTGAGAGAGGTCTTGCGCTTCGCCGTCGGGGCCGCGTTCTGGTCCCAGTCGTGCACCGAGAGGGCGACGGTCGCCGTGTCCTTACCACCGCGCCCGTCGTCGACCTCGTAGAGGAAGCTGCTCGAGCCCGAGGCGTCCTCCTCGACGGCGATCTGCAGCGAGCCGCCGTTGTAGATCGGCTGGACCGTGCCGATCGCCGGCTGCGCCTCGGCCATCGCGGCGACCAGGACGTCGCCGTCGGGGTCGTTGTCGTTGTCGATCACCGGCAGCAGGGCGGAGGCGCCCGGCCGCACGCCGAACGCATCGTCCTCGGCGATCGGCGGGGTGTTCACCTCGCTGCGCTCCGGCAGCGTCGTCTCGACGGTCTCCTCGGTGGAGTCGTCCTCGTTCTCGGTCTCGCCCTCGGGAGGAGTCAGGTCGTTCCAGTTGTCGACGCGCTGCAGACTCTCGTTCGGCATCCACGCCGCGCCGCCCACGGCATCGTTCAGGATGATCACGTCGCGGTTCACGCGGAAGACGAGGCTTTTGGAATCCTGTGCATCCTCGATCGTCGCCGAGACGTCGTTCGCCGACCCGGCGCACTCCCGCAGGAAGGCGCCGGACCCGCCCCAGGCACCGTAGGTGCAGCCCTTGAGCCACACCGGAGCGGCCGGAGAGCCCGTGCCCTCGGCATCCGTCGTCGTGGGCTCGCCGCCGTCGAGCGGCACGCTCACCAGAGCGGATGCCGTGGCCACCGCGACCGCGGTGTTCTCGGCGGATGCCTGCTGCAGCACGGCGTCTTCGGCGTCGCCGATCTCGGTGCGGAAGCCGCCCGGGGTCATCACGGTGCCGGATGCCGTGTCGAGCACCACCGGCGTGCGCCCGACGGCCGTGATGGTCGGCTGTACAGAGGCGTCGACCTCGCCGACCGAGGCCGTGGAGGTCTCGCCGGCCTCGCCCTCGTTGTCGACGGGGACGGTGACGACCTCGCCCTTCGCGCTCGACAGCCCGAACACGGTGCCGTCTTCGGCGACCGTCACGTCGGCGTTCTCGCCGAGCTCGGCGACCGGATCCACGGCGCCGATCTCGAACGCGGCGATGCCCTTGACGGGCACGACCCACAGGTTGCCCGACTTCCTGTCGAGGATCGCGGCCGTGCGGTTACCCAGCGCCACCTTCGCGGAGGCCGGGATGCTGGCGGAGTCGCCCATCGAGACGCGGGCCGGGTCGACGGCGGTCACGGTCGAGCTGCCCTCGTCGACCACCAGCACGTTCGTCGCGGCCTGGAGGATGTCGTAGTCCTCGCCGGTGGTGCGCAGCCCGCCGTCGAGGACGGTCGACTCGTGGTTGAAGTGCCCGACGAGCAGGCTCGACGTCTTCGTGATCCAGACGCCGCCGTCGTTCAGATCGACCTTCGTCGT
>NZ_SSDJ01000115.1 GCF_004794465.1 Microbacterium sp. K24 | reverse complement strand
GACAACCGCTCCGCCGACCGTGGCCCTCGTCGTGAGGGTGGCGGGTACAACCGCGACTCCGCACCGCGCCGCGAGGGAGGGTTCGACCGCGATCGCGCGCCGCGTCGCGACTCGGGAGCCGATCGTGAGCGCTCCCGTTCCTTCCCGCAGCGCGGGGGCTCGGGGCGCGAGCGTCCGGTCCAGGCGGCTGACGAGCGTCCGCGTTTCAATGACCCGCACATCCCGGACGAGATCACGGCCCGTGACCTGCACACGTCGGCGCGCAATGAGCTCAAGACGCTGAGCAAGGAGAACGCGGACCTCGTGGCCCGCCACCTCGCCATGGCGTCGCAGCTGATCGACGAGGATCCGGCGCTGGCTCACGAGCACGCTCTCGCGGCCTCGCGTCGCGCCGGCCGTATTGCGATCGTGCGTGAGACCCTCGGCATCACGGCGTACGCGACCGAGGACTTCGCCCTCGCGTTGCGCGAGCTTCGCACCTACCGACGCATCTCCGGGAAGGACGATCAGATCGCCCTCATGGTGGACAGCGAACGCGGCATCGGCCGACCGGACCGTGCACTCGAGACGGGACGAGCCGTCGACCGCACCGCCCTCACGACCCCCGTCCGGGTCGCGCTCGCGATCGCGATGTCGGGCGCTCGCCTCGACCAGGGCGATCTCGAACTCGCGTTGGGCGAGCTCGAGATCCCGGAGCTCGACCCCGACCGCGCCTTCGAGTGGAGCCCGGCCCTGTTCGCGGCTCGCGCCGCCGTGCTGGAGGACCTCGGGCGTGACGAGGAAGCCGCGTTCTGGGCTCACCGCGCCGACGTCGCGGCGGAAGCCCTCGGCGTCGACGAGGCGGGAGACGAGGAGATCTTCGTCGAGGACGGTCTCGTCGAGGGCGACTTCGACGACGATGAGGTCGCTGCGGATGCTGAGGTCGCTGCGGATGCTGACGGCGACGACGAGCCTGCCGACGACGAGCCTGCCGACGAAGACGACCTCACGGTCGAGGACGAGGTCCGCGAACTCCTCGGCGAGGACGAGGCCGGTCTCGACGCTGCCGAGGACGAGACGATCTCGGACGAGCCGACCGCCGAGGACGGCACTCGGGCCCCGGAGCAGGAGGCGTAGTGGCGCTGTTCTCCCGGAAGCGCTCGACGGCGCCAAGCCCGCTCGACGGCGTCGACACGGTGCTGGCTGATCTCGACGGCGTCGTCTACGCGGGTCCGGGCGCACTGCCGTTCGCAGTGGAGAGCCTGAACCGCGCAGGGGAGTCTGCCCGGCTCGGCTACATCACCAACAACGCGGCGCGCACCGACGCGTCGGTGGCGGAGCACCTGAGCAGTCTCGGGCTCGACGTCGCGGCATCCGATGTCGTGACGAGCCCGCAGGCAGCGATGCGCCTGCTCGCCGGCATCCTTCCGGCCCCCGCGACGATCCTCGTCGTCGGAGGAGACGGTCTCGTCGACGAGGTGACGAAGGCGGGCTACACGGTCACGCGCAGTGCCGAGGACTCGCCGGCCGCGGTCGTGCAGGGTTTCGCACCCGAGGTGGCCTGGACCGATCTGGCCGAGGCGGCCTTCGCCCTCAAGCTGCCCGAGGACGAGGCCGGGATCCCCTGGATCGCCACGAACACCGACTGGACGATTCCGCGCGACCGGGGCGTCGCGCCCGGCAACGGCACCCTCGTGTCCGCCGTGCACACCGCGATCGGCCGTCTCGCGACCGTCGCCGGCAAGCCGGAGGCTCCGATCTTCGAAGAGGCGCTCGCGCGCTTCGGCGCCCGGAAGGCTCTCTTCATCGGCGACCGCCTCGACACCGACATCATGGGGGCCAACCGCGTCGGGATCGACTCGGTTCTCGTGCTCACCGGCATCGATCGGCCGAAGCACGTTCTCGCCGCTCCGGAGGGCTCGCGTCCCACGTACATCCTCGGCGACCTCCGGGAACTGCACGAGCCGTACCCCGAGGCCGTCGAGAAGGATGGCGTGTTCCACGTGAACGGGGCTGCCGTGCGTGTCGCCGGCGCCGATGTCGAGATCGTCGCGGAGTCGGGTGTGCAGATCGACCTGCTCCGTGCGGGCGCCGCCGCGATCTGGGCCTCGGGCACGCCCGTGTTCGTGCTCCGGGTTCCCGAGCGTCTCTACGACGACCCGTTCCACCGTCCCTGATCGGGGCCGCCGTGGCTCCCTCGACCGTCGGAGGTGCCGCGTACAGTGGAACCGTGAGCGAAGACACGACGAGCGCGCCGACCGACGGCCTCTGGAGCCGTCTGCGCCTGATCGAGGGGCAGCCGCTTCCCGCGCGGGCCGATGCCTATTCGGCGTTGCACGACGAGCTGTCGAGACGGCTCGAGAGCGGGGCGAAGCTCGACCAACGGGAGACCCCGGGATCCCGATGACGCGACTCGACGCCGCCCTCGCCTCCCGAGGACTCGCCCGGTCGCGCAGCCACGCCGCCACCCTCATCTCCGAGGGACTCGTGAGCGTCGATGGCCGACCCGTCGTCAAATCCTCGACCTCGGTCGACGAGGCAGCACAGATCACCGTCGCGGGCTCCGACCACTACGTGGGGCGGGCCGCGCACAAACTCATCGCCGGGCTCGACGGGTTCGACATCCCCGTCGACGGACGGCTCGCTCTCGACATGGGCGCCTCCACCGGCGGATTCACCCAGGTGCTGCGCGAGCGCGGTGCGCGCCGTGTGCTGGCTGTCGACGTCGGACACGGGCAGCTGGCGCCGACGATCGCCGACGACCCGGGCGTCACCGCCGTCGAGGGCTACAACGTGCGGCACATGACTCCCGAGAACCTCGCCGAGGTCACCGGCGAGCCGGAGCGACCCGAGCTCGTGGTCGGCGACCTCTCCTTCATCTCGCTCGAGCTCGTGCTGCCGGCCGTGGCGGGCGTCGCCGCACCGGCATCCGACGTGCTGCTGCTGGTGAAGCCCCAGTTCGAGGTGGGCCGGACCGCCGTGCGCGGCGGCCTCGTCACCGATCCGGCCACGCGCGCCGATGCCGTCGCCCGCACCGTGTGGAGCGCGTGGGACGTCGGTCTCGGCATGCTCGGCATCCTCTCCTCCCCGATCCTCGGAACCCACGGCAATGCGGAGTATCTGGTGCATCTCGCGCCGGGACGCGGCAGCAATCCGACAGAATGGTTGGACAGCATCAATCGACTGGCAGGAGGACGATGAACGAGCGCAGGATCCTGGTCGTCGCCCATGCCGGCCGCGTCGAGACCGTGGAAGCCGCCCGTCGCGTGATCGACGCACTGCGCGGAGCGGGCGCGCAGCCCCTTCTGGCCGCTGACGACCACGCCGCGCTCAGTGCGGTCGATGCGTTCTTCTCCGACCTCGACGTGCTCGACGGGTCGTCGGATTCCGCTGAGCTCGAACTCGCGATCGTGCTGGGTGGCGACGGGACGATCCTGCGCGCGGCCGAACTGGTCCGCGACAGCGGCGCTCCGGTGCTCGGCATCAACATGGGTCACGTCGGCTTCCTCGCCGAGATCGATCGCGACGACATGGACGACGCCGTCCGCCGCGTCATCGACCGCGATTACGAGGTCGAGGAGCGCCTGGCGCTGTCGGTGCGGGTGAAGGATGCCGCCGGCGCTGTCGTGTACGACACCTGGGCGCTCAACGAGGCGACCGTCGAGAAGGCCAGTCGCGAGCGGATGATCGAGGTCGTCCTCGAGATCGACGGCCGCCCGCTGTCGAGCTTCGCCTGCGACGGCATGGTCGTCTCCACGCCCACCGGTTCGACCGCCTACAACTTCTCCGCCGGCGGCCCGGTCATCTGGCCGAGCGTCGAGGCGATCGCCGTGGTGCCGCTGTCGGCGCACGCCCTGTTCGCGAAGCCGCTCGTGGTGAGTCCGGATGCCGCCGTCGCCATCGAGATGCTCGAGCGCACCGACGGCTCCGGCATCCTCTGGTGCGATGGCCGTCGTTCGCATGACCTGCCGCCGGGCGCGCGCGTCGTCGTCCGTCGCTCGTCGCGCCCGGTGCGTCTGGCGCGTCTGCACCCGACTGCATTCACCGACCGCCTCGTGCGGAAATTCCGCCTGCCCGTCGAAGGATGGCGGGGGCAGGAACCGGGGAAGACATCATGATCGAGGAGATGCGGATGCAGGGCCTCGGCGTCATCGCCGATGCGGTGCTGCCTCTCGGCCCCGGCTTCACCGCGATCACGGGCGAGACGGGCGCGGGCAAGACCATGGTCGTCACCGGCCTCGGGCTGCTGCTCGGCCAGCGCGCCGACTCCGGTGCGGTGCGCGCCGGGTCCGCGCAGGCGTCGGTGGCCGGCGTCTGGATCGTCCCGGAGAAGGGCGATGTCGCAGACATCGTCACGGATGCCGGGGGCGAGCTCGAACCGGCGGGCAAGGATCGCGCAGAGCTCTACGTCTCGCGGACCCTGAGCGCCGAGGGGCGGAGCCGCGCCAGCGTGGGCGGCCGCGCCGCACCGGCAGGCGTGCTGTCGTCCCTCGCCGAGGAGCTGGTCGTGGTGCACGGGCAGTCCGAGCAGCTGCGCCTCCGGTCCGCGGCCGCACAGCGCGATGCCCTCGATCGCTTCGGCGGCGCACCCATCGCGGGGGCCCTCGAGGCGTATGCGGCATCCTTCGCCCGATGGAAGACGCTCGACACGGAGATCGCCGACATCTCCGACAATCGCGACCGGCGTGCCGAAGAGGCAGCACGGCTCCGCGAAGCCCTCGCCCTCATCGAGGCGACGGCTCCCGAGCCGGGGGAGGACCAGGAACTCAGCGAGCGCGCCGAGCGCCTCGCCAACTCCGAGGAGCTGCGTCTGGCGGCATCCCTCGCCCACGGCGCTCTCTCGAGCGAAGACGGCGAGCCGGACGCTTCAGCGCTCGTCGCCGAATCGCGTCGTCTGCTCGAGCGGGTGACCGACACCAAGCTCACGGAGATCGCGGAGACCCTCGCCGACATCGGGTACCGGATCGCCGACGTCGCCGGACTGCTCTCGGCGTATCTCGCCGACCTCGACGAATCCGGTCCCCACGAGCTGGCCGCGGTCGAGGAGCGCCGTGCCGCGCTCGGCACGCTCATCCGCGCCCACGGATCGCTCGACGAAGCACTCGAGGTCTGGCAGACGGGATCCGCCCGACTCGCGGAGCTCGACGACGACGGGGAGCGCATCGAACGGCTGATCGCCGAGCGCGACGCCGTGCGCGCCGAGCTCGACGGCCATGCGGCCTCGCTGACCGCCGAGCGTACGTCCGCCGCGACACGATTGGGTGCTGCCGTCACCGAGGAGCTGCACGCCCTGGCGATGCCGGACGCGCGCCTCGAGGTCGCCGTCACCGAAGGGACCGAGAGCACGCACGGCCGCGACGACGTCGCGATCCTGCTCGCCCCCCATCCGGGTGCCGAGCCGCGCTCGGTCGGGAAGGGCGCCTCCGGGGGAGAGCTCTCCCGCGTGATGCTCGCGATCGAGGTCGTCATCGCCGGAACCGACCCCGTGCCGACCTTCGTGTTCGACGAGGTCGACGCCGGCATCGGCGGTGCGGCGGCGATCGAAGTGGGCCGGCGACTCGCCCGGCTTGCAGAGAAGTCGCAAGTCATCGCCGTCACTCATCTCGCGCAGGTCGCGGCTTTCGCGAACAATCATCTGTCCGTCGTGAAGGCCAACGACGGCGCCGTCACCGCCTCCAGTGTGCGGCTTCTGAAGGGTGAGGAGCGGGAGGCCGAGATGGCTCGCCTGCTGTCGGGACTCGCCGATTCGGACGCCGCGCTGACCCATGCCCGAGAACTTCTCAGCCTCGGCGCCCCTGCTGCCTGATAGGATCGAAGCCCGTGATGAACTCTTCTTCTGCGGGGCCCAAGAACGACACGACCAAGCACATTTTTGTGACAGGTGGTGTCGTTTCGTCTTTGGGCAAGGGGCTCACGGCAGCCAGCCTGGGCAACCTCCTCACCGCTCGCGGACTCCGCGTCGTGATGCAGAAGCTCGACCCGTATCTGAACGTCGATCCGGGCACGATGAACCCGTTCCAGCACGGCGAGGTCTTCGTCACCGACGACGGCGCCGAGACCGACCTCGACATCGGTCACTACGAGCGCTTCCTCGACATCAACCTGTCGCAGGCGGCCAACGTCACCACCGGCCAGATCTACTCGCAGGTCATCGCGCGCGAGCGCCGCGGCGAGTACCTCGGCGACACCGTGCAGGTCATCCCGCACATCACCGACGAGATCAAGCGCCGGATGCGCCTTCAGGCGAACGAGGAGCCGCGCCCCGATGTGATCATCACCGAGGTCGGCGGCACCGTCGGCGACATCGAGTCGCAGCCGTTCCTCGAAGCTGCCCGTCAGCTCCGGCACGAGCTCGGCCGCGACAGCGTGTTCTTCGTGCACGTCTCGCTCGTGCCCTTCATGGGCGCGTCGGGGGAGCAGAAGACCAAGCCCACTCAGCACTCGGTCGCCGCTCTCCGCCAGGTCGGCATCCAGCCCGACGCCCTCGTGCTGCGCAGCGATCGGCCGGTGAGCGCGAGCAACCGCAACAAGATCGCCCTCATGTGCGACGTCGAGGTCGAGGGCGTCATCAACACCGTCGACCTGCCGAGCATCTACGACATCCCGTCGACGCTCAACGATCAGGGTCTCGACTCGTACATCGTGCGCCGCCTCGGTCTCGACCAGAAGGCGGCGGAGGAAGTGGACTGGACGCGCTGGAGCAAGGTGCTCCACGCCGTGCACAACCCCAAGCACGAGGTCACGATCGGCCTGGTCGGCAAGTACATCGACCTCCCCGACGCCTACCTCTCGGTGACCGAGGCCCTCAAGGCCGGCGGTTTCGCACAGGAGACCAAGGTCAACATCCGCTGGATCCCCTCCGACCTCTGCGAGACGCCCGAGGGCGCGCAGGAGCAGCTGGCGGACCTTGACGGCATCTGCGTGCCCGGCGGTTTCGGCATCCGCGGCATCGAGGGCAAGCTGGGCGCACTGAAGTTCGCGCGCGAGCAGGGCATCCCGACGCTCGGCCTCTGCCTCGGCCTGCAGTGCATGGTGATCGAGTACGCGCGCGACGTGGCCGGCATCGCCGGAGCCTCGTCGAGCGAGTTCGACCCCGAGACCACCGAGCCGGTCATCGCCACGATGGCCGAGCAGATCGAGATCCTCGACGGCGGAGACCTGGGCGGCACGATGCGTCTCGGCCTCTACCAGGCCGCACTGGCCGAGGGATCGCTCGCCCGCGAGCTGTACGGCACGCCCGAGGCCTCGGAGCGCCACCGCCACCGCTACGAGGTGAACAACCAGTACCGCGACCGCCTGTCCGAGGCAGGTCTCGTGTTCTCGGGCCTCAACCCGGAGCTCGATCTCGTCGAGTACGTCGAGCTTCCGCGGGACGTGCACCCCTACTACATCGCCACGCAGGCGCACCCTGAGCTGCGTTCGCGTCCGACCGCCCCGCACCCGCTGTTCCGCGGATTGGTCGGCGCCGCGATCGAGCGTCACCGCGCCAGCGAGCTGTTCGACGTCAGCGTCGACGAGTGATGCGTCGATGAGCGAACCGAAGAGCGTCCTCCGCGACGAGCCGTTCGAGCCGGAGGTCGTCCAGAGCGACCTGGCGTACCACGGCGCGGTCTGGGACGTGCGCGACGACCGCGTGCGCTACGGCACCGGTGAGATCCGCCGACAGTACGTCGCGCACACCGGCGCCGTCGCGATCCTCGCGCTCGATGACCAGGGTCGCGTCCTGCTGATCCAGCAGTACCGGCATCCGATCCGCCACCGCGACTGGGAGCTGCCCGCGGGGCTGCTCGACGTCGAGGGTGAGGAGCCGCTCGCGGCAGCGAAGCGCGAACTCGCCGAGGAGGCCGACCTCGTCGCCGCGCACTGGGAGCCCCTGGTGTCGTCGTGGACGACACCAGGCGGCAACGACGAGGTCATCCACATCTTCCTCGCGACGGGTGTCTCTGCAGCCGAGTCCGCCCACGACCGTGAAGACGAAGAGGCGGACATCCGCGTCGAATGGGTTCCGCTCCCGGATGCCGTCGAGGCGGTGCTCGCCGGACGCATGCGCAACGGCATCCTGTCGATCGGAGTGCTCGCGGCCACCCAGAGGCTGCGCGATCGGTCCTGAGGATGCTGCTCGCGCGCGCCTTCGACCTGTACCTGCGTCACGTCACGGTCGAACGCGGGCTGAGCGAGCACACGATCTCGGCCTACCGTCGGGATCTCGGCGGTTACCTGGAGTGGCTGTCCGCTGAGGGCATCGTCGACACGGCCGAGATCACCCCGGCGGTCATCGGCCGCTTCATCGCCGAGCGCTCGTCCGCCGACCCCGCTCCGGCTTCGACGAGTCTCGCGCGGCTGCAGTCGTCGGTGCGCGGATGGCACCGTTTCCTCGCGCGGGAGGGTATCGAGGCGGACGACCCGAGCGGGCGTCTCCGCCCGCCGAAGGCACCCCGTCGACTGCCCAAGGCGTTGGCCATCGATCAGGTGGAACGGCTGCTCGCGGCGCCGTCGGCCGAAGACCCGGTGGGCATCCGCGACCGCGCCCTGCTCGAACTCCTGTACGCCACGGGAGCGCGAGTGTCCGAGGCGATCGGGCTCGACGTCGACGACCTCGCCCACGGCGATGTGCTGCGGCTTCGCGGCAAGGGATCGAAGGAGCGCATCGTCCCGATCGGCTCCTACGCTCGGGCGGCGGTCGACGCGTACCTGACCCGGGTCCGTCCTGGGCTCGCGGCGAAGGGGCGTGCGTCATCGCGCCTGTTCCTCGGAGCGCGGGGCGCGCCCCTGTCCCGGCAGAGCGCCTGGCTCGTCATCCGTGCCGCTGCCGAGGGCGCGCAGATCACCAGCGAGGTGTCACCGCACACCCTGCGCCACTCGTTCGCCACCCACCTGCTGCAGGGCGGCGCCGACGTGCGCGTCGTGCAGGAGCTGCTCGGACACGCCTCGGTCGCGACGACCCAGATCTACACTCACGTCTCCGTGGACACCCTGCGGGACATCTACGCGACATCCCACCCCCGCGCCCGCTGAATCGGCCGCGCCGCGTGCCGGGAAAGGCGGGGAAGACGTCGGCCGCTAGAATCGACCAAGCACGAAAAGGAGCAGGAGAACCGGTGGCTGAGAAAGCGGCGAAGTCCAGGGCGAAGCAGGCGAAGGCCGACGAGACCCCCTTGGGACCCACCGGCCGCCCGTATCACGGGTTCCCGACCCCCGAACCGCTGAAGTCCCACGGTCCCGCCCGCATCATCGCCCTCTGCAACCAGAAGGGCGGCGTCGGCAAGACGACGACCACGATCAACCTCGCAGCGGCTCTCGCCGAGTACGGTCGCAAGGTGCTCGCGGTCGACTTCGACCCGCAGGGTGCGCTCTCCGCCGGCCTCGGCATCCAGACCCACGACGTGCCGACGGTCTACGACCTGCTGCTCGACACCAAGCGCGACGCGCACGACGCCATCGTGCACTCGGGCGTCGAGGGGCTCGACGTGATGCCGGCCAACATCGACCTCTCCGCCGCCGAGGTGCACCTCGTGAACGAGGTCGCCCGCGAGACCATCCTCGCCCGGGTGCTCCGCCAGGTGGCGGGGGAGTACGACGTCATCCTCATCGACTGCCAGCCGTCTCTCGGCCTGCTCACCGTGAACGCCCTGACAGCCGCGCACGGCGTGATCATCCCGCTCGAGTGCGAGTTCTTCGCGCTGCGCGGAGTGGCGCTGCTGATCGAGACGATCGACAAGGTCCGTGACCGGCTGAACCCCTCCATCACGATGGACGGTCTGCTGGCCACGATGTACGACTCGCGCACGCTGCACTCGCGCGAGGTGCTCGAGCGCGTGGTCGAGACCTTCGGCGACGACGTTCTGGAGACCGTGATCGGCCGCACCGTGAAGTTCCCGGATGCCTCGGTCTCGGGTGTGCCCATCACCGAGTTCGCTCCGGAGCACGCCGCCGCCCAGGCGTACCTGCGGCTGGCGCGGGAGCTGGTCGCCCGTGGCGCCGTCGCCTGACGAGAATCCTGTCGAGGGGATCCCCGAGCCGGTCGAAGCGCTCGAGGAGAACCCCGGTTTCCGTGTCTCGCTGTCGAACTTCGACGGCCCTTTCGATCTGCTGCTGAATCTCATCTCGAAGCACGAGATGGACATCACCGAGGTGTCGCTGAGCGCCGTTACGAACGAGTTCATCGCCTACCTGAGTCAGCTCGACGACGACGAGGAGCTCGACCAGGCGTCGGAGTTCCTGGTGGTCGCGGCGACGCTGCTCGACATGAAGGTCGCCGGTCTTC
This sequence comes from Microbacterium sp. K24, assembly GCF_004794465.1. Lineage (GTDB taxonomy): Bacteria > Actinomycetota > Actinomycetes > Actinomycetales > Microbacteriaceae > Microbacterium. Next base: position 6,377 of record NZ_SSDJ01000115.1, on the reverse strand, counting down.
TGCCGCAGGGCGAGCTGGTCGATGCCGAGGCGGTGGCCCTGCTCGAGGCACGTGATCTGCTGTTCGCCCGCCTGCTGCAGTACCGGGCTTTCAAGGAGGTGTCGGCCTGGTTCTCCCGCTGCCTGCAGCGCGAGGATCGGCGTCACGTGCGCGCTGTGCGCCTCGACGAGAAGCATCGTCGGCAGACGCCGGAGCTCGTCTGGTCGCTCACCGCCGAGGACTTCGCTGCCCTCGCGCTCCTCGCGTTCGCACCGAAGGAGATCCCGCACGTCGGGATGGATCACCTGCACGCGCCGCTGATCAGCATCCGCGAGCAGGCGGCGATCGTGGTGACGCTGCTGCGCGCCACGGAGTCGGTGAGCTTCCGCGAACTCGTCGCGGGCGTCACCGAGCCCGGCATCGTCGTCGCGCGATTCATCTCCGTGCTGGAGCTGTACCGTCACGCTGCGCTGTCGTTCGAACAACTGGAACCGCTCGGCGAGCTCACGCTCCGCTGGGCCGCCGACTCGTGGTCGGATGAGACTCTGGCCACCCTGGGAGCCGACTATGACCGATGACACCTCCACGGATCCCTTGACCTCGGAGACCGTGCGCGACACTCCGCTCTCCGAGCGCGTCGAGGCGATCCTGCTGATCGTCGACGAGCCCATCGGTCTTGTCGCCCTCGCGGCGGCGGTCGGATCTCCGGTCCCCGCCGTACGGCAGACCCTCGAGACGCTCGTCGACGACTATGACGGACGCGGTCACGGACCGCGTCGCGGGTTCGAGCTGCGCGAGGTGGGCGGCGGCTGGCGGCTGTACGTGCGCGAGGATCACGACGATCTCGTGGCCGAGTTCATCGGCGGTCAGGCGCCCGCCCGCCTCTCGCAGGCGGCGCTCGAGACGCTCGCCGTGATCGCCTACAAGCAGCCGGTCACGCGCAGCCAGGTCGCCTCCATCCGCGCCGTCAACGTCGACTCCGTGGTCCGGACGCTTCTCGCCCGCGGCCTCATCACCGAGCTCTTCGCCGATTCCGAGACCGGCGCGATCAACTACGGCACGTCCGACGCTCTCCTGCAGCACCTGGGCATCAACTCGCTCGACGAGCTGCCCCCGATCTCCCCGCTGCTCGACGACGGCGCGGACGGCTTCGACGAAGGGACCATCCGATGACCGACATCTCCAGCGAGGGCGCACCGGAGGGCGTGCGCCTGCAGAAGGTGCTCGCCGCCGCCGGCGTGGCCTCGCGCCGCGTCGTCGAGAACTACATCACCGAGGGTCGCATCCGTGTGAACGGCGTGGTCGTCGAGGAGCTCGGCCGCCGCATCGACCCCGAGCACGACCTCGTCGACGTCGACGGCACCGCCGTGCAGCTCGACGTGTCGAAGCGCTATGTGATGCTCAACAAGCCGACCGGCGTCGTCAGCAGCATGAAGGACGAGAACGGCCGGCCCGACCTGCGGCGCTTCACCGCCGACTACGAGGAGCGTCTCTACAACGTGGGCCGGCTCGATGCCGAGACCAGCGGTCTGCTCATCCTCACGAACGACGGCGGGCTGGCTCACGTGCTGGCGCATCCGTCGTTCGGCGTGACGAAGGTGTACATCGCGAAGGTCGAGGGAACGGTTCTGCCGCAGACGATCTCGAAGCTCACGAAGGGCATCGAGCTCGACGACGGCCCGATCGCCGCCGACAAGGCGCGCCTGCTCGACACGTCCCGCGGATCGAGCCTCGTGGAGCTGACGCTGCATTCCGGCCGCAACCGCATCGTGCGCCGGATGCTGGCCGCGGTCGGTCACCCGGTCACCGAACTCGTGCGCCGACAGTTCGGACCGCTGCACCTGGGAACCCTCCCGGCGGGGAAGACGCGGGAACTGAGTAAAATCGAACTCGGCGCGCTCTTGACTCTTTCGCGCCAGGATTCCGGTGTCGCCGAGGCGCCAGGCGAGCAGCAGGAGAACGAGTGACCGATACGACGAGTGCGCCCACGGTGCGGAAGGCCGGTGCTGTCGCGCCCCGCCTCTCCGGCACCGTCCGCATCGTCGGCGCCGGCCTGCTCGGCGCGAGCGTCGGGCACGCCCTCCGCGCGAAGGGAGTCGACGTCGTGCTCACGGACGCGTCGCCCGCGCAGCTGCGTCTCGCGGTCGACTACGGCGCCGGCAGGCTCTCCGCCGATGACGACGCGCCTGCGCTGATCGTCGTCGCCGTCCCGCCGGATGTCACGGCCGATGTGATCGAGGCCGAACTCGCGCGTTACCCGGATGCCGTCGTCACGGACGTCGCGAGCGTCAAGCTCGAGCCGTTCCGCACGCTGCAGGAACGCGGAGTCGACCTCACGCGCTACATCGGCTCGCATCCGCTCGCCGGTCGTGAGCGCGGGGGAGCGATCTCCGCGCGCGCCGACCTGTTCATCGGCCGCCCCTGGGTGGTCTGCCGCGATGAGGACACGAAGGCGTCGGATCTCGCGCTCGTCGAGGCGCTCGCGCTGGATGTCGGCGCGATGCCGCTGGAGATGACGCCCGAGGAGCACGACCGCTCGGTCGCGCTGACCTCGCACGTGCCTCAGGTCGTCGCCAGCCTTCTGGCCGCGCGTCTCGCCGGTGCGGAGGAGGGGGCGCTGCGCCTCGCTGGCCAGGGCGTCCGTGATACGACGCGCATCGCGGCATCCGCTCCTGAGCTCTGGGTGCAGATCCTCGGCGCGAACGCCGGTCCGGTCGTGGAGATCCTCGATGCGCTGGCCGCCGACCTCGGCGAGATCTCCGACGCGCTTCGGGAACCCGGCGCGCCCGGTTCCCGCCGCGTCGTCGCGGAGACCATCCGGCAGGGCAACGACGGCGTCGACCGCCTCCCCGGTAAGCACGGACAGAACCGACGTTTCGAGTCGCTCATCGTCATGATCGACGACACCCCCGGCCAGCTCGGACGCCTGTTCGGCGAGCTCGGCGAACTCGGCGTCAACGTCGAGGACCTGCGGCTCGAGCACTCGCCCGGTGCCCAGTTCGGACTGGCTGAGATCAGCGTCGAGCCGGCCACCCTCCACGGGGCGATCACGGGGCTCCAGGAACGCGGATGGCGGATTGCAGGGAACACCAATGACTGACACCTCGACCGCCACCAAGTTCATCGCGATCGACGGTCCTGCCGGGTCCGGCAAGTCCAGCGTGTCGAAGGCCGTCGCCCGCAGGCTGGGATTCGGCTACCTCGACACGGGTTCGGCGTATCGCGCTCTCGCGTGGTACGTGCTCGACCGCGGCGCCGACACGACGGATGCCGATGCCGTGCGCGCCGCGGCATCCGACTTCCCCGTCGTGCTCGGTCTCGATCCCGACGACCGCACCGTGCGGGTCGGCGAGGTCGAGGTCACCGAGGCGATCCGCGACCCGCGGGTCTCGGGCGCCGTGAGCGGTGTCGCCCGGGTCGCGGAGGTGCGCGCCCAGGTGAACGAACTGTTCCGCGCTCTCGTCGCCGATGCCGCGTATCCCGCGGTGGTCGTCGAGGGCCGTGACATCACGACCGTGGTCGCGCCCGACGCGCCCGTGCGGATCCTTCTGACCGCGGCCCCCGAGGTACGGGCCGCCCGCCGCGCCGGCGAACTCGCCGGCGAGAACGCGGATGCCGTCGCTGCTGCGCTGCACAAGCGCGACGCGTCGGACAGCGCCGTCGTCGATTTCCTGAACGCCGCGGACGGCGTCGAGGTCGTCGACTCGACGGACCTTGATTTTTCCCAGACCATCGACGCCGTTCTCACGGTGATCGAGCAACACCGAGGAGCACACCGTGGCTGACGACGAATACGAAGGCGGCCCCGACCAGCTCGCCGAGAAGATGGAGCAGATCGACGAGGAGCTCGCCGAGCAGCGCGCCGAGACGCTCCGCGCAGGTCTGGCGGACTACGACCTCGACGATGAGGATGCCGCGCTCCTCGCCGGCATCACCATGGGCGAGGACGGGATCATGTTCAGCCCGGCCCTGCCGGTGGTGGCGATCGTCGGGCGACCGAACGTGGGAAAGTCCGCGCTCGTCAACCGGATCCTCGGTCGTCGCGAGGCCGTCGTGGAGGACACACCCGGCGTGACCCGCGACCGCGTGACGTACAAGGCCGAATGGGCCGATCGTCGCTTCTCGCTCGTCGACACCGGAGGCTGGGAGCCGGACGCCCGCGGCATCGACCGCTCGGTCGCGATGCAGGCCGAGGTCGCGATCGACCTGGCCGACATGGTGCTGTTCGTCGTGGATGCGATGGTCGGCGCGACGTCGACCGACGAGCACGTCGTGAAGCTGCTCCGCAAGAGCGGCAAGCCGGTGTTCCTCGTCGCGAACAAGATCGATGACACCCGGCAGGAGCCGGAAGCGGCCGCACTGTGGGCCCTGGGGCTCGGCGAGCCGTACCCGGTGTCGGCGATCCACGGTCGTGGTGTCGCCGACCTGCTCGATGCGGTGCTGAAGAAGCTTCCCGAGGTCTCGGCCGTCGCGAAGCAGGAGATCGGCGGACCGCGTCGTGTCGCGATCCTCGGTCGCCCGAACGTCGGCAAGTCGTCGCTGCTGAACAAGGCGGCGGGCGAAGAGCGCGTCGTCGTGAACGAGCTCGCCGGAACGACCCGCGACCCGGTGGACGAGGTCGTCGAACTCGGCGGCAAGATGTGGCGTCTGGTCGACACGGCCGGCATCCGTCGTCGCGTGCACATGGCGCAGGGCGCCGACTTCTACGCCTCGCTGCGCACCTCGGCCGCGCTCGAGAAGGCCGAGGTCGCCGTCGTCGTGCTCGACGTGTCGGAGACGATCAGCGAGCAGGATGTGCGCATCATCGACCTCGTGCTGGAATCGGGGCGTGCGCTGGTGCTGGCGTTCAACAAGTGGGACCGCCTGAACGACACCGACCTCGAGAACGCCGACCGTCGCCGCTACCTCGAGCGCGAGATCGAGCAGGACCTCGCGCATGTGGCCTGGGCTCCGCGCGTGAACATCTCGGCCAAGACGGGTCGTCACCTCGACAAGCTCGTCCCCGCGCTGGAGACGGCGCTCGAGAACTGGGATCGCCGCATCCCGACCGGCAAGTTCAACGCCTTCCTGGCCGAGCTGGTGGCGGAGCACCCGCACCCGCTTCGCGGCGGCAAGCAGCCGCGCATCCTGTTCGGAACGCAGGCGACAACGCGACCGCCGACGTTCGTGCTGTTCACGACCGGATTCCTCGACCCGGGTTACCGCCGATTCATCCAGCGGCGCCTGCGGGAGATCTATTCGTTCGAGGGAACGCCGATCGTGATCAACATGCGTGTGCGTGAGAAGCGCCAGCGCTGACCGGTTCACTCGTTCGACCCTGTTCCCGCCTGTTGCGCTGCGTGGTGCCGATCCTCGGATGCTGTGAAAGGCTGAAGGGGTGACTGTCGTACCTCCCGCCACCGGTGAACCGCGTCGCCCCGACGGGCCGCGGAATCCGGGCGATGCCTGGGTGGTCGCGGAGTCGGGGGAGAAGTACTGGGGACGCTTCGGCGCCGCCGGACTTCTCGCGTTCGACCCCGCGCGCGGCATCCTGTTGCAGCATCGCGTCTCGTGGAGCCACTTCGGCGGTACGTGGGGGCTGCCCGGCGGTGCGCTGCACGAGGGTGAGACCGCGATGGTCGGTGCCATCCGCGAGGCGCAGGAGGAAGCAGGGGTGCCGGACGGCGCCGTCCGCCCGCGATTCACGAGTGTGCTCGATCTGGAGATCTGGTCGTACACGACGGTCATCGCGGATGTGCAGGTTCCGTTCGATCCGGTGATCAGCGACCCGGAGAGCGTGGCTCTCGAATGGGTGCCGGTGGACGAGGTCGCTTCTCTGCCGCTGCATCCGGGATTCGGTGCCGCGTGGCCAGCGCTGCGTGCCCTGCTCGACGTTCGGCCGGTGGTCGTGGTCGATGGCGCGAATGTCGTCGGTTCTGTGCCGAACGGGTGGTGGAAGGATCGCGCCGGCGCCGCGTCGCGTCTTCGGACGCGTTTGGAAGGGCTGGCCGTTTCTGCCCGGGACCTCGGTGTGGAAGGCGATGTGTGGTTCCCTGCCGTTTCCCTGGTGCTCGAAGGGCAGGCACGCGGTGTCGCGTCGGGTCTGGATGCGGACTCTGTGTCGGTCATCAACGCGGACGCCTCGGGCGACGACGCGATCGTGGCCGAGGTCGAGCGCCGCGCTGCTGTGGGGGAGAGGGTGCTGGCCGTGACCAGCGACCGGGCGCTTCGTGATCGCGTCGAGCGGGCAGGTGCCGCGCAGGTGAGGTCTGCGGGGTGGCTGGTAGACCTGCTGGCGCAGGCCGACCGCGCGAAGAGCTGACTTTCCCGCGTCAGATGAACATGACGCGGTGGGTGGGGTTGTCGGTGTAGTCGCGGCCGAGGGGGCTGTGCCAGGTGATGGTGCCGTCGGGTTCTTG
>NZ_SSDJ01000114.1 GCF_004794465.1 Microbacterium sp. K24 | reverse complement strand
CTCGCCGATCGCGGCGGTCGCGGGAGGCAGGGGCGACCCGGCGAGCGGACCGGCGGTCGCGGTCCACTCCCACAGGGCCAGTGCGGCGATGACGCCGACGGCCCCGATGAGCGGCGGGAGGAAGGGAGACTTTCGCATGTCGATCATCCGGCCGTCACGACGACGCCCTCGAGATCGACCTCCGAGGGGAGCAGTCCGAGCTTGACGAGCTTCTCGTTGACGCGGTCCAGGTCGATCGGAGCCACCTCGGCGGGCCAGAACGGGAGCTTGATGTCTTCGACGGCCAACGTCGATCCGGTGTAGTCGAGCCCCGCTTGGATGGCGTCCTCCGGGTGCTCGTTGGCGTAGGCGTTGCTCTTGGCCACGGCGCGCTGGAAGGCGGCGATCGCATCGGCTTTGGCGTCGACGGTGCCCGCTCCCGCCGTCCAGAGCCCGACGGCTCCCTCCTCGAAGAACCCGACCGACGGTGCGGCGAGGAACACGGCTCCGGCGGCGTCGGCTTCGCTGGTGAAGGGACTCACGAGGCCGGCCGCGTCGACGGTGCCGCTCTTCAGCGCGGCGACGGCGGAGGTGAAGTCGAGCACGACCCAGTCGACCGAGGACGGCGCGACGCCCGCGCGGTCGAGAGCGTCGGAGATCACGGCTTCGAGCTGAGCCTTGCGCGCGGGGACCGCGATGGTGGCGCCTTCGAGGTCCTCGATCGATTCGATGCCGCTGTCGGCGGACGCGTACAGCCCGCTGTCGTCGACCGTGGCAGGATCCTCGACCTCGGAGGCTCCGGCGATGTAGCCGTCGGCCGGCGCGACGACCTTCAACGGCACCCCGCTGGAGAGGGCGTTGAGCAGCGGGATGCTCGGCGCGTAGGCGATGTCGACCTGACTGCTCTGGGCTGCGGCGAGTCCGGCCGGCGGGTTGGCGACGACCGAGGTCTCGAGCTTCAGCCCCTCCTCCTCGAAGAACCCCTGCTCCTGGCCCAGGAGCAGGGCGCCGTCGGAGACGAGCCCGATGGTCGCGACCTTCAGCGTCGTGAGCTCTGCGTCTCCTCCGTCGGAGGAGGTGTCGGCGGGAGCGGACGTGCAGGCCGTGAGTGCGAGCACGGCCCCAGCGGCCAGCACTCCCGCGGCGCGGCGCGCGATGCGGTTGACGTTCATGGATACTCCTCGATTTAGTCACCAGTTGGTGATTTTAAAGATCGTACTCTTGGCTTCGTTTTGTTGAGTTACGATCGGGTTACATTAGTCACCGGTCGGTGACTAAAACAAGCAAAACTATGATCAAGAGCAGAAGGGACGTACGCCATGCCGAAGATCGTCGACCATGACGAACGCCGCAACCACATCGCGGACGCCACCACGCAGGTGATCATCCGGGTGGGCTTCGACAAGCTCACGATGCGCGAGATCGCCACCGAGGCCGGGTACGCCCATGGTGCGATCGCCCGGTACTTCCCCCACAAGCAGAGCCTGCTCACGGCATCCTTCCTGCGTCTGTACACGCAGGCGAACGACCGCATCCACGCCGGGGTGGAAGGAGTGCGCGGCCTTGCGGCGCTCGAGCGGATGTGCCGCGAGATCCTCCCCTACAGCCCGAACGGTCCGCTCTACGCCCGCGTCGTGGTCGCGTTCTGGGACCACGCCTCGCAGGACGAGGAGGTCAGCCGGATCCACCACCAGAACAACATGCACTGGCGCGACCTCTTCCGCCGCTTCCTCACCGAGGCGCGCACCGACGGCGAGCTCGCCGACCACGTCGACATCGAGACGGCCGTCAACGAGATCGCCGCCCGGAACGCCGGGTGGCAGATGATCTCCGTGCTCATGCCCGACGCCGCGGGCGACGGACGGCTGAACGACGGTCTCCACGCTCTGCTGGAGACCTTCCGCCGTTCGCCCGCACGCCCTCCTCGCTGACCGCATCTCCACTCCCCGGATCAGCCCGCGAGCACGAATCGGGCGCCGAGCTCCCCGATCACCGCCGCGGGGGCATTGGTGTTGCCGGTCGGGATGACGGGGATGATCGAGGCGTCGATCACCCGGAGCCCCTCGACTCCGCGCACGCGCAGCTGCGGGTCGACCACGGCATCCGCGTCCGATCCCATCCGGCACGTGCCGACCTGGTGGTGGTAGGTGATGGCGGTGCGACGCACCCAGTCCTCCACGTCGGCGTCCGACACCTCCGGTCCGGGATACACCTCGATCGCGCCCCAGTCCTCGGCGAGCGCCGGGCGTGCGCCGATTCGTCGGCATTGGCGCACGGATGCCGCGAGGGAGGCGACGTCGCGGTCGTCCTCGAGCGCAGCCAGGTCGATGTTCGGCTGATCGGCGAGGCCGGGGCCCGAGAGCGTGAGCCGGCCGCGGCTGTGCGGGGTCACGAGGCCCGCCATCAGGCTGAAGCCGCTGTCGCCCCGGGGCTCCAGCTCGCCCCACATCGGCACGGAGAAATGGATCGGCTGCGTGTCGGGCTGGTCGAGGCCGTCACGGCTGCGCCAGAACAGGTGGGTCTGCGTCACCGAGACCCCGGGTCGCGGCGGGTCGATCGGTCGCCGGGTCGTGAAGATCACCGGGGAGAGGAGGTGGTCGTGCAGGTTCTTCCCGACACCGGGCACGTCCTGCACCACGGGGATGCCGAGGGCTTCGAGCTCGGCACGGGGTCCGATGCCGGAGCGCAGCAGGATCACCGGTGAGCCGATCGCGCCCGCGGAGAGGATGACCTCGTCGGCGCGCACCTCCTCGGCAGCGTCGCCCTCCCCCCACCGGACTCCGACGGCCCGGCCGGCTTCGACGACCACCGAATGGACCTGTCGGCCGGTGAGGACCGTGAGCTTCTCGGCCACGGGCTGGGCATACGCGCTCCAGGTGTTCACCCGGCGCCCGTCGCGCATCGTCACCTGCTCCTGGGACACGCCGTCGAGCACTCCGCCGTTGTAGTTCGCGTTGCGCGGCAGGCCCTCCTGCACGGCGGCGTCGATGATGGACGCCTGGATCGGAGACAGCGCGTAGTCGTCCGTCACCGGGAGCACGCGGTTCTCGATCGCCTCGAACACGGGCTCGACCGACGACCAGCCCCAGCCGGCCGCACCGGCGCGTTCCCACGCGTCGTAGTCGGATGCCGCGCCACGCACCCAGATCATCGCGTTCAGCGCGTGCGAGCCTCCGGTGACCTTGCCGCGCGGGAGGTGCAGCCGACGCCCTCCCGCGTGGTCCTGCGGCACGGTGTAGTAGTCCCAGTCATCGGCGGAGTGCCACAGCTCACCGGCTCGCGAGGGGTCGTGGATCGCGGGGTTGGTGTCGTATCCCCCGGCTTCGATGAGCGTGACGGCGACGCCGGCGTCGACCAGCCGCCGCGCGACGATGGCTCCGGATGTGCCTGCTCCGACGACGATGGCAGAGCGCACGGGTCAGCCCTTCCGGCCGGGCCCGGAGACCACCTGCGAGACGGCGACCGACTTGAGGCCCTCGACGCCGAACTCCAGCCCGTAGCCCGAGCTCTTCACTCCGCCGAACGGGACCATCGGGTGCAGTCCGCCGTGCGAGTTGATCCACACGGTGCCGGACTGCATGCGCGATGCGGCCTCGCGGGCGGCATCCGGATCGCTCGACCACACCGAGGCGCCGAGGCCGACGTCGAGCGAGTTCGCCAGTGCGAACGCTTCGTCGACGTCGGTGTAGCGGACCACCGGCAGCGCCGGACCGAACTGCTCCTCCTGCACGAGCGAGGCGTCGTTCTCGATGTCGGCGACGATGGTGGGCCTGTAGAAGAGCTCGCCGAGCTCGGGCGCGGCCTCGCCGCCGGTGACGATGCGGGCGCCGCCGCTCCGGGCATCATCGACGAGGCGGCTCACGATGTCGAACTGCGCGCGGTTCTGCAGCGGGCCGAGCACGTTGTCCTCGTCGAGGCCGTTGCCCATGGGGACGGATGCCGCGATCTCGGCGAGCGCGTCGACGACGTCGTCGTAGACCGAGTCGTGCACGTAGAGACGCTTGAGGGCGGCGCAGGTCTGGCCGGTGTTGATGAAGGCGCCCCAGAACAGGTCCTGGGCGATGGTGGCGGCATCCGTCCCCGGGAGCACGATGCCGGCGTCGTTGCCGCCGAGTTCGAGGGTGAGGCGGGCGAGGTTGCCGGCGGAGCTCTCGATGATGCGGCGTCCGGTCGCCGTCGAGCCGGTGAACATGATCTTGTCGATGTCGGGGTGGGAGGCGAGGCGGGCGCCCACCTCACGATCTCCGGAGATGCCGATGAGCACATCGGCGGGCAGCACCTCGTTCATCACGGCGAGCATCGCGAGCACGCTCAGCGGCGTGTATTCGCTGGGCTTCACGACGACGGTGTTGCCCATCCTCAGGGAGGGGCCGATCTGCCAGATGCTGATCATGAGCGGCCAGTTCCAGGGACCGATCGCGCCGACGACGCCCGCGGCCTTGTAGACGAGCTCGGCGTGCAGCGTCTCGTCGTCGACCAGCACCTGCGGCTCGAGCACGGTCGTCGCGTTGGTGCGCAGCCACGCCGAGCAGGCGCCGAGCTCGAAGCGGGCGTTCGGCCCGTTCAACGGCTTGCCCTGCTCGCGCGAGAGCAGGTGCGCGAGACCTTCGGCGTTCGCGTCGATGGCGTCGGCCGCGGCGAGCAGCAGCTCGCTGCGCTTCTCGTGGCCGAGCGCCTCCCACGCCGGCTGCGCGGCCTTGGCGCGGGCGATGGCGTCGTCGAGGGCGGCGACCGAGTCGACGGGGGCGCGGCCGATGACCTCGCGGGTCGCGGCATCCGGGATCTCCCGGCCCGCGCCCTCCGGCGCCTGGATGCGGTCGAGCAGCGCGGCGGCTGCGGATGCGGCGGAATCGGACATCGATGACTCTCCTTCGAGCGACGCCGGCGACGGGATGCCGGTCGTCTTCTCATTGTCGGATGCCGCGTCGCCCCGCACTTGTCGAGGAGTGCGTCGTCGATGTCCGAGCGGGCACGCCTGCTCCCGTCAGTCGAAGTCCTCGAAGATCAGCGTGGTGCGGGTGGAGCGGATCGAGGGGATCGCCTGGATGTCCTCCAGCACGATGCGGCGGAGGTCTCTGGCGTCGTTGGCGCGCACGAGCAGGATCACGTCGAAGTCGCCGCCGACGAGTGCCATGTGCTCGATCTCGGGGATGGCCCGGAGCCGGTCGCGCACGTCCTGCCATGTCGCCTGCTCGATCGCGAGCGTCACGTACGCGCTCGCATGGTGCCCCAGCAGCACGGGATCGGTGCGCACCGAGTAGCCGGTGATCACACCGGCATCCGTCAGCCGCTTGATGCGGGCGTGGGCGCCCGCGCGCGAGATGTGCACGGCCTCGGCGATCGCCGTCATGGAGGAGCGTGCATCGCGCCGCAGCTCGTCGAGGATCGCATGGTCGATCTCATCGAGAGTCGTCATGGGAACCCCTTCCATCGGCGCTCTGATTCTGACACTTCGTTCGCCTCAACCGCAATCGACATCGTTTCGTCCAGGATTCACCGCAGTCTCTTGGACGAGTGTCGCCCTCGCGACATGCTGGGCTCACGGAGTTCGGCAGTGAAGACGAACAGATGGAGGGCGGACGGATGCAGCACACCGACATGCTTCCGCGAGACACGGCGGTACGACTGATCGACGAGCACGGCGCTGCCGTCGCCGACGAGCAGTACGCGCTCCCCGACGCGGAGACTCTCCTGCGGGCATATCGCGGCCTCGTCGAGGGTCGACGGATCAACGATCAGGCCGGAGCCCTCGTGCGCCAGGGGCGGCTCGCCGTGTATCCGTCCTCGCACGGCCAGGAGGCGTGCCAGGTCGGTGCGTCGATGGTCCTCGGCGACTCCGACTGGCTGTTCCCCACGTACCGCGACTCGGTCGCCGTCATCGCCCGCGGCGTCGAACCCGCGGATGCGATGGTTCTGCTCAAAGGCGACTGGCACTCCGGATACGACGTGCGGGCCCACCGCGTCGCACCGCAGGCCACTCCCCTGGCGACGCAGCTGCTGCATGCCGTCGGCTTCGCGCAGGCCGCGAAGCACCGCGGCGAGGACACCGTCGTGCTCGCACTCTGCGGAGACGGCGCCACCAGCGAGGGCGACTTCCACGAGGCGATGAACTTCGCCGCCGTGTTCCACGTGCCGGTCGTGTTCTTCGTGCAGAACAACGAGTTCGCGATCTCGGTGCCGTTGTCCCGCCAGACGGCGGCCCCCTCTCTCGCGCACAAGGCGATCGGGTACGGGATGCCGGGTCAGCGGGTCGACGGCAACGACGTCGCCGCGGTGCTCGCCGTGCTCGGCGAAGCGGTGTCGCGGGCGCGGGACGGCGGCGGGCCGTCGCTCGTCGAGGCGCACACCTACCGCATGCAGGCGCACACCAACGCCGACGACGACACCCGCTATCGCGAGCGCGCCGAGGTGCAGGAATGGGTCGCTCGCGATCCCCTGCTGCGACTGCGCACCCACCTCACCGAGGCGGGCGCGCTCGATGCGGAGGTCGAGGAGCGGTTCGCCGCGGGCGCCGAGGAGATCGCGACGGCCATGCGCGCCGCCCTGAACACGGATGCCGATCTCGACCCCGAGGACCTCTTCCGCTTCGTGACCGAGACGCGGTCGCCGCAGCTCGAGGAGCAATGGCAGCTGCTGCGCGGCGAGATCGAGCGCTCGAACCTCGCCGAAGCGGGAAGCGCATCGACAGGAGGCCAGCGATGACCATCGCCCATGACGACATGCGCACCGAGACCTCGGCGCCCGAGGTGACGACCATGAGCATGGCCGCCGCCCTCAACCGCGCTCTCGCCGACGCGATCGAGTCCGATCCCGACGTGGTCGTGTTCGGCGAGGACGTCGGCGCCCTCGGCGGCGTCTTCCGCATCACCGACGGGCTCACCGCGCGCTTCGGCGAGGAGCGCTGCTTCGACACGCCCCTGGCGGAGTCCGGCATCGTGGGCACCGCAGTCGGCATGGCCATGAACGGCATGCGCCCGGTCGTCGAGCTCCAGTTCGACGCGTTCGCCCTGCCCGCCTTCGAACAGGTGGTGAGCCACGTCGCCAAGCTCGGCAACCGCACGCGCGGCGGGATGCGGATGCCGCTGGTGATCCGCATCCCGTTCGGCGGCGGCATCGGCGGCGTGGAGCATCACTGCGACTCGTCCGAGGCGTACTACGCCCACACTCCCGGCCTCACGGTCGTCAGCCCGTCGACCCCGCAGGACGCCTATTCGCTGCTGCGCGCGGCGATCGAGTCGCCGGACCCGGTCGTGTTCCTCGAACCGAAGAAGCTGTACTGGAGCAAGGGCGAGGTCGACACCTCGATCACCGCCGAGATCGGCACCGCGCGCATCGCCCGGGAGGGCACCGACGTGACCCTGCTCGCGTACGGCGCCTCGGTGCCGCTCGCGCTCGAGGCCGCCGAGGTCGCCGCCTCCGAGGGGCGCAGCGTGCAGGTCGTCGACGTGCGGTCGCTCTCGCCTTTCGACGACGTGACCGTGACCGCCGCCGTGAAGTCGACCGGCCGCGCGGTGGTCATCGCCGAGGCTCCGGGGTATGCGTCGGTCGCCTCCGAGATCCAGGCGCGGGTCTTCGAGCGGTGCTTCGAGTTCCTCGAAGCACCCGTGCGCCGAGTGACCGGGTTCGACGTGCCGTACGCGCCGCCGAAGCTCGAGCACTGGTATCAGCCCGACGTCGACCGGGTGCTCGACGCCATCGACACGCTGCACTGGGACGAGGAAGCATGAGCACGCCGACGATGGGAGCCGCGCAGGTCTTCCGCCTGCCCGATCTCGGCGAGGGACTGACCGAGGCCGGACTCGTGCAGTGGCTGGTCGCGGTCGGCGACACGATCGTCACCGATCAGCCCATCGCCGAGGTCGAGACCGCGAAGAGCGTCGTCGAGCTGCCGTCGCCGTTCGCCGGAGTCGTGACCGCGCTGCACGGCACGGCCGGCGACACGATCGACGTGGGTGCGCCGGTGCTCGAGGTCGCGGACCCCGCGGCGAGCGAGGCGGATGCCGGGTCGCCCGCCGCCGTCGAGCATGAGGCGTACCGCGAGGAGGAGCGTGCCGGATCCGGGAACGTGCTCATCGGGTACGGAACGACCGAACGCACGGCATCCGGTCGACGCCGACGGCCCGCAGCGGTGCGCGCGGACCTCGGAGAGGCCCCGGCTTCTCGGACGACGCCCGCCGGATCGTCCGAGAAGACGACGATCGTCCGAGAGACGGATGCCGTGCCACGGCGCCCGGTCGCCGTGCGCTCGCCGCTCGTGCGCCGTCTCGCCCGCGACCTCGGCCTCGACGTGCACACCATCGAGGCGACCGGACCCGACGGCGCCGTGACGCGCGCCGATGTGCTCCGCGCGGCCGTCGACAATGCCGTGGACGGTGCCGCCGCGCACCACCGCGACACGACCGCCTCGGCATCCGCGCCTTCCGGCACCGACGGATCCGTCGACGGGCTGGCCGTCCGGGCCCGCGAGCGGATGTCGCCGCTGCGGAAGGCGGTCAGTGCGAAGCTCACCCGCAGCAGGTCCGAGATCCCGGAGGCCACGGTCTGGGTCGACGTCGACGCGACCGCGCTCTGGGACCTGCGCGCGCATATGGCTCCCGAGGGCGGCAGGGCCCCGTCGGTCACCGCGCTCCTCGCCCGCTTCGTGCTGCTCGCGCTCGAGGACTATCCGGTGCTCGCCTCCCGGCTGAGCGACGACGCCGCAGAGCTGATCACCTTCGAGGGCGTGAATCTCGGAGTCGCCGCCGATACCGAGCGCGGGTTGATGGTCCCGGTGATCCCCGGCGCCCACCGCCTCACCGTGGAGCAGCTGGATGGCGCGCTGCGCGAGCTCGCGGCATCCGCACGGTCCGGGTCGATGCCACCCGAGCGCCTGCGCGGATCGACGTTCACCCTCAACAACTACGGCGGGCTCGGAGTCGACGGCTCCGCGGCGATCATCAACCACCCGGATGTCGCGATCCTCGGAATCGGACGCATCATCGAACGCCCCTGGGTCGTGGACGGCACCATCGTCGTGCGGCGCATCGCGCAGCTGTCGCTCGTCTTCGACCACCGCGTGTGCGACGGCGGGTACGCCGCCGGGTTCCTGCGTCGGGTGACCGAGCTCATCGAGCATCCGCTGCGCGCCTTCGGGAGGGTCTGACCTCGATCTGAGCCCGTCGATGCGGTACGCTCGGCAATTACTGACCGATCATTCGGTTACTAATCACCGGGTTCCTCGCGTTCCCGTCCCTCAGAATCGCAGAACAATGGAGTTCGCATGACGTCAGCAGTCTCCGACCAGCAATCGACCAGGCGGATGCCCGCCGAGGAACGACGGGTGCTCGCCAGCACCCTCGTCGGAACCTCGATCGAGTGGTACGACTTCTTCATCTACGCGCAGGCCGCGGGGCTGGTGCTCGCACCGCTCTTCCTCGCGCCGATCGCGGAGGAGAACCGCGGTCTCGCCCAGGTGCTCTCGTTCGCCACCATCGGCATCTCGTTCCTCTTCCGTCCCCTCGGCGCGATCGTCGCCGGACACCTGGGCGACAAGCTCGGACGCAAGAAGATGCTCGTCCTCACGCTCATCATGATGGGGCTGTCCACCTCGCTGATCGGCGTGCTTCCGACGTATGCCGCGATCGGCGTGGCGGCCCCGATCCTGCTCATCCTGCTCCGCATCCTGCAGGGATTCTCCGCGGGCGGCGAATGGGGCGGCGCGGCGCTGATGGCCGTCGAGCACGCACCGCGGGGGAGCCGCGGACTGTTCGGTGCCTTCCCGCAGATCGGCGTGCCGATCGGCATGATCCTCGCGACCTTCACGCTGTGGGCGCTCACGAGCTCGATGTCTCCCGAGGCGTTCCTCGAGTGGGGCTGGCGCATCCCGTTCCTGCTGTCGATCGTGCTGATCGGCGTCGGCTACGTCATCCGCCGGGCAGTCGACGAGAGCCCGATCTTCGCGGACCTCGTGCGTCGTCGCAAAGAGGCATCGGCACCGCTCAAGCGCCTGTTCCAGAAGAACACCAAGCAGGTCATCCTCACCGCCGTGATCTTCATCGCGAACAACGCCGCCGGCTACCTGCTCATCGCGTTCTTCGCGACCTACGCCGTCACCGCCCTCGGCATGGAGCGCCCTCCCGTGCTGCTCGCGACGACGCTCGCCTCGTTCGGCTGGCTCGCGTTCACCCTGTGGGGAGGCCACCTGTCCGACCGGCTCGGTCGCATCCGCACCTTCCAGATCGGCTACATCGCCCTCGCCGTGTGGGCGGTGCCGATGTGGTTCCTGATCGACACCGCCAACATCCTCTGGTACTTCGTCGCCCTGTTCGTGATGACGTTCGCGCTCGGACTGTCGTACGGACCCCAGGCGGCGCTCTACGCGGAGATGTTCCCCGCGAACGTGCGCTACTCCGGCGTCTCGATCGGGTATGCCCTCGGCGCGATCCTCGGCGGAGCGTTCGCACCGATGATCGCCGAAGCCCTGATGAACCAGTTCCAGGCGTCGTGGACCATCGGGGTCTACATCGCCGTGGCGGCCGTGATCTCGCTCATCGGCGTCTCGCTGGTGAAGGAGACGAAGGGCGTCGATCTCTCGATCTGACCGACCATCATCGACCATTCGAACGCAGTCAGGAGAACCGCATGACCGAGGCCTACCTCGTCGGAGGCACGCGCACCCCGGTCGGACGCTACGGGGGCGCACTCGCCTCCGTGCGCCCCGACGACCTCGCGTCGATCGTCGTCGCCGAGGCCGTGCGCCGCGCCGGTCTCGACCCGACGCAGGTCGAGATCGACGAGGTCATCCTGGGAGCCGCCAACCAGGCCGGCGAGGACAACCGCAACGTCGCCCGGATGGCCGTGCTGCTCGCGGGGCTGCCCGACAGCATCCCCGGCATCACGGTGAACCGGCTGTGCGCGTCGGGCATGTCGGCCGTGACGATGGCGGCACAGGCGATCCGGTCCGGCGATGCCGACATCATCGTCGCCGGAGGCGTCGAATCCATGACGCGCGCCCCCTGGGTGCAGGCCAAGCCGGAGAAGGCCTGGGCGAAGCCCGGGGAGGCGTTCGACACCTCGATCGGCTGGCGATTCCCGAACCCTCGGCTCGTCGCCCGCGACAAGGCGACCTTCACGATGCCGGAGACCGCCGAGGAGGTCGCTCGCGTCGACGGGATCAGCCGTGACGAGGCGGATGCGTTCGCCCTGCGATCGCAGCAGCGCGCCGCCGCCGCGATCGCCGCCGGACGCTTCGAGGCCGAGATCGTCGGCGTCACGGTCGGCGGCCGCTCCGGCAGCACCGAGGTGCTGGTCGATGAAGGGCCCCGGCCCGAGACGACGCTCGACGCCCTGGCGCGCCTGCGACCCGTGGTCGCCGGCGGCCAGGTCGTGACCGCCGGCAACTCCAGCGCCCTGAACGACGGGGCCTCGGCGCTCGTCGTCGCGAGCGCGGAGGCGGTCGAACGGTACGGGCTGGTGCCGAGAGCGCGCATCGTGGTGGGCACCAGCGCGGGGCTCGCCCCCGAGATCATGGGCCTCGGCCCCGTGCCCGCGACGGAGAAGGCCCTGCGCCGCTCCGGTCTCACGATCGACGACATCGGCTCGATCGAGCTCAACGAGGCGTTCGCGACGCAGTCCCTCGCCTGCATCCGTCGGCTGGGCCTCGACGAGGCGAGGGTGAACGCCGACGGCGGCGCCATCGCCCTCGGCCATCCGCTCGGCTCCTCCGGCTCGCGACTCCTCGTGACCCTGCTCGGACGCATGGAGCGCGAGGGCTCGCGCTACGGCCTGGCGACGATGTGCGTCGGCGTCGGCCAGGGTGCGGCGATGATCCTGGAGAAGGTGTGATGCCGGCGGGGCCTCTGACGAACGACTCCGGGGCCGACGCGCCCCTGCTGATCGAGCGGCAGGACGACCGCGTCGTCGCGACGCTCAACCGGCCGCACAAGCGCAACGCGATCGACCAGGCCACGATCGATGCGCTGCATCTGCTCTGCGCCGAGCTGGAGGCGATCCCCCGCACGCTCATCCTCACCGGTGCAGGGGGCATCTTCGCCGCCGGCGCCGACATCGCCGAGCTCCGCGAACGCCGAGCGGCCGACGCGCTGCGCGGCATCAACGCGAACGCGTTCGTGCGGCTCTCCGAGCTGCCGATGCCGGTCATCGCCGCGATCGACGGGTACGCCCTCGGCGGCGGCGCGGAACTCGCGTATGCCGCCGACATCCGCATCGCCACACCGTCGCTCGCGATGGGCAACCCCGAGACCGGTCTCGGCATCCTCGCCGCCGCCGGCGCGAGCTGGCGCCTGAAGGAGATCGTCGGCGACGCCCGGGCGATCGAGCTGCTGCTCACCGGTCGCACCGTGAAGGCCGAGGAGGCGCTCGACGTCGGGCTCGTCTCGGCGATCCACGAGTCCGCCGATCTGCTGCCCGCCGCGCACGCGATCGCCGACCGCATCGCGCACAACGATCCGGCCGCGATCATCGCGACCAAGCGGGTGTTCCGCGCACCCCGCGACCGCCACCCCGCCGTCGACCAGGAGGCGCAGGCCGAGCTGTTCGAGAGTCCGGAGAAGTTCCGGCGGATGACCGACTTCCTGGAGCGGAGAACCCGATGACCGAGACCACCACCCCCGCCCAGGTCGGCGTGCTCGGCGGCGGGCGCATGGGAGCCGGCATCGCGCACGCGTTCCTGCTCGCGGGCTCGCGCGTCACGGTCGTCGAGCGCGACGGCGAGGCGGCCGCGGCGGCATCCGCCCGGGTGCTCGAGTCGGTCGACGCCTCGATCAGCCGGGGCACGGCGACGGAATCCGCCGACGCCTACCGCTCGCGATTCGAGACCGGCGTCGATGCGGCCCTGTTCGCCCCCTGCGGGCTGGTGGTCGAAGCCGTCCCCGAGGAGCTCGGCCTCAAGATCGACGCCTTGACCCGGGTGGAAGCGCAGATCGCGCCGGATGCCGTGCTGGCCTCGAACACCTCGTCGATCTCAATCGATGAGCTCGCGGCCGTGCTGGAGCATCCCGCCCGCTTCCTCGGCATGCACTTCTTCAACCCGGTGCCTGCCTCCACCCTCGTCGAGATCGTGCGGGGCGCGGCATCCGGCTCCGGGCTCGTCGACGCCGCGCGCGGCTGGGTGCAGGCGCTCGGCAAGACCCCGATCGTCGTGGCGGACGCCCCCGGCTTCGCCTCCTCGCGCCTCGGTCTGGCGCTCGGCCTCGAGGCGATCCGCATGCTCGAGGACGGCGTCGCGTCTGCGGAAGACATCGACGCGGCCATGACCTTGGGCTACAAGCATCCGGTCGGGCCGCTCCGGCTCACCGACATCGTCGGACTCGACGTGCGGCTCGGCATCGCCGAGTATCTCGCCGCGAATCTCGGCGAGCGCTTCGCACCGCCCGCGCTGCTGCGCCGCCTCGTCGCCGAGGGACACCTCGGCCGCAAGAGCGGACGCGGCTTCTACGAATGGGACGCCTCATGAAGGGAACAGACATGACCGAGATCCTCCCCAGCTACCTCCAGGGGGCCTGGTGGACGCCTGATCCGGGTGCGGATGCCGCCGAGGTGCGCGACGCCTCGACGGGAGAGGTCGTCGCCCGTGTCTCGACCGCCGGCATCGACCTCGGTGGCGCCCTCGCCTATGCGCGGAGCGCGGGACAGGCGTCGCTCGGCGAGCTGACCTTCCACCAGCGCGCCGTGCGCCTCAAGCAGCTCGCCCTCGCCCTCACCGAGCGCAAGGCGGAGCTCTATGAGATCTCGAGCCGCACCGGCGCCACGGCCCAGGACTCGTGGGTCGACATCGACGGCGGCATCGGCGTGCTCTTCGCCTACTCGAGCAAGGGCCGGCGCGAGCTGCCGAACGCCAAGGTGTACGTCGACGGGGCAGTCGAGAACCTGTCCAAGGACGGCTCGTTCCTCGGCCGCCACATCTACACCCGGCTTCCCGGAGTCGCAGTGCAGATCAACGCCTTCAACTTCCCGGTCTGGGGTTCGCTCGAGAAGTTCGCGCCCGCGTTCCTCGCCGGGGTGCCGACCGTCGTGAAACCCGCGACCCCCACCGGCTACCTCGCCGAGGCGATGGTCCGCGTGATGGTCGAGTCCGGCCTCCTCCCCGAGGGCTCGCTGCAGCTCGTCTCCGGCAGCGTGCCCGGCCTCTTCGACGAGCTGCGCCTCGGCGATCTCGTCGCGTTCACCGGCTCGGCATCGACGGCGGAGCGCCTGCGGGCGCACGACTCCGTGCAGACCGGAGGCGTGCGCTTCACCAGCGAGACCGACTCCATCAACGCCTCGATCCTCGGGACGGATGCCGTCAGCGGCACCCCCGAGTTCGACGCCTACGTCAAGCAGCTCGTCGCGGAGATGACGACCAAGGCCGGGCAGAAGTGCACGGCCATCCGCCGCGCGATCGTGCCGGATGCCGTCGTCGACGACGTGATCGGCGCCGTGCGCGCCCGGCTGTCGCAGCGTGTGGTCCTCGGCGACCCGCGCGTGGAGGGCGTCACGATGGGGCCGCTGGCCTCGATCGAGCAGCGCGACGAGGTGCTGCGGCAGGTCGCGCGCCTGCAGGCCGGAGGCGGCGAGCTCGTGATCGGCTCGACCGACGCTCCCGACGTGCGACACGGCGACGGCAGCGACGGCCCCGCGCCCGACGGCGCGTTCGTGGCGCCGATGCTGCTGCGCTTCCCCGATCCCGAGAGTCCTGCCGTCAACGAGGTCGAGGCGTTCGGGCCGGTGGCGAGCATCATCGGCTACGGCTCCCTCGACCAGGCGAGTGCGCTGGTCGCCCGCGGAGGCGGATCGCTGGTGACCAGCGTCGCCACGCACGATCCCGAGGTCGCCGTCGCCCTCGCCACGGGCATGGCCGCCTTCAACGGACGTCTGCTCTTCCTCGATCGCGACGACGCCCGCAGCTCGACCGGCCACGGCTCACCGCTGCCGAACCTCGTGCACGGCGGTCCCGGCCGTGCGGGTGGCGGCGAGGAGCTCGGCGGCATCCGCGCGGTGCTGCACCACATGCAGCGCACGGCCGTGCAGGGCTCCCCCGAGATGATGACGGCCCTCACGGGCGTCTGGCATCAGGGTTCGATCGCGCGTCCGTACCAGGAGAGCGGCGCGGTGCACCCGTTCCGCAAGTCGCTGGCCGAACTGCACATCGGCGATCAGGTCGCCAGCGGTTCCCGCACCGTCACACTCGACGACATCGAGACGTTCGCGGCGTTCACCGGCGACACGTTCTACGCGCACATGGATGAGACATCGGCCGCCGCGAACCCGTTCTTCCCCGGACGCGTCGCGCACGGGTACCTGCTGGTCTCCTGGGCCGCCGGTCTCTTCGTCGACCCGGCGCCCGGTCCGGTCCTGGCGAACTCGGGCCTCGAGAACCTGCGCTTCCTGACGCCGGTCTCCCCCGGCGACGAGATCCGCGTCGAGCTGACGGCGAAACAGATCACCCCGCGCGAGACCGACGAATACGGCGAGGTGCGGTGGGATGCCGTGCTCAAGAACCAGAACGACGACATCGTCGCGACCTACGACGTCCTCACCCTCGTCGCGAAGGAGCAGGCGGCGGCCTAGACGCGATCGCGCGGTGTCGGCGTCCGGTCAGACAGCCGTGACGTCGGCGCCGGGATCGTCGCGTCGGCGCAGACCGTCGAGGGCGATGGCGACGACGTCGTCGGCGAGCCGGTCGGCGCCCTCGCGTCCGCCCGGTCGATACCACTCGACGATCGAGTTGATCATGCCGAACGCGAGGCGCGCCACGACGGCGGCGTCGATGTCGGCACGCAGCGCCCCTTCGGCCTGCGCCTCGGAGACGAGCGCGGTGATCCGGCGGTCGAAGTCTCGACGGCGGATCAGGGCGCGACGCTCGACCTCGGTGTTCCCCCGCACGCGGAGCAGCAGGGTCACCGCGGGCAGCTGATCGACGAGCACGTGGACGGCGCCGCGAAGGACGTGCTCCAGCCGATCGGCCGCACTCCCCCGGCCGGTCTCGCCGGACACGGGCAGCGGATCCTCGACCACGGCCTCGAGACCGCTCAGCGCCGCATCGAGGGCGAGGTCGAGCATCTCGTCCTTCGAGGCGAAGTGGTGGTAGATCGCCGACTTCGACAGCCCGAGGCGCTCGGCCAACATGCCGATCGACGTGGCGTCGTATCCGTGCTCGTTGAAGGCCGCGACGGCGACGGCGAGGATGCCCTGCTGGTCGTAACCGGGGCGACCTCGTCGCGTGCTCTGCATCTCGGACATCACTCCACAGTCTGGCAGGATCAGCGCAGGTCGTAGACCCGCTTGTACTTGCCCTCGCTCCGCGGCAGGGCACCCGGTTCCTCCAGCTGCACGGCGACCGTCGAGCCGACATGCACCTTGATCCGCTTCGCCAGCACCTCGGCGGCGCTCTGGCAGGTCTCGACGGACAGCTCGGGGTGCCGCTCGATCCGCACGGTCAGGGAGTCCATCCGCCCGTCCCTCGACAGCTCGAGGATGAAGTGCGGGGTCAGCTGCTCGATGCCGAGCACGAGCTCCTCGATCTGGGTCGGGAACAGGTTCACCCCGCGCAGGATGATCATGTCGTCGTTGCGACCGGTGATCTTCTCCATCCGCCGCATGCCCGGGCGCGCGGTCCCCGGCAGCAGGCGGGTGAGGTCGCGCGTGCGGTACCGGATGACCGGGAACGCCTCCTTGGTGAGCGACGTGAACACGAGTTCGCCGAGGTCGCCGTCGGGCAGGGCGGCGAGGGTCTCGCCGTCGATGACCTCCGGCAGGAAGTGGTCCTCCCAGACGTGCGGACCATCCTTGGTCTCGAGGCACTCGTTGCCGACCCCCGGCCCCATGACCTCGCTGAGGCCGTAGATGTCGAGCGCGTCGATGTCGAGGCGCTGCTCGAGCTCGTGCCGCATCTCGTTCGTCCACGGCTCGGCGCCGAGCACCGCGACCTTCAGTGATGTGGAGCGCGGGTCGATGCCCTGTGCGACCATCGCGTCGGCGATCGTGAGCAGGTAGCTGGGCGTGCAGAGGATCGCGTCGGGTTCGAAGTCGCAGATGAGCTGCACCTGCCGCGCGGTCTGGCCGCCTGACATCGGGATGACGGTGGCTCCGAGCGCCTCGATGCCCGCATGGGCGCCGAGACCGCCGGTGAACAGGCCATACCCGTAGGCGTTGTGCACCTTCATGCCTGCGCGGATGCCGCTGGCCCGCAGCGACCGTGCGACGAGCGAGCCCCACCGGTCGAGGTCGCCCTTGGTGTAGCCGACGACGGTCGGCCGCCCGGTCGTGCCGCTGGAGGCATGGATGCGCGCGACGTCGGCCATCGGCACCGCGAACATGCCGAACGGATAGGTCTCGCGCAGGTCGGCCTTGGTGGTGAACGGGAGCCTCTCCACGTCGGCAAGGGTGCGGATGTCATCGGGATGCACTCCGGCGTCGTCGAACTTGCGCGTGTAGAGCGGCACGTTCGCGTAGGCGTGGCGCACGGTCTGCTGCAGTCGCTCCAGCTGCAGCTGCTCGATCTCCGCCCGGGTCATCCGCTCTTCCGGGTCGAGTTCGGAGGGAGCGGGAGGGCGGACGCGCGAAGGCGTTGCGGTCGTCATCGACACGGGAGTCTCCATCATCGTCACGGTGCGATCAGAACGTCTGGCTGGTGGTGCGGGAGCGGCCGCGGAACTCGGCGACGGGCTCGCCCTGTTCGTCGGTCACGGTCACGTCGTAGATGCCGGAGCGACCGGAGCGGGAACGCCGCAGCGCGGTGGCCCTCAGCGTCTGGCCGGAGACGGTCGGCTTGAGGAACGAGATGTCGGCGCCGGCGGCGACGGTGACGCGGTCGTCTTCGTTGCAGGCGATGGCGAAGGCCGTGTCGGCGAGGGCGAACACGAAGCCGCCGTGCGTGATGTGGAAGCCGTTGGTCATGTCGTCGCGCACGAGCATCGACACCACCGCATGGCCGGGATCGTCGCGCTCGACGACGAGACCCATCGAGGCCGCGGCGCGATCGCGCTCCATCATGGCGCGGTTGGGGCGCACGGCATCCGGCGCCTGCGTCGTCGCTTCTGTCATCGTCGACCTCCTCGTCGCGGGGATGCCGCCGCAGCGGCATCCGACCCGCCCATACTAACTGAACGATCGGTTAGTAAAGAAGTCCTGTCGCCGAATCGGTGGTGAGGGGCTCGGACCCCGCGCCCCTCACCACCTCGAGTCAGAGGGAATCAGTCGCTCGGAGCGAAGACGAACGGGCGGCCGAGCGTGGCGTCCTCAGCGGTGATGCCGATGATCGTCGCACCGGCTTCCGAGACCTCGCGATCCGTGTGGAAGAGCAGAACCCGCCCGTCCCTCGTCGAGACCTCGTACTGGTAGAGCCCCGCCGACACGATGCGCACGGCGGTTCCCTGCGGGAAGGCGGTGATTGCGCTCGTCACCGGGTCGCCCACACCGACGCCGCCCGCGCGCGGAAGGACCGACCCATCGACCGGGTCCAGGCCGTAGGTGCCGATGCGTCCCGCAAGGATGCTCAGGACGGCGGTGCCGTCCTCCTGCGGCATGACTTCGAGCTGGGCGCTCCCGTCCGGGCTGTTCAGCTTCCACGCGCCGATCCCGTCCTCGGGTTTCACGACCTCGGCACCGGGAACCGCGGCGCCGACCGTCTCGATCTCCTCGCCGAGCTGCAGCGGGCCGACGGCGTCGAACCCGATCTCCCAGCCGCTCCAGGGAGCGCCCGCATCGGCTTCGGGCGTCTCACGGTCGACCGGAGGATTCGCGGTCAGCTCGTCGACGAGCTTCTTCGCGGCCTGCTGGGCTCCATCGCCGAGCAGCTGCGCCGCCGCCGCCGTGTCGATCGTCGAGTCGCCCGCGAACGGGTGCCAGAACTCGACGAGCACATTGCCGACCGATGCCACGCCGTAGTAGTAGCGGTAGACCTGCTCCCCGCCGTAGTCGAGCACGAGGGCACCGGCGATCGCACGAATACCGTCTCCCTTATCGATGCCCGTGCTCACGTACGACGAGGGCGCTCCGTCCAGCGTGAACTCCGTGCACTCCGCGGCGGCATTCGCGTAGTCATCCATGCGGTTCTGCGCCTGGGTCTCGTCAGCGAACTGGAGGACCTTGAACGATCCCTGTCGCGTGTCGCCAGCGGAGCTGGACCACGTGATCGTGCGTGCGCCGATCGACCCCAGCGAGGCCTCGGTGAGGAACATGACGCAGATCTCAGGAGCAAGCTCCGCGCCGAATCCGTCGGAGATCTGGATCAGCGACGCCGAGGGCTCGGAGATATCGGCCGCTCCGGGAATGGTGGCCGCGATCTCGACGGCCGTGGGCAGGAACCAGTCCAGCTCGTCGCCGATGAACGTCAGCGGCCCGGCGTACGGCTCGGGCGCAGGAGTCTCCGGTGCCGTCGTCGCTGTCGGACTCGGCTCCGGTTCCGGCGCGCACGCTGACAGCGCGACAAGAGAGCCGACGGCGAAGACGCCGATGATGGTCGTGGTGTAGGAACGCGAACGTGGTCGTGCCATGGTGCCCTCCGGTGATGAAATGCGTCGTCGAACGACGCCCCCTGAGGCGATCGTAGGGTTTTCGCGGACGGCGCCGGAGAGCGGGGTACATGTCGAGATCAGAATGATACGAGTCGCATGCCGTGAGCTGCATACGTCCCCCGGCGTGCTTCGTGATTCAGTGGCTCGATACGCCCTCGAGGACCGCTCTCGCCGCAGCCCGCGCCTCGTCGACCGTTCCCGCCGTCAGGATCGCGGTCGCCGCGCGTCGGCAGGTCGCCTCGTCGACGTCCGCGAGCGCAGCCGCGACCCGGCCGAGAGAGCGCGACGTCATCGACAGCGACGTGACGCCGAGCCCGACGAGCACCGGCGCGAGGGTCGGGTCGCCCCCGGCCTCGCCGCAGACACCCACCGGCTTCCCCGCCGCACGACCGGCCTCGCCGACGGCCCCGATCAGACGCAGCACCGCCGGCTGCCACGGATCGTTCAGGTCGCCGAGCTCACTGACCAGCCGGTCCGCCGCCAGCGTGTACTGGGCGAGGTCGTTCGTGCCGAGGCTGACGAAGTCGACGACCTCGAACAACTCCGCGGCGAGGAGTGCGGCCGACGGCGTCTCGATCATGATCCCGACACGCTCGAGGCCGGCGGCACGGCAACGTTCCGCGAAGTCGCGCGCTTCCTCGACGGTCGACACCATCGGCGCCATGACCTCCACCTGCGCCTGCTCCGCTCTCGCTGCGAGCGCGAGTGCCCGCAGCTGGTCGTCGAGAAGCTGCGGCGACCGGCGGGCGATGCGGAGTCCGCGCACACCGAGCGCGGGGTTGTCCTCGTGATCGGCGTTCGCGAACGGCAGCGGCTTGTCACTGCCGGCGTCGAGCGTGCGGACGACGACCTTCCGTCCGGGGAACGCGGCGAGCACGCCGCAGTAGGCCGCGAC
The DNA here is from genome assembly GCF_004794465.1 of Microbacterium sp. K24. GTDB lineage: Bacteria > Actinomycetota > Actinomycetes > Actinomycetales > Microbacteriaceae > Microbacterium. The sequence continues at coordinate 1,116 of NZ_SSDJ01000114.1, read as the reverse complement.
CTGCTCGTCGATGCTCGGAGCATCCGCCCTGTCGAGGAAGCAGAACTCGGTGCGGAAGAGCCCGACCCCCTCGGCGCGCGCGGTGGCAGCCGTCGCCGCATCAGCCGCCCCGCCGACATTCGCCAACAGGGGCACCCGGTGACCGTCCGCGAGCGATCCGGTGCCGTCGAACGGGACCACGATCGCCGCGGCCCTCGCCGCGACCACGCGCTCCTCCGGCGGATCGACCTCGACCGTGCCATGGTCGCCGTCGACGAGGAGCATCGCACCGTCGGCCACTCCCGTCACGCCGGTGACGCCCACGACCGCGGGCAGACCGAGCGATCGCGCGATGATCGCGGTGTGCGACGTCGGCCCGCCCTGTTCGGTCACGATACCCACGCACCGACCGCTCTCCAGCGACGCCGTATCGGCGGGGGCGAGATCCGCCGCGACGAGAACGAACGGCTCGTCGCGCTCGGGCACGCCGGGCATGTCGACCTCGAGGATCTCGGCGATGATCCGGTCGCGCACGTCGCGGATGTCGGCGACGCGCTCGGCCATGCGTCCGCCGAGCGCCGCGAGACCCTTCTCGTGGACGGCGGCGGCCTCCCACACTGCTCGGGCGGCGCTGCGTCCCTTCGCCTGCACGAGAGCCGTGGCATCGGCGACGAGCTCCGGGTCGGAGGCGAGCAGGCGCGACGCATCGAGGATCGCTCTCGCCTCGCCCGTGGCCTGTGCGGTGCGGGAACGCAGCTGATCCGCCACGGCCACCGCCGCCCACTCGATGGCGGAGACCTCGTCGAGGCGGTCCGCGGGAGCGATGACCGCAGCCGCATCCGGCTCCGGGAGCGGCGGTGCGAGATGCACGACCGGTGCGGCGACCTTTCCGGCACTCACGCCGCGCCCGCGGAGCACGGCTCCGGAGCCGACGGCGACGGGTGCGGGAGCGGGCGACTCCTCGACAGGTGCGGGCGCGGGCGCGGACTGCGGCACCGCGGCATCCGTCCCCTCGCCGAATCCGTCGTCGAACAGCGCGGCGACCCGGTCCAGCGCGCCCTCGGCGTCGGCGCCGTGCGCGGAGAGCTCCAGCTCGTCGCCGTGGCGCGCGCCGAGGATCAGCAGGCGGGAGAGGCT
>NZ_SSDJ01000113.1 GCF_004794465.1 Microbacterium sp. K24 | reverse complement strand
TCCCGCGGACCCCACCGTGAACGACGCCCCTTCCTTGACGGTGGCCGTCGGCGCGGTGGCGTCGATGACGTCCGTCCGCATGAACACTTCCGCTACGACCTGACTGCTCACGACCGTCGGCTACAAGCTCGGCGCGAACGTCGTGCACAAGGCGAACGCGAAGGTGCACGTCTCGGGGCACGCCGCCGGGCAGCACCGATCCGATCCCGCCCGTGCCGTCGGAGTTGTAGACCATCACGGGTGCCGCAGGCTTCTGGCCATCAGCAGGTGACGTC
>NZ_SSDJ01000112.1 GCF_004794465.1 Microbacterium sp. K24 | reverse complement strand
GCGGGCCGCGCCACGCCGTGCGCGACGTCGCGGGCGAGGTCCAGGATCAGAGCCACATCGACGTCGGAGCGATCCAGGTCGAGCCGGTCGCACGCCGCCGCTGTCCAGTCGTCGAGGGCGTCGACGGGGAGATGCTGCGGCTTGTCTGTCATGTGTCCTCCTGGTCGACGGGTCTTCCCGCTGTGGCGGGGCGCGCTCTCGCACGTTCCAGATCGTCCCACGTGTCGACATCCGCCGCCAGGCCACCCGCATCCACGAGGTCGAGGCGCAGGCCCGCGACGAGCGAGCGGATAGACGCGTCGCGTCCGGCATCGGGCAGGGATTCGAGCGCCTCGCGCAGCGCCGCCGTGCGGTAGCGGCCGACGAGCCACTGCGGAGCACCGGTCTCGTCGGTGAGGCACACCCCGTCGGCGTCGCCGGAGGGATGCCGGCGCAGCTGGGCGACCGCGTCGACCGCGCGGGGGATGTCGGCGGCGAGGATGCAGACCTCGTCGCCGTCGACGTGGGCGAGCCCCGCGGCGATCGCCGCGACCGGTCCGCCGAACGGGGGATTCTCCCGGGCCCAGGTCACATCGCCGCGGACGTGCGCGGGCGGGCCGATCACGACGATCGGGTCGCACCACGACACGGCGCGCACCGCGTGGTCGAGCAGGGTCGCGCCGTCGACGACGAGCTGCGGCTTGTCGGCGCCGCCCAAGCGGGATGCCCGGCCGCCGGCGAGCACGATCGCGGCTGTTCCTCCCGGCGTCATGAGAGCAGTGCGACGTCGACGAGGTCTCCGTCGTTCACCGTCGCGACGTCCTCCGGCACGATCGCATACGCCTCGGCACGCGCCAGCCCGGCCGCCAGGTGCGAGCCTGGACCTCCGGCTGCGGTCGGCCGCACCGTCCAACCGGCCGGGTCGGCGCGATCGATGGTCGCCGGCACGAACTGCCGGCGCCCCTCCTTCTTCCGCCATCCCGTCGCAGCGGGC
>NZ_SSDJ01000004.1 GCF_004794465.1 Microbacterium sp. K24 | reverse complement strand
TCCGACGATCTCGCGCATGATCTCGTTGGTGCCGCCGTAGATGCGGTGCACCCTCGCGTCGAGGAATGCGCGGGCGATCGGGTACTCGGTGATGTACCCGTAGCCTCCGTGCAGCTGCACGCCGGCGTCGAGCACCTCCCACTCGCGCTCGGTCGCCCAGAACTTGACCTTCGCGGCCTCTTCGGCCGAGAGCTTGCCCTTCGAGTACGCGAGCAGCGCGCGGTCGATGTAGGCCCAGAGCGCGTCGACGGTGGTGGCCATGTCGGCGATGGTGAAGCGGGTGTTCTGGAAGTCGATGATCCGCTCGCCGAACGCTTCGCGGTCCTTCGTGTAGGCGACGGTCCAGTCGAGCGCGGCCTGAGCGGCAGCCGCACCGGCGACGCCGATCGACAGACGCTCGAGCGGCAGGTTCATCATGAGCTGCACGAAGCCCTTGCCCTCGACCCCGCCGATGAGGTTCTCTTCGGGCACGAACACGTCGCTGAACGACAGCTCGGCCGTGTCGTGACCCTGGAAGCCCATCTTGTGCAGCTTCTTGCCGTGGTCGAAGCCCTCCATGCCGTTCTCGATCAGCACGAGGCTGAACGCGTCGGGACGGTTGCCCTCGCCGGTCTTCACGAACGTGACGACGAGGTCGGCCGTCGCACCCGAGGAGATGAACGTCTTGGCGCCGTTGACGATGTATCCGCCGTCGACTTTCTTCGCGGTGGTCTTGATGCCGCGGAGGTCTGACCCTGCGCCGGGCTCGGTCATGGCGAGTGCGCCGACGACCTCACCGGTGGCCATACGGGGCAGCCATTTCTCCTTCTGCTCCTGCGTGCCCATGTGCACGAGGTACGGCACGGCCAGGTCGTCCTGGATGCCGAACGCACCGGCGAGCGAACCCGCCCCGGCCGCGATGACCTCTTCGTTCACGACCGCACGGAACCGGTAGTCCTGCAGCATGCCGGCGCCGCCGAACTCCTCGGGGACCGACAGGCCGATGATCCCGGCCTCACCCGCGGCGAGCATCGTGGCCCGGTCGACTTCTCCGTCGGCGTTCCACTTCTCGATCGTCGCGTTGGTGACGTAGCGCTTGACGAAATCCTTGACGAGGTCGCGGAATGCCTCGTGATCCTCTTCGTAGATGTCGCGTTCCATGCGATCCTCCTGAACGTGTCGTGCCTCATTGCTCCGGCGATTCTATGTCCGGATGCCGACACGAAACAGTCCATTGTGAGAATGCATCCCACAGAACGTGACACTGGGTACCGTCGTTGTGGGATGCCGCAAAGCACTCCCTCCGCCGCGCTCAGGGCGCGTAGTCGGGCGCCGCGGGCAACCCGAAGAACTCCTCGAGCGTGTGGTATCCCCCGGCGTGGTACGCGGCGGCGAGATCCACGCCGACGTACCGCAGGTGCCACGGCTCCGGTGCGTAACCGGTCACCGGAGTGCCGACCTCCTCGTAGCGCACGATGAACCCGTACGCCCACGCGTTCGCCGCGACCCAGTCGCTCTGCCCGGTTCCGCCGAAGCCGTCGAGACCGCCGCACGCCGCGTCACACGCGACCACGTCGAGCGCGAGACCCGTCTGATGCTCGCTGAATCCGGGCCTCGCCGACCCGGCATCCGCATCTTCCTGTCCCTGCGCGCGGACATGCGCGTCGTACGTCGTCACCTGCAGACCGTACGAGCGGTAGCCGTTGTTCGCGCCGATCCGACCGACGCCGGCCGCCGCCGCCGCGTCCGCCATCTGCCCTACCGCGGCGGCGACATCGGAGCGCACGAGCCCGGACCGCGTCGTCATCTGCAGCGGAACCGCATCCAGCCCCGCCGGCTCGTACTCGGGCGGATTCAGGGGAAGAGTCTTGTTCACCACGACCCACAGACGTGCCGGATCACTCAGTGAGATGCACGGCGCGTTTCCGGCGACCACGGCGGCGCGGAAGTTCTCTCCCCCGCCGAAGCCCGCGATCGCCCCCGCGTCGTCGCCGCTCGACAGCGCCGCGAGCACGGAGGGCTCGGCGCACGGGTCGGCGGCGACGGTCGCTCCGACCTTGACCGTCGGCACCTGCACGACCGCGACCGGCTCCGGCATCGTCTCGGGCGCGGCCGACGTCACCACCGGTGCGGACGCGATCGAGAACAGCATGCCGATCGCGGTGACGGCGACACCGAGCGGCAGGGCGGGACCGCGGATCGGAGAGCGCGGAGCCGCGTGCTGGGCGTGCGGCGAGGGAAGCATCACCCCCCATTCTCCCCCGTGGCGGCGAAACCGCGAGACCGGGTTGCGAGCAGTATTGGTAATTCGTCATATGTTTGGATACCGTGGGAGCGTGCACGACCATGAGCGATCAGAGCGGATGCCGGTGGCCCGGCTCCGCACCGGAACACCCCTCACCCGCTTCGGCCTCGGCGGCGCCCAGCTCGGGAACCTCGGCCGGGTGACCACCGACGAGCAGGCGCGCTCGGCCGTCGACACCGCCTGGAACCTCGGGTCGCGGCTCTTCGACACCGCCCCGCACTACGGCCTCGGGTACTCGGAACAGCGCCTCGGCCAGCTGCTCGCCGACCGCCCCCGCGACGAATACGTGCTGTCGACCAAAGCCGGACGCACGCTGGTGCCGCAGCCGCACGCCGAAGGGCAGCTCGACGACGGCGGGTTCGCCGTGCCGGCCGCCTTCCGCCGGGAGTTCGACTTCTCGCGCGACGCGATCCTGCGCGGTGTCGAGGCGAGCATGGAGCGTCTGGGCGTCGACCGCCTCGACATCGTCTACCTGCACGACCCCGACGATCACTGGGACCAGGCCTCCACCGAGGGCATCGGCGCGCTCATCGAGCTGCGCGACCAGGGCGTGGTCGCGGCGATCGGCGTCGGCATGAACCAGTCCGCCCTGCCGGCGCGCTTCGTCCGCGAGACCGACATCGACGTCGTCATGCTCGCCGGGCGGTACACGCTGCTCGAGCAGCCCGCCCTCGCCGATCTGCTTCCCGCCGCGCTCGCGCACGGCGTGGGCATCGTGAACGTCGGCGTCTACAACTCCGGGCTGCTCGCGCGGCCCCGCGTCGCGGCGGATGCGACCTATGACTACGTGCAGGCGCCCGCCGAGCTGATCGCACGGGCGAACGCGATCGCCGGCGTCTGCGAGGAGTTCGACACCGACCTGCCGACGGCGGCCATGCAGTTCAGCCTGCGGCATCCGGCGGTTTCATCCGTGGTGCTCGGATGCCGCGACGGCAACCAGGTCGCGGAAGGGATCGCGCGCCTCGAGGCCGACGTCGACGAAGCGCTCTGGGACGCGCTGGTGGAACGCGGACTGCTGCCGGAGGGCGTGTTCGGCTGAGGCGGCCGGAGGTGCGAGACCCTTCGTCTCGCTCCGCTCACATCGTGGATCGGCGTCAGCGGCCTCGGCTTCCTCATGGTGCTCCTCGTGACGGGCGTGCTCTTCGGCATCAACTCGCTGGGCGTCTAC
>NZ_SSDJ01000111.1 GCF_004794465.1 Microbacterium sp. K24 | reverse complement strand
GGGCCCGGCCCAGGGGGTTTCCTCCGCTCGCGCTGTGCGCTAGTCGCAGCCGGCACCGGTACTCTAGAAGACGGCCGCAACGACAGGAGATCCCGTGATCCTCAGCTTCATCTTCTTCCTGATCCTCTTCCTCGGAGGCATCTGGGTGATGGCTCTCGCGCAGTCGCTCGAGGACTTCCAGGCGATCGTCTTCATCGCCGGCCTTCTCCTCACCAGCCTCTCGCTGGCCTTCATGATGCGCCAGCGCGGCTCGGCCACCCGTCGCAAGGACAACTGGTCGGGCAGCCCGACCGAGTGATCGCCGGCGGCGTCAACGCCGCCGAGCGAGCCGCGCCTCGAGATTGGCCTTCACCGCGGGCCACTCCGGCTCGATGATCGAGAACTCCACGCTGTCGCGCAGCGCACCGTTGCGGTAGCGGCTCATGGCGCGCATCACGCCGTCCTGCTTGGCGCCGAGACGCTCGATCGCCGCCCGCGACTGGAAGTTCACCCACTGCGTCGTCAAACCCACGCGGAACACCCCGAGAGTCTCGAAGGCGTGTCGCAGCAGCAGCAGCTTCGACTCCGCGTTCGTGCCCGTGCCGTGCGCGGACGGGCGGTTCCAGGTGTATCCGATGTGCAGCCGCGGCACGTCGGCGACGATGTCGTAGTACGAGGTCAGCCCGAGGATGCGCCCCGAGGCGTCGAAAGCGGTGAACGGCAGCATCTCGCCCTTGTCGATCAGCGAGAGGCGTCGGCCGACCTCTGCGGCGACGCCGTCGGGCGCCGGGACCGAGGTGTACCACGCTGTCTTCCACAGATCGCCCTCCTCCACGGCATCGACCAGACCGTCGACGTGAGAGCGGTCGAGCGGGCGGAGTTCGACGAGCTCGCCCGTCAGGGTGACGGGCGCGGGTGAGACGAGAAAAGCCATGCAGCCATTCAATCAGCGGACGATGTCGTCACGCCGCCGTGAACCGCAGGTCGTTCTCACCGATCCGCCGGAGCCGACGCTGGTAGGCGAGGATGAGCTCGATCGTCACGTCGAGCTCGAAGGCGAGGCTCGCCAGGTGCGGCCCGCGCGCGTCTTCGGCCTGCGCGTAGGCCGAGGCCGTGATCAGCCGGCACGCCGCCCACTCGTCGGCCTGGCGCTCCTGCTGGCGACGGACTGCCGGCACCGTGGAGGGGACGTGCCCGAGGATGACGTGACCCAGTTCGTGCGCGAGGACGCTGCGGGTCGTGCGCGCGCTCATGCCGGGCGCGAGGCGTATGGTGCGCGAAGACGGTTCGAAGCCCCCGCGCGTGCGTCCGGGGCGCTCGACGATGCGCACGCCGTGCTCCTCGGCGAGGCGGAGGAGCATGTGCATGATTCCCCTATTCGTAGAGGTCGTCCGTGTCGGCGTCGTGCCGGAGGCGCGATTCGAACGCGACCTCGGGGATATCTTCGCGTTGCCCTGCGACATCGGGGGTTCGACGGAGCATGCTGACGCGGGCGACAGGCGTCCCGTCGTCGTCGCGGAGTCGCTCCTCGGCGCGGGAGAGCAGCACATGGGGCTCGAGATCCAGAGCCGCGCAGACCGAATAGACGACGGGAACGGGGATGGCCCGCTTGCCGGTGACGTAGTTGTCGAGGGCGCTGCGGGCGATGCCGATGGTCCGCGCCATCGCAGCGATGCTGCTCCGGGATGCGGCGATCTCCGCGCGCAGCTGGCGGCCGACAGCCGCGTTGAAGTGGTCGGCAGGTGTCTCCATCTGGCTCACCATAGCACCGGTGTGAAGCCAGTATGCCGTCATATTGGCTCATTCGGCGCTTGATCGACCGCATGCAAGGAGCTACTGTCGACGGATGGGGACGAATGAGCGTCATTTGGTGGCGTCCGCGATCGTGACCGAGATCCGGCGGTCCGATCGCTCGGTGCGATGGGTGTCTTTCCGGTCGGGTCTCGACTGCGATGACCTCGTCTCGAAGCTCGAGGAGCACGAGGACTTCACGATGGTCGATCTGGCCAACATCGCCGCGGCCCTGGGCGTTCCCGTCAGTGCGCTGACGCCGAGCGCCAGGCCGACCGGCCGCTGAGGCGCGGTAGCGTGGTCGGCATGAAGACAGTGCCGTTCGGATCCGCCACCGCCCCCGCCGTCGTCGCGGGAATGATGCGCATCGACGACAAGGACGACGCCCACATCCGCGATCTCTACGCCGCCGCGCGCGACTCCGGCATCGACTTCTTCGATCACGCCGACATCTACGGCGGCAGCATGCATCACTGCGAATCCCGCTTCGCGGACGCGCTGCAGCTGAGCGCCGCCGAGCGCGACGAGATCGTGCTGCAGACCAAGTGCGGCATCGTGCCGAAGGAGGGGATGTTCGACTTCTCCTACGAGCACATCGTCGCCCAGGTCGACGGCTCGCTCTCCGCCCTGCGCACCGACCGCATCGACGTTCTCCTGCTGCACCGTCCCGACGCCCTTGTGGAGCCGGAAGAAGTGGCGCGCGCCTTCGACGAGCTCGAGGCCGCAGGCAAGGTGCGCGCGTTCGGGGTGTCGAACCACACGCCTCGGCAGATCGACCTGCTGCGCACGGCCGTGCGTCAGCCGCTGATCGCGAATCAGCTGCAGCTGTCGATCACGCACGCGCCGATCCTCGCGCAGCCCGTGGCGATGAACATGGCCGGTGAGGAGCAGAGCGTCGTCCGCGACGGCGGCGGCATCGTCGAGTACTGCCGCATCAATGGCATCACCATCCAGGCCTGGTCGCCGTTCCAGGGCGGATTCTTCACCGGTGTGTTCCTCGGCAATCCCGAGTACGCCGAGCTCAACGTCGTCATCGACCGGCTGGCCGCATCGTACGGCGTCACGCCGATCGCGATCGCGACCGCCTGGATCACGCGGCACCCCGCCCACATGCAGGTCGTGCTCGGCACGACGACACCGCAGCGCGTGCGGGATGCGGCCGCGGGGGCAGACGTCGAGCTCACCCGCGCCGAGTGGTACGAGCTGTTCCGTGCCGCCGGTCACCTGCTCCCATAACCCGAGCGGCGGATTCCGCCGTCGTCTACCCTGAACTCATGCCGTTCCTGTTCTCGCTCCTCGTCATCGCCCTGATGATCGGCGCGCTGATCGACATCATCACGCGTGACGACTCCCAGGTGAAGCACCTGCCGAAGATGGTGTGGATCATCATCGTGATCCTGCTCCCGCTGATCGGCAGCGGGCTCTGGTTCGCGATCGGCCGCGAGTACGGTGAGTCCGGCATCTCGATGCCGCGGATGCGGCGTGCGGAGCGGCCCCGGGGACCGGTCGACGTGCGTCCGGCGCCTCCGGTGGATGTTCGGACGACCGAGCAGCAGATCGCCGACCTCGACCGGGAGATCGAGGAATGGCGGCTCCGCGACGAGATCGAGCGGCGGCGACAGGACGGCGGCGACGCAGCTGCCGGGCCGGCCGCCTAACCCGCGATCTCGAGATCGAACGCCTCGCGGACTGCCGCCTCCAGCGTCGGGTAGCGGAATTCGAAGCCCGCTGCGGTGAGCTTCTCGGGGAGCACCCACCGGCTCTTGAGGATCAGCTCCGTCTCCGTGCGCATGCCGATCGCACCGATCTCCAGCATCCACCGCGGCATCGGCAGACCGACACGTGCGCCGAGCACGCGGCGCACGGTCGCCATGAATGCGGCGTTGTCGACCGGGTTCGGGGCCGCCGCGTTGACCGGTCCCTCGAGCTCCGGCGTCTGCTCGAGGAAGTCGATGATGCGCGCGACGTCCTCGACATGCACCCAGCTGAAGCGCTGGCGGCCTCGGCGGGCGCCGGGGAAGTGCCCGGTGCCGGCGGCACGACGCGCCCTGCCCACCGGCCAGCGTCCGTCGTGCTGGGCGCCGCCGAGCCCGAGGCGGGCGAGATTCTTCAGCGGATCGAGCACGCCGCCGTGACCGAGCACGATCGCGCTGCGCAGCGCCACACGGCGGGTGCCGGGCAGATCGTCGGCGAACAGCGCCTGCTCCCATGCCTTCGCGACCTCGACGGAGAAGCCCGAGCCGATCTCGCCGGTCGACTCGGTCATCGGCCGATCCTCCGCGTGCCGGTAGATCGTCGCCGTCGACGAGTTGACCCACAGGGCGGGAGGGTCGTCCGCTCTCGCGATCGCGGTGCTCAACGAGGCCGTGGTGTCGAGGCGCGAGCGGAAGATCTCGGCACGGTTCTCGGGCGTGTACCGGCAGTTGACGCTCTTGCCGGCGAGACCGATCACCAGAGTGGCGCCGTCGACCGCACGGTCGATCGCAGCCTGATCTCCCCAATGCACGTCGGCGCCCGAGCGCGAGACGGTGACGACCTCGCGGCCGTCGGCCTTCAGACGCGGGATCAGGAAGCTGCCCATGAATCCGGTGGAACCGCCGATGACGACCTTGCTTGCGCTCATGTCGTGGACTCCTCGCGTGCGCTGCTCTCGATGCGGTAGCGGAAGCTGCCGCGGTACTCGTAGACGCGACCGATGATCGGCGCGTCGATGGTCACGCTCACCCGCTGGCGGTCGACGGCGTCGTCGAAGGTCTCGGTGAGGCGGACGACGGGGGAGAGGAGCCGCGGAACCCGCACACGCACGCGCCCGAGGCGGAACCCGACAGCGCGACTCGTGAGCTCCAGCGCCCCGTCGCGCGTCGCGAGGTCGAAACAGGCCGCGACCACGCCCGGCTCGCCGAGCTCGTCGACCACCCGGCCGTGTCGGGTGAGGGTCACCGCGTCGCGCATGACCCACGTGCCGCGCCTCAGGTGGAAGGTGCGCTCGCCGATCGCGCGGGACGCGATGGTGCGATTCTCGACGCGGAACGGCACGTCCCGCTCCCAGCACGCCGCGACGACGCCGCGGCGCTCGAGCATCCGCAGGATCGGCCACAGCCAGCGCCGCGGGGTGCCGACGCGGTCGAAGACTCCGTCGCCGACGCCGACCGAGCCGTCGGGGATCGCCTGGAAGTACGTGCGCAGCCGCGGGTGCAGATCATCGAGCCGCTCGCCGAGTGCTCTCGCGTACGGGGATCGCGGCTCGGGTGTCACGCTCCGAGCCTAGCCCGCAGGCCGGAGCAGCCGATCCAGGAGCGTCAGCGCTTCGTGCTGCGGGGCCGTCTCGTCGAGGAGCCACTGCGTCTGCAGGCCGTCGGAGGCGGCCACGACGAGTGCGGCGACGGCATCCGGATCGGCATCGCGACGCAGGCGCCCCCGTTCCTGCTGCTGACGGATCTCGTCGGCGAGGCGGGTGCGGAGCTCGGCGAACCTGGCGGTGGCGAAGTCGCGCGCCACCGGATGGCCGTTCTCCAGCGCCGAGGCGACCAGGGTCGAATAGAGCTGCACGAGCCCCGGCACCTCGCGGTTGGTGCGCGCCGATTCGATCATCCGCTCGACGGGCGTGGCGTCCTCGGGGACGACCTCGTGCCGGTGCGCCGGCGAGTTGCTCTCCTGGTAGACGGCGACGAGGAGTTCCTCGAGCGAGCCGAAGTAGTGGGTCAGGGCGGCGTGCGTCACCCCGACCTCGCGGGCGATCGCGCGGAGGCTCGTGCGGTCGGCGCCCCGCTCGGCGAAGACCTCGATCGCACGGTCGAGGATCTCCTGCCGGCGCGCTATCCCCTTGGCATAGGCGCCGCGCTGGCGTGGGCGCTCGTCATCGTCGGGCATGTCCGGAGTCTAGCGAATGAAAACTTCCGCGTGGAGGTATTTGGTGATAGCGTGCTGACATCGGGTCGCGCACCCGCACGTCACCGACGACCGAAGGAGCAAGACCGATGACGATTCAGACCTCCCTCCAGCTGTTCACCATCAAGGAGCAGCTGGACGCCGACCTCGAGGGATCGCTCGCCGCGGTCGCCGCGCGCGGGTTCACGGCGGTCGAGCCGTACGACTTCGTCCGTCGCGCCGCACCGCTCGCGGACGCGCTCACGGCGGCCGGGCTCACCGCCCCCTCCGGTCACGCGTTCCTCGCCTCGCAGTCCTTCGTGAACCCCGACGGCAGCGGCACGACGGTGCCCGTGCCCTCGCCCGCTGAGGTGTTCGCGGCGGCGAAGGTGCTCGGCATGACCACGGTCATCGACCCCTACACGGAGCCGGCACGCTGGGAGTCGGTCGCGCAGATCGAGGAGACCGCCCGTCTGCTCAACGAGGCCGCAGCCGTCGGCGCCACGGTCGGCGTGCGCGTCGGCTACCACAACCACGCGCACGAGCTGGAGGCCGTGTTCGACGGCGTCACGGGCCTCGAGGTGCTCGCGGGCCTGCTCGACGACCGCGTCGTGCTCGAGGTCGACCTGTACTGGGTCGCCCGCGGCGGCGTCGACCCCGTCGCGCTGCTCGAGCGTCTGGGCAGCCGTGTGATCGCCGTGCACGCCAAGGACGGCACGCTCGATCCCGCCCTCGCGAACACCTATCCGCCGGCCGATCAGGTGGCCGCGGGCGAGGGGACTGTTCCCCTGGTCGAGGCCATCGCCGCGGCATCCGCCCTCGAGCTCGCGATCGTCGAGTTCGACCACTACGACGGAGACCTGTTCGACGCCATCGAGCGCAGCCGGGTCTACCTCGACGAGAAGGTGGCCGGCTGATGGCGGTGGGCAACGGCCCCGTCGGGGTCGGGATCATCGGCGCGGGGAACATCAGCGACCAGTACCTGTCGAACCTCACCACCTTCCCGGACGTCCGGGTGCTCGCGATCGCCGATGTGATCGCGGAGCGCGCGAAGGCGCAGGCGGAGAAGTACGGGGTGCCTCGCTCGGGCGGCGTCGACGCCGTCCTGAACGACCCCGAGATCGACATCGTCGTGAACCTGACGATCCCGGCGGTGCACGTCGAGGTCTCCGAGGCGATCATCGCCGCGGGCAAGCACGTCTGGACCGAGAAGCCGATCGGCGTGAGCCGCGAGGAGTCCCGCGGTCTGCTGGAGAAGGCGGATGCCGCGGGCCTCCGCGTCGGCGTCGCGCCGGACACCGTGCTCGGCCCGGGGGTGCAGACCGCGAAGCGCGCGATCGCGCGCGGCGACATCGGCCGTCCGCTGTTCGCGCAGACCACCTTCCAGTGGCAGGGCCCGGAGATCTTCCACCCGAACCCGGCGTTCCTCTACGCCAAGGGCGGAGGACCTCTGCTCGACATGGGGCCGTACTACGTCTCCACGCTCGTGCACGTGTTCGGTCCGGTCGCGGCCGTCGCCGCGCTCGGTCTGCAGGGCACGTCCACCCGTCGCGTGCAGGTCGGCGAGCTCGCCGGGCAGGAGTTCCCGGTCGAGATCCCGTCGACGCTGAGCGTGCTGATCGACTTCGAGCAGGGCGGACAGGCGCAGAGCATCTACAGCACCGATTCGCCGCTGCTGCGCACGGGGATCGTCGAGATCACCGGCACCGAGGGCACGATCGTGATCCCCGACCCGAACACCTTCGGCGGCGCGATCTCGATCACCCGGCCGCTCCGGCTCGGGCAGGAGCTCGTCGATCAGGAGATCGTCGACGTCGTCCAGGAAGGGGTGCTCGCGGGCCGCGGAGTCGGGCTCCTCGACATGGCGCGCTCGATCGCGGCCGGTCGCGCACACGTCGCGACGGGCGAGTTCGGCTACCACGTGCTCGACACGCTCCTGTCGATCGAGGAGGCCGCGGAGTCCCGCACGTTCGTCGCCGTCGAGAGCACGCTCGATCAGATCGGCGCGCTCGACGCCGCTTTCGACCCCTTCGCCGCCACGCTCTGAGCACGGCGGCGGAGGGCTCCTACTGCTCGCGGAGCTTCACCAGGCGCTCGTGTCCGGTCTCCTCGAGTTCCGCGATGTCGTCGCGGGACTTGAGGAAGTCCGAGAACGACCGGTAGCCGAGAGCCTTCTCGCTGAACGACGGATCCATCCGGCGCATGTGCGTCTTGACCGCCGAGCTGTGCAGCCACTCGTCGGCGTCGGTCTTGTCGTGCCCGAGGCGCAGCGCGCGCTCGAGCAGCTGCGTCGCCTCGCCCTGCTCGTCGACCTTGGGCTCCTCGACCTTGGCCGCCGCCGCCTTGGACTTGGCCCTGCGCGGCGCCTTCGCCTTGGGCGCGTCTGCCGGGGCTTCGGCGACGGGCTCGACGGCTTCCGCGACCGGCGCGGCGACCGCCGGTGCGGGCTTCGTCGGACGCACGACGCCGGGCAGCGAGTCGTACGCCTCGAACTCGTCGCACGCCGCGGCCAGGGACTTGGCGGTCGAGCCGGCGACGCCGACGCCGATCACGTAGCGCCCGAGACGCTTGCAGCGCTGCGCGAGCGGCACGTAGTCGCTGTCGCCGGCCACGATCACGACGTGCGTGAGGTCGGGGAGGCGGAACATGTCCTCGACGGCATCCACGGCGAGGCGGATGTCGGCGCCGTTCTTGGCGTACGCCGCGGCCGGGAACAGCTGCACGAGGTCGACCGCGCGCGCCACGAGCTGGGAGCGGTACTCGGCGTTGACCGGCGAAGACCAGTCGGCATACGCCCGCGTGAGCACGAGCGTGCCGAAGGAGGCGGCGTAGTCGATGATCGCGCCGACCTCGATCATCGCGCGGCTCAGCCGTTCGGCGACCTCGGGATCGTTCGGGTTCTCGGTGATCCGCTGGCGGTCCTTGCCGTAGGCGTTGCGGCCGTGGACGCGGTCGTACCAGGAGATGACGATGTTGTCGAAGTCGAGGTAGACCGCGACACGGGCGTTCGTCGGCTCAGCCACGGTCGGACTCCTCGTGCGGGTAGCGCACGCCGATCTGGGATCGGATCTCGTCGAGCACTCCCATGATCGCGACGCTCTCGGCGATCGGGAGCAGGTCGCCCTCGAGGTTGCCCTCGGCGACGAGGCGTTCGGCCGCGAGAGCCTCGAACTGCATGCCCCGGCCCTCGATGTCGGACGCGTACTCCTCGTGGACGGTGCCGTCCGGCAGCACGACACGGAACGACGTGGGGGAGTACCAGACGCGGTCGATGTCGATGCGCGCGGCGGTGCCGATGATGCTGGCGGCGTTCGGGCCGGCGGCGCGGGACGACGACAGGGTGGTCGAGATCGCGCCGCCCTCGTGCGTCATGACCGTGGCGACCTCGGCATCCGCCCCGGTCTCGATCAGACGTCCGACGGCGCGGATGCTCGTGGGAGCCCCGAGGATGTCGTGGACGAACGAGATCGGGTAGATGCCCAGGTCGAGCAGGGCGCCGCCGCCCAGCTCGAGCGCATTGAGCCGGTGTGCGGGGTCGGAGGGCAGCAGCTGGGTGTGGTCGGCCGTCACGGCGCGGATCTCGCCGAGCGTGCCCTCGGCGATGATCTCGCGGATGCGGATCATGTGCGGCAGGTAGCGCGTCCACATCGCCTCGGTGACGAGCAGGCCCTTCTCGGCGGCGAGCCGCTGCAGGTCCTCGGCCTCGGCGCGGTTCAGCGTGAACGCCTTCTCGGCGATGACGTGCTTGCCGTGCTCGAGCAGCAGGCGCGCGTTGTCGTGGTGCATCGGATGCGGAGTCGAGACGTAGACGATGTCGACATCCGGGTCCGAGGCGAGAGCCTCGTACGAGGCATGCGCGCGGGCGATGTCGAAACGTGCGGCGAAGGCGTCGGCGGACTCCTGCGAGCGCGAGCCGACCGCCACGAGATCGAGCCCTGCGGTGCGCAGATCGGATGCGAACGAGGCGGCGATGCCGCCGGTCGCGAGGATTCCCCAACGAAGACCAGTCATGCCTTCAGCGTAGAGGGTGCAGCCCGCTGCGGCACGAGCGGGAACACCTGTTCCGCGATGCGCTCGAGCTCTTCGTCCAGCGGCGACGCCTGGATGAGCAGCAGCGTAATGCCGGCATCCGCGTATTCGTGGATGCGCTCGGCGACCTGCTCGGCCGTGCCCACGAGGTTGGGGCGCAGCCCGCGCGTGCCGACCGAGTACTCCCGGCGGGTGAGCTCGAGCGACAGCTTCGAATTGCGCTGGAACTCCTCGAAGGAGGCGTACCCGGGCGAGTCGGGGTCGACGGTCGTGATGCGGTCGAGCTCGCGCTGCGCCTCGGCCTCGGTGTCGCGGACGATCACATAGGCCGGCATGCCGAACTCGGCGATCGGACGACCGTGCAGCCGCTGAGAACGGGCGTTCATGTCGGTGACGTTGGCCCGCACCTCCTCGAGCGTGCCGCCGTGCATCACGTAGGCGTCCGCGAACTCCGCGATCGACTCGCGGCCCGCTTCGCTCTCGCCGCCCGCGAAGATCACCGGGTGGCTGGACGGCTTCGGCTCGACGATCGTGCCGTCGAGGGAGTAGTGGGCGCCGTCGAACGAGAACGGGGTCTGCTCCCACAGCCCGTTCAGCACGGTGACGAACTCCTGCGCCTGCACGTAGCGCTCGTCGTGGGTGGTGAACCGACCGCCGAACTGCCGCGCCTCCTCGGCCCACCAGGCCGCCACGACGTTCAGCGACACGCGCCCCGGCGCGATCCGGTCGAGCGTGCCGACGGTCTTCGCGAGCACGGCGGGCAGATGGAAGCCGGGCCGCACGGCGGTCATCACCCGCAGCCGCTCCGTGACGGCGAGGATCGCGGCGGACAGCGACCACGCCTCCAGGCTCGGGGCGTCGACCCCCTTGCGGTCGTTGAGGTACAGCTCGGGGACGAGCGTCGTGTGGAATCCGAGGCGATCCGCCGTCACCGACACCTCGCGGATGTACTCCCACGTGGCGGCCATCCGCCCCTCGTCGGTGACGTTGCGGAGGAACCCTCCGTAGACGGGCGTCCAGTATCCGAGATCGATGGGCATGGTGCTCCTGAGATCAGACCAGCGCGAGTGCGCGGTCGAGGTCGGCGATGAGGTCGGCGGGATCCTCGAGACCCGCGGAGAGCCGGATGGTCGTGAGGGAGATGCCGGCGGCAGCCCGCTGGGCCGCGGACAGGTGGGAGTGGGTCATAGAGGCTGGATGGGCGACGAGGCTGCGGGCGTCGCCGATGTTCGCGACGAGCCGGATCACCTCCAGCGCATCGATGACGCGGGCGACGCGGCCCTGCGTCTCGGCGTCCTCGGGGACGGCCAGATCGAAGGAGAACACCGACGGCACGCCGTTCGGCAGGTAGCGCGCTGCCAGCGCACGCCACGGATTGCCCTCCAGGCCGGGGTGATGCACGGCCGCGACCGCCGGATGCTGCTGCAGGTGCCGCGCGAGGGCCAGGGCCGTGGTGCTCTGCCGGGAGACGCGCAGGTCGAGCGTCTCGACGCCCTGCAGGATCTGCCAGGCATTGAACGGCGAGAGCGACGGGCCGAGGTCGTGCACGTACTTCGACTTCACGAGCGCCGCGAACGCCTGACCGAGGCCGAACCGCTCCCACAGGGCGAGGTCTCGGACGCGCGCATAGGGTGCGGTGAACTGCGGCCAGCGGTCGGGCTCCCGTCCGAAGTCGAACGTGCCCTGGTCGACGACGACTCCGCCGAGCGAGGTGCCGTGGCCGCTGAGGAACTTCGTGGCGGAGTGCACGACGAAGTCGGCGCCGTGCTCGCCGGGCCGCACCAGGAACGGCGTGCCGACCGTGTTGTCGATCACGAGCGGAATCCCGGCGTCGTGCGCGACGTCGGCCACCGCGCGGATGTCGAGCACCTGCGCGATCGGATTCGCGACGGATTCGGCGAACAGCACGCGGGTCTCGGGGCGGATGGCGGCGCGCCAGGCCTCGAGGTCGTCCTGGTCGACGAATGTGACCGGGATGCCGAAGTCGGCGAAGGTGTCTTCGAGCAGGTCGACCGTGCCGCCGTAGAGCTGGCTCGCCGCGACGACGTGTCCGCCGCGGCCGACGAGCGCGAGCAGGGTCACGGCGACGGCCGCCTGGCCCGACGCGACGGCGACGGCGGAGGCGCCGCCTTCGAGGGCGGCGATCCGCTCCTCCAGGATCTGCTGGGTCGGGCTCGCGTTGCGGCTGTAGAGGTTTCCCGCCGAACGGAGGGCGAACAGGTCTGCGGCCTCGGCGAGCGAGGCGAACTCGTAGGCGGCGGTCTGGTAGATCGGCGGGACGGCGCTGTTCTGCGGGGTGCCGGGGACGTAGCCGGCCTGGATCTGGCGGGTGGCGAACGAGGTCATGACGCCGTCGCTGCGACGAGGTCGACGGACCGCACCACGGGCGCGTGCACATCGCCGCCGCGCAGCCTCTCCAACCACAGCACGATTGTCGCGGCCACGCTGCGGTGCGACTGGTCGTTGAGCGCGTCGTGGAGACCGGCGACCGTCTCGACGAGCTCGAGATCGGGGAGGGCGCGCAGCACGGCCGCCGCTTCGACGAAGGGCGAGACCGGATCGTCGCCGCCGTGGACGGCGAGGACCGGAACAGCGATCGCGGCGAGGTCGGCGGGTGCCGGGAGCGGTTCCGCCGGCCGTCGCGGGGAGCCCGACGCGTCGGACGCCAGCACCCCGAGGTGCAGCGGGCACGCCGTCCGCTCCTCGTCGGCGGGCAGTGAGCCCTCGGCATCCACGACGAGGCCGGCGACGATCGCCCCGTCGACGGCGGCCCCCTGCGTGAGCTCTCGCAGGACGGCGGATGCGCCGGCATCCGATCCGACGAGCACACGCGGGCCGTCCGTCGACTCGGCGAGCCATCCGGTCGCGGCGTCCACGTCCTCCTCGAAGACCCCGACCGTGTAGCCGTCGGTGCTCAGACGGCGGCCGAACCGCTCGTACACAGCGGCGCGTTCTCCGCGTCCGGTGACGACGGCGAGCGTGCCGCGCACCCGGGCGGGCGGCGTCCAGACGGCGGGGGATGAGGTCGTGGTCATGCGTTCATCCTCCGGTCGGCGCCGACGCTCGCGCAGACATGAGTCGATTTGTTGCGCCCGGTGTCGCTTCGCTTCGACGCGATTGTGGCGCCGCGGGCCCGCTCATACTTTCGCTTCCATGACCTCCCGACCTCGTCTCGTCCCGTTCGCTGCGGCAACGGTCGCAGTGCTCGCCCTCGCCGGCTGCGCAGCATCCGCTCCCGCACCGTCCGACTCCGCCTCGACCACCTCGCTCACCTGGGGGTGGGCGCTGCCCACCAGCTGGGATCCCGTGACCTCCACCGCGGGGTGGGACACGCATGCGCTCGCGCTCGTGTACGACGGGCTCACGCAGCTCGACACGGAGGGCGAGGTCGTCCCCGGTCTCGCCGAGAGCTGGGAGTACAACGACGAGGGCACGGCGATCACCTTCCACCTCCGGAAGGATGCCGAGTTCACCGACGGCACGCCGGTGACGGCCGACGCCGTGAAGCAGAACCTCGAGCGCGGACGCGATCAGGAGAACTCCACGCTCGCCGGTCAGCTGCGCATCGTCGTGGGCGTCGACGTCGTCGACGAGCAGACGGTCACCGTGCACCTCGACCAGGCCGACTACCAGGTGCCGTACCTCTTCGCCGGCAAGACGGGCTTCATCGTGAACCCTGCGGCGTTCGCCGACGTCGCGGCCCTCGCCACGCAGCCGGAGGGATCCGGACCGTTCGCCCTCACCGAGTACGTGCCGAACGCCCACGCGGACCTCGAGAAGAACGAGGACTACTGGAACGCGGACCACATCTTCATCGACGACTTCTCGATCGTCCCCGTGACCGACCCGGCGACCGTCGTCGCCGGCGTGAACTCCGGACAGTGGGATGTCGCGCAGATCCCGCCGGCGCAGGTCGACGGGGCCGAGGCCGCGAACCTCGAGGTCGAGACGATCAAGGCGCTCACCGTGCGCGCGCTCGACGTGAACGCCACGGTGGCGCCCTTCGACGATCAGCGCGTGCTGCAGGCGATCAGCCACGCCACCGACCGTCAGGCGCTCATCGACGCGACCTACTTCGGCCATGGCACACCGAACTGGCAGCCGTTCCCCGAGGGCTACGTCGCGCACAGCCCCGAGCTGGACGACCTCTACGCCTACGACGTGGATGCTGCGAAGGACCTCCTCGCGGAGGCCGGCTACCCGGACGGGGTCGAACTCACCCTGTCGCTCACGGAGGACGACACCGCACTCGCCGAGGTGCTGCAGGCGCAGTGGGCGAAGGCGGGCATCGACGTCACGCTCAACGTGCTGCCGGCCGCCGCGGTCTCGCAGAACTACGTGCAGCGCACCCTGCCGTTCGTGCTGGACAGCTACTCCGGCCGTCAGTCGCCGCTGCAGGGGCTCGAGGTGCTCTACGGCGCCGAGGGGCTGATGAATCTCGGTCGGCAGACGCCCGAGGAGCTCACGGCCGCGATCAACGAGGCCCGGGCGACGCCCACGGATGCCGATGACTATGCCGAGAAGATCCAGGACGCGGTCGAGGTCGGCGTGAAGCTGCAGCCGAACACCTTCCTGTTCAGCTGGCCCCGCATCCTCATCCACCCCGACAAGGTCACCGGCATCCGGCACTGGCTCGACGTGCAGCGCTGGGAAGACGTGAAGGTCGAAGGGTGACCCGCTGATGGCGACCGTGATCGCCGAGGCGAGAGACGTGCAGGAGGTCAAGGTCGTTCCCGGCCTCCTGCGGGCGTGGCCCGTGCTCCGCACCGTGCTCGCCACGATCGTCACGGCGGTCACGGTCTTCCTCATCGCGACCTTCGCGACGTTCGCCCTCGGCGCCGCCAGCGGATCCAATCCCGCGGCCGTGGCGCTCGGCGAGGTGGCGACGCAGGCCGACGTCGACCGGCTGAACCATCAGTTCGGCCTCGACCGTCCGTTCCTGGTCCGCTACGTCGACTGGATCGCCGGTGCCGTCACCGGCGATCTCGGCAACTCCTGGTTCACGACGATCCCGGTGGCCGACAGCATCGCGCAGGCGTTCCCGGTGAGCCTGTCGATCGCCACGGGCGCGATCATCCTCGCGCTCGTGTTCGGGTTCATCGGCGGCACGCTCGCCGCCGTGAACCGCGGCGGGATCATCGACCGCGTGGTGACGCTGCTCAGCACGGTCGCCGCGACCGTGCCCGCGTTCGTCGCCGCGATCGGCCTCATCCTGCTCTTCTCCTACGCGATCCCTCTCTTCCCCGTGGCGGGATACACGCCGCCGGAGAAGGACGTCGGCGCCTGGCTCGTGTGCCTCGTGCTCCCGTCGGTCGCGCTCAGCCTCGATGCGGGGGCCGACGTGGCGCGCCAGCTGCGCACCTCGCTCGTGGGCACCCTGGGGGAGAACTTCATCATCGGCGCCCGGGTGCACGGGCTCGGTCCGGGGCGCATCGTCTTCCGGCACGCTCTGCCGATCGCCGCCGCTCCCGCGCTCTCGGTGCTCGGTGTGCACGCTCCGCGTCTCGTCGGCGGCGCGGTGATCACCGAGGTCATCTTCGGGATGCCGGGACTCGGGCAGCTCGCCAATCGGGCGGCTCTGCAGGGCGACGTCCCCGTCGTGCAGGGTGTGCTGCTCGTCACGATCGCGATGATCGTGATCGTCGGCGCCGTCCTCAACCTCGTGATCTCCCGCACCGGCGGAACCGAACGGAGTGCCGCATGACGGCGAACACGCCCCCCGCGATCGTGCGGCTCTGGCATGCCGGCTGGAGCGTGCGCCTCGCGCTGCTGCTGATCCTCGGCGTCGCCCTGCTCGCGGTCGCCGGCCCCGCGCTCGCCCCGCAGGACCCGCTCGCGCAGGACGCGGCCGCCGCCCTGCAGGAACCCAGCCTCGGCCACCTCCTCGGCACCGACTACGTCGGCCGTGATGTGCTGTCGCGACTGTTCGCCGGTGCGCCAGCGTCGCTGTTGAGCGCCGGCGCCGCCGCCCTGATCGGACTGGTCCTCGGCGCCGTGCCCGGTGCGCTGAGCGCCTTCGTGCCGAGGGTCGCGGACTGGCTCTCGCTGCGGGTCGTCGACGCGCTGCTCGCCCTGCCGTTCATCCTGTTCGCCATCGTCTTCGCCGCGCTGCTCGGCAACGGGCTCGTGCAGGCCACCCTCGCGATCGGCATCCTCATCGCGCCCGGCTTCTTCCGCATCGCGCGGGCGGCGACCCTCCGCGTGCGCGACTCGCAGTACATCGAGGCGGCCGGGTACCTCGGCGCCTCGGCCTGGTGGGTGCTCCGGCGGCACGTATGGCGTCAGGTCGCGCCCAACCTCGTGGTCGCCTCCGTCTCGGCGCTCGGGGGCGCCCTGCTCGCCGTCGCCTCGCTCACGTTCCTCGGCATCGGCGTGCAGCCGCCGGCTCCGACCTGGGGCGGCATGCTCTCCAGCGATCTCGGATACCTCAGCCAGCGGCCGTGGGGACCGCTCGCCCCCGCCCTCGCGATCATCCTGACGGTGGGCGCGCTGAACCTCGTCGCCGACGCGGCACGGGACGTGCTCGGCGCGGACGCGCCGATCCGACGGAAGGCTGCCGCACATGTCTGAGACGCCTCCCGTCCTGAAGGACCGGGCCGAGGTCCGCAGCGGACCCGTCGCGCACGGCTTCACGACGCTCCGGCCGTCGTTCGACGAGGCCTCCCTCGCGCGGCCGGCCACCGCCGAGGTCACCGACCTCGTGATCGCCGCCGCCGACGGCACCGAGCTCGTGCACGGGGTTTCGCTGTCGGTGCGTCCCGGTGAGGCGCTGGGCATCGTGGGCGAGTCGGGGAGCGGCAAGACCCTCACCTGCCGGGCGCTCCTCGGCATCCTCCCCGCGGGCCTCGCCGTCACCGCAGGGAGCGTGCACGTCGACGGCGTCGACCTCACGCGCGCCGGCGAACGAGACTGGCGCCGCGTGCGCGGCACGCACATCGCGGCGGTCTTCCAGGACCCGGCGTCGTACCTCAACCCGGCGATCCCGGTCGGCGCGCAGCTGGAGGAGACGCTGCGCATCACGGCAGGTCTGCCCCGACGACAGGCGCGGGAGCGCGCCCGCGAGCTGCTCGACGACCTCGGCATCCGTCGCGTGGACCTCGTCCTCCGGCAGCGTGTGGCGCAGCTCTCCGGCGGCATGCTGCAGCGGGTGCTGATCGCGATGGCGCTCGCCGCCGACCCCGCCGTGCTCATCGCCGACGAGGCCACCACGGCGCTCGACGTGACCGTGCAGGCGGAGCTGCTCGACCTGCTGCGCCGGCTCCGCGTGGAGCGTGATCTCGCCCTGGTGCTCGTCTCGCACGACCTCGCCGTGGTCGCGCAGGTCTGCGAGCGCGTGCAGGTGTTCCGCGACGGTCGCGTCGTGGAGGCCGGGCCGACGTCGCGTGTGCTGCGTGCCCCCGCGCACCCCTATACGCGGGAGCTGCTCAGCGCGCATGCCGCCTACGGACTCGAGAGGTTCCTCCCATGAGCGCTCCGGCGATCCTCGAACTCGACGAGCTCTCGGTCGACTACGGCCGTGTGCGCGTGCTCGACCGCATCTCGCTGAGCGTGCGCCCCGGTGAGGTGGTCGGCGTGGTCGGCGAGTCCGGGTCCGGAAAGACGACCCTGGCGAAGGCGGTGCTGCGGGCCGTCGATGCCGCCACGGGATCGCGCATCCTCGTCGACGGTCGCGACGTCACCCGGCTCCGCGGGAGCGGACTGCGCGCGTGGCGACGTGCGGGAGCCGTGCAGTACGTCTTCCAGGATCCGCTGCGCTCACTGGATCCGGCCGTGAGCACGGCCGAGTCGATCGTCGAGGGACTGCGCATCGGCCGGGTCCCGGCCGCGGAGGCGAGCCGTCGACGGGCGGCCGCTCTCGATGCGGTCGGCCTCGACGAAGAGCTCATCACCCGACTTCCGGGCGGACTCTCCGGCGGCCAGCGCCAGCGCGCCGCGATCGCCCGCGCGCTCGTGGTCGAACCGCGACTGCTCCTCCTCGACGAACCGGTCAGCGCCCTCGACGCCGCGAGCCGTGATCGCGTCGTGCAGGCGCTGATCGCCCTGCGCGACGCACGCGGCAGCGACCTGGCGATGCTCGTCATCTCGCACGACATCGGATCGCTCGCCGCCATGAGCGACCGCCTGGTCGTGCTCGACCGCGGACGCATCGCCGAAGACGGCCCGACCCGACGCGTGATCTCGCGCCCGGAGCATCCGTACACCCGCCTCCTCATCGATTCCGTCCCCCTCATCCACACCCCTCGCGCGAACCGTCCCTCGCGCGCACCAGTCAGGAGCTGACAGCCATGCCCATCGAACTGCTCGGAATGATCGCGACGACCGCAGGGTCGGAATCGAAGGCCGTGACCGGTCCTGTCGTCGACCCCGCCTACGTGCGGGACTTCTCCCGCGCGCACGAGGAGGCCGGCTTCGACCGCGTGCTCATCGGCTACAGCGCGAGCTCGCCGGACGGGTTCGCGGTCGCCGCCGCCGCGCTGCACGCGACCGAGCGCCTCAAGGTGCTCATCGCGCACCGCCCCGGCTTCGTCGCTCCGACGGTCGTCGCCCGCAAGCTCGCCACGCTCGACCATCTCACCGGCGGCGGACGCATCGCGATCCACCACATCAGCGGCGGCAGCGAGGCCGATCAGCGTCGTGACGGCGACTTCAGCGAGAAGTCCGACCGGTATCGGCGCACGGGGGAGTTCATCGAGGTGCTGCGGCGCACGCTCTCATCGGACGAGCCGTTCGACTACGACGGCGACTTCTACCGGTTCGAGGGCGCGTTCTCGGCCGTGAAGCCGGCGACGGATGCCGGCATCCCGATCTTCTTCGGCGGACTCTCCGAGGGTGCGGTCGAGGTCGGCGCGAACGGCGCCGACGTCTACATGCTGTTCGGCGAGCCCCTCGCCGACGTCGCGGAGCACATCCGCACGATCCGCGCCGCGGCGGCGAAAGCCGGACGCACCGTGGAGTTCAGTCTCTCGACGCGGCCGATCATCGCCGACACCGAGGAGGAGGCGTGGGCGAAGGCGGACCGGATCTACGCCGAGACCGAGGCGGTCATCAACAGCCGCTCCTCGGACAACACGCTCAGCTTCGCCCGCCCGCTGCAGCGCGAGAAGAGCGCCGTGTCGGCGGACCGCCTGCAGCAGCATGCGCAGCGGGGAGACGTGCACGACGAGCGGCTGTGGCTGGGCATCACGCGCCTCACCGGGCCCTCCGGCAACTCGACGGCCCCTGTCGGCACGCCCGAACAGGTGGCCGAGGCCCTGCTGAAGTACTACGACCTCGGCGTGACGCGCTTCCTGATCCGCGGGTTCGATCCGCTCGGCGACGTGCAGGACTGGGGTCGCGAGCTCGTCCCCGCCCTGCGCGAGGGGGCGCGTCTGCGTGACGAGGCGCGCGCGGCGGAGAGCGAGGAGCGGGTCGCCTGACCCGATCCGCAGCCATGACCGAACCTCTCATCATCGGCGCCATGGTGCGCACGCTCGGCGCCTACCCGTCGGGCTGGCGACACCCCGGCGCGCATCGCGACCCGGCGACCGACGCCGACATCCTCCGCCACATCGCCAGAGAAGGCGAGGAGGCCGTACTCGACTATCTCTTCTTCGGGGACTGGCTGGCGACCGGACCCGACCTCGAGTTCCGCGATCCGTACCTCCTCGCGCGTATCGATCCCGTCAGCGCCGTGCTGTTCCTCGCCGGCGTGACGTCGCGCATCGGGCTGATCGCCACGGTCAACACCACCTACGGCGACCCCTACACGACCGCGCGGTCGCTGGCCTCGCTCGACGTGCTCACCGGAGGGCGCGCCGGGATCAATCTCGTCACCGGCGCCGAGCCGCGCGCCGCAGGCAACCACGGCCGCGACGCGCACGCCGACAACGAGACGCGCTACGACCGCGCCGAGGAGTTCGTCACCGCCCTGCGCCGGCTCTGGGACTCCTGGGACGAGGATGCCTGGATCGCGGATGCCGAACGCGGCGTGCTCATCGATCCCGCCGGTCTCCGCAGCGCCGATCTGCACGGTGCGCAGATACGGGTCACCGGCCCGCTGAACGTCGCCCGCCCGCCGCAGGGGCGGATCCCGATCGTGCATGCCGGCACGTCGCCGCGATCGCGGGCGCTCGCGGCCACCGAGGCCGACCTCGCCCTCATCGCAGCGCCGAACATCGCCGATGCGATCGCCACCCGTGCACAGCTCCGCACGATCGCGGCGGATGCCGGCCGGTCGCCCGCGTCGCTGAAGGTGATTGCCCCGGTGCTGCCGGTGGTCGCGGAGACGGATGCCGAGGCGCACCGCATCGTGGAACGACTGCTCGCGCTCGTGCCGCTCGCCGAGGGGCACCAGCCGGCGCGCACCGCGTTCCCGCCGAACCGGACGGTCGACGCCCTCGCGGACGCGCTCGGCGTCGCAGCCGACGACCCGCTGCGCGCGGTCGCCTTCGACGATCAGGTCGCCGCGGACGATGCGGCACGCCTGGGGGAGGGCGGCGCCGCGCTGATCGAGCGGGTGTCCCGCATCGCCGGTCTGGCCGTCTCGGGCAGGCGGCCGCTGACCTGGCGTCACCTCGTCGCCGCGCACGCCGTGCCCGCCGCATTCGTGGTGGGCGATGCGCACCTCATCGCGGATCATTTCGAGAGCTGGCGCGATGCCGGAGCGGCGGACGGCTTCAACGTGCTGTCCGCCTTCCAGCCGGCGCAGTTCGAGGCGTTCACGCGCCTCGCAGCGCCCGAGCTGCGTCGTCGTGGACTGCTTGCGGGCGACACGGATCGCGACGGGGCGACCCTGCGCGACCGGCTGCGCATTTCCTCCCGTGTCGACGCATGACGAGAGGTTTCGCTTCGCGACTGTCGGTGTCGGTCGCGTCGCGGCGCGGCATCCGCGTTCCCTAGCGTGAAGCCACCTCGAACCTCCGCGACACCCTCGCACCCGAAGCCCAGGAGGCCTCTCCCCATGAACCGCCGTCTCGTCCGCGCAGCAGCCGTCGCGCTTCCTCTCGTCCTCGCGGCGGGGCTCGCCGCCTGCGCCTCCTCACCGGCACCGGCGAACGCGCCGGCGGCGGGGAGCGACCCCGTCACCGGAGGCACGCTCACCTACCTCGAGCACCAGACCTACACGAACCTGTACCCGCCGCAGGCCGGCTTCTACCCGAACGGCGGCGTCGTGAACAACATCGCCGCCCGCCTGACCTGGCAGAATCCGGAGTCCCTCGAGATCGAGCCGTGGATCGCCACGGACTGGACCGTGAACGACGACGCCACCGAGTACACGTTCGACCTGAAGTCCGACGTCACCTTCTCCGACGGCACTCCGCTCGACGCGGCCGCCGTCGCGAAGAACTTCGACACCTACGGTCTCGGCAACGCCGAGCGCGGGCTCACGGTCTCCGAGGCCATCAACAACTACGCCAGCAGCGAGGTCGTCGATGCGGACACCGTCACGTTCCGCTTCTCCGCACCGGCTCCGGGCTTCCTCCAGGCGACGTCGACGATCAACTCCGGTCTCCTCTCGCCCGAGACCCTCGACGGCACGATCGAGGACTTCGGCGCCGGCAATGCCGAGAAGATCATCGGCTCCGGTCCGTTCACCGTGACCGACGAGAAGCTCGGCACCGAGTACACGCTCACGGCCCGCGACGACTACGCCTGGGCGCCGGAGAGCGCCGAGAACCAGGGCCGCCCCTACGTGGACGCGGTGCACGTGCTCGTCACCCCCGAGGATTCGGTGCGCATCGGCTCGCTGCTCGCCGGTCAGGCCGACTACGTCCGCTACGTGCAGGCCTTCGACGAGGACCGCGTCGAGAGCGCGGGCTTCACGCTCTACGCCCCGCAGACCCGCGGTGTGAACAACGCGATCAGCCTGCGTCCCAGCAACCCGCTTCTCACCGATATCCGCGTCCGCCAGGCCCTCGTGGCCGCGGTCGACGCACAGGAGGTCGTCGACACGCTCTTCACCGAGAACTACCCGGTCGCGAAGTCGGTCCTCTCCTCCCAGGCGCTGGGCTTCAAGGACGAGTCGGAGCACTACGCCTTCGACCCCGACAAGGCCGAGGAGCTGCTCGACGAGGCCGGATGGGAGCCCGGAGCCGACGGCATCCGCGAGAAGGACGGCGAGCGGCTCGCGTTCACCGTCTACGAGGCGAAGCCCCAGCCGCTGTCGAAGCAGACGCTCGAGCTCGTCGCGCAGCAGCTGGCGAAGGTCGGGGTCGAGCTCACGGTCAAGCCCGGAGATGCCGGCAGCGCCGCCCAGGACAACCGCGATCCGCTCAAGACCGGCTTCTACCACTCCATGGTCGGCCGTGCTGACCTCGACGTGATCAAGAGCCAGTACTTCACGAAGAACCGCGACACGCTCATCTCGAACGACGCCGAGCTCGACGCTCTGCTGCTCGCCGTGGCATCCGAACCCGACGCCGACAAGCGCGTCGCCGCCTCTCAGGCCGTGCAGGACTACATCGCCGAGCAGGCGTACGTGATCCCGCTGTTCGAGGAGCCGCAGGTCTACGGAGCGGCGACCTACGTGCAGGGTGTGGCCTTCGAGTCGGTGGGTCGTCCGAGCTTCTCCGGCGTCTGGCTCGCCGAGCACTGATGAGC
Source organism: Microbacterium sp. K24 (assembly GCF_004794465.1). Classification (GTDB taxonomy): domain Bacteria; phylum Actinomycetota; class Actinomycetes; order Actinomycetales; family Microbacteriaceae; genus Microbacterium. Next base: position 69,044 of record NZ_SSDJ01000111.1, on the reverse strand, counting down.
ACGGACCGATGAGCACGGTGCACCGATGAGCTTCGTCCTCCGACGAGCCGGGCAGGCCGCGATCGTTCTGATCGCGGCCTTCACGGCCACCTTCTTCCTGCTGCAGCTGCTGCCGGGCGATGCGATCCTGATCAAGTTCGCCGACCCCAGCCTCGGGCTCTCGCCGGATCAGCTCGACAACATCCGGGCGACGTACGGCGCCGACCTGCCGTGGTGGCAGCAGTACCTGCACGCGGGACTCGGCTTCCTCGCCGGGGACTTCGGGTACTCGACGCAGTTCGGCACTCCGGTGCTCACGATGCTGGGCGAGGCGCTGCCGTCGACACTGCTGCTCGCCTTCCTCGGGCTGGTCGTGGCGCTGGTCATCGCGGTGCTGGTCGCGGGTCTCTCGTCCCTCGCCCGATTCGCCTGGCTGCGCGACGGGTTGCGCCAGATCCCCGGGCTGTTCGTGGCGGTGCCGGTGTTCTGGCTCGGGATCCTTCTCATCCAGGTGTTCTCGTTCGGGCTCGGCTGGGTGCCGATCGTCGGCGCCGATCCGGTGGCGGGGCTCATCCTGCCGGTGCTCACGCTGGCCGTGCCGATCTCGGCGCCGCTGGCGCAGGTGCTGGTGCGGAGCATCGACCAGGTGCAGGCCCAGCCGTTCATCACGGTCGTGCGCGCCAAGGGCGCTCCGCCCCTCTGGGTGCTCACCCGCTCGGTCGCCCGCAACGCGGCCGTGCCGAGCCTCACGATCGCGGGCGTCCTGTTCGGCGAACTCGTCGGCGGCGCCGTGGTCACCGAGACCGTGTTCGGCCGCACCGGTGTCGGCCGCCTCACCGAACAGGCTGTGGCGAACCAGGACATCCCGGTGCTGCAGGGCGTCGTGCTGCTCTCCGCCCTCGGGTTCGTGCTGATCAGCTTCGCCGTCGACCTCGTCACCCCGCTCATCGATCCTCGCCAGCGGAACGCGGCGAGGGCGACGACCCCTCGCACGCTGCAGGAGGTGCCGGCATGACCGTCCCTGTTCTCACCACCCTTCCGACTCCGGTGATCCCGGAGCAGGAGGCGGACGCCGCAGGCCAGGCCTCCATCCGGCCTCGCGTGCGGCGTCCTTCGCGCCCCTGGGGGCTGTACCTGGCGATCGCCGTCGTCGTGCTGGCGATCCTGTGGGCGGTGATCCCCGGGGCGTTCGCGCCGGGCGACCCGCTGACCGGCGAACCCGCCGACAAGCTCCTGCCGCCGAGCGCGGCGCACTGGTTCGGCACCGACACGCTCGGTCGCGACCTGTTCGGCCGCGTCGTGCACGGTGCGGTGCATTCGCTCTCCGGGGCACTGATCGCCGTCACGGTGGGACTCGGCGTGGGCACGCTGATCGGCGCGATCGCCGGAGCGGTCGGCGGCGTGCTCGATGACGTGCTGATGCGGGTGGTCGATGTGCTGCTCGCGATCCCCGGTCTGCTGCTGTCGCTGTCGGTGATCATCCTGCTCGGGTTCGGCACGGTGAACGCCGCCATCGCCGTCGGCCTCGGCAGCATCGCCGCCTTCGCGCGCCTGATGCGCGCCGAGGTCGCCCGGGTGCGGCGCACCGAGTACGTCGAGGCCGCGTACGGCAGCGGCGCCACGTTCTTCGCGGTGCTCCGGCGGCACGTGCTGCCCAACTCGCTCACCCCGATCGTGGCGCTCGCCGCCCTGCAGTTCGGCGCGGCGATCCTCGCGATCTCGACGCTCGGCTTTCTCGGCTACGGTGCACCGCCGCCCACGCCGGAGTGGGGTCTCCTGATCGCCGAGGGACGCAACTACATCGGCACCGCCTGGTGGCTCACGGCCCTGCCGGGTCTCGTCGTGGTCGTGGTGGTGCTCAGCGCCAACCGCATCAGCCACCGCCTGGGAAGGAACACGCGATGAGCGTTCTCGCAGCGACCGATCTGCGCATCTCCTACGGTGGGCGCGAGGTCGTGCACGGCATCTCGTTCGAGATCGCCGAAGGGGAGACCCTCGCGCTCGTCGGCGAGTCCGGATCGGGCAAGTCCACCACCGCGCATGCTCTGCTCGGGCTGCTGCCCGCCGGCGGACGTGTCGACGGAGGAAGCGTGCGGCTCGGCGATCTCGACATCTCCGGCTGGTCGGACCGTGCGCTGCGCGGCATCCGCGGGCCGGCGATCGGCCTCGTGCCACAGGACCCGACCACGTCGCTCGACCCGGTGCGCCCGATCGGCGCGCAGGTCGAGGAGATCCTGCGGCTGCACGGGCACCGGGACCGCCGCTCGCGTCGGGCCAGGGTCCTCGAACTGCTCGACCGTGTCGGCATCGACGATCCCGACCTGCGTGCCCGCCAGCATCCGCACGAGCTCTCCGGCGGCATGCGGCAGCGCGTGCTGATCGCCACCGCGATCGCGCTCGGACCCCGCCTGCTCATCGCCGACGAGCCCACGAGTGCGCTCGACGCCACGGTGCAGCGGAAGGTGCTCGATCTGCTCGATGAGCTCCGGCGCGAGGAGGGCACGAGCATCCTGCTCGTCACCCACGACCTGGGCGTCGCCGCCGACCGCGCCGAACGGCTGGTCGTGCTGAAGGACGGCCGGATCGTCGAGCAGGGCGCGAGCGCGGACGTGCTCGCCGCGCCGACCGACGCGTACACGAAGCAGCTGCTCGCCGATGCCCCGGCGTTCACGACCGGCTTCCGGCGCCCCGATGCTCCGCCGTTCCTGCGCGATGCGGCCGCGGTCGCGGCGGAGAACCCGTACGCCATCGTCGCCGACGGACTCGTGAAGGAGTTCCGGGTCGGCGGGCGCGAGCGCTTCCGCGCCGTGGACGACGTGTCGTTCCGGGTGCGCAAGGGCACGACGCACGCGCTGGTGGGGGAGTCCGGTTCCGGCAAGACCACGACCGCGCGTCTCATCACGCGATTCCAGCAGCCGGATGCCGGCACCGTCGAGGTCGCGGGCGAGGACGTCACCCGCGCCTCGCGCGAGCAGCTGCGGGCGCTGCGCCGCCGCATCCAGCTCGTGTACCAGAACCCGTTCGCCTCGCTCGATCCCCGTCAGCAGATCGTCGACATCGTCGCCGAGCCGCTGCAGAACTTCCGGCTCGGCTCGCGCGCGGAACGCCGGGAGCGCGCCCTGGCCCTCCTCGATCGCGTCTCGCTTCCGGCGGACGTCGCGCGGCGCACGCCGCAGGAGCTGTCCGGCGGGCAGCGGCAGCGCGTCGCGATCGCTCGAGCCCTGGCGATCGATCCTGAGATCGTCGTGCTCGACGAGGCGGTCTCGGCGCTCGACGTCACCGTGCAGGCGCGCATCCTCGAACTGCTCACCTCGCTGCAGGCCGAGCTCGGCCTCACGTACCTTTTCATCTCGCACGACCTCGCCGTCGTGCGACGGATCAGCCACACGGTCTCGGTGATGCGTCGCGGCCGTGTCGTCGAAGAAGGGCCGACCGAGGAGCTGTTCCGCGATCCGCAGCACGATTACACCCGGGAGCTGCTCGCCGCGGTGCCCGGTCGAACGGAGATCCCCGCATGACCGCTCCCACCGTCGCCTTCTTCACGCGCCTGCTCGATGATGCGGCGCCCGGGGAGCGCTACGCGCTCGCCGCCGAGCAGATCCAGCGCGCAGAGAGCGTCGGCATCGGGCGGGCGTGGGTCGCGCAGCATCACTTCCGTGCCGCAGAGGGCGGACTGCCGTCCCCGCTGGTGTTCCTGGCGAGCATCGCGGCGCGCACGACGCGCATCCGCCTCGGCACCGGTGTGATCACGCTGCCGCTGGAAGACCCCGTGCGCGTCGCGGAGGATGCCGTGGTCGCCGACCTGCTGTCGGATGGTCGCCTCGACCTCGGTCTCGGCAGCGGCGGCACCCCGTCGTCGTTCGTGCCGTTCGGCGAGGATGTGCGCGACAAGGCGCCGACGTACGACCGCAAGCTCGCGGTACTGCTCGACGCCCTGGGCGGCCGTGACATCGGCGCCGGCAACACCCTCTACCCGGATGCCGCCGGCCTCGCCGACCGCATCTGGCAGGCGACCTTCTCGGCGCCGGGCGGTCATCGCGCCGGCATCCACGGCCACGGCCTGCTGCTCTCGCGCACGCAGCCGCGGAGGGAGGATGCGCTGCATGCGCCGCTGTCGGCTCTGCAGGACCCCATCATCGATGCGTATCTCGACGCGCTGCCCGCCGAAGCGACGCCGCGGATCACCGCGTCGCGCACGGTGTTCGTCGCGGACGACCGCGCCGAGGCGCTCCGTTTCGCTGAGGTCGGCCTGCGCCGTGCGGCCGAGGGGTTCCGCCGGCAGGGTCAGACCATCCCGGGAGACGACCTCGACGAGCTGATCGCCGCTCTCGACACGCACCTGGGCACGCCGGAGCAGGTGGCCGAGTCGCTGGCCGCCGACGCCACGCTGGCCCGTGCGACCGAGGTCGCCTTCCAGGTGCACTCGGTCGACGCTCCGCACGAGCACGTGCTGCGTTCGATCGAGCTCTTCGCCGAACAGGTCGCGCCGGCCCTCGGGTACGCGCTCGCCGACACCACCGACATCATCAAGGAGAAGGCATGACACACGACATCGCCGATCAGATCGTGGGGGTGACGCCCGCACTCGATGCGCTGCGGCGTCGTCGCCCGGTGACCAGGGAGCAGCTGCAGGCGAGCTTCGACGCGCTGTTCCACCCGGTCTCGGACGAGCACGTGTCGCAGGCGGAGCGCGAGCTGATCGCCGCGTTCGCCACGCGCCTCGCCGGCAGCTCCGATGCGACCGGCACGTTCTACGCCGACCGTGCGCTCGCCGCGGACCCGCGGCGTGCGGCCGTCGTGCTGGCGGAGGCCGCGGAGGCTGCGGTCGAGGGCCCGTTCGGCGCCTACACGGAGGCAGGGCTGCAGCAGGAGAACACCGACGGCGAGCGCTACACGCCGTCGGATGCCGCCGCCCAGGCCCTCGGCGACCGCCTCGCCGCCGCCCTCGCCCACACGCATCTGCTGGTGTTCCGTCCGCGCGAGGCGTCGGGCAGCGATATCAGCCGCCTTCTCGAGGCCGGATGGTCCGCCGACGGCATCATCACCCTGTCGCAGCTGGTGTCGTTCCTGGCCTTCCAGCAGCGGGTCATCACCGGCCTGCGAACCCTCGCCGCCGCCGGATTCGCCACGACCGCCGCCGTCACACCCGAGGAGGAGGCCGCATGACCGCCGAGACCGTGCTCACGCACGACGCCCCGCACCCGGACGCCTTCACGCGCGGCGAGGTCGGCTGGCTGCCGCATCTCGCGCCGCTGCCGGAAGAGGAGCTCACCGAGCGCCACTACGACGGCCTCGTCGATGCGGCGCGGGCGAAGAACGACTACTTCCGCCTGCTCGCACGTGACCCGGAGATCCTGAAGGCGCGCACCCTCGTCGACAAGGACATCTTCTACAACGTCGCCGAGGGCCTCCCGCGAGCCGAGCGCGAACTCGCGGCGACGGCGGCATCCCGCCGCAACGGCTGCGTGTTCTGCGCCTCGGTGCACTCCCGTTTCGCAGCCCACCACGGCAAGCGCGTCGACGACGTCGACCGGCTGCTCGACGAGGGCGTGGAGGCGGATCTCGGCGAGCGGTGGAACGCGGTCGTCGCGGCATCCGTCGCCCTGACCGACACGCCCAGCGCGTTCGGGGAGGGCGAGATCGCCCGGCTCCGCGCGGCAGGCCTCGACGATCTGGAGATCGCCGACGTCATCCACGGAGCGGCGTTCTTCAACTGGGCGAACCGCCTGATGCTGTCGATCGGACGGCCGGTCGCGCCGGCCTGAGAGGCGTCCGCCTCAGCGGTCCGGTCCACCGTGCGGACCGCATGACTCCCGGAGCACGAGCTCGAACGGTGCGATCTCGTGAACCGGGAGTTCGACGTGCCCGGTGAGGAGTGAGATCACTCGCTCCGCCATCTCCATCACCGGCTGACGGACGGTCGTGAGCGGAGGATAGGTGTACGCGGAGTGCTCGGTGCCGTCGAACCCGGTGACGGCGACATCGTCGGGGATGGTCAGTCCGAGGCGGTGGCAGGCGAACATCACGCCGTGCGCCTGCTCATCCGTCGAGCAGTAGAAGGCGCGGGGCCGGGAGGGACGGGCGAGCACGTCGAGGGCGACCTGAGCGGCGTGGGCGCGGGAGATCTCGGTCTGCAGCTCCACGGTGTCGATCGGCAGATCATGCGCCTGGATCGCGCGGAAGAAGCCCTCGCGATGCTGCCGCGAGCCCGCGGAGTCGTCGGGGCCGTTCAGGAGCGCGATGGAGCGGTACCCGTGCTCGATCAGGTGGGCGGTGGCCGCCTGCGCGGCGGCCCGGTAGTCGATCGAGATCGATGACGCCTGCTGCCCGGGATCGACCGGGTGCAGGACCGCGATCGGGATGCCGGCGTCGGTGAAGGGGCGGAGGTCGGGGGTGTCGGAGAGCGACACCATGACCACCGAGTCGACGCGGCGCTCGACGAAGGCCGCCACGTGCGACCGCTCGCGCTCCACGTTGAGTCCGGAGTCGCCGATCAGCAGGAGGTTCCCCCGTGCAGCGGCGGCCTCCTCCAGCGCCCGTGCCAGTTCGCCGAAGAACCTGTTGGCGATGTCGGGCACGATCAGGCCGACCGACAGCGTCTTCCCGAAGCTCAGCGCTCGCGCCAGCGCATTCGGGCGGTAGTTGAGCTCGGTGGCCGCCAGGAGGACCTTCTCGCGGGTGGAGGGTGCGACGCCGCGCGGTCCGTTGTTGAACACGTAGCTGACGACGGCCGTCGATGTGCCCGCCCTGTCGGCGACGTCCTTCGCGGTGGCCATCGGGTGCTCCCCACTAAGCGGTTAGATAAGTTCGGTTAGCGTAGCACCGGGGTCTCGTCTTCATCTCTTGATTTGGATGATTTCGCGGGCTATAGTCCATCTAACCGCATCGTCTAACCGCATAGATCAGACGCACATTCAAGGGAGAAGAAGATGAAGCGACACGTCGCCGCGATCGTCGGGCTGGCCGTCGCCGCTCTGGCGCTGTCGAGCTGCGCCACCTCCGACGCAGGCCCGACGGACTCCGAGGACGCCTCCGGAACCGTGCGACTGCTGGGCCCCGAGGACCCCGAGGTCTTCGCCCCGGTCATCGCGGCCTTCGAAGAGGGCCACCCCGACATCACCGTGGAGTACTCGCAGGTACCTTTCGACCAGTACGCCACCACGCTCCAGCAGCGACTGTCCGCTGAAGACGACACGATCGACGTGTTCGCCGTCGATCAGCCGAACCTCGCTCAGATCGCCGCGCAGGGATTCCTCGAGGACTTGAGCGCTCTGCAGGACGAAGCGAAGGACGCCACCTCGGTGGCGCAGTACGAGATCAACATCTACGACGGGAAGATGTACGCGCTCTCGATCTGGAACTCGACGCAGATGCTGTTCTACAACAAGGACCTGCTGGCGGCGGCCGGCGTCGAGGCCCCCTCCGTCGATCCGGCGGAGCGCTGGACCTGGGAGCAGACGGCTGAGGCGGGGCGTGCCGCACAAGCCGCCGGTGCCGAGTCGGGGCTCCTTCTCGAGCAGGTCGAGGCGTACTACCAGCTGCAACCTCTGATCGAGTCCGCCGGCGGCGGCTCCGGCATCTCCGGTCCGGACATGCTCGATGTCGACGTCACAGACAAGGGCTGGGAGAAGGCGCTGTCCTGGTACGCGGACTCCTTCGAATCCGGCCTGTCGCCCCGCGGCGTCGGCGGTTTCCAGACGAGTGCCGTCTTCACCGATCAGAAGGTCGCGTTCTTCGTGGGCGGACCGTGGGACGTCGGCGGGTTCGCGGCGAACGCGACGTTTGACTGGGGCGTCGCGCCGCAGCCGTACTTCGAGGGCGGAGCAGAGGTGACGCCGACGGGCTCCTGGTCGTGGGGCATCAACACCGCGTCGAAGAACAAGGCGGCCGCGCAGGAGTTCCTGGAGTTCGCCGCGCTGGACCCCGCGGGGAACCTCGCCACCACCGAGGCGACGACGATCATCCCCGCGAACACGGAGGCCGCAGCGGAATACCTGCCCGGCCTCGAGGAGCTGGCGGGCGAGCACGGCGCTGGAGTGGCGGACCTCATCACGTCCGAGATCGACGACACGGCCGTCGCCCGACCGGTGTCGGTGGGGTACGTCCAGTTCGAGTCGCTCATCAACAAGGCGTTCGCGGACATCCGCAACGGTGCCGACCCCGCCGAACGCCTCGAGCAGGCCCAGTCGCAGATCGAAGACGCCTGGAGCCAGCTGCAATGAGCACCCGCGTCCGCGGGACGCTCGGACGGAGCAGGAACAGAAGCGTCGCAGGGATCGCGCTCCTGTTCCTGCTCCCGGCTCTGGTCGCCCTGCTGCTCCTGCGCCTCGCTCCGGCCGCTGTCGCGCTCGTCGACAGCCTGTCCCGCTCGACCCTGCTCGGAGGCACGTCCTTCGTCGGCCTCGGCAACTACATCGAGCTGTTCACCAACGCCGACTTCCAGAACTCGCTCGCCGTCACGCTGCTCTTCGCGGTCGTCATCAATCCGCTGCAGATTGTGGCCGCCTTCCTCCTCGCGGTGCTCTTCACCCGGCGGGCGGTCGGATCGAAGTTCTGGCGCTCGATGGTGATCCTCCCCATCGCCGTGCCGCCCGCGGTCTCGGCGGTCGTCTGGAGCGTCATCTACCGGCCGGACGGACTCGCGAACGGGTTCCTCGCGATCATCGGCATCCCTCCGCAGCCCTTCCTGACCTCGCCGTATCAGGCGCTGCTGTCGATCATGATCCTGCTGTCGTGGATCGGCGTCGGCTACTGGATGATGTTCCTCATCGCCGGCCTCAACGACATCCCGACGTCGTATTACGAAGCGGCCTCCCTCGACGGGGCGTCGTGGTGGCGGCAGACCTGGTCGATCACGCTCCCGCTGCTGCGCCGGCCGCTGGCCTTCGTGCTGGTGGCGGACACGGTGTCGAACTTCCTCGTCTTCGCCCCGGTGCAGATCCTGACCAAGGGCGGACCGAACGGATCCACCAACCTGCTGATGCATGATCTCTACACCCGCGCATACACGTTCGGCGACATCAACAAGGCGCAGGCCGAGGTCGTCATCCTCGTGCTCATCACCGTGGTGATCGTCGCGCTGCAGTTCCGTCTGCTGAGGACGGAGGACCAGCCGTGACCACGAGCACCCCGAACCGACGCCGTTTCTCGCGCAGCACCGTCCTGCTGATCTGGTCGACGCTGCTGGCCGTCACGGTCGGCATCGCCTTCCTCGTGCCGCTCTGGTGGACGTTCGTCAATTCGCTCCGACCGGGCGCGGAGACGTTCAGCTACCTCAACCCGCTGCAGTGGCAGACGTTCTTCACCACCACGCCGACGCTCGACAACTACGCCGCGCTGCTCGACAGCGACCTCGGCCGCGCCATCCTCAACTCCCTCTTCGTGAGCGTCGTGACGGTGATCGTCGGCCTGATCGTCTGCGCGACGGCGGCGTTCGGGCTCTCGGCCTTCCGGTCCCGCGGGCAGGCGGCGCTCTTCTCGGTCGTGATCCTCTCGTTCCTGATCCCGTTCGACGCGATCGCGATCCCTCTCGCGTCGATGTTCCGGGACTGGCAGCTGCAGAACACGTTCCTCGGCCTCATCCTCCCGGGGATCGGCAACGGGATGGCGATCTTCCTGCTGCGGACCTTCTTCCTCGCCATCCCCGAGGAGTTGGTCGAAGCGGGTCGATTGGACGGTCTGGGCTGGTGGGGGATCTTCACGCGCATCTATCTGCCGCTGTCGCGGCCCGCCCTGATCGGCGCCGGTCTCATGCTGTTCCTGTTCCAGTGGCAGGCGTACGTCTGGCCGCTGCTGATGGGTACCGACGAGGAGCACATCCTCGGCCCGGTCGCCCTGTCGAACATGCAGGGGCAGTTCCAGGTGGACTACGGAGTGCTGTTCGCGGCCTCCATGATCCTCGTCCTCATCCCGCTGGCGATCATCCTCGCGTTCCAGCGGTTCTTCATCCAGTCCGTCAGCACGACCGGGCTGAAGTAGCACCGAACCTCATGAAAGGCACACCCCAGATGTCTGCAGTCCACCGCGTCATCCTCGACACCGACATCGGTACCGATGTCGACGACCTGATGGCCCTGGCACTGATCCTCGGTTCGCCGAGCATCGAACTCCTCGGCGTCACCACCGTCTACGGAGACACCGCTCTGCGCGGACGTATGACCAAGCGCATCGCCGAGATCGCCGGCACGACGATCCCGGTGCACTCCGGGGAGTCGACGACGCTGTCCGGGCGCGATGTCTGGTGGGCGGGTCACGAAGGGAAGCTGTACGACGGGCTCGATGGTCACGCGCTCGATGGCACGGACGCCGTGAGTCATCTCGTCGAGACGGTCTGCGCGGCGCCGGGCACGGTCGACGTGATGGCCATCGGGCCGTTGACGAACATCGCCGCGGCGATCGCCCGCGATCCGCGATTCGCTGCCGCCGTCCGCCACCTGTGGATCATGGGCGGCTCGTTCGCCGACGAGGAGCCCGAGCACAACCTCCGCAGCGACGCCGAGGCGGCCGCGATCGTCTTCGGCGCCGGCATCCCGACGACGGTGTCGGGGCTGGACGTCACCCGCCTCATCACCATGCGCCGCGACGCGCTGACGCGCATGAGTGCTGCCGGCGAGCTCGGTCGAGTGATCGAGGCCGAGATCACGCAGTGGTGGGAGTTCTGGGGCACCGAGTGGAATGTTCCGCACGACCCCGTCACGGTGCTCACCCTGACGCAGCCGGAATCCTTCACCTACTCGCCGGAGGGCCATGTCGAGATCGCCCGCGACGGCGACGAGGAGGGCATCAGCCGATTCCACGCCGGTGACGGCCGCACGAGGATCGTGACCGGACTCGATGCCGACGCGGTCTCGGAGGCGATCGTCGCGGGCATCAGCGCCGCCGCGAGGGCGGGGCGGGTGTGACTACGGGACGAGGATGATCTTCCCCGAAGCGGCGCCGGATTCCATGAGCTCATGGGCCTGCGCCGCTTCGGCGAGCGGGAGCTGAGGTCCGAGCTCGATCGTGAAGTCGCCGGATGCGAGGAGCTCGACGGTCTTCGGCAGCGCCTCAGCGCGCCAGGCGAGCTCCTCTTCGGTGAGCGGCACGGGCGAACCGCCAGAGAACGCGCGGATGCCGAACGACGCTGCATCCGGGCCGCGCACGATGGTCGCGATGCGGTCGCGGTCCTCCACGAGGGCGAGCGATGTCTCGATCGCCTCGTCGGTGCCGGCGCCGTCCAGCACGACGGTGACGGGGGCGGGCGCGGCATCCTTCACGCGCTCCAGGAGTCCTTCGTCGTAGGAGATGGGAATCGCCCCGAGCTCGCGCAGGAGCTCGTGGCGGGCCGGGCTCGCGGTGGCGATCACGGTCGCCCCCCATGCCACGGCGAACTGTACGGCGAACTGCCCCACCGAGCCGGATCCGGCGTGGATCAGCAGCACGTCGCCCTCGGTCACGCCGAGCGACCGCAGCGCCTGGTAGGCGGTGCCCGCCGGGATGCCGATCGCCGCGCCCTCGGCGGCCGTGACGGCATCCGGGAGTTTCGCGAGCTTCTCCGCCTCGACGGCCAGCGCTGAGGCGTAGGTCCCGCGGGCGTCGCGGATGGCGACCCGGTCGCCGACCGCGAGGTCGTCCACGCCGTCACCGAGGGATTCGACCACGCCCGCGCCGTCGAATCCGATCGGCCGCGGCTCGGTGATGTCGGGTGACGGGCGCTTGCGCGCGCGCAGCTTCGCGTCGATGGGGTTCACGCCCGCGGCTTCGATCCGCACCACGGCCTCGCCGCGCGCGGCGACGGGGTCGGGGATCTCGATCTCGTGCAGGACTGCGGGGGATCCGAACTCGGTGTAGACGATCGCGCGTGCCATGCGATCCAGGCTACCCGCGTGCGTTCCTCAGCGGCCGACGAGGGCTTTCATGATCCGCTGCGGCGAGACGGGCTGCGCGGTGCCGAGACGCTGCGCGAACACGCTGATCCGGTACTCCTCGAGCAGCCAGCGCACCTCGACCAGGGGCGGAGGGGCGTCGGCGGGGAGCGGGATCGTTCCGCCCGCGTCTTCGAAGGCCGTGGCCATGCGCTCGAACTCCGTCATGCGGGCGCGGTCCTTGCCCGGCTCGGTCGTCAGGGTCTTGAGGCGGTCGATCATCCCCTCGAGATACCGGGGGAAGTGCGCGAGCCGCTCGACGCCCGCGGCCGAGACGAAGCCCGGATGCAGCAGACCCGAGAGCTGCGTGCGGATGTCGTTCAGCGGGCCGAGCAGGGCGAGCGAGTTCTGCGCCTTGATCCCGCGCTCGACCTCTCGCGACTTGGTCAGGATGCGGGCGACGAGCGAGACGCACGCGAACAGGTCGTCGACGAGGGAGGACGAGACGGCATCGCGCACCCGGGTGAACTCCGCCTCGCTGCGCACGATCCCCGTTCCGCCTGTCGACGCATCAATCACGCGTCGTGCGACCGCGGCGCGGCAGTCCTCGATCAGTGCCGCCGCGGATTGATAGGGAGACGCGGCGAGGGCGAGCTTCTCCTGACTGGTGAGGTGCTCCTGCACGTACGACGACGGGGTCGGAACCCCCAGCAGCACGAGCCGCAGCACTCCGGCACGGGTCGCCGCGGCGGCGGCATCCGCTGTCGACTCGACCCGCACGGAGACCGTCTTGCCCTGATCGACGATCGCGGGATACCCGCGCACGACGCCGCCCGAGACTCGGGTGTCGAGCACCTCGGGGAGCTCGCCGAACGACCACGACGTCAGGCCCGCCTTCTCGATCGATCCGGTGCTCGTCGCGGCGGCCACCGCGGAGGCGGCATCCCGTGCGCCGCGCGGACCGCGCGGCGGGGCGGCGATCGACCGTGCCACGCTGCTGCGCGCGCGGTCGGAGAGCTGCGTCTGCAGGGTGCGCAGGTCGCGGTTCGATCCGGCGACCCGGCCCCGCTCGTCGACGGCCCGGAAGTTCATCCGCAGGTGCGCCGGCACGCGGTCGTCTTCGAAGTCGCTCGCTGCGACGAGCTGGTTCGCCAGCGGCTGGATCAGTCGTGCGAGCGCCTCCTTGAGCGATCGCGGCGGCAGGCCGCCGTGATTCTCCGGGCCCTGGTCCGCGAGCTCGGCGCCGAACTTCTCGGCCCAGTCGGCGGCTGGGACGACGTGGCGGCGGATGGCCTTCGGGAGTGCGCGCAGGAGTCCGGTCACGAGTTCCGCCCGCAGACCCGGCACCTGCCAGTCGAACCCGCGGTCCTCGATCTGGGCGAGCAGCGGCAGCGGCACGACCACGCTCACACCGTCGTCGTCGGCGCCGGGCTCGAACCGATACGCGAGGCCGAGCACCTGATCGCCCTGCGTCCACCGCGTCGGGAACTCGCTCTGATCGGCCCGGGCCTCGTCGTCGAGCAGGTCGCCCTCGCGCATGACCAGCAGCTTCGGAGTCTTCTGCAGGGCTTCGCGCCACCACGCCTCGAAGGAGCGCACGTCGAACACCTCGGCGGGGATCCGCTCGTCGTAGAACCGGAACACGGCCTCGTCGCCGGCGAGGATGTCGCGGCGCCGCTCGCGCTCCTCGAGCTTCTCCAAGCGCTTGCGGAGCTCGCCGTTGCTGCGCCAGAACGCGCTGACCCGCTTGTCGATCCGCGATGGATCCCACTCGCCTTCGACGAGCGCGTGCCGCACGAACAGCTCGCGCGACGCGGCCCGGTCGATGCGGGCGAACTGCACGCGGCGGCGGGGGATGATCTCCACGCCGAAGAGCGTCACCTTCTCGAACGCGACGGCGGCACCGGCATCCTTCGACCAGTGCGGCTCGGTGACCTGCCGCTTGGCGAGGTCTCCGGCGAGGGGCTCGGCCCAGGCGGGATCGATCGCGGCGACCGTGCGGGCGAACGTGCGCGAGGTCTCGACGATCTCGGCCGCCATCACCGCCTGCGGGCTCTTCTTGCGGAGGCCCGAGCCGGGGAAGATCGAGAAGCGGATGCCGCGTGCTCCGCGGTACTCCGCGATGCGGCGACCCTTCGCCTCCTTGGCGGGGGAATGCGCCTTGCCTGCCGGTGCGGTGCGCTCGTCGAGGATGCCGATCTGCGACAGCAGACCCGACAGCAGGGCGCGGTGGATCGCGTCGGGATCCGGCGCACCCTGCGGGGTCCCTGAGCCTGACGAAGGGCCCGTCGTCTTCACCAGGGTGCGCAGCTGACGGTGCACGTCGAACCACTCGCGCACGCGCACGTAGTTCAGATGCTCCGAGCGGCAGAGTCGGCGGAAGGCGCTCGATCCGAGCTCGCGCTGCTGCTCGCGCAGGTGGTTCCAGAGGTTCAGCAGGGTGAGGAAGTCGCTCGTCGGGTCGACGAAGCGGGCATGCAGCCGGTCGGCGGCCTCGCGGCGCTCCTCGGGTCGCTCGCGGACATCCTGGATCGTCAGACCCGACACGATCGGCAGCACGTCGTTCGTGACCCCGTGGCGGCCGGCCTCGATCAGCATGCGGGCGAACCGCGGATCGATGGGCATCCGCGAGATGTCGCGGCCGACGCGGGTGAGGTGCGGAGAGTCGTCGCGTCGTGACGGTTCGACCGCGCCGAGCTCGGTGAGCAGGTCGAAGGCCGCTTTCACGCCGCGCGAATCGGGCGGCGTGAGGAAGGGGAAGGCCGTGATGTCGCCGAAGCCGAGCGACAGCATCTGCAGGATCACCGAGGCGAGAGAGGTGCGCAGGATCTCCGGCTCGGTGAACTCCGGACGCCTGTCGAAGTCCTCCTCGGAGTACAGCCGGATCGCGATGCCGTCGCTCGTTCGTCCGGCGCGGCCGGCGCGCTGATTCGCCGAGGCCTGCGAGATCGCCTCGATCGGCAGCTGCTGCACCTTCGAGCGGTTGCTGTAACGGGAGATGCGGGCCGTGCCCGTGTCGATCACGTAGCGGATGCCGGGAACCGTGAGGCTCGTCTCCGCGACGTTCGTGGCGAGGACGACCCGACGGCGCACGCCCGCTACGCGGCTGCGTTCGAAGACCCGATGCTGCTCGGCCGCCGACAGCCGCCCATACAGCGGGAGCACCTCCGTGGGGGAGCGATCCTTCGCGTAGGCGCCGCGCACGGCATCCGCCGCATCCCGGATCTCGGCCTCGCCGGGCAGGAAGACGAGCACGTCGCCGGGTTCCTCGCGGTCGAGTTCGCGCAGCGCGGCCACGATCGCCGACACCTCGTCCTCTTCCTCGGTCTCCTCCGTCTGTGCGCGGTAGCGGATCTCCACCGGGTACGTGCGGCCCGACACCTCGATGATGGGCGCGGGGTCGCCGCCGGCCGGGGCGAAGTGCTTCGCGAAGCTCTCCGGATCGATCGTCGCCGAGGTGATGATCACCTTGAGATCGGGACGCTCCGGCAGGATGCGCACGAGGTAGCCGATCAGGAAGTCGACGTTGAGCGAGCGCTCGTGCGCCTCATCGATGATGATCGTGTCGTAGCGGGTGAGCAGCCGGTCGCGATGGATCTCGTTGAGGAGGATGCCGTCGGTCATCAGCGCGATGCGCGTCTCGTCGGACACCTTGTCGGTGAACCGCACCTTGTAGCCGACCAGGGTGCCGAGCTCGACCTGCAGCTCTTCCGCCACGCGCTCCGCGATCGTGCGGGCGGCCAGACGGCGCGGCTGCGTGTGCGCGATGCGCTCCCGACCGAGCTCGAGCGCGATCTTCGGAAGCTGGGTCGTCTTCCCCGAACCGGTCGCGCCGGCGACGATCACGACCTGGTTGTCGCGGATGGCGTCGGCGATCTCCTCCCGGGCGGCACTGACGGGCAGTTCCGGCGGGTAGACGATCACGGGGAGGGTCGCAGACATAGCCCTCCATCGTATGCCGGGAATCGCCCCATACGATCATGACGTGAGCAACGTCATGACACCCGTGAGCTGGCTGCGCGGATTCGGGCGCCCGCCGCGCATCCTCGGGCTCGACGTCGCGCGCGGTCTCGCGATCCTCGGCATGGCCGGAGCCCACATCGGCGACACCCGCACCTTCGACTGGGGCGACCCCGGCTCATGGACCGACCTCGTGAACGGCCGCTCCTCGATCCTGTTCGCCGTGCTCGCCGGAGTGTCGATCGCCCTGATGACGGGGCGCTCCTCGCTGCCGGAACGCGAGCGCCTTCCCTACCTGCGCCTCAGCCTGGTCGGGCGAGGCGCCGTCATCTTCGTCATCGGCCTCGCCCTCGAGATGCTGAACACCCCGATCGCCGTGATCCTCACGCTGTACGGGCTGATCTACGTCGCGGTGATCCCGTTCCTGCGCTGGCGGCCCTGGCAGCTGCTGACCGCCGCCGCCGTGCTCGCCCTGGTCGGCCCGGCGCTGCTGGCGTTCCTCGCCGCTGTGGCTCTGCATCCGTTCGGTGCGGGCATCGGATTCGTGCTCTACGGGTCGTACCCGATCACCGTCTGGATGGCTCTCGTCCTGGGCGGCATGGCGCTCGGGCGCCTGCACGTCGAGCGGATCCGCACCGCGGTCATCGCCCTCGGCGTCGGCATCCTGCTCGCCGTCGTCGGCTATGGGCTGGGTGCGGCCGGGGCGGCGCTCGGCGCCGTCCCCTCCGAGCCGCGCGCGGGGGAGTCCTGGTCGGCGCCGAGCGGCTGGGCCGGTTATCCCGAGGCGCTCGCGCAGAGCGATCCGCTCCAGGCCACGATCGTCGCCGTGTTCGCCGTCGATCCGCACAGCGGCGGGACGGCCGAGGTCCTCGGCTCGGGCGGTTTCGCGGTGGCGGTGATCGCCCTGTGCCTGATGCTGAGCCGCCCCCTTCGCTGGCCGCTGCTGCCGCTGGGCGCCCTCGGGTCCATGCCGCTGACGGCATACAGCGTGCACGTGGTGTCGATCGTGCTGCTCGTCGGTCCGGGCGGGTTCTTCACCAGCAACGCGTTCTGGGGTGTGACGGCGATCGGTCTGATGCTCGGCGCGACCCTGTGGTCGATGTTCCTCGGACGCGGTCCGCTCGAGCGCCTGGTGGGTCGAGGGGCGTCGGCGATGGCGGGGATTCTCACCTGGCCTGTCATCACAGGTCCTAGGCTGGATCCATGACCATTCCTGCACTCGAACTCAACGACGGCAACTCCATCCCGCAGCTCGGCTACGGCGTCTTCAAGGTGCCGCCGGCAGAGACCGAGCGTGCGGTGAGCGAGGCTCTCGAGATCGGCTACCGGCACATCGACACCGCCGCGATCTACGGCAACGAGGAGGGCGTCGGCGCGGCGATCGCGGCATCCGGCATCGCTCGCGACGAGCTGTTCATCACGACCAAGCTCTGGAACGACCGCCACCACGACGAGGAGCCGAAAGCGGCGATCGCCGAGAGCCTCGAGAAGCTCGGACTCGACAAGGTCGACCTGTACCTCGTGCACTGGCCGACGCCCGCCAAGGACGACTACGTGCACGCGTTCGCGAAGCTCATCGAGCTGCGCGAGGCGGGACTGACCCGCAGCATCGGCGTCTCGAACTTCCTGGTGCCGCACCTGGAGCGCGTGGTGGACGAGACCGGCGTCGTGCCGGCCGTGAACCAGATCGAGCTTCACCCCGCCTACCAGCAGCGCGACGTGGTCGCCTGGTCCGACGAGCACGGCATCCGCACCGAGGCGTGGGGACCGCTCGGCCAGGGCAAGTACGACCTGTTCGGCACCCCGGCCGTCGCCGATGCGGCGGCAGCGCATGGCGTGACGCCCGCGCAGGCGGTCCTCCGCTGGCACCTGCAGAAGGGCATCATCGTCTTCCCGAAGTCGGTGCGCGCCGAGCGCCTGCGCGAGAACCTCGACGTGTTCGGCTTCACGCTCACCGACGCCGAGATCGCGGCGATCGACGCCCTCGACCCGCTCAACGGCTCGGGTCGCGTCGGCTCGCATCCCGACGAGGTGAACTGACCCGCACTGCTCACATGACGCCCCGTGTCGCCGCCCGCGACACGGGGCGTCGTCGTGGGTACCGTCGAGGTCATGACAGCTCCGTTCCGCGTCGTCGCCGTGTCGGGTTCCCTGCACGAGCCGAGCAAGACGACCGCCCTCGTCCGCGCGATCACGGCCGCCATCGGCGAGCGAGCCCCGATCGAGGCACAGCTGATCGAACTCACGGAGATCGGGCCCGGTCTCGCCGGGGCGCTGCGTCGCGATCAGCTTCCGCCCGAGGTCGAGGAGAAGCTGCGCGCGATCGAGACCGCCGACCTGCTGATCGTCGGGAGCCCCGTCTACCGGGCCTCGTTCACCGGCCTCTTCAAGCACCTCTTCGACTTCGTCGGACAGTACGACCTGGTCGGCAAGCCGGTGCTGCTGGCGGCGACCGGCGGTGGCGAGCGGCACGCGCTGATCATCGAGCATCAGCTGCGCCCGCTGTTCGGCTTCTTCCAGGCGCTCACGCTGCCACTCGGCGTCTATGCGAGCGACACCGACTTCGACGGCTACGAGATCGCCTCCGAGATCCTGCAGTCGCGGATCTCCCTCGCCGCCGAGCGCGCCCTGCCGCTCGTGGGCTACGCCGCGTCGCGGCCGGTGGAGCTGCTCGTCTCGTGACCGTGCGCCGGCGGGCGGCGTAGCGTGAGAGCATGACCAACCGGCTCGCCGACACCCTCAGCCCGTACCTGCGAGCGCACGCCGACAACCCCGTGGAGTGGTACCCCTGGGGCGAGGAGGCGTTCGCCGAGGCGCAGCGGCGCGATGTGCCGCTGCTGATCTCGATCGGCTACTCGACGTGTCACTGGTGCCACGTGATGGCGAGGGAGTCGTTCGCCGATCCGGCGACGGCTGCTCTGATGAACGACGGCTTCGTGGCCGTGAAGGTCGACCGCGAGGAGCACCCGGAGGTCGACGGCGCGTACATGGCCGCGGCATCCGCCTTCACGCAGAATCTGGGCTGGCCGCTCACCGTGTTCGCCACCCCTCGTGGACGGGCGTTCTATGCCGGCACGTACTGGCCGCCGGAGGCTCGCCCGCCGATGCCGGCGTTCCGGGACGTGCTCGCGGCCGTCCAGGAGGCGTGGACGCTGCGTCGCGCACAGGCCGAGGAGTCGGCGGATGCCGTGACCGACGCGCTCGCGCGTGCGGCCGAATCCGTCCCATCAGACCTGCCGGACCCTGCCGCCATCGCCGCCGCGGCCGAGACGATCGCCGCCCGGGAGGATCGCGCCTTCGGCGGATACGGCAGCGCCCCGAAGTTCCCGGTCGCCACGACGCTGCGGTTCCTGCAGGACCCGCTGATTCGGCAGCACGCTCCGGATGCCGCGGCATCGGCCCAGCGCGCGCTCACCGCGATGGCCGGATCCGCCCTGCGGGACGAGGACGGCGGTTTCTTCCGGTACGCGACCCAGCGCGACTGGACCGTGCCGCACTACGAGCGGATGCTGACCGACAACGCGCAGCTTCTCGAGGTCGCTCTCGATGCCGGAGACCACGGGACCGCGCGCGGCATCGCGACCTTCCTCCTGGCGACGCTGCAGCGCGACGGCGGCGGCTTCGGCTCCGCTCAGGACTCCGAGTCCTGGATCGACGGTGCCCGCAGCGAGGGCGGCTACTACCTGCGCCCCGTGTCGGAGCGCGCCGAGCTGCAGCCGCCGGCGGTCGACGGCAAGGTCATCACGGGCTGGAACGGGCTCGCGATCAAGGCCCTTGCCCGCGCCGGCGTCGTTCTCGACGAGCCCTCGTGGATCGATGCGGCCGCCGCGGCCGCGGTGCACGTGCTGCACGTCAATCGCGATGCCAGCGGCGCGCTCGTGCGGGCATCCCTCGACGGCGTCCCCTCGGCTGCGGTCGCGACGGCCGCCGACCTGGGACTCCTGGCCGACGGGTTGTTCGCCCTCGCCACGGCGACGGGCGAGCCCTCCTGGGCGATGACGGCTCGCGGTCTCCTCGACGATGCGCTCGAAGGCGTCGGCGGCGATCCGCTGCTGACGGCCAACGGCATCGCGACCTCACCCGACGAGACCGACGGTGATCTCCCCTCGGATGCCTCCGCTGTCGCAGCGGCATCCCTCACCGCCTGGAGGCTGGGAGCGGGGGACCGGTACCGCGAGGCTGCGGCGGCGACCGTCCGATCGCTGGCCGTCCGCGCGGTCGAGCAGCCCTTCGCGCACGGCAGTCTGCTGCGGCTCGCGGCGGGTCTGGCGTCCGCTCCGCGTCAGGTCGTGACCGTCACGGCAGACCCCGCCGGTGCACTCGCCGGCGCGGCGCGGCGCACCGACGCCGACGTGATCGCCGTGGTCACCCCGGCACAGGCCGAGGCCTTCGCCAGAGCCGGGTTCGAGCTCTTCGAGGGAAAGGCCGCCTTCGCCGAGCGTGCGTACGACTGCCACGCATTCGTGTGCCGGCTGCCGGTGAGCGACCCCGCCGCACTCTCCGCCACGCGCTGAGGCTCAGCGCCTCACACCCAGCCCGGCAGCCAGTTGTGCAGGAGCCAGAACTGGTACGGCACGCTCATGCCGGTCCAGACGGGGTAGAAGAACGCCGATACCAGCACGATGACGGCCAGGCAGATCATCACCGTGCGCTCGCCCGACTGCCGCCGGTACAGGGGATCCTCTCGTCGGCCCGCGATGATCCGCAGCGTCAGAGCGAGCGCGATCACGAGGAACGGCATCATCACGACCGTGTAGAACTGGAAGATCGTGCGCTCGGGGAACATCAACCACGGCAGGTAGGTCGCCGCGAGGCCGACGAGCGGCAGTCCGACCTCGGCCCCGACCGGCCGGCGGATGATCCAGCCGCGCACCAGCAGGAAGAGCAGATACACCGCCGCCGCGACGCCGCCGTACCAGATCAGCGGGTTCGGGATCGACGAGATCACCGCGATGCAGTGGTCGGTGCCGCAGGGACCGGGGTCCGAACCGACCCACACCGCCGTCGGACGCAGCAGGAACGGCCACTCCCAGGCGGGGCTCGCGTAGGGATGGCCCTTGGTCAGCCCGACGTGGAATCCGAGGATCGACTGGTGGTACTTCCACAGCGCCACGAGGGGGTTCGCGTCGGTCTGCCGGTCGTAGCCGCCGGCCGTGACGAGCCATCCGGACCAGCTCACGAGGTACACCGCGAGCGCGGGGAACACCATCATCACGAACGACACCGGGCCTTGCCGGAACGCGGCGGCGGTGGGCCAGAGGACCACGCCGGCACGACGGCGAGCGAGAGCATCCGTCACGACGACGTAGAGCCCGAAGGCGGCCAGAGCGTACAGTCCCGACCACTTCACCGCGGATGCCGCGCCCAGCGCGGCCCCGGCGGCGATGAGCCACGGCCGGCGCCACAGCACCGGGCCCCAGAACGGATCGGGCGCTTCGGGGTCGCGTCGTTCGAGCAGCGGGATCGTCCGCTGCCGATCGATCAGCACGAACAGCACCCCGAGCAGGATGAAGAACGTGAGGATGCCGTCGAGCAGGGCGATCCGGCTCAGCACGATGCTCAGGCCGTCGATCGCGAGCAGAGCGCCGGCGACTGTCGCCACGACGACCGAACCGCTCAGTCGACGCGCGATCAGGTACACGAGCAGCACGGATGCCGTGCCGAGCACCGCCGTCGCCAGCCGCCAGCCCGCGCTGTTGTCGGGCCCGCCGATGGCCATCCCGAGAGCGATGAGCCACTTGCCGAGCGGCGGATGCACGACGAACGCGCCCTTGTCGGAGAGCGGCAGCTCCTGCAGGGTGATGAAGGCCTCGTTGGCGTTCTCGCCCCAGACGCCCTCGTAGCCGAGCGTCCACAGAGACCAGGCGTCCTTGACGTAGTAGGTCTCGTCGAAGGCGAGCTGGTGCGGGTGGCCGAGGTTCACCAGGCGCAGCACGGCGGCGACGGCCGTGACGATCAGCGGGGCGAGCCAGTGGATGGCGCGACCCCAGTCCGGGCTCTGCAGCAGGCGATCGCGCAGCTGTCCGTAGCGCGTCGACCGGTCCTCGGGAGCAGGCAGCAGAGGCACGGGCGCGGTCACCGGTCCAGCCTAGACAACGCGCCTATGCTGAGCGGGTGATCATCCTCGCTGCCACGCCGATCGGAAATCTCGGCGACGTATCCCGTCGCCTGGTGGAGGTGCTCGAGAACGCGGAGACGATCGTCGCCGAAGATACCCGCACCACGCAGAAGCTCCTGAAGGCGCTGCAGATCGACAACCGCCCGAGGCTCATCGCGCTGCACGATCACAACGAGAAGCAGAAGGCGGCGGAGATCGCGACGCTCGCCGCCGAGTCCGACGTCGTCGTGATGAGCGACGCGGGCATGCCGACCGTGAGCGATCCCGGCTACGGTCTGGTGGCCGAGGCCGTCGCGCAGGGGGTGACCGTGACGGCGATCCCCGGACCGAGTGCCGTGCTGATGGCTCTCGCGATCTCGGGTCTCCCGACCGACCGGTTCACGTTCGAGGGGTTCCTCCCGCGCAAACCGGGGGAGCGCCGCTCCGTCCTGCGCGGCCTGGCGGGAGAGGCGCGCACGATGGTGTTCTTCGAGTCGCCGGCCCGCCTCGCGAGTGCTCTCGCCGATATGGGCGCCGCCTTCGGCGATGCCCGCCGGATCGCCGTGTGCCGCGAGCTGACGAAGTTCTACGAGGAAGTGCGCCGGGGCACGGCATCCGAACTCGTCGCCTGGGCGGAGAACGGCGTGAAGGGCGAGATCGTCGTGGTCGTCGAAGGCGCCACGCGGCGGGACGCCTCTCCCGAAGATGCTCTCGCCCAGGTGCAGAAGCTCGTCGCCGACGGCATCCGACTCAAGGACGCCGCGTCCGAGGTCGCCGCGCTCACCGGACTCTCCTCCCGGGATCTGTATCAGGCCGCTCTGGCCGCCCGCTCGTCATGAGCCCCGACATCGGGAGCACGTCCGAAGGACGAAAGCGCCCGCCGAGGACGTACCCACCGAATTCATCCTCGGCTGACGCACATGTCCTCGCGAAGCGTCCGGAAGACGCGGATGCCGCCGTCGCGATCGCGTACGACAGGAGAGCCGTCGACTACATGCGGCTGGGCGGAAGCATCGAGCTGATGGATCCGCGCGATTGCGGCCTGATCGCGCGCTGGCGGGATGGGACGCCCGGACTGCTCCTGGATGCGGGGTGCGGACCCGGCCACTGGACGCGGTTCCTCGGCGAGGGCGGCCGCGAGGTCGTCGGCGTCGACATCTCGGCCGAGTTCCTGCGCTTCGCGCGACAGGACCACCCCGAGCTTCGCTTCGAACTCGCGTCGTTCAGCGCGCTTCCCGTGGAGGACAGGTCTGTCGGGGGCATCCTCGCCTGGTACTCCCTGATCCACGCCGATCCCGTGGATGTGCCTGCCGTGCTCGCCGAGTTCGCGCGGGTGCTCGCGCCCGGCGGCAGCCTCCTGCTCGGCTTCTTCGTCGGAGAGCCGCGCGAGCCGTTCGCTCACGCCGTCACGACCGCGTACTTCTGGTTGGCGGAGGTCCTCTCGGAGCTGCTGACGGATGCCGGGTTCGAGGTGACCTTCACCGAGCAGCGCGAGCGCCGACCCGGTGAGATGAGCGTGCGCCCCCACGGAGCTCTGATCGCGCGCCGGGTACCCTGGGCACGATGACGGGAAAGAGGGGCGCGATCGTGAGCAAGGCGGCGACGGTGTACGACGTCGCGGACCGCGCCGGCGTCTCGATCGCCACGGTCTCGCGGGTGCTGCGCTCGCCGGATGCCGTACGGCCGGCGACCCGCGAGCGCGTGCTCGACGCGGTATCGGCTCTCGGCTATGTCCCGAGCGGCAGCGCCCGTGGGCTGGCCGAGCGGCGCACCGGTGTGCTCGGACTGTATTTCCCGGGGTTCGACGCCGCGGAAGAGGCTCCCGCCTTCGACGTGCTCTCCGACGCGGCGGGCGTGATCCCTCCGTTCACGATCGTGCGGGATGCGGAGGATACCGAGACCGAGCACCCGTCGATGCTCTTCCTCGACGAGGTGCTCCGCGGTGCCGAGCTGGAGGCCTGGAAGCAGGGGTTCGTCCTCATGGTCGGCGTCGGGCGGCACGACCCCGACCGATCGACCGTGCGCGACATGGCCGGCCGCGTGGACGGGCTCGTGGTGCTGGCGGAGAGCGTGCCCGACGACGTGCTCGCCCGGCTCGCCCTGCGCATTCCGGTCGTCGTGCTCTCGGGTCCCGCGCGCGGTGACAGCTACGATCACGTGACCGTCAGCAATGCCGAGGCGATGGCGGAACTGACGCGACGGGTGCTGGCCCAGACGGGCGACACGCCGCCCGCCTTCCTCGCGGGCCCCGAGGATTCCCCGGACGGCGCGGAGCGCTGGGAGGGATTCTCGCGTGCGATCTCGGCGGCAGGCATCCGGGTCGATGACGTGACGCTGCTGCGGGGCGATTTCACTCGCGCGTCCGGTCGCCGGGCAGCCGAGACGCTGATCGCCGACGGCCTGCCGTCCGCCCTCATGTCTGCCAACGACCAGATGGCGCTCGGCGCACTCGATGCCTTCCGCTCGGCCGGGGTGCGCGTGCCGGAAGACCTGATCGTGACGGGTTTCGACGGCATCGAGGCTGCGGCCCTGTCGCGACCGCGACTGACCACGGTGCGCCAGCCGATGATCGAGCTCGGACGGGCGGCCGTGCAGGTTCTGGCGCGTCGTCTGGAGCACCCCTCGACCGATCCCGTCGCGGTGCGTCTGCCTCTCGAGATCGTCGTCCGGGAGAGTTCGCAGCGCACCTCCTGACCGCCTCCCTCCCGAGCGGACGCAGCGCCGCTGATGGTGTCAAGGGGTTGCCGAGCATAAATGTATGCGCTTACAATCGCATCATGAAGACAAAGTTGTCGTTCCGACGTTGGCGCAGAGCGGCTGTCGTCGCGCTCGCCGGCGCAGCGGTCGTCCTGAGCGGATGCAGCATCCAGATCACCTCGCAACCCGATCCCTCGATCGGTGCCGACACGATGCTGATCAACGCCGACAAGGGGAATCCGTTCTTCACGCAGAACTTCAACCCCTACCTGACGAACACGCGCACCGCCTCGCGGTGGATGTACGAGCCGCTGATCCTGATGAACAACCTCGACGGATCGCTGACCCCGTGGCTCGCCAGCGAGTGGGAGCAGCCCGACGCCCGCACCATCGTGATGACCCTCCGCGACGGCGTCACCTGGAGCGACGGCGAGGAGTTCACCGTCGACGACGTGGCCTTCACCTTCCAGATGCTCAAGGACAATCCGTCTCTCGACATCAAGGGCGCGTGGCAGCACCTCGAGAGCGTCGAGACAGACGGCGACACCGTCATCCTCAACCTGCAGGGCGACGACGCCCCCGCGCTGACGATCCTCGGTCAGACGATGATCGTCCCGGAGCACCTCTGGAAAGACGTGAAGGACCCGGGCACCTATCGCAACGAGGACCCGGTCGGCACCGGACCGTTCGTGCTCGGCAACTACAACGACCAGCAGTACTCGATGGACAAGAACCCCGACTACTGGCAGGCCGACAAGATCGAGATCGAGCACATCATCCTGCCCGCGACGAACTCGCAGCTCGACACCGTCAGCCGTGGCTACGACTGGTCGTACTCGTTCATCTCCGACGTCGAGGGCACGTGGGGCGCCGCGAGTCCCGACAACAAATGGTGGTTCCCGCCGGGTGGCGTGATCGCGCTGCTGCCGAACCTCGAGGTGGAGCCCTTCGACGACGTGAACGTGCGTCGCGGCATCGCGCTCTCGCTCGACCGCGAGGAGATCGCCGAGACGGCATCCGAGGGGTACATGGAACCCGCGGGCCAGACCGGACTCATCCTGCCCAACCAGGAGGAGTACCTCGACCCCGAGATCCCCGACCAGGGCATGATCACGCAGGACAAGGATGCCGCGCTCGCGGCGTTCGGAGAGGCGGGTTACACGCTCGACGGCGACCGTCTCGTCGGCCCCGACGGCGAGCAGCTGGAGTTCGCGATCACCACGGCGAACGGCTATTCCGACTGGACGAGGGCGGCGCAGACCGTGCAGCGTCAGCTCGCCGACGTCGGCGTCAAGGTGACGCTGAAGCTCCCGCAGCCCGCCGGCTACCAGAGCGCCATCAGCAACGGCGACTTCGAGATGGCGATCGGCGGCATGGGCGGCGGAGACGTCTACCAGGCCTACAACAACCTCCTCTCGAGCGAGTTCTACGTGCCGTCCGGCGAGGCGACCGCGAACAACTTCGAGCGCTTCCAGTCCGAAGAGGCGGATGCGCTTCTGGCGGAGTACCGCGGCACCGTCGACCCCGCCCGTCAGACCGAGATCGTGCAGGAGCTGCAGGGCATCGTCTACGACCAGATGCCCGTGATCGGCATGTACTACGGCGGCATCTGGGGCCTGTTCAGCGATGCGAAGTTCACCGGCTGGCCCACGGAGGATGACCCGTACATGATCCCGCAGAACTACGACTCCGCGCCCCTCGGGATCTTCCCGCACCTGAAGCTCGTGAACGGAGACGACCAGTGAAGTACGTCCTCCAGAAACTGGGGCTGTTCCTGCTCACCCTGTGGGCGGCGATCACCCTGAACTTCTTCCTCCCGCGGCTCATGCCCGGGTCTCCCGCCGATGCCGCGATCGCGAAGCTCTCGCAGAACGGCCCGGTGTCCGACGCGACACGGGCGGCGATCGAAGCACAGCTCGGCGTGCCGACCGGATCGATGTGGGACCAGTACGTGACCTACCTCGGTCAGGTCGCGCGCCTCGACTTCGGCGTCTCGTACACGTTCTATCCGCAGTCGGTCTCGAGCATGGTCTCGACCGCCCTTCCCTACACGATCGGGCTCGTCGGCATCGTCACGATCCTGGCGTTCGTCATCGGCACGCTGATCGGCGTCGCCGCGGCCTGGCGCCGCGGGACCTGGCTCGACAGCCTGCCGACGCTCACCGGTTCGTTCCTCAGCACCTTCCCGTACTTCTGGACGGCGCTGCTGCTGCTGTTCTTCCTCGGCTACGTGCTGCACTGGTTCCCGACGACCGGAGCCTATGCGGCGACGACCACGCCGGGCTTCACCTGGGAGTTCATCGGCGATCTCGCCCAGCACGCCGTGCTCCCCGCGTTGACCATCCTCCTGACGTCGCTCGGCGGCTGGATCATCGGCATGCGCAACGCCATGATCAACACGCTCGGCGAGGACTACATCACCTTCGCCGAGGCGAACGGACTCCGCGGTCGCACGATCGCCGTCCGCTACGCGGCCCGCAACGCGATCCTCCCCAACCTCACCGGCTTCGGGCTCACGCTCGGCGGCGTCGTCGGCGGATCGATCCTCGTCGAGCAGGTCTTCGGCTATCCCGGCATCGGATACCTGCTCTTCAACGCCGTGATCGGGCAGGACTACCCGCTCATGCAGGCGCTCTTCCTGATGATCACCGTGAGCGTGCTCATCGCCAACTTCCTCGTAGACATCCTCTACGGGGTACTCGACCCGAGGACCCGCCGATGACCTCCACGATGAACGTCAAGATCCCGGCCGACCGCATCGCCGCTCCCAGCCCCTGGCGGGCGTTCGGGCGGATGGTGGGCACCCTCTGGTCCAACGGCAAGGCGCGCCTCGGGCTCTGCATCCTCGGCGTATTCGTGCTCGTCGCGATCTTCGCCCCGCTGCTGGCGCCGTACGGACCCAAGGACAACGACTTCGAGCGCAACGCCGACGCGTCGGCCGCGCACTGGCTCGGCACGACGGCAGCGGGGGAGGACGTGCTCAGCCAGCTCATCTACGGCTCGCAGATCAGCATCCTCGTCGGCTTCGCCGCCGGCATCCTGTCCACGATCGTGGCCGTCCTCATCGGACTGAGCTGGGGTTACATGCGCGGATTCGCCGGCGACGTGATCGGGTTCATCGTGAACCTGTTCCTCGTGATCCCGGGCCTGCCGCTCATGATCGTGATCGCCGCGTACCTGCAGAACGGCGGCATCCTGATGATCATCGCCGTGATCGTGGTGACCGGCTGGGCGTGGGGCGCACGTGTGCTCCGCAGCCAGACGCAGTCCCTGCGCGGGAACGACTTCGTCACCTCGGCGCAGTTCTCCGGCGACAGCAGGGCGCGGATCGTGTTCCGCGAGATCCTCCCCAACATGACGTCGATCATCGCCGGCACGCTCTTCGGGGCGGCCACCGCGGCGATCCTCGCCGAGGCGGGCCTGGAGTTCCTCGGACTCGGCGACTCCAGCATCGTCAGCTGGGGCACGATGCTCTACTGGGCGCAGAACTCCAACTCGCTGCTCACCGGGCAGTGGCTGCTGCTGTTCGCCCCCGGTCTCTGCATCGCCCTGCTGGCGCTGAGCCTCACACTCATCAACTTCGGCGTGGACGGCATATCCAACCCGCGCCTGCGAGAGGGGAAGGGACGATGACCGTCTCCGAACAGAACACCCCCGAGCAGAACGATGTCCTGCTCGACGTGCAGAACCTCTCGGTCGAGTACGCCTCGCCCGGCACGACGCCGGTGGCGGCGGTGCACGACGTGTCGTTCACCCTCCGCCGCGGCGAGTTCGTCGGCCTCGTCGGCGAGTCCGGCTCGGGCAAGTCGACGCTGGGCTTCGCGCTCACGCGGTTGCAGAAGCCGCCGGCGCGGATCAGCGGCGGACGCATCCTCTTCGGCGGGCGCGATATCCGCGAGCTCGGCACCGAAGAGCTGCGCCGGCAGCGTCAGGGCGGATTCGCGATGGTGCTGCAGTCCGGCATGAACGCCCTCAACCCGGTGCGCACCGTCGGCAACCATTTCGCTGACATCTTCGCGGCCCACGGACATGTGCCGCGCGAGTCCCGCGACGCTCGCGCCCGTGAGCTCATCGGCAAGGTCGGTCTCGATCCCGAGGTGCTGAAGCGCTACCCGGGTGAGCTCTCCGGGGGCATGCGGCAGCGCGCGTCGATCGCGCTCGCCCTGTCGCTGGAACCGCAGCTCATGGTGTTCGACGAGCCGACCACCGCGCTCGATGTGCTCGTGCAGCACGCGGTGATGGACACGATCAAGGAACTCCAGCACGCGGAGCACTTCACCGCCGTCCTCATCAGCCACGATCTCGGCATCGTGCTCGAGGCCACCGATCGGGTGATGGTGATGCACGAGGGGCGCATCGTCGAGGACGCACCGAGCCGCAAGATCCTCGACGACCCGAGCGACGAGTACACGCGGATGCTGCTGAGCCACTACGCCGATCCGCGGGCGAAGACGATCTCGATCCCCGGGTTCGTCGACCTCGGAACCCGGCGCCGCGAGGGCCGCTCGCGCACCGACGTCACCGAGACCGTGCCGACCGTCTCGGAGCGCGACTCGCGCCGTGCGGATGCCGCGATCGTGGTCGAGGGCGTGTCGAAGCTCTATCCGGCGCCGCGCCGCGGCCAGGAGGCCGTCACCGCTGTGGACGACGTGTCGTTCCGGCTCGAGCCCGGCGAGGCGCTCGCCCTGGTCGGAGCATCCGGATCGGGCAAGTCGACGATCGCGAAGCTGATCACCGGCGTCGAGAAGCCGACCTCCGGCACGGTGCGCTTCGGCGACACCGACGTCGCCTCGCTGAAGCGGCGCGGCCTCCGCGACCTGCGCAAGGACGTGCAGATGGTGTTCCAGGATCCGTATGCGGCACTGAACCCGCTGCACACGGTGGAGTACGCCTTGACCCGACCGGTCATGAACTACACCAAGCTGCGCGGGCAGGAGGCCAGGGACCGCGTCCTCGAACTGCTCGAGACGGTCGGCCTCACGCCGGTGGAGCAGTTCGCGGCGAAGCTGCCGCATCAGCTCTCCGGTGGTCAGCGCCAGCGCGTCGTGATCGCCCGGGCGCTGGCCAGCGACCCGCAGGTGCTGATCGCCGACGAACCGGTGTCGATGCTCGACGTCTCGCTCCGCGCCGGCGTGCTCGCCCTGCTGGAGGATCTCCGCGAGCGCTGGGGCATCAGCATGCTCTACATCACGCACGACCTGCTGAGCGCGCGCCTCGTGACCGAGAACATCCTGGTGCTGAACAGCGGGCGCGTCGTCGAGCGCGGCGAGACGAGCGAGGTGCTGCAGCATCCGGAGGATCCGTACACGGTCCAGCTGCTGGATGCCGTGCCGAATCCCGCCCGAATCCGATAGACCACACCACGAAAGGAGCACTCGTGCTCACATTCCCTGACGGCTTTCTCTGGGGAGCTGCGACCGCAGCCCATCAGGTGGAGGGGAACAACACGACCAGCAACTGGTGGGCCATGGAGCATGCGCCCGGTTCGCCGATGGTCGAGCCGTCGGGCGACGCGGCCGATCACTTCCACCGGTACCCGGAGGACATGCGTCTGCTCGCGGATGCCGGACTGAACTCCTACCGGTTCTCGGTGGAGTGGGCGCGGATCGAGCCGGAGCGAGGCTTCGTCTCGCGGGCGATGCTCGACCACTACCGCCGCATGATCGACACCGCGCGCGAGCACGGACTGGATCCGACGGTCACCCTCATGCACTTCACCGTCCCGCAGTGGTTCCAGAAGGACGGGTTCTGGCGGGCGGACGACGCCGTCGATCTGTTCGCGCGCTACGTCGAGACCGTGCTGCCGATCCTCGACGGGGTCACCTACGTCTGCACGATCAACGAGCCGAACATCGCCGCGATGCTCGCCGGGGGAGAGGATGCCGCGAACCTCGTCGCCTATGGTCTCCCGAACCCCGACCTCGCCGTCGCGGACACCCTGCTCGACGCCCACCACCGGGCGTCCGAGATCGTGCACTCGGTGTCCGGCGCGCAGGCCGGATGGACCATCGCGACCCAGGCCTTCCACTCCACCGGGGAGCCCGGAGCCGACGAGATGCTCTCCGCCTACGGCGACCCGCGTGACCACTGGTACCTCGACCAGTCCGCCGGCGATGACTTCGTCGGCGTGCAGGCATACACCCGCACCTTCATCGGCCCGGAGGGGCCCCTGCCGGTCGCGGACGACGTGGAGACCACGCTCACCGGGTGGGAGTTCTTCCCCGAGGCCCTCGAGCTCGGTGTGCGCAGCGCCTGGGAGCGCAGCGGCGGCGTGCCGGTCCTGGTCACCGAGAACGGCATCGCCACCGCCGACGACACCCGCCGCATCGCCTACACCCAGGGTGCGCTGGAAGGTCTGCACCGCGCGATCTCCGACGGGATCGACGTGCGGGCGTACCAGCACTGGAGCGCCCTCGACAACTACGAGTGGGCGAGCGGGTTCCGGCCCACGTTCGGGCTGATCGGCTTCGATCACCAGACCTTCGAGCGGCACCCGAAGCCCTCCCTGGCCTGGCTGGGCGAGGTGGCGCGCCGCAACGGACTCTGAGCTCACAGCCGCAGGGCGGTCCTGCGGGGTTACGCTCTGCACATGACGCACGCGATCGTGGACAAGCGGACTGATCGGCTGCGATCGGCGGCCGCGGGACTCAGTGCCGCGGTCGTCGGCGTCGGCTTCGCGGAACTCGTCGCGGCGATCGTCGAGCCGGCGGCGAGTCCCTTCGCCGTGATCGGGGGCGGGCTGATCGATCTCGCTCCCGCCTGGGCGAAGGACACCGCCATCGCGTTGTTCGGCACCGGCGACAAGATCGCGCTGATCACCGGCATCGCGCTGGTGCTCGCGCTCGTCGCCGCCGGCGCCGGGATCCTGGAGCTGCGTCGGTCGGGCATCGGCGCGACGGTCCTGGGTGGGCTCGGCGCACTCGCCGTCGTGGCGGCGATGATCCGTCCCGGCGCGGGACCCTTCGCGTGGCTGCCGGGCATCGTCGCAGGCGTCGTGGCGGTGATCGCCGTACGACTTCTCGTCCGCCGACTGCGACCGATCGACGGGCTCGCTCCCGACGGCGAGGATCGACGGCGATTCCTGATCTGGACCGCGGGCACGGCCGCTGTCGGCATCGTGACGATCATCGCGGGAAACATCGCGCGCGGAGCGACCCGCTCGGTCGACGCCGTCCGCTCGGCGCTGCAGCTGCCGAAAGCGGTCCGCACCGCCCCGGCCGTCCCGGCGGGAGCCGAGCTGGACATCCCCGGACTCGCACCCGTCGTGACCCCGAATGTCGACTTCTACCGCATCGACACCGCGCTGATCGTGCCCCGGATCGACCCGGCCGACTGGTCGCTGCGCATCCACGGGATGGTCGATCGCGAGGTCGTCGTCTCCTGGGATGAGCTGCTGGCGCTGCCGATGCAGGAGGCCGACGTGACCCTGGCCTGCGTGTCGAACGAGGTCGGCGGATCGCTGATCGGCAATGCGCGCTGGCTCGGCCATCCGGTGCGCGAGCTGCTCGCACGCGCGGGCGTGTCCGCGGACGCCGACATGGTACTCTCGACCTCATCGGACGGCTTCACGGCATCCACTCCTCTCGAGGCGCTCACCGACGACCGCGACGCCCTGCTGGCGATCGGGATGAACGGCGAACCGCTGCCGATGGAACACGGATTCCCGGCGCGGATGGTCGTCCCGGGCCTCTACGGCTACGTCTCCGCGACGAAGTGGGTCACGCAGCTCGAGGTCACCCGCTTCGACAAGGCCATGGGCTACTGGACGCCGCGCGGCTGGTCGGACCACGGCCCGATCAAGCTCCAGTCCCGCATCGACGTGCCGCGTGGCGGTTCCGTCGACGCGGGGGAGACGGTGATCGCCGGGATGGCCTGGCAGCAGCACGTCGGCGTCGAGGGCGTCGAGGTCCGTGTCGACGACGGCGAGTGGCAGCGTGCGGAGCTCGCCGAGTCGATCTCCGCCGACACCTGGGTGCAGTGGAGCCTGCCATGGACGGCGCAGAGCGGTCGGCACACGATCGAGTGCCGCGCGATCAGCGCCGACGGGGAGACCCAGACGGACCAGCCGGCGGCCCCGGCTCCGAACGGCGCTCAGGGCTGGCACCGCATCGACGTCACGGTGAGCTGATTACGCTTAGTCCTTCTCCCAACGAGCCTCGTCGCGGAAAGTCAGGGACAGGCCGGTTTCCGTCTCCTGAAGTTGTATGAACTTCGTGACGCCGGTGCTGGCCGGCCCGTACATCCCATCGAACGAAAGCGATACGTAAGCCGATTCCGGGTCGAGCGGGACAGTCTCTTCAGCGAAGTACCACTGCCCGGCGGGCGTTATCGGTGTCTGGTCGCCGACATCGTCGGTGTAGGTGACGAAGGCGGCCGGAGCCGCGTCGATTTGGAACGTGCCGTCTTCGTTCAGCCGGAGGACTCCGCTCGCGCTGGATCGCCAGTCGCCCGTCAGATCCGCGCGTGATATCGTCTCGGGCGCCGGCGTCGAGTGTCGGTCCACAAGTTCGAAGAACAGATGGTCGCTGAGTTCTACGTCGCCGTAATACAGGTGCAGTCCGCCCGAGCGTGGGTAGAGGGTGAGCCACTGGCCGCCCGAAGGCTCGACGAGAAGTGCTGAGATGAGCGCTTCGCTGAAAGCCTTGTCTTCTGCTTCACTGAAAGACCACTCGCCGCCGACATCCAGCGTGTTGCTCCAATCCAGCTCATCAGCGGTGTCGCGCTGGATCACCGCACGCGGGACGTTGTCGATCTCGATCGTGCCGTCCCCGTGCAGGTCGATCGTGGCCGTATGGCCGTCTTCGTGTGCTTCCCAGCGCCCGAGAACCTCGTCCCGCGTCGGAGGTGGCGGCAGAAGAGCGGCACATCCGGCCGAACCGGACAGGACTCCGAGCAGGGCGAGCGCAATCATGAGTCGCGCGACACGAGCAGGTGACGGTGACGTCATGCGGTCAGTATCCCACCTCTCTCGCGTAACCACTCGCGCTGCGGCACCTAGAATTGTCCCCATGCCCGCAGGCGAATCGTTCTACATCACCACGCCCATCTACTACCCCTCCGACGTGCCTCACATCGGTCACGGGTACACGTCGGTGGCGGTCGACACCCTCGCTCGGTGGCACCGCCAGGCGGGCGATGACACCTGGATGCTGACGGGCACCGACGAGCACGGCCAGAAGATGCTGCGCGCCGCGGCGGCGAACAACGTCACGCCGCAGGAGTGGGTCGACAAGCTCGTCAGCGAGAGCTGGTTCCCGCTGCTGGAGACGCTCGACGTCGCTAACGACGACTTCATCCGCACCACGCAGGAGCGCCACGAGACCAACGTGCAGACGTTCTTCCAGCGCCTGTACGACCGCGGCTACATCTATGCGGGCGAGTACGAGGCGCTGTACTGCGTGGGCTGCGAGGAGTTCAAGCCCGAGTCCGAGATCGTCGACGGCACCGGACCCTTCGAGGGCCTGAAGGTCTGCGCGATCCACTCCAAGCCTCTCGAGCTGCTGCAGGAGAAGAACTACTTCTTCAAGCTCAGCGAGTTCCAGGGACGTCTGCTCGAGCTGTACCGCACCCAGCCCGACTTTGTGCGCCCGGATTCGGCGCGCAATGAGGTCGTCTCGTTCGTGAGCCAGGGGCTGAAGGATCTCTCGATCTCGCGCTCGACCTTCGATTGGGGCATCCCGCTGCCGTGGGACGAGTCGCACGTCATCTACGTGTGGGTCGACGCCCTGCTCAACTACGCCACCGCTGTCGGCTACGGCTCCGACGAGGAGACCTTCGCGCGCCGCTGGCCGGCGTACCACGTGGTGGGCAAGGACATCCTGCGCTTCCACGCCGTGATCTGGCCCGCGCTGCTGATGGCTGCGGGACTCGAGGTCCCGAAGGGCGTGTTCGCGCACGGCTGGCTGCTGGTCGGCGGCGAGAAGATGTCGAAGTCGAAGCTCACCGGCATCGCGCCGACCGAGATCACCGACGTCTTCGGCTCCGACGCGTACCGCTACTACTTCCTCTCCGCGATCGCCTTCGGGCAGGACGGCTCCTTCTCGTGGGAGGACCTGTCGGCGCGGTACCAGTCCGAGCTGGCCAACGGCTTCGGCAACCTCGCCTCGCGCACGACGGCGATGATCGAGAAGTACTTCGAGGGCATCGTGCCGCCGCCGGCCGAGTACACCGAGCAGGATCTCGCGATCCAGAAGATCGTCGCGGATGCCGCGTCCCAGGCGGATGCCGCCATCGACCAGTTCCGCATCGACGAGGCGATCTCGTCGATCTGGAAGATCGTCGACGCCCTGAACGGCTACATCACCGAGAACGAGCCGTGGGCGCTCGCACGAGATGAGGAGCAGCGCGGCCGCCTCGGCACGGTGCTGTACACCTGCGCCGAGGGTCTGCGCGCTCTCGCCGTGCTGCTGTCGCCGGTGATGCCGCAGTCGACCGAGAAGCTCTGGCACGCGCTGGGCGCCGGAGAATCCCTGGGGCGCCTGCAGGACCAGCCGATCCGCGAGGCCGGCGCCTGGGGTGCCCTGCAGCCCGGTACGAGTGTCAACGGACTCGCACCGCTGTTCCCGCGGGTGGAGTCGACCGCCTGAGTCATGGCCGAGACCTATGTGCGCGAGCGCTCGGGGGACGGGCGCAAGGACCTGAAGTATCCGGCCGCTCCCGAGCCGCTCGCGGTACCCGTCTACGACAACCACGCGCACCTCGAGATCCTCGACGGCGACGAGCCGCTCTCGCTGACCGAGCAGCTCGATCGTGCGCAGGCGGTCGGCATCGCCGGCGTCGTGCAGGCGTCGGGCGACGTCGAGTCGTCGCGGTGGGCGGTCGAGGCGGCGGCATCCGACCCTCGCGTGCTGGCGGCCGTCGCCATCCACCCGAATGACGCGCCGACCTATGCCGTCGAAGGCCGTCTCGCCGAGGCGATCGCCGTGATCGACGAGCTCGCCGCGCACCCGCGCACGCGCGCGATCGGCGAGACCGGTCTCGACTTCTTCCGCACCGAGCCCGAGCGGCAGGCGCCGCAGCACGAATCGTTCGAGGCGCACATCGCGCTCGCGAAGAAGCACGGCATCGCGATGCAGATCCACGACCGTGACGCCCACGACGCGGTGCTCGAGACGCTGCGCCGGGTCGGCGCCCCGGAGCGGACGGTCTTCCACTGCTTCTCCGGCGACGACGCCATGGCGCGGATCTGCGCGGATGCCGGGTATCACCTGTCGTTCGCCGGCAATGTGACGTTCAAGAACGCCCAGAACCTGCGCGATGCCCTGAAGGTCACGCCGCTCGATCGCATCCTCGTCGAGACGGATGCGCCCTTCCTGACCCCGGTGCCGCTGCGCGGTCGGCCCAACGCGCCGTACCTCGTGCCGATCACCGTGCGCTTCATGGCGGCAGAGCTCGGACTCGAGGTCGACGAGCTCTCCACGCAGCTCGCCGCCAACACCCTCCGCGTCTACGGCTCTTTCGACTGAGTCGCCGAGACGATCTGCGAGATCGGCTTCCAGACGAACAGCAGGGTGAGCGCCGCACCCGCGAACGCGAACCACCAGGGTGCCGTGAGGCCCCAGACCTGGGCGATGACTCCGCCGAGCGCCTGGCCGATCACCATGCCGCCGAAGACGCCGACCATGTTCACGGAGGCGACCCGACCCTGCAGCTCGGCGGGCACGAGCCGCTGGCGCACGGTCGTCGAGATCGTGCCCCAGACGAACGCGTAGGCGCCGAACACGAACATGATCGCGAGCGCGACCCAGCCGACGGTCGTCAGGGCGAACGAGAGGTGCATGAGCACCTCGAGCGACAGGACGACGCGCATCAGCGTCGCGAACGACACGTGCCGCTCCAGCCAGCCGAAGCTGACCGTCGCGAGGAGACCGCCGACGGCGGACGCTGTCGTGAGGGCGCCGAAGCCCACGGCTCCATGTGCAGGTAATCGGTCGCGTACAGCACCAGCACGCCCCAGGGCGCTGCCCAGGTGACGTTGAACAACAGGATGATCAGCACGAGCATGCGCACCGGCGGGTTGCGCCAGAGCCAGCGCAGCCCCTCGGCGATGTCGGTGTGGACGGGGGGACGCACGTCGGCCTGGCGCGGAGGCACCGGCGTTCTCGCCATGCGCGAGATCAGCACCACGGCGAGGGTCACGCACACGATCTCGAGCAGGAACGGCCATGCGGTCCCCGCGGCGAACAGGAAGGCGCCCAGCGGAGGACCTGCGAACTGATTCGCCACGAGGTAGCCGGCCTGCAGCCGCGCGTTGCCGATGCCGAGGTCGTCCGGCTTCACGAGCATCGGCAGCAGGGTGCTTCCCGCGGTGTCGACGAACACCTCGGCCGTGCCGTAGAGGAACGCGACGGCGAGCACGATCCAGATGTTCGCGGTGCCGGTCACGAGGAACACGCAGAGACCCGCGAGCACGACGGCGCGCGCGGCGTTGGCGAACATCACCAGTCGCCGCCGGTCGAACCGGTCGGCGATGGCCCCCGCGTGCAGACCGAAGAGCAGCCACGGCAGGAACTGCAGGATCGCGCCGGCCGCGACGAGGATCGGCGAAGAGGTCATCGAGGCGATCAGCAGCGGCGCCGCCGCGAGAGCGACGCCGTCGCCGACGTTGCTCGTCCAGGACGAGGCGAGCAGCCAACGGAAATCGCGCCCCATGCGGCGGGGCGCGACGAGTTCACCGAGGGAGGGCATCCCGAAAGACTACTGACGGTGAGGGACAATGGACGGATGACCATCACGCTGCTCGGCGCCACCGAGATCCGCCGCCTCGCCGCCGAGCTCGACGTGACCCCGACCAAGAAGCTCGGACAGAACTTCGTCGTCGACGCCAACACGGTGCGCAAGATCGTGCAGGCGGCCCGCGTGCAGCCGGGGGAGCGGGTCGTGGAGGTGGGCCCGGGTCTCGGGTCGCTCACCCTCGCGATCCTCGAGACCGGAGCATCGGTCACCGCCGTCGAGATCGATCACCGCCTCGCCGCGCGCCTGGCGCAGACGGCGGCCGAGCACGGCGTCGAGCCCGATCGCCTCACCGTGGTCGACGCCGATGCGCTGCGCATCACCGAACTGCACGGTGAGCCCACCGTGCTCGTCGCCAATCTGCCGTACAACGTCTCGGTCCCCGTGCTGCTGCACTTCCTCGAGCACTTCGAATATCTGAAGCGCGGCGTCGTCATGGTGCAGGCCGAGGTGGCCGAGCGGCTGGCCGCCAAGCCCGGGTCGAAGATCTACGGCTCACCGAGCGTGAAGGCGGCGTGGTACGGCGAGTGGAAGCTCTCCGGAACCGTGTCGCGTCAGGTGTTCTGGCCGGTCCCCAACGTCGACAGCCTGCTCGTCGGGTTCGACCGCTCAGAGGGTGAGCGCGGCAGCGAGGACGAGCGTCGCCGCACCTTCCAGATCGTGGATGCCGCCTTCAACCAGCGCCGCAAGATGCTCCGGCAGGCGCTGTCCGGGCTGCTCGGCAGCTCGGCAGCGGCATCCGAGATCCTCATCGCCGCCGGGGTGGCGCCGACCGCCCGCGGCGAGGACCTCACGGTCGACGACTATCAGCGCATCGCGCAGCATGCTCCAGTAACCTGAACCGGTGACCCAGTCTCCGCGCTTCAACCCCGACGTCCCTGAGCTGCACCGCCCGTACACCGCCGACGAGAGCCGCTACCAGCAGTTCGCGTATCGCCAGGTCGGCACGTCGGGTCTGTACCTGCCGCCGATCTCGCTCGGCCTGTGGTGGAACTTCGGCGACAACATCCCGCTCGACAACCAGCGCGCGCTGCTGCGCCACGCATTCGACAACGGCATCACGCACTTCGACCTGGCCAACAACTACGGCCCGCCGTACGGGTCGGCGGAGAAGAACTTCGGTCGCATCTTCGCCGAGGACTTCCGTCCGTACCGCGACGAGCTGATCATCTCGTCGAAGGCCGGCTGGGACATGTGGCCCGGCCCGTACGGCGACTTCGCGAGCCGCAAGTACATCCTCGCGAGTGCCGAGCAGTCCCTGACCCGCATGGGCCTCGACCACGTCGACATCTTCTACTCGCACCGCGCCGACCCGGTCACTCCGGTCGCCGAGACCGTCGCCGCGCTCGACACGCTGGTGCGCCAGGGCAAGGCCCTCTACGTCGGCATCTCGTCGTACAGCGCCGAGCGCACCGCCGAGGCCGTCGCGGTCGCGAAGGAGCTCGGCACGCCCCTGGTCATCCATCAGCCGGCGTACTCGATCCTCAACCGCTGGGTCGAGGACGGGCTGACCGAGACGCTGGAGAAGAACGGCCTCGGCGCGATCGCCTTCACGCCTCTCGCGCAGGGGCTCCTCACCGACAAATACCTCGGCGACGGCACGGCGCAGCGGGCGCAGAAGCGCGACTCGCTCCCCGACGCCCCGCTGGACGACGAGGCCGTGCAGACGCTCCGGTCGCTGAACGAGGTCGCCAAGGGGCGCGGCCAGTCGCTCGCCCAGCTGGCTCTGCAGTGGACGCTGCGCAACCCCGTCGTCGCCTCGGCGCTGATCGGCGCCTCCCGTCCGGAGCAGCTCGACGAGAACATCGCGGCCGTGAACGGTCCCGCGCTCACCGATGAGGAACTCGCTCGGATCGACGAGCTCGCCGGTGCCATCGACGTGAACCTGTGGGCGAAGTCCTCGGAGCTGTGACCGCATCATGAGCGTCGCCGCGTCCGCCGGATCCGTGCATGTGCGCGCGCCGGGCAAGATCAACGTCTACCTGGGGGTCGGC
Source organism: Microbacterium sp. K24 (assembly GCF_004794465.1). Classification (GTDB taxonomy): domain Bacteria; phylum Actinomycetota; class Actinomycetes; order Actinomycetales; family Microbacteriaceae; genus Microbacterium. The sequence continues at coordinate 29,742 of NZ_SSDJ01000111.1, read as the reverse complement.
GGACGGCATGACGACGGCTACCACGCGCTCGCCACCGTGTTCCAGGCGGTGTCGCTGTACGAAGACGTGATCGCGCGGCACGCCGACGACTTCTCCCTCACGGTCACCGGCGTCGAGGACGTGGACTCGGTTCCGCTGGACGATCGGAATCTCGCGATGCGCGCGGCGAAGCTGCTCGCCGCGGCGACGGAGTACACCGGCGGCGTGGCACTGGAGATCAGGAAGAGCGTCCCGGTCGCCGGCGGCATGGGCGGCGGATCGGCGGATGCCGCGGCGGCACTGGTCGCGTGCGACGCCCTATGGGGCACCGGGCTCTCACCGGCGCGTCTGCACGATCTCGCTGCACGCCTGGGCGCCGACGTGCCGTTCGCGCTGCACGGCGGCACCGCGGTCGGCACGGGCCGCGGCGATCAGCTCAACCCCGCGCTCGCACGAGGCAGGTTCGACTGGATCCTGGTCACGAGCGATCAGGGTCTGTCCACCCCGGTCGTCTACGAGCGGCTCGACCTGCTCCGTGGGGAGGAGGGCGCTCTCGCCGACGATCCGCCGATGTCGCTCGATGTGCCGATCCCGGTGCTGCAGGCACTCCGCTCGGGCGATGCCGTCCAGCTGGCGGAAGGGCTGTTCAACGACCTCCAGACGGCCGCCGTGTACGAGCGGCCCGATCTCGACGAGGTGATCCGCCAGGGCGTCGAAGCCGGTGCGCTGCAGGGGATCGTCTCGGGGTCCGGCCCGACGGTGGCGCTGCTGTGCCCCGACCCGGAGACCGCGCAGGACGTGCAGACGACGCTGCGGGACGCGGGCTTCGATCCGCTGCACGTGCACGGTCCTGTGCCGGGCGCCCGGATCATCTGACCGCATCGCAGGATGCACGCGCCGCCGTTGCAAGTCATAATGAAGTGACGATGTGACCGTGCACATGCAAGGAGGCCTGCGATGTCCACCGCCTCCGAGCGCGCCCGGATGCCGAGCATCCGCGATGTCGCGCGCCTCGCGGGGGTGTCGCACCAGACCGTTTCCCGCGTGCTGAACGATCACCCCAGCATCCGCCCGGAGACGAAGGCGAAGGTCCTCGACGCGATCTCGGTGCTCGACTACCGCCCGAACCTCGCTGCCCGCGCACTGGTGACCAGCAAGTCGAACATGCTGGGCGTGCTCTCGGCGACCATCGGCGAGTTCGGTCCGACGTCGTCGATCGCCAGCATCGAGGATGCCGCGAGGGAAGAGGGCTACTCGGTCTCGACCCTGAATCTCGCCGACACGACGCCCGAGGCCATCGGAAATGCCGTGCGCCAGCTGGCGCGGGAGCAGGTCGACGGAATCGTCGTGCTGGCGCCGCAGGTGCGTGTCTTCCATGTGCTGCGCGGCATGTCTCTGGACATCCCGTTCGTGAACCTGCAGACCGCGTCGGGCTCCGACGGCGTCAGCCTCTCGGCCGATCAGGTCGCGGGCGCACGAGCGGCGACGGAGCATCTGATCTCGCTCGGTCACAGCGACATCCTCCATCTCGCCGGGCCGCAGGACTGGATCGAGGCGGAGTCCCGCATGCGCGGCTACCTCGACGGACTGCGCGAGGCGGATCTGCCCACCTTCCCGCCGATCCGCGGGGATTGGACAGCGGACTTCGGTTACTTCGCGGGGCAGGAGCTGTCCCGCCGGCGTGACTTCACCGCTGTCTTCGCGGCGAACGACCTCATGGCGATCGGTCTGATGCACGGTTTCCGCGACGCCGGGGTGCGCGTGCCGCATGACGTCAGCGTGATCGGATTCGATGACATCCCGGTCGCGGCGCACGTCGCGCCCACGCTGAGCACGGTGCACCAGGACTTCCCCGAGCTCGGTCGTCGTGCGGTGCGGATCCTCCTCGCACAGATCCGCGGCGATCAGGTGCCGGACTTCGGGCCGTTGAAGACGCTCCTCCGTGCGCGTGAGTCCGCTGCATCACGGTAGCGACACGAAATCCGGACCCCGACTTGACAGTCCCGGGTTCGGCGAGGACGATATATCAATGTGAACGGTCACATCGGAGGTGACCGCACGTCGCAAGGAAGATACGTGAGCACCACAGCAACGTTGCCGACAGTGTCAGGCCCCATCCTGGAGATGCGCAGCATCACGAAGGAGTTCCCGGGCGTCAAGGCTCTCGCCGACGTCTCCATCACCGTCCGAGCAGCCGAGATCCACGCGATCTGCGGTGAGAACGGCGCCGGAAAATCCACCCTGATGAAGGTCCTCTCGGGCGTGTACCCGTACGGCACCTACGAGGGCGAGATCCTGCTCTACGGCGAGGAGCAGCGCTTCAAGGACATCGTCGCGAGCGAGCAGGCCGGCATCGCGATCATCCACCAGGAGCTGGCTCTGATCCCTGAGCTCTCGATCACCGAGAACATCTTCCTCGGCAACGAGATCAAGCGCTTCGGCCGGATCGACTGGCAGGCGCAGAAGCAGCGCGCGGTGGAACTGCTGGCGCGCGTCGGCCTGCGAGAAGACCCCGACGTGCAGATCAAGACCCTCGGCGTCGGCAAGCAGCAGCTCATCGAGATCGCCAAGGCTCTCAACAAGGACGTCAAGCTCCTCATCCTCGACGAGCCGACGGCGGCGCTGAACGAGTCCGACTCGCAGCACCTGCTCGACCTCATCCTGGGCCTGAAGGCCAAGGGTATCGCGTCGATCATGATCAGCCACAAGCTCAACGAGATCGAGCAGATCGCCGACGAGATCACCATCATCCGCGACGGCCGCACCGTCGAGACCCTCGACATCTCGCGCGGCGAGATCAACGAGGACCGCATCATCCGCGGGATGGTCGGCCGGTCGCTGGAGAGCCGCTACCCGGACCGCACTCCCGACATCGGCGAGGTGTTCTTCGAGGTCAAGGACTGGTGGGTGCAGCATCCGACCGTCTCCGAGCGCATGGTCGTCAAGGGGTCGAGTCTGAACGTCCGTCGCGGCGAGGTCGTCGGCATCGCCGGCCTCATGGGCGCCGGACGCACCGAGCTCGCGATGAGCATCTTCGGACGCTCCTACGGCACCTTCCTCTCCGGCACGATGATCAAGGACGGTCAGGAGATCGTGCTTCCCGACGTCGCCTCCGCGATCAAGCACGGTCTCGCCTATGTCAGCGAGGACCGCAAGTCGTTGGGACTGAACCTCCTCGACACCATCAAGCGCTCGGTCGTCGCCGCGAAGCTCTCGAAGATCTCGCACAACGGCGTCGTCGACGCGCGCGAGGAGTTCGAGATCGCCGACCAGTACCGCAAGGCGCTGCGCATCAAGACGCCGTCGGTCGAAGAGGGCGTCGGAAAGCTGTCGGGCGGCAACCAGCAGAAGGTCGTGCTGGCGAAGTGGATGTTCACCGATCCCGACCTGCTGATCCTCGATGAGCCCACCCGCGGCATCGACGTCGGCGCGAAGTACGAGATCTACGCGATCATCAACCAGCTCGCCGCCCAGGGCAAGGGTGTCATCGTCATCTCGAGCGAGCTCCCCGAGCTGCTGGGCATCTCCGACCGCATCTACACCGTCTTCGAAGGTCGGGTCACCGACAACATCCCGGCCGATCAGGCGACACCCGAGGCCCTCATGCGCAGCATGACCTCCGCGACCCAGAAAGCATCCGCATGACCACCGAATCCACTCCCGCCAAGACCGGGTTCCACTTCAAGGACATCACCAAGATGTTCGGCGGCGGCGGAACCTCGACCCTGCGTCAGTTCGGCATCCTCGGCAGCCTGATCGTCATCATCGTTCTGTTCGAGATCCTGACGCTGATCCGCAACGGGCCCAACGGCGCGACGCTGACCTCGGGAAACCTGATCAACGTCATCAACCAGTACTCCTTCATCCTGATCCTCGCGATCGGCATGGTGATGGTCATCATCATGGGGCACATCGACCTCTCGGTCGGGTCGGTGGCGGCGTTCACCGGCATCATCGTCGCGAAGTCGATGACGGAGTGGAACCTCCCCTGGCCGCTCGCGATCCTCCTCGGTCTCGCCGTGGGAGCCGCCGTCGGCGCCTGGCAGGGATTCTGGGTCGCGTACGTGGGTGTTCCGGCGTTCATCGTGACGCTGGCCGGCATGCTCTTCTTCCGCGGCGCACAGCAGTGGATCGGAGACGCGCAGACCATCCCGGTCCCGAAGGGCTTCCAGGTGATCGGCACGGGCTACCTGCCCGAGATCGGCCTGCCGCTGCCGTTCAACATCCCGACCATGCTCCTCGCTCTCGTCGCGGTGGCCTGGCTGGTCTTCTGGGAGATCCGGACCCGTCGTGTGCAGCGCAAGATGGGCTCCGATCGGGCACCTCTCTGGGTGAGCGTGACCAAGGTCGTGCTGATCTCGGTCGTCGTGCTCGCCGCGGCGTGGATGTTCGCGACGGGTCGCCCGGGCACGAGCTTCCCGGTGCCAGGCCTGATACTGCTGGCCCTCGTCATCGTCTACACCTTCATCACGAGCAACACCGTCTTCGGCCGGCACATCTACGCCGTCGGCGGCAACCGTCAGGCCGCGCGTCTGTCGGGTGTCAAGGACCGCTGGGTCGACTTCTTCGTGATGATGAACATGTCCGTGCTCGCGGCCCTCGCCGGCATGATCTTCGTCGCCCGCTCGCAGGCATCCGGTCCGAACGACGGAACCGGCTGGGAGCTCGACGCCATCGCCTCGGTCTTCATCGGTGGCGCAGCTGTCGCCGGTGGTATCGGAACCGTGATCGGGTCGATCATCGGTGGTCTGGTGATGGCGTTCCTCAACAACGGTCTGGCGCTGCTCGGACAGGGCTCCGACGTCGTCTCGATGATCAAGGGCCTCGTGCTCCTGATCGCGGTCGGCATCGACGTCTGGAACAAGCAGCAGGGCCGCCCGTCGTTGATCGGCTTCATGACGCGCCGCTTCGGCCGCAAGGAGGATCCTGCGCTGCAGACCTTCGAGCCCAACAAGACCTACCAAGCCCCACCCGTCGACAAGACGAGCGGACAGTAGGGGTCGGATCGCGTTCGCACGCGTGAGACGACCTTCACACACCAGAGAAAGAGATCACATGAAGAAGATGCTTCTGACGGCGACAGCGATCGTCGCCGTGGGCGCGTTCGCCCTCACCGGCTGCTCATCGGAGCGCGGCGGAGACACCGGAGGCTCGGGGGAGGAGACCGCGAAGGGCTTCGCTGCAGACGCCACGATCGGTGTCGCACTCCCGGACAAGACCTCGGAGAACTGGGTCCTCGCCGGCAAGCTGTTCGAGGACGGTCTCGCCGAGGCCGGCTTCAAGGCCGACGTCCAGTACGCTCCCGCGTCGAACACGGTCGCCGAGCAGCAGAACCAGATCCAGGCCATGGTCACCAACGGCGCCAAGGTCATCATCATCGGTGCCAAGGACGGCAAGCAGCTGGCGACCCAGGTGCAGGCGGCAAAGGATGCCGGCGCCACCGTCATCGCCTACGACCGTCTGATCGAGAACACCGAGGCCGTCGACTACTACGCCGCCTTCGACAACTTCAAGGTCGGAAACCTTCAGGGTCAGGCTCTGCTCGACGGTCTCGCCGAGCGCGCGGGCCACGAGGCTCCGTACAACATCGAGCTGTTCTCGGGCTCGCCGGATGACGCCAACTCGGCGGTCTTCTTCGACGGTGCCATGGAGGTCCTGCAGCCGAAGATCGACGACGGCACGCTGAAGGTCGTCTCGGGTCAGACCGAGATCGCCCAGACGGCGACCGAGGGCTGGCTCGCCGAGAACGCGCAGAACCGCATGGACACCATCCTGACCGGTTCGTACAGCGGTGACACCGTCCTCGACGGCGTCCTCTCCCCGAACGACACCCTCGCCCGCGCCATCATCACCTCGGTGCAGCAGGCCGGCAAGCCGGTTCCGGTCGTCACGGGTCAGGACTCCGAGGTCGAGTCGGTCAAGTCGATCATGGAGGGCGTCCAGTACTCCACGATCAACAAGGACACCTCGCTCCTCGTCGCACAGGCCATCAAGATGGTCCAGCAGCTGCAGAAGGGCGAGGAGGTCGAGGTCAACGACACCGAGTCCTACGACAACGGCGCCAAGGTCGTCCCGGCGTACCTGCTCGACCCGGTGATCGTCACGAAGGAGAACGCGGCCGAGGCTTACGCCAACGTCCCGAGCCTCCTCGAGATCGTCAAGTCGTACCAGTAAGCACCTGTCCTCCTCGAGGACGCACGACTGTCCTCCGCGAGGACGCACGACGAGCCGTCCGGCCCCCTCTTTCGAGAATGGGGTCGGGCGGCTCGTCCGCGTTCGGCTTGCTGCGGGCATTCTCCGCGGCGACGGCGACGTGTCCGTGCTCCCGTGGGTGGAAGGACTCGTCTTCGCCTCAGTCGGGCACGACGGGCGGGTCAGAACGGCGCGGATGTCATCGCATGGCCGCCGAATCCCGTGGTCTCCGCGAACCTGACCGTGTTCTGCGCCGGCGGTTCGTCGATGTACATGCGACCCGTCGGGCTCGTCCATTCGAGAACTCCGCCTGGGCTCTGCCGGACGTGCCAGGGCGAGTGATGCTTCAGCATGTGATGCCGTCGGCAGAATGCTGCAAGGTTCTCGTGAGACGTGGCGCCACCTGTCGCGGCGGCGACGTTGTGATCGACATCGCATTTTCGTGCGACCAGGCCGCAGGTGGGGAACCGACATCGTTGGTCCCGAGCTCTGAGGTGTCGCCGGAGCTGCTCGCTGGGTCTGTAGCGGTCGACCGCGAGCGTGGCGCCGCTGCTCGGATGTGTGAAGACACGATCCCATCCGGCGACGATGCCGGCGAAGAAGCGGGCGGTCCAGGCATCAATGGGAATCGAGCCATCCAGTTCCGCCGGGGGAGAGCAGTGACCTGCGGCTGAGGTCGTCTCGCCGGTCATCAGAGACGACGCGGGCACGGTCACCTCGACCCGGGCGTGGATCTGGCCGAGCAGCCCGTCTTCGGTGTCGTGTCCGGCCGGGGTGCCGGTGAGGACGAGGTCCGCGAGCAGGTCGGCGCGCAGCTGATCGATCGTACGTTCGTCACGAACGCTGTCGGTCTGCTTGGCCGCCTTGGCGTTCTGCTCTTTGTGAGTGTGCGCCATCTGCGAGAGCCGATCGAACATGCCATGAACGAGTGCCGCGGGACCATGCATGCCGAGCTCGGCCATGCCGTCTTCGCCATCCTTCATCCACACTCGACGCTTCTCGCGTGCGTCGCGATGCCGCTCCGTCACGGTGCGCTTCTGATACTTCTCGGCGATGCGCCGGGCGATACGGCGCAGCCGGTTCGGCGACTCGACGGCGGCCACTTCCAGCACCTCCGCCGCGTAGGCCTCGCGATCGGCGGCATCGTCGAGATGAGCACCGGCGTCAACGATCACGCGCGAATGCGCGGCACTGATGCGGCCGGCACCTTGCGCATGCCAGACCAACGGGAACCGGTCCACCAGCCACGAGGCATCGGACATCCGCCGCTCGACCGTGCGGTCGCTCACGCGCTGGATCGCACCGATCTCGGCGGCCACAGAACGGATCGTCATGTCGCCGCCGTCAGGATGCCGACCCTCCTGGGCGATGTCGACCGCCAGGCGGCCGGCCAGCGCCAGCAGCCCGTCGCGCGCCGCTTGCATGCTGCTCAGTGTCGCCTCGGCCGCCGCCAACGACTCGACCAGATCGGCGAGCATCGCCATCTGGGAGTCCGTCGCATCGACCATCGCTTCCATGGCTTCAGTACATCACCGACCACCGACATTCGAAGATATGTTCGCATCGGGCGATGAGAGCGATGCGCGATACCGCTAGTCCCAGATCGGGTCGTCGGGGTCGGGCGAGTCCGTACCATCCGCGTCGGTCATGATGCGCGCCTCGGCGATCCACGACGTCAGCCGGTCGTCGTGGAGCATGTGCGGTCGCGGCGAGCCGAGAAGATCGGGGGTCGTCGCGACGTCCAGCGGTTGACCGCTCGCGAACACGACGACGTTGCTGAGCGGTCCCTCGTCGTCTGCGGGGTCGGCGTCGAGGACGACGGCGACGTGCGCGAACACGGTGCTCAGGGTGGCTGCCTGCCGCCGTGAATACTCGAAGGGATACCCATCGAGCAGGTTGACTGCCACGACTCCGTCGGCTGCGGAGCGTGCGGCGACCCGGGTGTAGAACTCCTGACTGGCCACACGATGGCGGATGACGGCGGCGTCCCAGAGATCGACGACGGTGAAGCGCGCATCCATCCAATCGGTGTCGACCGCGGTAGCGCCCGTCGTCGCGGCGCCGAGCACGGGGGAGAGGGTTCGCTCCTCGCCGACAAGCTCGGCGTCCGCGACCGCTCTCGCATCGCCGAAGATGACGCGCAGATCGGCGCCGGTGGGAAGGGGCAGCGCGGCGATCACTGCGGCGTACAGAGCAGGCTCGAACTCGACCACGAGCTGAGGGGACCCGGCACGGGTGGCCTCGACGTAGCGTGCCAGCGTGAGTGCTCCGGCTCCCAGATGCACAGTGAACAGCGGCTCGCCGGGCTCGGCCGCGGCATCGATCGCTCTGGCGATGTGCTGGATGTAGGGGTATTCGAGCGCGGTGGGCTCGGTCATCGAGACGACGGACTGCGGAATCCCGTCGACGCTGAGCTCGTAGCGACCGGGGCGTCTCTTCGACTCCATCAGCTTCGCCTGGCGATTGTCGAGCGAGAGCGAGAACACCCGGCGATTCCTTGGCACCCGTCGATCTTAGGTCCTGCCCGCACGACTACCCTGGAGAGGACATGGCACATCTTCTCGGGGCCGAAGGCCTCCACCTCGAATATCCGACCAGGGTCGTCTTCGACTCCGTCACCCTCGGCATCGAGGAGGGCGACCGCATCGGCATCGTCGGACGCAACGGCGACGGCAAGTCCAGCCTCCTCGGCATGCTCGCAGGCACCAAGCAGCCGAATGCCGGACGCGTCACCGTGCGCGGCGGCATCCGGATCGGCGTGCTCGACCAGGCCGACACGCTCGCCGACGACGTCACGATCAGTCAGGCCGTCGTCGGAGACATGCCCGAGTACGAGTGGGCCGGCGACGCCCGCGTCCGCGACGTGATCGAGGGGCTCCTGAAGGACCTGCCGTGGGATGCCGAGATCGGCTCGCTCAGCGGCGGTCAGCGCCGCCGGGTCTCGCTCGCGAAGCTGCTCGCGGGGGACTGGGACGTCATCGCGCTCGACGAGCCCACGAACCACCTCGACGTGGAGGCGATCACCTGGCTCGCCGGGCACCTCAAGCGTCGGTGGAGCGCGAACTCCGGGGCGCTCCTGGTCGTGACCCACGACCGGTGGTTCCTCGATGAGATCTGCACCGAGACCTGGGAGGTGCACGACCGCCTCGTCGAGCCCTTCGAAGGCGGATACGCCGCGTACATCCTGCAGCGCGTCGAGCGCGACCGGATGAACGCGACGATCGAGGCGAAGCGTCAGAACCTCGCCCGCAAGGAGCTGGCCTGGCTGCGTCGCGGCGCGCCCGCCCGCACCGCCAAGCCGAAGTTCCGCATCGATGCCGCGAACGAGCTCATCGCCGACGTGCCCGAGATCCGCGACAAGGTGTCGCTGCAGTCGCTGGCCGTGTCGCGACTCGGAAAGGACGTCGTCGACCTGCTCGACGTCGGCGTGACATACCCCCGCACCGACGGCGGCACCCGCGAGGTGCTGCGCGACATCGAGTGGCGCATCGCGCCGGGCGAGCGCACCGGCATCCTCGGTGTGAACGGCGCGGGGAAGTCGACGCTTCTCGGCCTGATCGCCGGCACCGTCGAACCGACGGTCGGCACGGTCAAGCGCGGCAAGACCGTGATCGTCAAGACGCTCACGCAGCGCCTGGACGAACTGGAGGATGTGCGTCGGGAGCCGGTCCGCGTCGTGATCTCGCGCCTGCGCACCTCGTACACGCTCGGCTCGGGATCGAAGGCGCAGGACCTCACGCCCGGCCAGCTGCTCGAGCGTCTCGGTTTCGACTCCGCTCAGCTCTCGACTCCGGTGAAGGACCTCTCCGGAGGTCAGCAGCGCCGCCTGCAGCTGCTGCTCGTGCTGCTCGACCAGCCGAACGTGCTGATCCTCGACGAGCCCACCAACGACCTCGACACCGACATGCTCGCCGCGATCGAGGACCTCCTGGACTCCTGGTCGGGCACGCTGCTCGTCGTCAGCCATGACCGGTACTTCCTGGAGCGGGTCACCGACCAGCAGTACGCGGTCCTCGACGGCCACCTCCGCCACCTTCCCGGCGGCGTGGACGAGTACCTGCGACTGCGGCACCTGCAGGATGCCGCTCCGACGAAGTCGCAGACCGCGACGAACACGACGAAGAAGTCCGCGGGTCTCGACGGGGCTGCTCTGCGCACGGCTCAGAAGGAGATCTCCGCGCTCGAGCGTCGGATCGAGAAGCTCACGCAGCAGATCAACAAGGCGAAGAACGCGCTCGCCGAGCACGACCAGTCCGACTACGAGGGCATCGCCGACAAGATGAAGGCGATCGCCGACACGCAGGCCGAGATCGAGGAGCTGGAGCTGCGCTGGTTCGAGCTCACCGAGGAACTGGACTGATCACGACGACGATCGGACGGTGATCGCTGCCGGCGGCGTCGGTGATCACCGACATCCCGCGCACCTCCCAGGCCGATCCGACCAGGACGTGATCGATGGGCGCACCGAGCCAGGGCGGAGCGGCTGCCGGCCAGGTGCCGTCGGCGGCTGCACCTGTCTCGAGCGCGGCATCCCGGCATCCGTCGAGTGACGTGCCGAGGTGATCGACCGTGGCGTTGAGGTCGCCGACGATCACGACGTCAGGGTCGGCGCAGCGATCGGCGACCCACTCGAGCCCGCCGCGCCAGTCGTCGAACATGCCGGGCAGCGGCGGAAGCGGATGCGCGGCCACGATGCGCGGACCGGAGCCGTCGACGGGCTCCCACACGGCGCTCGGGAGGTTCGGAGTGGAACCCGCACCCTCGTCGATCCGGTAGTCGCCCAGCTCGTCTGCGATCAGCAGCGAGGTGGGGATGTCCGAGTCGCCCTCAGGGCCACGCGTCGTGTGGGCGGTCATCGTCATTCCTTCGAGAGCGATGAGCCGGGCGACCTCGGCCACCGCTGCCTCATCCGTCTCGGGGAGGCTCAGGATGTCGGCATCCGTCTCGATCACCAGCCGGGCGATCGACGGCGGTGACACCGCCCCGCCGAGGGTGTTCCAGGCGACGACCGTCAGTTCGCCGGCACCGGCCTTCGCTGCAGGCATCCCGCCGCCGCCGCGCGCGAAGGCGACACCGGCGTTCGCCGCCGAGGCCGCGATGAGCAGCACGGCCAGAGCTGCGGCGACCGACCAGCGCCGCCGCGCCCGCGCGATGACCGCGAAGACGAGCCCTGCGACCAGCAGCGCGATCGCCAGCCCCGCGCGGAACGAGATCAGCTGCGCGATGCCCGGGAGACGTTCGGCCGACAGCGCCTGCGGCCACGAGAGCAGCAGGGCGATCGGGGCGCCGACGACGGCCGTGAGCACGAATCCCCGCCGTCCGCCTTGCCGGCGCGGGAGATCCGGGCCCGGTGCGCTCGCCGTCGTCATCCGATTCCCCCTCGATCACGTGCGGTGTTCGACCCCAGCTTCGTCGACGAAGATCGAGAGAACCTGACCGTCGAGAGGCGATGAGGAATATCCTTCTCCCACAGCTGTTGGGAGGTAGAGATGGAAGGCCTCGAAGTAACTGTCCTGCTCGGACTCACGATTCTTGTCGGAACCCTGATCGCCCCGCGCGTGCGCCTCGCGCTGCCCCTCGTCCTCGTCATCTTCGGGCTGCTGCTCGGCTTCGTGCCGCAGCTGCGCGAGGTGCAGCTGCCGCCGGAGACCGTGCTGCTGCTGTTCCTGCCGGTGATCCTGTTCTGGGAGAGCCTGACGACCTCTCTGCGCTCGATCCGCCGCGACTTCCGCTACATCCTGCCGATGAGCACGGTGCTGGTCGTGGCATCCGCCTTCGCCGTCGCGGGTATCGCGGTGCTCTTCGGGATGCCGTGGGAGATCGCACTGATCCTCGGGGCGGCTGTCGCACCGCCCGACGCCACCGCCGTCGCCGCTCTCGGTCGGCTGCTGCCGCGCCGCTCCTTCATGAAGTTGAAGGCCGAGAGTCTCACGAACGACGGCACGGCCCTCGTGCTGTACGCCATCGCCGTATCGGTCGCGCTCGGCGGTCAGATCACCCCGCTGTCGGTCACCTGGGATGTGCTGGTGTCGTACATCGGCGGCGTCGCGGCCGGAGCCGCCGTCGCGGCCCTCGGCTACCTGCTGCTGAGTCGCACCGGGTCGACCATCGTCATCAACGTGGCACTGCTGCTGATCCCGTTCTCGGCGTTCCTTGCGGCGGAGATCGTGCACGCATCGGGAGTGCTCGCCGTCGTGGTGGCGGGCCTCGTCGTCGCGTACATCTCGCCGCGGGTGACGACCGCGTCGTCCCGGCGCCAGGCGGATGCCGCGTGGCCCTTCGGCGTCTTCCTCCTGAACGGCGCCCTGTTCGTGCTCATCGGCCTCGAGGTGCAGTACGTCGCTCACGAGATCTCGGCTGCGGCGATCGGACGGCTGGTGCTCATCACGCTCTCGGTGTGGGCGACTCTGCTGGTGGTGCGCTACCTCTTCCAGCTGCTGAACGTGCCGTTCCAGGGGCGTCCGGCGTCACCGCTGCCGCGGGGCGTGAGATCACGCGCGCGTGTCGTGTCGACCGTCGCCGGCATGCGCGGCGCCGTGTCGCTCGCGATCGCCCTCTCCGTGCCCGCATCGATCAGCGGGGGCGGCGACGTCTCGGGGCGCGACGAGATCGTCTTCGTCACAGCGGGCGTGATCATGCTCAGCCTGCTGGTGCAGGCGCCGCTGCTGCCGATGATCGTGCGCTGGGCGCGTTTCCCCGTCGACCATGCCGAGGACGAGGAGTACGAGCTCGCCGAGCGCGCGATCTCGGGCGCGGCACTCGCCGCCCTCGACGACCTCGCGGCCGAGCACGGCGTGGGTCAGGAGGTCCGCGACCGGGTCCGCGCCGAGGGCTACCAGATGCTGGAGTTCGAGAACGCCCGCTCGCTCGCGCGGGAACAGGCGCTCATCGACGCCGAGGCCGACGCTCTCGACGACCTTCTCGACGAGCCCGATCCCCTCGGCATCGGCGGTGTCGACACCACTCCTCCCGTCATGCCGAGCTCGGGCGGGGGAGCGGATGCCGTCGACGGCTCGGTCCTGCAGATCATCGCGACGTCGGCCGACGTCGATCTCGCGCAGCGCTCGCCGCTGATCCGGCACGAGGAGCACACGCGCCTCAAGCTCGCCCTCATCGACCGCAAGCGCGAAGTGCTGCTCGGGCTCCGCTCGGCGGGCACGGTCGACGACGTCGTCGTGCGTCGGATCTCTGCACGGCTCGACCTCGAACAGGTGCGTCTGCAGGGCATCGAAGAGTTCGACTGACCCGCACCCTCCGAGGCTGTGACGTCGTGTGACGGACGATTCCGCGCGCGCCCACGAGCCTGCCTAACGTATTCGAGTCCCCCCAAGAGAGAAAGCACTCCCATGTCACGTCGCACCACCTCCGTCATCGCTGCGCTCGCCGCGATCCCGCTCTTCGTCGCCCTCGCCGGATGCGCCACCGCCTCCGCAGGATCCGACTCCGACGGCGGTGAATCCCCCGAGAACAAGGTCGTCAAGATCGGCATCGTCGGCAAGGGCGACGCGCAGTGGGAGCCCTTCGTCGAGGCCGCAGCGGAAGAGGGCATCACGGTCGAGCTGGTCGACTTCGGCTCCTACGAGCAGCCCAACCCCGCGCTCACCGAGGGCGAGGTCGACCTCAACCAGTTCCAGCACATCGTGTACCTCGCGGAGTACAACGTGAACTCCGGTGAGGACCTCACGCCGATCGGCTCCACCGCCATCTACCCGCTGGGTCTGTACTCCACGAAGTACGACGACGTGAAGGACATCGAGAAGGGCGAGACCGTCGCCGTCCCCGATGACGCGTCGAACCAGGCCCGTGCGCTGAACGTGCTGCAGCAGGCCGGTCTCGTCGAGCTCAAGAGCGGCGGCACCCCCTACTCCGACCTCGCGGACATCGACACCGAGAAGTCCAAGGTGCAGGTCAAGGCCCTCGAAGCCGCCCTCACCCCGACCTCCCTCCCCGACGTCGCCGCCGCGATCATCAACAACGACTTCGTGAAGGACGCCGGTCTCACGTTCGAGGATGCGCTGGCCACCGACGATGTCGAAGACCCGAAGTCGCTGCCCTACGTGAACGTGTTCGCCGCGCGCGCCGAAGACGCCGACAACGAGACGTACCTCAAGCTCGTCGAGATCTTCCAGACCGACGAGGCCGTGCAGGCGGGCCTCGCGGAGTCGTCCGGCGGCACCGCGCTCTCGCTGCAGACCCCGGTGAAGGACCTCGTCGAGTCGCTGAAGACGGTCCAGAAGGACGCCGAAGAGAACAAGTGAGCGCAGGCGGGAGCCATCCCGCCTGATGCGCGAGAATCGGGTGACGCGTGTGCGTCACCCGATTCTCATTCCCCGAGAGAACCAGACCGGAGAAGCACATGCCGATCGTGAGCCTGACCAACGTGTCGAAGGCCTACCCTTCACGGAATCCCGGAGACGGCGAGATCGTCGCGGTCGACGACGTGACGCTCGAGATCGAGAAGGGCGACGTCTTCGGCATCATCGGATACTCCGGTGCCGGCAAGTCGACGCTCGTGCGCCTGATCAACGCTCTGGAGCCGGCGACCTCCGGCAGCATCCTCGTCGACGGCGTCGACATCACCTCCCTCAAGGAGAGCGAGCTCCGCCGCATCCGCGGGGGGATCGGCATGATCTTCCAGCAGTTCAACCTCTTCTCCTCCCGGAGCGTCAAGGCCAACATCGCCTACCCGCTCACGCTCGCCGGATGGACGAAGGCCGACATCGAGGCCAGGGTCACCGAACTGCTGTCGTTCGTCGGACTCTCCGACAAGGCGAAGGCGTATCCCGAGCAGCTCTCCGGAGGCCAGAAGCAGCGCGTCGGCATCGCCCGCGCCCTCGCCACGGGCCCCGCCATCCTGCTCGCCGATGAGGCGACCAGCGCCCTCGACCCGCAGACGACCCACGAGGTGCTCGACCTTCTCAAGCGCGTGAACCAGGAGCAGGGCGTGACGATCGTCGTGATCACGCACGAGATGGACGTCATCCAGACCATCGCGACGAAGGTCGCCGTGATGGAGCGCGGCCGGGTCATCGAGCAGGGCGACGTGTTCGACGTGTTCTCGGCCCCGCAGAACCCGGCGTCGCAGCGCTTCGTCGGCACCGTCGTCAAGGGCATCCCGTCGCCGGCGGAACTGGCCGTGCTGCGCGAGCGTCATCAGGGCCGCATCGTCACGTTCTCGTTCCGCGACGGCGACTCCTCCCAGGCGCAGGTGTTCCTCGACCTCGCGAGCGCGGGCCTCGACTTCGAACTCGTGTTCGGCGGCATCAACGACATCCGCGGGCGCGCCTTCGGGCACCTCACGCTCGCCATCCGCGGGGAGGACGCGGCGATCGACAGCGCACTCGCGGCGATCGGCGACCGCGTCGAAGTCACCGAGATCGCCGGAGAGGAGGCCCGCTGATGGACCGTCTGATCGAACTCGGACCGGAGTTCTGGCAAGCAGCCCTCGAGACCCTCTACATGACCTCGTTCGCGCTGGTCCTCGGCGGCGTGCTCGGCCTCGTGATCGGCATCATCCTGTACGTCACCCGGCCGGGAGGTCTGGTGCAGAACGCGTTCGTCTCGACGATCGCGAACCTCGCCGTCAACTTCTTCCGTCCGATCCCGTTCGTGATCTTCATGGCCGTGGCGCAGCCGTTCGCCCGTGCGGTGGTCGGCGTCGGCATCGGCACGACGGCGGGTGCCTTCATCATCGGTCTCGCTGCGGCGTTCGCGATCGGACGCATCGTCGAGCAGCACCTGGTGTCGGTCTCGCCGGGTGTCATCGAGGCAGCACGGTCGATGGGCGCCGGCCCCTGGCGGATCCTCTTCACGGTCGCCATCCCGGAATCGCTCGGGCCGCTCATCCTCGGGTACACGTTCATCGTCGTCGCCCTCATCGACATGACAGCGATGGCCGGACTCATCGGCGGCGGCGGCCTCGGTGCCTTCGCGCAGATCTACGGCTTCCGGCAGTTCGAGCCGGTCGTGATGTGGGCCGCGATCGTCCTGATCGTCGTGTTCGTGCATTTCGTGCAGCTGCTCGGCACGAAGCTCGCCCGAAAGATCATGCGCCGCTGACGGGCGCCTCGGCCAGCACCCTCCGCGTGGTGAACACGCGATCCTCGCCGCTCAGCGGATCGACGAACCGCAGCTCGCGCGCGAGCAGCTGCAGCGGACGGGAGTAGTCGTCCGGCCCGTCCTCCTGCAGCGTCGGGTAGAAGCGGTCGTTGAGGATGCCGAGGCCGATGGCGGCGAGATGCACGCGCAGCTGATGCATCTTGCCGCTGTGCGGGCGCAGCAGGGTGTGCACCACCCGCTCGTCGGCGTCGATCACCTCGATGAGCGTCTCGGCGTTCGGTTCGCGCTCGTCGTCGACCTCGACGCGCACCTGAGCGCGGAGCTTCTCGATGTGGTTGCGGTAGACGAGAGGGAAGCGGGATTCGTCCCAGTCATCCGGGCGAGCGGAGACGGCCTCGTACACCTTCTGCACCTGCCGGTTCTCGAAGAGGAGCTGGTAGGCGCCGCGGGTCGCGGGGCGCACCGCGAACATCAGCAGTCCGGCGGTCGCGCGATCGAGGCGGTGGATCGGCGCGAGGTCGGGGTTGCCCAGACGGTTGCGCAGTCGCACCAGCGCGGAGTTCTGCAGGAACTTGCCTCCCGGCGTCGTCGGGAGGAAGTGCGGCTTGTCGACGACGACGAGGTGATCGTCCTCGTACAGGATCTCCTCGGTGAACGGAATCGTCTGCTCCGCGGGCGGTTCGCGGTAGTACCAGACGAACTCGACGGTGCCGAGAGCGGCATCTCGGGCCACCGCCGACCCGTCGCCCGTCACGATCTCGCCCCGATCGAATCGCTGCAGCAGCTGCTCCGGGTCGAGGTGGAAGAAGCGCTCGACCATGTAGGCCGCGACCGTGGGCCACGGCCCGCTCATCGGCACATGCAGCCGTGTCGCGCCCACGCCGTCGCGCATCGGCAGGGGAGAGGGCATGCCCATCAGGAGTCGAAGCTGAGACTCAGCTTGCGCAGGAGTCCGGCCAGGCGTTCGCGGTCGCCACGGGAGAGGGCACGGAGCAGATCGGCCTCGACATCGACGAGGCGGGTGATCGCGGCATCCACCCGCGTGCGGCCGTCTTCCGTCAGCGTGACGAGCACGCTCCTGCCGTCGCCCGGATCCGCTTCTCGGCGCACCAGCCGGCGCGCGACGAGCCGGTCGATGCGGTTCGTCATGGTGCCGCTCGACACCAGCGTCTGCTGGAGGAGCTGCTTGGGCGAGAGCTGGAACGGGGTGCCCGCGCGGCGCAGGGCGGAGAGCACGTCCCACTCCCAGGGCTCGAGGTCGCTGCGGCGGAACACGTCGCGACGGGCGCGATCGAGATGCCGGGAGAGGCGATCCATCCGGGACAGCACCTCGAGCGGGGAGAAGTCGAGGTCGGGGCGCTGCGTGTTCCACGCGCCGACGATGCGGTCGACCTCATCCTCTTCACTCATCCGCTCATTATCCCGTGCCGACCGCCGATGCGACGGACGCTGCGGGCAGCGCGAGCGTCATGAACGTGCTGAGCGGGTCCGGGCGATAGCCGCCGAAGGGCCCGCACTCGACGAACCCCGCGCGCGCATAGAGCGCCCGGGCCGGGATGAAGAAGTCCATGCTCCCGGTCTCGAGCGAGACCCGACGGATGCCGCGGGCGGCAGCATCCGCCAGCAGGAAGTCGAGCATGGCCCGGCCCAGTCCCCGGCCGCGCATCCCCGGATCCGTCCGCATCGACTTGAGCTCCTCATGCCCGTCCTCCACCGCGGCCAGGGCTCCCGTGGCGACCGGGAGGCCGTCCGCGAACCCGGCGAACAGGCGCACACCCGGCACGAGAAGACGGTCGAGCGGCAGCGCATGACGGCTCTCGGCCGGTGCGGTGTCCTCCATGTCGGCGTGGTGCGCGTCGAGGAAGGCGGCGAGAGCCGGGGTCGCGTGCTCCACTCGTTCGATCACGATGCTCATCTCCTCAGCATCCCAAACACGTGTTTCCGTGGGATGACGCGGCGCACGTCAGCAGAGCAGGCACGCGGACATGGCAGACTTGTCGGGCGGTGTCCTCGAGGACGCCGCGGTCCGCCGTGGTGTAATGGCAGCACGACAGCCTTTGGAGCTGTGAGGTCTAGGTTCGAGTCCTGGCGGCGGAGCATGACAGGTAACCTCGCGATCATCATCCTCGCCGCAGGCCAGGGCACGCGCATGAAGTCGCGCCTTCCCAAGGTGCTCCACCCGATCGGCGGACGCCCGCTGGTCGGACACGTGCTGACCACGGCCACGCGGCTGGAGGCGCAGCACATTGAGGTCGTCGTGCGCCACGAGCGCGACCAGGTCGTCGCGGCGCTCACCGCGGACTACCCCGATGCCGTGTTCATCGACCAGGACGACGTCCCCGGCACGGGCCGTGCGGTGCAGGTCGCGGTGGAGGCCCTGCCCGCCGATTTCGACGGTGACGTGCTCGTGCTCTCGGGCGACTGCCCGCTCGCCGACGTCGACACCCTCTCGGCCTTCCTCGGCGAGCATCGGGCATCCGGTGCGCCGGCCACTCTGATGACCGCCGTCGTGGACGATCCCCGCGGCTACGGGCGCGTCATCCGCGACGCCGACGGCGGCGTCGACCGCATCGTCGAGCAGAAGGACGCGACCGATGACGAGGCCGCGGTCCGCGAGATCAACGCCGGGATGTACGTGTTCCGCGCCGCGACCCTGCGCACCTACCTGCCCCAGGTCGGCGTGGAGAACGCGCAGGGCGAGATGTACCTCACCGACGTGCCCGGCCTGCTGCGCCGCGACGGCGACCGTGTCGCGGCATCCATCGTCTCCGACGTCACGGTGACGTACGGCGTGAACGATCGCGCCCAGCTGGCCCTGGTCGGTCGCCTGCTGAACCAGCGCATCGTCCGTCGCTGGCAGCTCGAGGGCGTCACGGTGATCGACCCGGCCACCACCTGGATCGACGACGACGCGACGCTCGCGCCCGACGTCACGATCCTCCCGAACACCCAGATCCTGCGGGCGACCTCGATCGCCGCCGGCGCCACCATCGGCCCCGACACCACGCTCGTCGACTGCGAGGTCGGGGAGGACGCGACCGTCCGCCGCACCGATGCCACGCTCGCCGTGATCGGCGCCGAAGCCACGGTCGGACCCTTCTCGTTCCTGCGTCCCGGCACGGTGCTCGGCGCCAAGGGCAAGATCGGCGCCTACGTCGAGACCAAGAACGCCGAGATCGGCGAGGGCAGCAAGGTGCCGCACCTCTCCTACGTCGGCGACGCGACGATCGGCCGGGGCGTGAACCTCGGCGCGAGCACCATCACCGCGAACT
Organism: Microbacterium sp. K24; assembly: GCF_004794465.1. GTDB lineage: Bacteria > Actinomycetota > Actinomycetes > Actinomycetales > Microbacteriaceae > Microbacterium. The sequence goes on along the minus strand of NZ_SSDJ01000111.1, from coordinate 10,240 downwards.
ACGACGACGTGAACAAGCACCGCACCGAGATCGGCGACGAGGTGCACACCGGATCGCACACCGTGCTCGTCGCGCCCGTTAGGCTGGGAGCAGGTGCGAAGACCGGTGCAGGCGCCGTCGTCCGCAAGGATGTCCCCGCCGGAGCGCTGGCCATGAGCGTCGCCCCTCAGCGCAACATCGAGGGGTGGGTCGAGAAGAACAGAGCAGGCACGGGAGCGGCGGATGCTGCATCCCGCGAGAATTCGGCGGAATAGGCGGACATGGCGCGTAAGAAGAAGATCGTCGATCTGGATCGCGACAACGGCATTGCGCCCGGCCTCGTCGCCAAGACGAAGAAGCGCCTGGTCATCGCGGGAGGGCGCTCGCACCCTGCGCTGACCGCGGCGGTCGCGGAGGCACTCGGCACCGAGATCGCGCCGACCGAGCACCGCACATTCGCGTCCGGCGAGATCTACGCCCGGTTCGAGGTGTCGATCCGCGGCTGCGATCTCTTCCTGTTCCAGACGTTCGGCGAGCCGGTGAACGAGTGGCTCATGGAGACGCTCATCATGATCGACGCCGCCAAGCGGGCGTCGGCCAAGCGCATCACCGTCGTCGCGCCCTACTATCCGTATTCACGTCAGGACAAGAAGGGCCGCGGTCGCGAGCCGATCAGCGCCCGTCTCGTCGCCGACCTGCTCAAGACCGCCGGTGCGGACCGCGTCATGAGCGTCGACCTGCACGCCGCGCAGATCCAGGGCTTCTTCGACGGTCCCGTCGACCACCTGTTCGCGAAGCCCGTGCTCCTCGAGCACTTCCAGCGCACCCTCAGCCCCGCGGACCGCGAGATCCTCACGGTCGTGTCGCCCGACATGGGCCGCGTCCGCGTCGCCGACACGTGGTCCGACAGCCTCGGCGCGCCCCTGGCCATCATCCACAAGCGCCGCGACCCGAAGGTCGCCAACCAGGTCTCCGTGCACGAGATCGTCGGAACCGTCGACGGCCGCACCTGCCTGCTGGTCGACGACATGATCGACACCGGCGGCACGATCGTGAAGGCGGCGCAGGCTCTGAAGGCGGCGGGCGCCCACCGGGTCATCGTCGCGGCCACGCACGCCATCTTCAGCGACCCGGCCAACGAGCGTCTGCAGGACGCGTCGATCGACGAGGTCGTCGTGACCGACACGATCCCGCTCACCGAGTCGCGCCGCTGGGACCGTCTGACCATCCTCCCCATCGCTCCGCTCCTGGCCCGTGCCGTGCACGAGGTCTTCGAGGACGGCTCGGTCACGAGCATGTTCGGCGGCGACGCGTAACCCATCGGATCGGCACAGCCCGCGCATAGCAGGGTTCCCTACGGTCGATTCAGCGGCATACAGTCGCCAGACACCGAGCCGGGAGGACCATCATGATCCGCACGACCGTACCGACCTCTGTCCACAAGGGAGCCGCCCTCGTCGGCGTCGCAGGACTCCTCGTCCTCGCCGGCTGCTCCACCACCCCCGACACCGCAGAGCCGACGAACGGCGCCGACACGAGCACCGACGGCGGCTCGAACTCCGAGTCCAGCGGCGGCGACTCCGCGGCCGCCTACACCGACGGCACGTATACCGCCGACGGGCAGTACCAGACGCCCGAGACCGTCGAGAAGATCTCCGTCACGCTGACCCTCGCCGACGGTGTCGTGACCGACGTCGAGGTCACCGGCGATCCGCAGGCCCCCGAGACCGAGAACTACCAGGGGCAGTTCATCGACGGCATCGCCGACGAGGTCGAAGGCAAGTCGATCGACGATCTGAATGTCAGCCGCGTCGCGGGATCGTCGCTCACCAGCGCCGGGTTCAACGACGCCGTCGAGTCGATCAAGGAGCAGGCGGCCGCCTAGGCGCCGGAGACCTCGTCATGGCGAGCTGGCGATTCGATGCGATCGGCACCCGCTGGGAGATCGAGTCGCAGGCAGACCTGAGCGAGGGCGACCGAGCCGCCGTCGCCGCCGAGATCGAGCGCTTCGATCACGAATGGTCGCGATTCCGTGCGGACTCGGATGTGACCCGGCTCGGTCGCGACGGCGGTACTCTCGCCTCACCCGACTCGGGAGCGATGCTCGACGCGTACCGCGATCTCTCCGCGGCGACCGACGGCGCCGTGAACCCGCTGGTGGCCGACAGCCTCACCGCGCTCGGCTACGACGCGGACTACTCGCTCGTCGCGGGGGAGCCGGTGCGTGCTCCTGCGGCCTGGGGTGAGCGTGTGTCATGGACGGACGGCGCCGTCACGGCATCCGCTCCGTCCCTCCTCGACGTCGGGGCGCTCGGCAAGGGGCGACTCGTCGACCTGATCATGGGTGTGCTCGCGGAGACTCCCGGCGACCTCGTGGTCGATGCCGGGGGAGACCTGCGGGTGCGCGGCAGTGCGGTCCGGGTCGGGCTGGAGCATCCGTACGATCCCACCAAGGCCATCGGCGTCGTGAGCGTGCAGGACGGCGCGCTGTGCGCCTCTGCGGTCAATCGGCGGGCGTGGGGAAGCGGCCTGCACCACGTACTCGACGCCCGCACCGGTGTCCCCGTGCGCACCTGGGCCGCCACCTGGGTGCTCGCACCGGAGGCGATGAGAGCGGATGCCGTCGCCACCGCGCTCTTCTTCGACGGCGGACCCGCGCTCGCCGAGAGCTGGGGCGTCGAATGGGTGCGGATGACGACCGACGGCCGCGTCCAGCGGTCGCCGGGGTGCACCGCGGAGCTGTTCATCGCCGAGAGCGGGCGTGGAGCGCGCCCCGCCGCACCGAACTAGGGAAGAGTGGAACACGTGATCACGTCTCTCGCCGCCGCACGACAGCGCGTCCTCGCTGTTCTCGGCTCGCTGTCGATGTACCGCCTCGTGCTGTTCGCGCTCGCCGCGCTCGCCGTCATCGCCTTCGTCCTGTCGCTGCTCGGCGTGATCGTCTCGCCGGCGCCGCTCGAGCTGGTGGCTTCTTTCGTCGTGCTCGCGGTCGTCATCTCCGTCGTCGACGCGGCGGCGCAGCGGCTCCTTCGTCTGCCCTGGCGCATCGAGTCGTCGCTCGTCACGGCGCTGATCCTGCTCTTCGTGCTGCGCCCCGGGCTGGATCTCTCGTCGCTGCTCGGTCTCGCGCTCGCGGGCGCGCTGGCTAGCCTGTCGAAGTACCTCATCGCGTGGCGCGGCCGCCACATCCTGAACCCGGCCGCGTTCGGTGCCGCGGTCGTCTCCATCCTCGGCGCCTTCGGCGCGTTCGAATGGCTCGGCACGTCGTCGTCCTGGTGGATCGGCACACCGTCGATGGCGATCCCGGTCGCCGTTCTCGGGCTCGCTGTCCTCTGGCGCACCGAGAAGGTGCGGGTCGTGCTGGTGTTCCTGGTCGTCGCGGTCGCCGTGTCGATCGTGCGGCAGCTCGTACAGGCGCAGGAGTTCGACATGTCGTTCGACCTGCTCACGGCGCTGCAGTTCGCCGTGCTGCAATCGCCGTTCCTGTTCCTCGGCGCGTTCATGGTCTCGGAGCCGCTGACGCTGCCGCCGCGCCGCCGTCAGCAGCTGGCCGTGGCCGCGCTCGTCGGGCTGCTCGCCGGCTGGCCGATCTCGGTTGCAGGGCTCTTCACACTCGGCCAGGAGCGCGCTCTGCTGATCGGGAACCTGCTCGCCTTCGCGTTCGCCCTGCGCGGGTCGGTGCGCCTCGTTCTCGAGCGGCGCGAGTTCGTCACGCCGACCGCCCAGGAGCTGACGTTCCGCGCCAAGGGCAAGGTGAAGTTCCTCCCCGGGCAGTATCTCGAGCTCGATGTGCCGCACCATCGGCCGGATGCCCGCGGCACGCGCCGCGAGTTCAGCATCGTGTCGGCGCCGGCCGACCTGCCGACGCTGCGCATCGCCTACAAGAACGGCGACCAGAAGCATCCGTCGAGCTACAAGCGCGCACTCGCCGAGGCTGCCCCCGGAACGACGCTCGCCGTGACCGGCACCTGGGGCGACTTCATCCTGCCGCGCGGCGAGACGCCCGTCCTCATGGTGGCCGCCGGCATCGGCGTCACGCCCTTCGTGTCGCAGCTGCGGCAGCTGCACGCCATGGGTCAGCAGCGCGATGTCGTGCTCGTGTACGTGGCGTCCGACGCGCGCGAACTCGCGTTCCGCGATGAGCTCGCCGCGACGGGAGTGCGCACCGTCGTCTTCACGAAGGATGAGCCGGCAGACCTGCCCGCGCACTGGACGTGGGCGAACGGTGCCCGGCTCGACGCCGAGACGCTCGAACGGGCCGTCGGCGACATCGCGTCGCGGCACGCCTTCATCTCCGGCCCTCCGCGTCTGATCGCCGATCTCGCTCCGGCGCTGCAGAAGGCGCGCAACCTCACCACCGACGCGTTCGCCGGGTACTGAGCGCGGTCGACCGCCCGCCGCGAGCCGCGCGCGGGACAGATGTCGGGAGAGTGCACGGATGCCAGGGCGAATCGGCGGTTCCTTCCGACCTCCGGGAAAACTCCCGACAGCTGTGCCCATCGACTTTCCCTGCACAACCGTGGAGCAGCTGTCATCCCGTCCACATCTCTCCCGTTCGAGCAGATGAGGAGCGCAGACGCTCCAAGATCGACGGATGGTCTCTGCCGCGCACGTCATCACCCATCACGGAGGGGTGGCGAGAGGATCGCTGCTCCAGCAGTACGGGTTCACACGGAAGCGGCTCGCGGCTGAGGTCCGAAAGGGTGTGATCGTCCGCATCCGCGCGGGTGTGTACGCCACGCTCGATGCGGATCGACATGTCGTCGTCGCGGCCGAGCACGGCGGCATGCTCACGTGCACGTACGCACTGAGATCGTACGGAATCTGGGTGCTGCAGCATCCGCCCGCCATCCACGTCTGGCTCGGCGGCAACGGCCGAGTACATCACCGCGAGTGCACGTGCGTGAGTCATTTCGTTGCGGGCCGCGCCGCCTTGGGAGTCGTCGCGCTCGAAGATGCTCTGGTGCACGTCCACCGCTGCGCTGGCGACGAACTGTTCTTCGCGGCGCTCGAGTCCGCGCTCGCGCAGCGCAAGATCAATCGAGCGGCGCGTGAGCGTATCCGCCGGCGGCTGCCGCACCATGCGCAGTGGCTGGTCGACCTCGCCCGGTCGGATGCCGCCGGCGGGCTCGAATCCCTGCTGCGGCTGCGTCTCCATCTGTGCGGCATCCATCTGGAATGCCAGGTCGAGATCCCCACGGTGGGAAGGGTGGACTTCGTGATCGGAGATCGCCTGATCCTGGAAGCCGACGGCAGGGAGAATCATCACGGCGAGAGCAACAGGCACAGGGACCGGGTGCGCGACGCGGCTGCCTCCGCTCTCGGCTACGAGACCCTGAGGTTCGACTATGCGCAGATCGTCCACGCGTGGCCGTCGGTCGAGGCGGCCGTCATCGCCGCGGTCGTGAGGCTCCGGGAAACAGACTGACTGGCTCAGCCGCGCGGCGTCCGGTACAGATGTCGGGGGATTGCACGGATGCCGGGTCAGATCGCCGGCATCTCCCGGCATCCGGGGAAACTCCCGACAGATGTACCCGGGGTGGACGCGCGGTTTCAGGCCTCGGGCGGGGCGGCCGTCGGATTCGCCGGAGTGATCGGGAGGCGCACCGTGAAGGTCGTGTCGCCCGGTTCACTCGTCGCGGTGATCGAGCCGCCGTGGCCGTCGACGATCGCCTTCACGATCGCGAGCCCGAGCCCGGTGCCTCCGGTCTGCCGTGCGCGAGAGGTGTCCCCACGTGCGAACCGGTCGAAGAGCTCGTCTCGGAGGGCCGGATCGATCCCGGGTCCGTCGTCATGAACGCGCAGGACGGCATGATCGCCGTCGCGGCCGACGCTGAGCGTGATCGTCGTGCCGGCGGGCGTGTGCGTGCGGGCGTTCGCGAGGAGGTTCGCGACGACCTGATGCATGCGGCCGGCGTCGCCCACGATGGTGACGGGCTCATCGGGGACGTCGATGGTCCAGTGGTGATCGGCGGCTGTCGGACGGGCGTCGGAGAGGCCCTCGAGGGCGAGCTGGGTGAGGTCGACCGTGCCGTAGACGAGCTCGCGGCCCTCGTCGAGACGTGCCAGCAGCAGCAGATCCTCGACGAGTCGGGTCATGCGCAGGGACTGCGCCTGGATGCGCTCCAGCGACGAGGTCGTGCTCTCGACGGCCTGATTCCCCTCCGTGCCTGCCGGATTCTGCCGCAGCGCGCGCAGCGACAGCTCGGAGTAGCCCCGGATCGACGCGAGAGGCGTGCGGAGCTCATGGCTGGCGTCGGCCACGAACCGGCGCATCTGCTCCTCGTTCTTCTGCCGGGCCGCGAGCGAGGTGTTGACGTGGTCGAGGAGCTTGTTCAACGAGGCACCCACGAGACCTGTCTCGGTGCGGGGATCCGCCTCGTGGGCCGGGACGCGCTCGGTGATGATCACCTCACCGCGATCCAGCTGCTGGTTGGCGACCCGCGTCGCGGTTCTCGCGACGGCGCGAAGAGGACGAAGGCTCACCCGGATGGTGATCGCCGTCGTCAGGGCGAGCAGGATCAGGCCGCCGATGGTTGCGAGGGCGATGACGGTGAGCAGCTGCGTGAGCTGGTTCTGGATGTCGTCGCGGGGGAGGCCCGTGACGACGATCAGGTTGTTACTCGTGGGCAGCGCCATGACGCGGTAGGAGCCGAGGTCGGTGAGCGTGACGGTCGCGACCGAGGCTTCCTTCAATGCCTCTGCGACCTCCGTCATCTGGGTGCTGGTGAGCGTGCTCAGGGAGCCGGCGAGCCCGTCATCCGATTCGTTGGAGACGGTGACCCCGCTGTACCCCGTGACAGGGCTCGAGACGGCGAACAGCATCCCCATCGGCGGTGAGGAAGTTCCCGTCAAGATGTTCTGCGCCGTGGCGGTCGACGGGGTGAAGGCCTGGGACACGCGCACCAGCTGGTGGGCGTAGTTGCTCAGCTTCTGGTCGAGCTGGTCCTCCATGGTCCGCCCCAGCGTCGCGCTGGTGATGATCGCGACGATGACGAGGATCAACGACACGAACCCGATCACGGCGGTCATCAGCCGTGTCTGCAGGCTCATGGGTCGCGCTGTCATCGCCGCTGGGGTCACTGGGGCGCCTTGATCATGTAGCCGACGCCGCGGACGGTGTGCAGCAGGGGCGTGCGTCCGGCATCGATCTTCTTGCGCAGGTACGAGATGTACAGCTCGACCACCGACGACTTTCCGCCGAAGTCGTAGCTCCACACGCGGTCGAGGATCTGGGCCTTCGAGAGAACACGCCGTTCGTTGCGCATGAGGTAGCGGAGCAGCTCGAACTCGGTGGCGGTGAGGTCGATCTCGACGCCGTCGCGCGCGACCTCGTGGCTGTCCTCGTTGAGTGTCAGGTCCGCGACGCGCAGGATCGACTGGCCGTCGTCTGCTGTGGCGTGTCCGGTGCGGCGGATGATCGCGCGCAGCCGGGCGATGACCTCCTCCAGGCTGAACGGCTTGGTCACGTAGTCGTCTCCGCCGGCGGTGAGTCCCGCGACGCGGTCGCCCACGGCATCCTTCGCGGTGAGGAACAGCACGGGCACGAGACTCCCGGATTCGCGGAGGCGCCGCAGCACGGCCATCCCGTCGAGGTCGGGCATCATGATGTCGAGCACGAGGGCGTCGGGCTCGAACTCACGTGCGACCTGCAGGGCCTCCATGCCCGACGACGCCGTGCGCACCTCCCATCCCTCCATGCGCAGCGCCATCGCGAGCAGGTCGGTGAGCATCTGCTCGTCGTCGACGGCGAGGATGCGCAGGGGAGAGCCGTCCGGACGGCGGAGGTCGGGCAGGTCACTTGTCATGACCCCATTCTGCGGAATCTCCTATGTGATTTCTATGGAGTTCGTTATGGTTCCGCTGTGAGATGTCCCACGGCGTGGCTACCATGTCGACATGGCTGACAGCACCGGCGCTCTTTCATCCTCGATCCGTCGTCCCTCCACCCCGGAAGAGGTCGCCGCCATCGTCGCCGAGGCGGCGAAGGAGGCCGTCCCGCTGACGGTCGTCTCCGGCGGGCACGGACCCTGGTCGCACGCGCTCTCCGACGGCATCCGCATCGACCTCGGAGCCCTGGCCTCCGTCGAGGTCGACGGCACCACCGTGCACGTCGACGGCACCACCGTGCACGTCGGCGGCGGCGCCGTGTGGGGCGATGTCGCGACAGTCCTGGCTGCGCACGGGCTCGCCATCAGCTCCGGCGACACGGCATCGGTCGGGGTCGGCGGACTCACCCTCGGCGGCGGGATCGGGTGGATGGTCCGCTCCTGGGGGCTCGCCGTCGATCAGCTCGTCGGCGCGCAGGTCGTCACGGCCTCCGGTGAGATCGTCGAGGCCTCGGTCGACGCGTACCCCGACCTCTTCTGGGCGCTGCGTGGTGGGGGAGGCAACTTCGGCGTGGTCACCCGGTTCGACTTCTCGGCGCACCCGCTCCCGGGCATCGCCTTCGCGGAGAACGTCATAGACGGCGACGCCGCCCCGGTGCTGCGCGCCGCGCGCGACCTGCTTCGCGATGCACCGCGTGACCTCACCGTGACGTTCATGGACGTTCCGGCGATGGATCCGAGTGCGCCGGCGGGTGCACGACTCAGCGCCGTCTGGGCGGCGCCGGAGCCGGACCGTCTGCGCGCAGTGCTGGAACCCGTCTCGGCGCTCGACGGCGTGCAGACGGAGGTGACGTCACCGGCCTACCGCGAGGTTCTGCTCGAGATGCCGGAGCCCGAGGGGGACGAGCAGGCCGCCCCTCCTGGATTCATCGGCGGCAACGGTCTGTACGCCGAACTCGACGACGAGCTGATCGACCGGCTCGTCGACTTCCGCCTCGCCCATCCGGCATCCGTCGTCTTCCTGCGCTCGCTCGGCGGTGCGTTCGGCGAGGTTCCTCAAGAGCACACGGCGTTCCCGGCGCGGTCTGCGACCTGGTTCGTGATGGCCGGAGGGTTCGACATCCCCGGGCTGATCGACGACGCCGCACGAGCATCGATCCGCTCGGACTGGGCGGCGATCGAGGCCGGTCGTCTCGCCGAATACGGCAACTTCGCCGACACTGAGCGTCCGGAGGCGGTTCCGGGCATGTTCACCGAAGCCGCGTTCGCGCGACTGCGCGAGGTCAAGGCGACGTGGGACCCGCAGAACGTGTTCCGCCGCAACCACAACATCCTCGTCTGACGGAGGCCGCGCTGCGGCGGATGCTCAGGCGAGGCGGTCGTCCGGGAGTGCCAGGAAGTCGATGCCCGCCTGAAGCGCCATCCGGTCGGCCCGCTCGCCTGCCGGACCGTCGAGGTGACCGTTCGCCCGCACGCTCAGCCTCCTCGGTCCGCTCAGCGCGTGATAGACCGCGAACTGTCCCCGCGGGTCGACCGCAGGATCGAGCACCGCAGCGCTCACGAGCACGGGAAGGCGGAGCCGCCGCGCCTCGAACGCCGCGTCGAAGTAGTCGAGCACCGCGCGATCATCGGGGTGCCGGCGCAGATGTCGGCGCACGGCCTCACCGCTTCCCGTGCACCGCCGCGTCAGACGCACGGCGTGATTCCCGAAGCTCGGCACGTCGAGGAAGGCGCGGCGGAAGCGGGCGTCCCAGGGGAGAGCCATCGCCCCGATGCCGCCTCCGAAGCTGCCGCCGCTGTAGTCTAGGGCCGCAGCTGCCGCGGGGGCCATGTCGAGCAGGACCGTCGCGGCACGCCAGATGTCGGCGGCGGCGAATCGGTGCGAGTAGGTGTCACGGTTCGCGATGCCGGCGAGGACATGTGCGGAGGCATCCGCCGGGAAGCGGCTTGCTGCGCCGGGAGACAGCCCGGGAGCACAGGGGAAGATCGCGGCGGTGTCGGCCGCCACGATGTCGACATCCGGAGCGTCGCGCCCGCCGTAGCCGTGCCCGACGACGAGGCCGCGTCGCACGCTCGCCTCCGCACGCGGCACCATCGCGTAGGCCACCGCCTGCTCGCCGGCGGAGGAGTCGAACGCGATCTCCGTGATCCGATGCGTCGCGGTCGATCCGAGGTCCTTCGTGAGCTGCCAGGCGACCTGCGCCGCACCGAACTCGTCGAAGGTGCCTCGCCAGAACTCTTCGAGATCCCCGGGCTCGGGCGGGAGCGCCGGCGGCGTCATCAGCGCGCTGAGCGGATACTCCGTCCACTCCTCGCCACGATGCTGGCTCACCGGCGGCTCCGCGACGACGCGCTCAGTGCGTGTCTTCCGCCTCGATCTCGGTGCGGTCGCCCGACCACTGCGTGTGGAACGTTCCCGGCTTGTCGATGCG
>NZ_SSDJ01000110.1 GCF_004794465.1 Microbacterium sp. K24 | reverse complement strand
CGGCCGCTCCGGCCACCGGCACCACCGGTAACAACACCACCGGCGGAGACGACGGCATCCTCGGCGGCACCCAGATCACCGCACCCGTGACAGCCCCCGTGGCCGTCACCGGCAACGCGATCTCCGTGCTCGATGCCGCCACCGTCACCGGCGGCGGCACGGCTCCGGCCGCTCCGGCCACCGGCACCACCGGTGGCAACACCACCACGGGCGACGACGGCATCCTCGGCGGCACCCAGCTGTCGCTGCCGGTGACGCTGCCGATCACAATCGGCGGAAACGCCATCTCGGTGGCCGGTGACAGCACGGTGACGAACCCGGGCACGAACCCCGGAACGGACCCGGGAACCGATCCCGGGACTGACCCGGGAACCGACCCTGGGACTGACCCCGGCACGGACCCGGGAACCGATCCTGGAACCGAGCCGGGCACCGACCCGGGCACCGGTTCCGTGACGGGATCGGCATCCGGTGCTGCCGTGGCCGACGCTGCGGAGGGACTCGCCATGACCGGCGGCGCCCCCGCATCCGGATTGGTCGCACTCGCCGCACTCCTGCTCCTCCTCGGAGGTGCGGGCCTGCTGCGTCGTCGCCTGACGGCGTAGCCGAGACGCCGGCGGTGCGGCCGTCCTCGGGGAGGAGACCCCGCACCGTCGGTGCGTCGGCGCGCCGCGCAGGGAGCAGTTGCCCCAACCGCTCCCCGCGCGGTGCCGACGCGCGGATGCCCCGCGGTGTTGCCCACCGCGGGGCATCCGTCACGCCCGCGCGCGGCCCGGCGCGAATCTCGCCGCGCCGCGCCGCTCAGGCGATGTCGTCGACCTCGCCGTACGGCACGATCGCGGCGCGATACTTCTCGACCAGGTCGCGCCAGCCGAAGCCCTCCGTGTACTCGTGCTCGTAGACCGCCTCGGTGAAGTGCCAGAGCAGGTACGGATGGGCGCCGAGGCCGTAGAGCGCGCCGTAGTCCCGCGCCGCGAACGCCGCGTACTCCTCCGGTGTCAGGATGCGGTCGTCCGCGACGGCATCGGTGCCCGACCCCCCGGCCAGCCATCCGTCGAGGAAACCGGCAGGATCGGCGACGTAGGCATTCACGTTCGCGGTGCTCATCTCGACCGCGCGGATGAACTTGTTCATCATGTAGAGGCTCACTGTGCGGCCCTCCAGAGGAAGAAAGGACTCGACGCGAACCGTGACGTCGTCGCCTCGGCGAGGTCGGCGGGCCTGCCCTGCATCGCGGCGAGCGCGGCGACGATGTTCACGTACTGGTAGGTGACGTTGCCCGCCGCCATGATGCGGTCGAAGCGGCATCCGTCGATCGCGCCGGCGAGGTCGCCGTCACGCATCCAGGCCACCGCCTCGGCGTCGAATGCGGGGTCGGGCGATCCGTTGAAGGTGCGTGGTCCCCCGACATCCGTCGCCATGTGCCCCGAGGTGAGCAGGCCCACCCGCGCATCGCTGTCCCACGCCTCGACCGCCGTACGCAGGTGCTGGCCGAGAGCGGCGAAGCGCGCGGCTGACGGCAGCGGAGGAAGGATCGCGTTCGCGTGGATCGGCACGATCGGCAGGTCGAGCTCGGGCCGCACGTACTGCAGCGGCAGCACGAAGCTGTGGTCGAGCCGCCACTCGTGCGAGACCGAGAAGTCGATGGTCTCGGGCAGCACCTCCCGTCCGGTGATCTGCGTCGCGAGCTCGGGGTGCCCGGTCAGCTCGGCGTACTCCATGCCGAAGGTGCGCACCTCGTTCTCGTAGGTGCCGTGGTACGACGCGGCCTTGCCGACGATGAACGCCGGGGAGTTGTCGGAGAAGAACTGCCGCACATGATCGGTGCCGAGCACGATGAGCACGTCGACGGCGGCCTCCGTCACGGCCTCGCGGATGCGGCGGAAGTTCTCCTCGACCGCCACGAGATCGTCGGGCATCGGCTCGCGCATCGCGCGCCAGAGCAGCGGGTTGTGCGGCGTCGCCGCGGCCATCACCAGTTCAGCCATGCGTCCTCCCGGACTCGTCGCGCCGGCTCACAGCCGGAACAGCTTGCGCGCGTTGTCGAGCAGGATCTTCTGCCTCGACTCGGGCTTGAGGCCCAACTCGTCGAACTCGGTCATCCATCGGTCCGCGGTCATCACCGGCCAGTCCGATCCGAAGAGCACGCGGTCGGAGATGAGCGAATCGGCGTAGCGCACGACCTCGGGCGGCAGATACTTCGGCGCCCAGCCGGACAGGTCGAGGTACACGTTCGACTTGTGCCAGACCATCGCCAGGTTCTCGAGGTGCCAGGGCCAGGCCGGGTGCGCACTGATGATGTTCAGCTCGGGGAACTCGGCCGCGACGTCGTCGATGTACGGCACCGGTCGTGCGTTCTCGAGTCGGTAGCCTCCTCCGCCGGGGGTGCCGGCGCCCGCACCGGGGAACCCGGAGTGGAACATGACGACCAGGCCGAGCTCGGCGCAGGTCTCCCAGATCGGGAAGAAGCGCCGGTCGTTGGCGAGGAACCTCTGCCGCGACGGGTTGAGCTCGCCGACGCCTTTGATGCCGTACTCGTCGTGCATCCGCCGGATCTCCGCGATCGCGGCCTCGCCCTTCCACGGGTCGATGCCCGCGAACGCGAGGAAGACGTCGGGGTGGTCCTGCTGCGCCCTGCCCAGCAGGTCGTTGGGCGCACCCTTGATGCCGCTCGTGGTCTCCGAATCGGAGTTCACGATGACGGCCATCATCTTGCGTTCGCGGTACTGGTCCGCCTGCTCGGCGAACGACACCACCGGCCGCTCACGGCCGAAGTGCGCCGACATCTGCGTGTGCCGCGTGCCCATCGCCGCGATGAACTCCTCGGTCTGCGGGTGCGTGTGGACGTCGATCGCGACGAGGTCGTCGATACCGGTCATCGGGCCGCCCCTTCCTTCTCGGATGCGGATGCTGCCGCGGTCGCGGTGAGCTCTTCGGTGTCGGCGCCGAGTGCGGGCGCGTAGCGGAGTGCGGGACGACCGCTGCGCTGGAACCGGATGCTGGGCACGGGGACGCGCAGTGCGGCGCCGTCGGGTCCCGCGATCTCTTCGACCAGACCCATGCTGACGATCTGCGGGTCGTCGAAGAGGTCGCCCATTGTGTTCAGCGGGCCGTGCGGGATGTCATGGGCGGCGAGCCTGTCGAGCCACTCCGCGCGCGGGCGCGTGGTCGCGATCTGCTTCAGCACGGCGTCGAGCTCGTCGTAGTTGCGCACCCGCGCCTCGCGCGTCGAGAAGCGCTCGTCGTCGGCGAGGTCGGGGCGCTCGAGCACGTCGAGGAGCCCGGTCCAGAACTTCTCCGGCACGGACATGTGGATCACGAACGCCTTGCCGTCCGAGCCGACGCACGCGTACGCCTGCGCGCGACGCGGTCGCGAGTCGGGTGAGGAGACCTGACCGGTCTCGAGGAACGCCGACGCGGACTCGGTGAGGAAGTCGAGGAGCGCGCCGACCATCGTGACCTCGACGTGCTCGCCTTCGCCGGTGACGTCGCGCGCATGGAGGGCGGCGAGCACGGCCTGGACGGCCGACATGCCGGAGAGCAGGTCGGAGAACGCCGGACCCAACGGGCGGATGGTGGATGCCGGTACGACCTGGCTGTACATGCCGCCGGTGGCGGAGATCACGGTGTCGTAGGCGGGCCGCTTCGCGGCGGGCCCCGTGGGACCGAAACCGGTGATGGAGCAAGTGATCACGCGCGGGTTGCGCTCATGCAGCACGTCCGGGCCGAAGCCGAGCCGCGCGGCGACGCCGGGACGGAAGTTGTCGAGCACGATGTCGGCATCCTCCACCAGAGCGAGCAGGGCGGCGAGCCCGTCGACGCTCTTCAGGTCGAGCACGACGCCGCGCTTCCCCCGGTTGTAGGCGGCGAACTGCGGGCTCATGGTCGCCCGGCCCTCCCAGCGCCTCATCGGGTCGCCCTCCGGGGACTCGACCTTGATGACGTCGGCGCCGAGATCGGCGAGAAGCTTGGCCGCGTACGGACCGGAGATGTACTGCCCCAGCTCGATCACGCGGATGCCGGCGAGCGCTCCTGCGCCGAGAAGTGCAGAACTCGTCACGTCGGGATCTCCTGTTCTCCGGGTGCGCTCATCGGACATCGACGACCACCTTCCCCTCGCCCTTGCGGGGGAACTCCTGGTAGGCACGCCCGATGTCGTCGAGCGGATAGCGCGCGCCGACGAGCGTCGGCAGGGCTCCGGCGGCGGCGAGATCCAACGCCTCGACCACGTCGTCGTAGCGGGCGCTGGCGACGCCGAGCAGCTGCTTGCGGCGCAGGTAGAAGTCTCGCGAGTCGATGTGCAGTTCGCTGTCGACGGATGCCGAGCAGAACACCGCCCGGCCTCCCCATCGCAGTGCGCGGATGCCGGCGGCCAGAGTCGGGGCGTGGCCGGACACGTCGAGCACGACGTCGAATCCGTCGCCGCGATCCAGTGCGGATGCCAGCGCCGCGGCATCCGGCGCCGTGATGATCTGCTCGTCGCCGATCGGCCGCAGAGGCCGCCGGGACGCCGCGGCCACAGATGCCCCTCGGGCGATCGCGATGGCCACGGCGGCG
>NZ_SSDJ01000109.1 GCF_004794465.1 Microbacterium sp. K24 | reverse complement strand
CGCAGACCCTCGCCGGCGGCGCGCAGCAGGTGAGTGCGGGAAACCGCCAGCTCGCCGACGTCGCCGATCGTGCGGGCGCCGCCGTGCAGCAGGCCGCCGATGCGCTGCCGCAGGTGCGGACCGACATCGCGAACCGGCTCGCGGAGCAGGGACTCACCCCGGAGGAGATCGACCAGGTCCTCGCCGCTCTCGATCCCTTGGCCACGCGGCTCCAGGACGGCAACACCCGAGTGCAGACCGCCGTCGGTCAGGTCGACCAGCTCGCCGCGGGCGCGGCATCCGTCGCCTCCGGTGCTTCCGAGCTCGCGACCGGCGCGGGCACCGTCGCCTCCGGGGCGGCATCCGCGAACACGGGTGCCGCGCAGCTCCGTGACGGACTGGGCACTCTCGCCTCGGGCGCCGCCGAACTGCGCGACGGCCTCTCCGACGGTGTCGGGCAGATCCCGGCATCCACCCCCGAGCTGCGGTCCCTGCAGGCCGACACGATCGCCGACCCGGTGAAGGTGTCGAGCGACAAGGTCGCCTCCGCCGAGGACTACGGCGCAGGACTCGCGCCGTTCTTCGCCGCGCTCTCGGCCTGGATCGGCATCTACGCGCTGTTCCTGATCGTCAAGCCGATCTCGCGCCGCGCGGTGACCGCCCTGCATTCACCGATCCGCATCACACTGGCGGGCTGGCTGACGCCGGCGATGCTCGGCGCGGTCCAGATGGTCGGACTGATGGGGATCCTGGCGATCACGCTGGGCTTCACGTTCGACAATCCGCTCGGCACGCTCGGGATCATGGTGGTCGCCTCGGCGACGTTCGCGGCGATCATCCTGGCGCTCAACGTGTGGCTGGGGTCGGTCGGGCAGTTCCTCGGCCTCGTGCTGATGGTGCTGCAGCTCGTCACCGCGGGCGGCACGTTCCCGTGGCAGACGCTTCCCGCTCCGCTTGCGGCGCTGCATCACGTGCTGCCCCTGGGATACGTCGTCGACGCGATGCGTCAGCTCATGTACGGAGGTGTTCTCGCGCGCGCCGGATGGGACCTCGCGGTCCTCGGCATGTGGCTGATCGGAGCGCTGGCCTTCGCGATGATCGGCGTGACGCGGATGACGCATCGACGCACGCTCCGCGATCTGCAGCCCAGTCTGATCGGGTGACCGGATCCTCCGCGGGGATATGATGCGAGGGCGCGACTCTGGGACGCGCACCGGGACTCGGCGGGACTGAGTCCCACCCGCTACCCGAAAGAGCGCTCAACGATGACGACTGAATCACCGGCGATCGCCGTCCCCTCACGCCCCTCCTTGCGCGTGCGGATCGGACGCATCGCGTTCCTCGTCCTGGCCGGGATCGTGGTGATCGCGGTCGCTGCAGCCTTCTTCGTCACGTGGACGATCCAGCGTTCGTTCCCGCAGACCGACGGCACAGTCGCGCTGAAGGGTCTCTCGTCGGAGGTCACGGTGCAGCGCGATGCGAGCGGCATCCCGACGATCACGGCCGACTCGACCGACGACCTGTTCTACGCCGAGGGTTTCGTGCACGCCCAGGACCGGTTCTTCGAGATGGACTTCCGCCGGCACGTCACGGCCGGCCGCGTCGCCGAGATGTTCGGCGAATCGCAGGCGGGCACCGACGCCTTCCTCCGCACCCTCGGCTGGCGCAAGGTCGCCGAGGCCGAGGTCGCGGAGATGGATGAGAAGACTCTCGGCTACTACGAGGCGTACGCCGAGGGGGTCAACGCCTACCTGGCCTCGCGCTCCGGTGCCGAGCTCTCGCTCGAGTACGCCGTTCTCGGCATGCAGAATCCCGACTATTCTCCCGAGCCCTGGGAGCCCGCCGACTCGGTCGCGTGGCTGAAGGCGATGGCCTGGGACCTGCGGGGCAACGTCGAGGATGAGACCGAACGCGCTCTTCTCGCCGCAGAGCTGGCGGGCGGAGATGCGGATGCCGCCGGCGACACCACCGCGATGCTCGAGAAGCTCTATCCCGACTACCCGTTCGACGAGAACCCCGTGATCGTCCCGAAGATCTCGACGGTGCCCGCCCTCGCGACCGGCGTCGACCCCGCCGCATACACCTCGCCCGAGACCGACGACGACATGCAGCAGGCGGTCACGACCGTGGAGTGGCAGGAGACCTCGAGCGTGATCGAGGCGGCGAGCGTGCTCGTCGGCGACGTCGGCGAGGGCATCGGCTCGAACTCCTGGGTCGTCTCGGGCGACCTGACCGAGAGCGGGATGCCGCTGCTCGCCAACGATCCGCACCTCGGCGCATCCCTCCCCTCGGTCTGGTACCAGGTGCAGCTGAAGTGCTCGACGGTGAACGAGGCCTGCCCCTTCGATGTCGGCGGCTTCTCCTTCTCGGGGCTCCCCGGCATCGTGATCGGCCACAACCAGAAGGTCGCCTGGGGCTTCACGAACCTGACCACCGACGTCACAGACCTCTACGTCGAGAAGATCGAGGGCGACCAGTACTGGCGCGACGGCGTGCTCGTTCCGATCGAGGAGAGCACCGAGACCATCAAGGTCGCCGGGGGCGACGACATCGAGCTGACGATCCGCTCGACGGTGCACGGCCCGATCATCTCCGGGCTCACCGACGACTTCACCGCCCTCGCCGAGGATCCGCTCCCGGCTCTGGAGACCGGCGGCGGGGACCAGGTCGGAGCGTCCGGAGGCACCCTCGTCGAGCCGAAGGAAGAGCCCGAGTACGCGGTCAGCCTGCGCTGGACGGCGCTCGATCCCGGAACGACGGCGACGGCGATCTTCGCGCTCTCCACCGCGCAGGACTTCGATGACTTCCGCTACGCCGCGTCGCTTTTCGACGTACCGGCGCAGAACCTCATCTATGCCGACACCGAGGGCAACATCGGCTACCAGACCCCGGGGCGCCTGCCGATCCGCGGCGCCGGCGACGGATGGATGCCGCAGCCCGGGTGGCTCAGCAGCTACGACTGGACGGGCTTCATCCCGTTCGAGGAGCTGCCGGTGTCGTACAACCCGGCGTCGGGCTACATCGTCACCGCGAACAACGCGATCGTCACCGACGACTACGAGTACTTCCTGTCGCGGGACTGGGACTACGGCTACCGCGCGGCGCGCATCGCGCATCTCATCGAGCGGCGGGCGGCCGCTGCACCGCTGACCGCGCAGGACATGCGCGCCATCCAGATGGACAACGAGATGTGGATCGGCAAGCAGCTCGCGACCGCGATGGAAGACGTCGACGTGTCGGGTGCGGGCCCCCGCGAGGCGGTGGAGCTGCTCCGCTCCTGGGACGCGCAGAACGCGGCATCCTCTGCGGCCGCGGCGTACGCCAACGTGCTGTGGTCGAATCTGGTGCAGAACGTCTTCGGCGAGCGCGAGCAGCCGCTGCCCATCGACGGTCAGGGCCGGCTCTTCACCGTCGTCGCCACCATGCTGGAGAATCCCTCCGATCCGCTGTGGCGCAACCCGCAGCTCGAGGTCGACGGCATGGAGGAGATGCTCGCGCTCTCGGCGAAGGAGGCCTATGACGAGCTCGCCGCCATCCAGGGCACCGCGGTCAGCCGCTGGAACTGGGGCGACCTGCACGCGATCACCCTCACCAGCGACACCCTCGGCTCGTCGGGCATCGCGCCGATCGAGGCGCTCTTCAACCGCGGCCCGTTCCCGGTCAGCGGCGGCGCCTCGGTCGTGAACGCGACGGGCTGGGAGCTCGGCACCTCGTACGCGACCACCACGGTGCCGTCGATGCGGATGGTGATCGACCTCTCCGACCTCGATGCGTCGACATGGATCCACCTCACCGGCGCATCGGGCCACGCCTTCGACGAGCACTACATCGATCAGACGGCCGACTGGGCCGCCGGCGTCCAGCGGCCATGGGCGTTCTCCGAGAAGGCCGTGGATGCCGCGGCGGTCGACGTCCTGGTGCTGACGCCCGCCGACTGAAAGTCACCGGCTCGCCGCCTGCCCAGCCCCGTCGACTAACGTGGTCGGGTGCCGACCAGCTACCTCGCCCCCGCGGGCACCCTCGTCACCCTGCTCGAGTTCGAGCACGCCGGGGCGACCCTCATCGCCGAGACCTTCGGCGAGGGCGACCACACCTTCCTGCTGCTGCACGGCATCGGCATGGGCCGCAGCGTCTACCTCGACGTCGTGCAGAGGCTGAAGGGCCGCGTCATCGCGCTCGACCTGCCCGGTTTCGGTGAGGCTCCCGAGCCGACCCGCAACCTCACGATGGAACGGCACGCCGACCTCGTCGCCGCCTACCTCCGTCACGTGGAGTCAGGGCCGGTCGTGGTCATCGGGCACTCGATGGGAAGCCAGATCGCGGCGGAGCTGGCGGCGCGGCATCCGTCGCTCGTCGAAGGCGCGATCCTCGCCGGCCCGACGGTCGACAAGGCCGCGCGCAACGTCGCCTCGCAGGCGCGCTACCTGCTGATCGACCTGCTCGGCGAGCGGCCCCTGGTGATCTGGCGAGGGGCGCGGGAGTACCTCCGCGGCGGACCGCACCTGATCCGCAAGATCCGCGCGACCATCGTGCACGAGCCCGAGGACGCGTTCGTGCGCATCCACTGCCCGGTGCTGGTGCTGCGCGGCGAAGACGACCCGCTCGCGACACCGGCCTGGTGCCAGGCCATCATCGACGCCATCCCGGGCGCCGAGCTGAAGACGATCCCCGACCATGGTCACGGAACGCTGATCAGCGACTCCGAGCCCGCGGCACGACTGATCCAGGCCTTCGCCGACGCCCTCTGAGCCAGAACGAGAACTCGACGGCGCGACGAGTGCGGCCGGCACCGCCTGCACCCGGCTACGCCGCCCCGCGCTCCGCGGGCGCACGTCGGCGCAGGCGGCTGTCGCCGACCTCGGCGCCGCGATAGACCATGTCCATCGCGCCGACGTTCTCCCCGGGCGGCACGATCGCGTCGATGCGATCGAGCACCTCGTCCGACAGGGTGACATCGACTCCGGCGAGGGTGTCTTCGAGTTGCTCCATGGTGCGCGGGCCGGCGATCGCCGAGGTCACGCCCGGATGCGCGACAGCGAAGGCCATCGCGAGGTGGGTCAGGGGGACGCCGATCTCGTCGGAGAGCGCCATGAGCTGCTCGACGGCGGCCAGCCGACGCTCGTCGCGGAAGTGACGCATCCCCGTGCGCTCGGAACGGAAGTTGTCGTTCTCCTGCCCGAGGCGATACCGGCCGGTGAGCGTGCCGCCTGCCAGCGGGCTGTAGACGAGGGTGCCCATGCCGTACCGCTGGGCCACGGGCAGGATCTCGCGCTCGATCTCCCGATCGAGGATCGAGTAGTTCGGCTGCTCGGTGCGGAAGCGCTCGAAGCCGCGGCGCTCGGCCACCCACTGCGCCTCGACGATCTCGGAGCCGCGCATCGACGATGAGCCGATCGCGCGCACCTTCCCCTGCCGCACGAGATCGCTGAGCGCCGAGAGGGTCTCTTCGATGTCGGTCTCCGGATCGGGACGGTGCAGCTGATAGAGGTCGATGTGGTCGGTCTGCAGCCGGCGCAGCGATCGCTCGACGGCCTGCACGATCCACCGGCGGGATGCTCCGCGGTGGTTGACGTCGTCATCCACGGGACCCCAGAACTTCGTGGCGAGCACGACGTCGTCGCGACGGCCTTTGAGCGCCTCCCCGACGACCTCCTCCGAGTCGCCGTAGCGATCGGCGGTGTCGATGAAGTTCACGCCTCCGTCGAGGGCGCGATGGATGATGCGGACGCCTTCCGATCGATCGGGATTGCCGAGCGAGCCGAGCATCATCGCGCCGAGCGCGTACGGGGTCACCTTGATCCCCGTTCGACCGAGAGTGCGGTACTGCATGAGTCCTCCTTGCCGGCATCCGCCGGGGTATCCTGTGAAGATGTAAGCGGAACACCGTCCCGTTAATCCGAATATACGGAACACTGTCCCGTTTAGCAAGCAAGCAAGGAGATACCGCATGCCCCGTGCCGATGCCCAGCGCAACATCGACGCTCTGCTCGCGGCGGCGAAGGAGGAGTTCGCCGAGCACGGAGTCGAGGTGGGCGTGCGTTCCATCGCCGCCCGCGCCGGCGTCGGAACCGCGACGCTCTACCGGCACTTCCCTCTGCGCTCAGACCTGATCGCGGGCGTCTTCCGCCGCGAGATCGACGACGTGACGGCGCAGGCCGCCCGGCTCGCCGAGAGCCACGAGCCGTTCGAAGCACTCGCCCTCTGGGCGCAGCGCTACACGGAGTTCGTCGCGACGAAGCACGGGCTCGGGTCCGCCCTCCGCTCCGGCGAGCCCGCCTACAGTGGCTTGCGCGACTACTTCGAGAGCAACGCCGGCCCCGCCCTCGGCCACCTGCTCGATGCCGCCGCGAAAGCCGGCGCCATCCGAGGGGGCATCGATCCGATCGAGCTGATCGGCGCGATCGCGAACCTCAGCGTGCCGCCCCCCGGCAGTGCCGACACCTCGCGCGCGAGCCGCATGGTGGGGCTGCTGCTCGACGGGCTGCGATACGGAGCGGCTCCGGCGGCGTAGTCGGCGCTACCCCGCGCCGGGAGGGGTCTGCTTCGAGTCGGCGAGCTCGTCGACGATGAGGCTGCGCTCGTCGGTGGTGCCGTTGCGATAGGCCTGCCGTCCGACCATGTGCGCCGACAGCGGAGCCGTGGCGAACTGCATCAGGACGATCGGGGCGACCAGCACGAGCCCGATGAGGATGCCGCCGACCGAGCGCTGCGACAGCGCGATCGCGACGCAGATCAGCAGCAGTCCGAGCACCTGCGGCTTGGTCGCCGCGTGCAGCCGGGACGGCACGTCGCGGAAGTGCAGCAGTCCGACCGCGGCGGAGAGGCACAGCAGAGCGCCGAGCAGGATGAGGACGAGCACCGCCACATCGATGACGGCGTCGGGGATCAGGAGACCGAGCACGTTCATTGCGTCGTGTTGTCCCTTCTCGCGACGAAGCGTGCGACGGCGATCGAGCCGAAGACGCCGATCGCGGCGATGATCAGCAGCACCGGGATGCTGCGGGTGTGCCCGTTGATCGCCATCTCGGCGCCGAGCACGCACATCACCTCGGTGAGGAGCACGTCGGAGGCGACGGCGCGGTCGAGGATCGACGGCCCGCGGACGATCCGGATCACGGCGAGGATCGCGGCCACGCCGAACACGATCATGATCACCATCAGGAGGATGTTCATCGGACACCGCCCTTCGCACGTCCGCCGGACTCGCCGACGAGTCCGGCGCGCTCATCGGCCTTGAGGGCACGGTACTGCCCCGGGTCTCCGAGCGCACGCACGATCCGGCGCTCCCAGAGGAGCACGCCGGAGCGCTGCTTCTCGACGTCGGCCGCATCCCGCACGCCGATCACGTGCAGGTACAGGATGCGACGGTCGCGGTCGGCCTCGACGATGAGCGAGCCGGGGATCAGTGACGAAGTGACGGCGACGTGCGTCATGACGAGGTCGTCGGCGTAGCGCAGGGGTACGGCGATGATGGCGGCTCCCGGCTGACGGCGGAAGTCGAACACCTGCCGCGTGACCGACAGCGCACCGCGCAGCACGGCGAACAGGAACTGCGCCACGAACAGGGCCGCGTACCAGAGGTTGATCCGTCCCGACAGCGCGACCGTCGGCAGGCGGAACACGCGCGTGACGAACACCGCGACGATCAGCCCGGTCAAGAAGGACAGCACGGTGAATTGGGCCCACAGCAGCATCCAGAGCACGACGAGCCAGGCCAGGAACGGCAGCTGCACGCGGATGTCGCGCCAGAGGTGCCGTCGGGTGTCACGCGCCATCAGCCCACCTCCTCTTCCAGCTGCACGAGGCTCACGGGCTGGAGCAGCGCCGCGCCGATGCGATCGCAGAGCGCATAGAGGGGGCCGGCGAAGACGGTCAGCGCGATCGTCACGGCGACCATCCCTCCGGTCGCGACCGTCATGATCTTCGGAATGCGGCGGGTCTTCTGCTGCTCATCGGCGGCGGGCGCGTTGCCGAGGTAGGAGATGCGGCTCTCGGTCTCGCTGGAGTCCTCCTCCTCACGCCAGAACGCCAGGTTCCAGGCGCGCATCAGCGCGTACAGCGTCAGCAGCGAGGTGACGATGCCGCCGATGATGAGCACGATCATGAGAGGTGTGCCGACGGATGCCGCCGCCTCGAAGAGGGCGAACTTGCCGATGAATCCCGAGAAGGGCGGCAGGCCGCCGAGGTTGATGGCCGGCACGAAGTAGAGCACGGCGATCACGGGTGCGACCTTCAGCAGCCCCTTCACCCGCAGGATCGAGGTGCTCCCCGCTCGGCGCTCCACGAGCCCGACGGCGAGGAACAGGGTCGTCTGCACGACGATGTGGTGGACGATGTAGTACACGGTCGCGCCGATCGCGGCGGGCGTGGCGATCGCCAGACCGAAGATCATGTACCCGACGTGGCTCACGAGAGTGAACGACAGGATGCGTTTGAGCTCGGCTTGCGCCACGGCGCCGAGCACGCCGATGACCATGGTCGCCAGGGCGATGATCAGCAGCAGGGTGTCGATGCTGTTCGACGCGAAGAGCTGCGTCTCGGTGCGGATCAGCGCGTACACGCCGACCTTGGTCAGCAAACCGGCGAACACCGCGGTGACCGGGGCCGGGGCGGTCGGGTACGAGTCGGGCAGCCAGAACGACACCGGGAAGATGGCCGCCTTGATGCCGAAGGCGATCACGAGCATGAGGTGCAGCACCAGCTGCGTCTCCTGCGGGAGCTCCGACATCCGCTCGGCGATCTGCGCCATGTTCACGGTGCCGAGGGCGCCGTAGATCATCGCGATCGACGCGAGGAACAGGATCGACGACACCAGCGAGACGACGATGTAGACCGCGCCGGTGCGGATGCGGGATTCGGTGCTGCCCAGCGTGATCAGCACGTACGACGCCACGAGCAGGATCTCGAAGCCGACGTAGAGGTTGAACAGGTCGCCCGCGATGAACGCGTTGAAGATGCCCGCCGCCAGGATCAGGTAGGACGGGTTGAAGATCGAGATCGGCGTCTCGTCGGCGCCGTCGGCGACGCCCTGGCCGATGGAGAACAGGAGGACGGCGAGCAGCACGACGCTCGACACCAGCACGAGCAGCGCCGACAGCCGGTCGACGTACAGCACGATGCCGAAGGGCACGGGCCAGCCGCCGACGGAGACGGCCAGCGGCGCACCGGCATCCACGACGACCAGCAGCACGGCGGCGATCACCGACACGATAGCGAGCGTGGCGACCGTGACGAACACCTGCAGGCGGGCGTTCCGCCCGAAGACGAGCGTGACGGCCGCACCGAGCAGCGGCAGGGCGACGAGGAGGGGGACGAGTGCGGTCATGACCGGTCCCCTTCGTTCTCGGGGCGGTCGGCAGGACGCTGAGCAGGACGCTCGTCCGCCGCGTCGAACGGCGCATCGTCGTGGATCGCCGGGTGGTCGCGCATGTGCAGCACCGTGATCGGGGCGGTCTGCACGCCGACGAAGTCGGTGGTCGCGTCCTCTTCGAGGTTCGCGTCGTCCTCCAGGACGTCCTCGTCGGCGTCGGTGCGCTCACGCAGGGCGATGTCGGCCGCGTCGTCCTCGACCGTGTCCGCCTGTCCCAGCTGCCATGAGCGGTAGATCAGCGCGAGGAGGAACGCCGAGACCGCGAAGGTGATCACGATGGCGGTGAGGGTCAGCGCCTGCGGGAGCGGATCGCTGACCTCGCCCCCGGCGCCGTAGAACGGCGCGTTGCCCGGAACGCCCATCACGATCAGGAGCAGCAGGTTGGTCGCGTTGCCGAGCAGCAGGAAGCCGATCAGCACGCGGGTCAGGCTGCGCTCGAGCATCGCGTAGACACCGCACGCGAAGAGCACCGCCATCACGACGATCAGGGTGAGCGAGACGTCCATCAGCTGCGCACCCCGCTCTGCGTCGGGCTCTCCTGCGGGCGGAGCGCGGACTGACGGTCGACCTCGGCGCCGAGGCTGCGCAGCACGTCGAGGACGAGCCCGATCACGACGAGGTACACGCCGATGTCGAAGATGGTCGAGGTGACGAACTCCATGTGCCCGATGCCGGGGATCTCCCACTCCCAGAACGAGCTCGTGAGCGGGGCCATGCCGAAGAAGAGCGGGATGACGGCCGTGCCGACCGCGAGGATCAGCCCGGTGCCCAACAGGCGACCGGCATCCGTCGGGGCGGCGGCGCCCAGCTCCCAACGACCTCCGGCGATGTAGCGCATGACCAGCGCCATGCCGGCGACCAGCCCACCGGCGAACCCGCCGCCGGGGAGGTTGTGACCGGCGAAGAGCAGGAAGATCGACACGACGATGATCGTGTGGAAGAGGATGCGGACGATCACCTCGAGCAGGATCGACCGGTTCTCCGGTTTCATCTTCTGCCCGCCGACGAGCCACGCGCGGGGGCTGTCCTCGTTCTCGGACGTCTGGAAGCGGATCCCCTCGGTGGTCTCCACGAGCGGACGGCTGCGAGCGGCCTTGCGCGTCGCGCGCGGCAGGCCCTTGGTCGCGGCGAGCAGGTCGGCGCGATGCGTCACGAACACGAGGGAGGCGACACCGGTCGCCGCGAGCACCAGCACCGACAGCTCGCCCATCGTGTCCCAGCCGCGGAGGTCGACGAGCGCGACGTTGACGACGTTCTTGCCGTGGCCGAGCTCGTACGCGAGCTTCGGGAACGCAGCCGAGATCGGATCGGCGACGCGGGACTGCGTCGCGACCACGGCGACGAAGGCCATGGTCACGCCGACGCCGATCGCCAGCAGGGCGCGCGGGACCCGCCCGACCGAAGCGTTGTGCTCGCCCATCCGCGCGGGAAGTCGGCGCAGCACGAGTGCGAAGGTCACCATGGTGACGGTCTCGACGAGGATCTGCGTGAGGGCCAGATCGGGGGCGCCGCTGGTCGCGAACAGGGCGACCATGCCGAGCCCGGTGACCGACACCAGGACGACGCCCGTGTACCGCTTCTGGGCGCGGACGGCGAAGACACCGGCGACGGCCATGATCGGCGCGACCGCGATCTGCGCGGGAGTGTGCCAGGCCGAGAGGTTGTAGCGGTCGACGTCGCTGGCGATCAGAGCCGTGACCTCGGCGGCGACGAAGACGACGAAGATCGTGCCGACGTAGACCGGCAGCGATCCGCGCTGGGTGAGCGTGGTGCTGAGCACCGAGAGGCGGTCGATGCCGCGCATGACGAGGTAGTACGCATCCGCGGCCGTGAACGGCAGCATCCGTGCTCTGGCGTCCCAGCCGGTGCGGCGCGACAGCCAGAAGACGCCGAAGCCGAGCAGGATCGACAGGATCGAGATCCCGAGCGCCGGTTCGAGTCCATGCCAGAGCGCGAGATGCCCGGGCCCCTCGGCGGCGATGCCCTCGGCGTCGAGCCCGGGTGCGGCGGTGACCGCGTAGCCCTGCAGCGCGAAGTCGAGGGCGGGCGCGCCGATGCCGGCGGCGAGCGTGAGTCCGGCGAGGATGATCGGCGCCGACAGGAACCCGACCGGCGGGTCGGGCCAGGCGGTGTCGGGCAGTCGCTGACCCTGCTCGTCGCGCTTGGTCCAGAAGGCGCCCCAGAGGAAGCGGATGCCGTATGCCGCGGTGAGCATGGACCCGATGCTCACGCCGATGATCGCGACCAGACCCCACGGCGAACCGTGCTGCGCGTCTTCGAGCAGTGCCGTGAGCGTGGACTCCTTGGCGACGAAGCCGAGGGTCGGCGCGACGCCGGCCATGGAGGCCACCGAGATGAATGCCGCCGTGGCCATGACCGGCGCCTGCCGTCCGACGCCGGAGAGCTCGGTGATGTCTCGCGTGGAGAGCTGACGGTCGATCACGCCCACGATCAGGAAGAGCGCCGATTTGAAGAGGGCGTGACCGATGACCAGTGCGAGGCCGGCGAGGGCTGCGGCCTGCGTGCCGTAGCCGACGACGATCGCGAAGAATCCGAGCTGGCTCACGGTGCCGAAGGCGAGGATGCGTTTGAGGTCGGTCTCGCGCAGCGCCTGGATGCCGCCGAGCAGCATGGTGATGATGCCGAGCGTGATCACGATCGGCCGCCAGGGACCGCTGAACGCGAAGATCGGCGCGAAGCGCGCGATGAGGTAGATGCCTGCCTTCACCATCGCCGCGGCGTGCAGGTACGCGCTCACCGGCGTCGGAGCGGCCATGGCGCCCGGAAGCCAGAAGTGGAAGGGGAACAGGGCCGACTTGCTGATCGCGCCGATCAGCAGCATGACGATGGCCGCGTCGACCATCGGTCCCGTCGGAACGATCTCCAGGATCTGGCGGATGCTGGAGGTCCCGGCATCCACGACGAGCAGCACCACGCCGACGAACATCACGAGACCGCCGAGCGTGGTCACGAGCAGGGCCTGCAGGGCGGCGCGTCGGCTGGCCGCGCGCCGCCGGTAGTGACCGATGAGGAGGTACGAGAGGATGCTCGTCACCTCCCAGAACATCACGAGCATGACCAGGTCGTCGGTGAGCACGAGGCCGTACATGGCGCCCGCGAAGCCGAGGAGCACACCGGCGAACGAGCCGATCCCGGCCGAGTCGTCGAGGAAGTACCAGCGGCAGTAGAGAAGTACGAGAGCTCCGACGCCGGTGACGATCAGCGTCAGCACCCACCCGAGCACGTCCATGTTCATGGACAGGTTGAGGCCGAGCTGAGGGATCCACGGGACCGAGACGAACGGCGGCGAGTCGCTCAGCACCTCGGGGGTGCGCACCAGCGCGTGGATGAATGCCGCGGCGGGAATGAGTGCCGCGATGATGAACGCGTGCGATCCCAGCCAGCGCACCAGCACGGGCATGAGCAGAGACCCGAGGAGGAACACGGCGAGGAGCGTCAGCATATACGCGGCTCCCTCGGGGCTCGTCGAACGAATGGCTCAGGCGGGCGGGTGTCCGTCCAGTTTACCGGCGTTAGGGAACCGTGAGGACCGCGGGTTCTGAGAGCGTGCGAGAGTGGTCGCATGCGGAGGGTGTGGGTGCGGGAGCTGGCCGGCTGGATCGGTGCCCTCGGCGTCAGCATCGTCATCGCCGGCCAGGTCGCGGCATCCGCTCGTTCCGAGCTGCTGTTCCGCGACGGGGATTCGCTGATCGTGGCGATGTTCGCGCGCTCCGTGCTGGCCGGAGGGCCGCACGACTGGGCGATGTCGAGCGTTCTCTTCCTCCCGGAGTCGGCGGTGTTCGCCGGCCTCGAGGCGCTGCTGCCGCTCGACGTGAACGCCCTTCTCGCCGTCGGCGCCGTGGTGAATCTGCTCGCACTCTACGGCGCGCTGCGCCTCGCGGCCGGCCGGCGGCGGGACGGAGGGGCGCCGGTCGTGTGGTCGCTGGTCGGGCTCGTCGCCTTCGGAGTCCTCGCGGCGACCGAGACGTCGGTTTCACGCGATGCTCTCGAACCGGCTTCTCTGCAGCTGACGACGACCTATTACGCGGCGACCGTGGTCGGTGCGGTGCTCTCGATCGGGCTGGTGCGGCGGGTGCTCGACCGCGCGCGCGGAGGGCGCGGACTGTTCGTCGCGCTTGGCGTGGTCGCGGCGATCTCGACACTCACGAATCCGCTGTTCGCGGTCTGGGCGACCGTGCCGCTCACGGCGGTCATCCTCCTCGGGATGTTCCGCTCAGTGGCCAGAACGAGGTCGGCGGTGCTTCTCGCGGTGCTCATCGGCGGCACCGCGCTGGGCTTCCTCGGCCGTATTCCGTTCGCGGCATGGATCGCCAACACCGGAGCCGGATACGCGCAGCCGGAGCAGTGGAGCCAGTCCCTCGGCTACTACGGAGGTCTTCTCGCCGACCGTCTCTCGACCCCGCTCGGGGTGGTCGGCCTCCTGCTGTCGCTGGCGCTCCTCGCGTGGGCTGTCGTCCGGACGGCGAGGGCCGATGACGCCGGCTCTCGCCTCGTCGCGATGGTCGCGTGGCTCGCGCCGATCCTCGTCGTCATCGGCGCGATCGCGCTCGGCACCCATGCGGCCCGTTACCTGCAGCCCATCGCCTTCGCGCCGGTGCTCGCCCTGGTGGCGTCGCCGCATGCATTCCGGATGCCGTCGGCCGTGGCGCGCGTCGTGATCGCTGTTACGGCGGTGCTGGTGCTCGTCGGGGGCGCGGTGAGCATCCCTCGCCTCGCCATGGCCGCCGAAGCGCCCGATCCCGACCTCCGCTGCGTGACCGACTGGGTGAGCGCCTCGGGCCGCACGGGCGCCGGACAGTTCTGGACCGTGCGGCTGCCGAAGCTCCATCTCGCGGATCCCTCGCAGCTCGTGCAGGTCGACCATCAGCTGAACGGCTACGCCTGGCTCGTGAACCGCCACGACTTCGACGTCGGCGCGGTGTCGTTCCTGGTGGAGGATGCGCAGACGGTGCAGTGGCAGCTGCCGACGCCCGCCGTCCCCGAGGACGTGATCGAGTGCGGTCGGTATCGCATCCTCGACTTCGGCGACACGACGCTGCCGCTCGGCCCGCAGCGCAGCTGAGCCGCCGGGGTTGTGCGCCTCAGCGCGCGGGCGGGGCCGTCGTCGTGCCGACGCGGAACCGACAGGTCAGGTGCTGCGTGATGCCGGGTTCTCCGCGCAGCATCCGCGCCACCTGCTCGCCGGCCGCACGCCCCTTGTCGACGGCGGGCTGCACGCTCGTCGTGAGGGTCAGGTGGGACAGGCCGTCGACGGCGATCCCATCGAATCCGGCGACGGACAGATCCTCCGGTACGCGCAGCCCCAGCTCTTCGGCGGCGCGGATGACGCCGACCGCCAGCAGGTCGCTCTGAGCGATGACGGCGGTCGGTCGCGCGGCGGCGTCGGCGAGCAGCATCCGGCCGACGAGCACGCCTTCGTCGATCAGGCTCCCCGAGGCCGAGATCGCCGGCGCATCCGGATAGATCTCGCGCAGGCCGGCGAGCCGATCGATCGTGACATCGACCGTCGCCTTCGCGAGCCGCTCCTCGGTGACGGCACCGCGCTCGCGATCGCTGTCCAGCGGGAGCGTCACCAGAGCGACGTCGCGGTGTCCGAGGTCGTGGAGGTGTCGCGCGACGTCGGCAGACGCCTCGGTGTTGTCGAGCGTGATGCGGGGTATCCCCTCGCCGGCGTCGCCTTCGATCACGACGACGGGCAGTCCGCGACTGCGGACCACCTCGAGCGACGCGCGCGTGCGCCCGGAGCATCCGATGAGCACGAAGGCGTCGACGGGTGCGCTGGCGAGGGCGGATCCGTCTTCGCCCGGCTCATCGCGCATGAGCAGGATGCCGGCGCTGAGCTCGGCGAGACCGTCGGTGAGCCCGTCCATCAGGGCTGTGGTCACCGGGTCGAGGAATGCCGCGCGCAGGTGGCCCTCGAGCACGACCGCGACGATGCCGCTGCGACCGCGGCGCAGCGAGGCCGCCCGCGGGTCCGGGCCGGCATAGCCGAGCTCGGCGGCGGCGGCGAGCACGCGCTCACGTGTCGCGGCAGCCACCTTGGCCTTTCCGCTGAACACGACCGAGGCCGTGGACGTGGCGACGCCGGCCTCGCGGGCGACGTCGGCGATGGTCGCCCGGCGCGGCGTCTCGTTCCTGCTCATACTCCGAGGATAACCCGGTTCCGTTCCGTGGAGTCGAATCGATTCGATAGGCTGTCCGGCATGGACACCGCTCTGACCCGTTCGCAGTTCGTGCGCTGGCGCGCCGCGATCTTCGCCATCTTCTTCGCCAGCGGCCTCTCGATCGCGACGTGGGCATCGCGGGTACCCGCCATCAAGGAGGCGCTCGACCTCGACAACGCGCAGGTGGGATCGATCCTGCTCGGCATGGGCGTCGCATCGATCATCGGCATCTCGACAGGACCCGCGGTGATGGTGCGAACCGGCGCCCGGCGCGGCATGCTGCTGGCGATGCTCATGTTCGCCACGGGCATCGCCCTCGTCGGACTCGGCGCCGACGTCTTCGGATCCGTCGGGGTCGTCCTGGCCGGCATGGCCCTCTTCGGCTTCGGCAACGGATGCCTCGACGTGATGATGAATGTCGAGGCGACGGCGATCGAGCAGCGAATGGGAAAGACCATCCTTCCCGTGTTCCACGCCCTGTTCAGCTTCGGCACCGTGATCGGGGCGGGCATCGGCGCACTGGCTGCCGGCTTCTCGCTCGACGTCGCGACGCACGCCGGTGTGGTCAGCGCCCTCATCGCCGTGATCGCCGTCGTCTGCTTCTTCCAGGTACCGGTCAGGGAGGCTGCTCTCGACCCCGAAGGCAGCGAGAAGCCGACGTTCCGCCAGCGCCTGCACACCGCCCTCGAGGCCTGGCGCGAACCCCGCACCTACCTGCTGGGTGTCGTCATGCTCGGGATGGCCTTCGCCGAGGGCGGCGCCAACGACTGGATCGCCCTGGGCACCGAGCAGGGGCATGGACTCGCCGACGGCAGCGGCGCCGTCTCCCTCGCCGTCTTCTCGATCGGAATGACCCTCGTGCGGCTGTTCGGCGGCCCGATCGTCGACCGCGTCGGCCGTGTGATCGTCTTGCGCGTCCTCGCCGTCACGGCGGCGGGCGGCATCCTGCTGTTCATCCTCGCCCCCAACCTCCCGCTGGTTCTGGTGGGTGCAGCGCTGTGGGGAATCGGTGCTTCGCTCGGCTTCCCGCTGGGCATGTCCGCTGCAGCCGATGACCCGGCGAAGGCCGCGGCCCGGGTCAGCGCTGCTGCCACGATCGGCTACATCGCCTTCCTCGGCGGTCCCCCGGTGCTGGGCATCATCAGCGAGCACATCGGGCTGCTCAACACCCTGTTCATCCTGGTGGTCCTCGTGGGGCTGTCCGGGCTGTTCTCGGGAGCCGCTCGTCCCCTGCGCGAGGACGAGAAGACCGCGGCGACGAAGTAGGCTCGACGGGTGCGCCTCGTCATCGCCCGCTGCTCGGTCGACTACACCGGTCGGCTCAACGCCCATCTCCCCCTCGCCACGCGTCTGCTCGTGCACAAGGGAGACGGGAGTCTGCTCGTGCACTCCGACGGCGGCAGTTACAAGCCGTTGAACTGGATGAGCCCGCCGTGCTCGCTCTCCAGCGAGGAGCCCGGCGAGGAGGAGGCGAGTGCCGGCGTCGTCGAGGTCTGGCGCGTCACGCACAAGAAGACCGGCGATGCCCTGCGGGTGCAGATCTACGAGATCATCCACGACACCTCCCACGAGCTGGGCATCGACCCCGGCCTGCAGAAGGACGGCGTCGAGGCCGACCTGCAGCGCCTGCTGGCCGAGCAGGTCGAGCGCATCTCGGAGGGCGCGACCCTCGTGCGACGGGAGTACCCGACGGCGATCGGCCCGGTCGACCTGCTGGTGCGGGATGCCGACGGCGCCGCCATCGCGGTCGAGATCAAGCGCCGCGGCGACATCGACGGCGTGGAGCAGCTCACCCGCTACCTCGAGCTGCTCGGGCGCGACCCGCACCTCTCCCCCGTGCAGGGCGTCTTCGCCGCCCAGGAGATCAAGCCGCAGGCCCGCGTGCTCGCCGAGGACCGCGGCATCCGCTGCCTCGTGCTCGACTACGACGACATGAAGGGCATCGAGTCCGGCATCCCCCGGCTGTTCTGAGCCCTCAGCTCAACAAAGGGATGCTGATCGCACCACCCCCGCGTGCTTCATAGAGCTGCCGTTGGCAGACTGTGCGTATGACGCTCGACTCTGAGATACGCCGCATCGAAGGCGAGATGCACGCCGCGGGGAAGGCCGCTCACACGAGCCTGCAACGAGCGTTGAAAGCGTGGAGCGATCTTGCTGCTGAGGTCGATGCGTACGCGGCGACGATCGACGATTACACCAACGATGTCTGCTCGCGTGACTACATCGCAGAGTTCTCGGCGGCAGCGTCGGTGGAGGCCCAGGAGTACATCGCGGGTGCGGTTGCGGCAGCCGATGATCGATTCAGAGCATCCACTGAGCCCGACGACGAAGGACTCGTCGGCCAATACTTCCGGATCGACAGGAAGGACGGCTGTCCTGGCGAACGGATCGTGCTTCGGCAGCGCGCACATCCGAACGCGCGAACATCCAGCCCAGTGAGCAGAAGAACGTGACGAGCGTCATTCCGAGACAGAGGACGATCACGATCAGCTCCATCAGCACTTCCGGCTCCTCTCCTTCTCTCTTCGCGGTTTCCTCGGACTATAGAGGGGCTTTCAGGGTCGGTGCGCGAACCGTGGAGAACTCGGTCCGCTGCACACCTGTGCAGGAGGAACTGACGTCCGCTCGCCGCCCCATAGGCTGGAGGCATGCCCTCTTCTTCTCCCTACTCGTGCGTGCTCTGGGACGTCGACGGCACCATCGTCGACGCCTCGGTCGGCATCCTGCGCCGCCTGAACGTCGCCCTCACCCACTTCGGACGACCGGCGCCGACCCGCGAGGAGCTGATCCACTGGATCGGACCGCCGATGTTCGAGTCCTTCCAGGACCAGGCCGGCATGACGCCCGCCGAGTCCGCCGATGCCGTGGCGTTCTATCGCACGCTCGGCAAAGCCGACGGCTACACGACCGACGCCGCCACCTACCCCGGAGTCGTCGAACTGATCCACG
Source organism: Microbacterium sp. K24 (assembly GCF_004794465.1). Lineage (GTDB taxonomy): Bacteria > Actinomycetota > Actinomycetes > Actinomycetales > Microbacteriaceae > Microbacterium. The sequence goes on along the minus strand of NZ_SSDJ01000109.1, from coordinate 4,872 downwards.
ACCTCCATGCCGCGGGTGTCCCCCAGGCGACGGCGAGCTCCAAGCCCGAGAACCAGGTCGATGCCCTGATCGACCACTTCGGGCTGCGCCCGTCGTTCCTCACGACCGTCGGCGCCACGCCCGACGAGTCGACGCTCGCCTCCAAGACCGACATCGTCGCCGAGGCGCTGCGACGTCTGAAGGAGCTCGGCGCCGACACCTCGCGGCCGGTGCTCGTCGGCGACCGCCACCACGACGTCGAGGGCGGCATCGCCAACGGTGTCCCGGTGATCTTCGTCGAGTGGGGCTTCAGCGACCACCACGAGGGTGATGAGGCGGCGTTCCGCGCGGCATCCGTCGCTGAACTCCGCTCGCTGCTCCTCGTCTGACAGCCCGCTCAGAAAGCGAAACCCCGGCGAAAAGCACAGAACTCCCCGCCGGATGTCGCACGCGGCGAATCCGGACGGGGAGTTCTGTGAACCGTCCGCTCTTAGAGCGGACGGATGTTCTCTGCCTGCAGGCCCTTGGGGCCCTGCGCGACATCGAACTCGACTCGCTGGTTCTCATCGAGAGACCGGTAGCCGGATGATTCGATGGCGGAGTAGTGCGCGAATACGTCAGCGCCGCCGTCGTCGGGGGAGATGAAGCCGAAGCCCTTCTCCGAGTTGAACCACTTGACCGTGCCCTGGGTGCTCATGTACTGCCTGTTCGTTCTACTGATGAAGAAGCCGACGCAGGTATGCCCCGACATCGCTAACGCTAGTGGAGGAGGCCCCGAGGGGAATAGCACGGGCAAGAAGGTAATCCAAATGTTGCACGAGCGGCATCCGCCCGTCACACGGCCGCGGGCATCGGGCTCGGTCGACAGGCCCGGAAAATGGTGTGGCCCTCACCGCGGGGGGAGCGATGAGGGCCGAAGACGACCGGAGGGTGCGTCAGAAACAGCCTAGCCCTTCTTCCAGGTTCTTGTCCCCCTTTTGGGGGACAAAAACGAAAAAGTTGGGAGCTTCGACGATAGCGGCCCCCTCGAATAGTCCATTGGGGACTGAACTACTCGAGGGGGCCCAATCGCGTGCACGGATCGCCTTGCCTCTGGGGAAGGCTGCCCGTCCTCTGGGGAGAGACGGAGACGATCGATCCCCTTGTGCACGCACCTTCACCATAGGGGAGGACCCGCGATCTCCGCCACGGACGCGTCGGTGAGCGGGATCGTCTCCGCTCGGAGCCGTGCGGACGGGCGGCTACGCTGATCCGGTGACGATGCTGAACAAGGACATGACGCTGTGCATCTCGCTGTCGGCGCGGCCGAGCAACAACGGGACCCGTTTCCACAACTTCCTCTACGAGGCGCTCGGACTCAACTGGATCTACAAGGCCTTCGCCCCGACCGACCTCGCGCAGGCGATCGCCGGCGTGCGCGGCCTCGGCATCCGCGGCTGCGCGATCTCGATGCCCTATAAAGAGGACGTGATCGCCCTCGTCGATCGGATGGATCCGTCGGCGACGGCCATCGACTCGGTCAACACGATCGTCAACGACGACGGCGTGCTCACCGCGTACAACACGGACTACTCCGCCATCGCGCAGCTGATCGAGCGCAACGGCCTCGACACCCGTTCCTCCGTGCTGCTGCGCGGATCCGGCGGGATGGCGAAGGCGACGGCGGCGGCGTTCCGCGACGCCGGGTTCACGACGGTGACGATCATCGCCCGCAACGAGGCGAACGGGCGCGCACTCGCAGACCTGTACGGATTCGGATGGATCCCGGATGCCGGGAACACCACCGCCGACATCCTCGTCAACATCACGCCGATCGGCATGGCGGGCGGATCAGAGGAGCACGCGCTGGCGTTCTCGGCGGAGGCGATCGCCGCGGCATCCGTCGTCTTCGACGTCGTGGCCCTCCCGTCCGAGACGCCTCTCGTGGCCGCCGGGCGGGCGGCAGGGAAGACCCTGATCACCGGCGCCGAGGTCGCCACGCTCCAGGCCCTGGAGCAGTTCGTGCTCTACACCGGCATCCGTCCGTCCGACGAGCAGGTGCGGGCCGCCGAAGAGTTCATGCGCGCTGCGCCGTGAACGAGCAGTGAGAACGCGGAAGTGCGTGATCGGGAGAGCGATACCTGGGTAGCCTAGGCGCATGAGCGCGCCTCGCATCGCCCCACGGTCCCTCGCCCGGCGGACGACCGCTGCCATCGCCGCCACGGCCATCGCGGCCCTGGTCCTCGCCGCGTGCACCGGGGGCGGCGGCGAGGACGGCACGACGACCGACGGGAGCCAGGGCTTCCCCGACGACGGCTGCACGCACATCACCATCGCGACGTCGTCCGAGAAGGTGAACATGCTCGACGAGCTGGCCGCCGCGTTCAAGGATTCTCCGGAGCACGACGGCCTCGACACCTGCGCGACCGTGCGGCCGACGAACGTCTCTTCCGGCAACGCCGCGCGCTACCTCACGGCGGGCGACGACTGGCCCAGCGACGACCGCTCCCTCTGGCCGACGCTCTGGTCGCCGGCATCCACGGTCTGGACCGATCGCGTCGCCGCGGCCGCGTCGCCGAGCCTCGTGGGCGAGCCCGCGTCGTTCACCCGCACTCCTGTCGTCTTCGGGATGCCGGAGCCGATGGCCAAGGCGCTCGGCTACCCCGAGAAGCCGATCAGCATCACCGACCTCGAGCGCCTGTGCCAGGACCCCAGCGGCTGGGGGAGCGTCGGCAAGGACATCTGGGGCGCCTTCAAGATCTCGAAGACCAACCCCAACACCTCGACCACCGGTCTCTCGACGATCCTCATGCAGTCGTACGAGGCCTCCGGCAAGGCTGACGCGCTCACCTCGGCCGACGTGGATGCCGCTGCCGACTTCTCGCGCGTGTTCGAGGAGTGCGTGATCCACTACGGCGACACCACCGGCAACGTGCTCTCGACGCTGTACGACGAGACGCAGAACGGTGCCAACGGCTCGGCCTACGTCTCGGCCGTCGCGCTCGAGGAGACGTCGCTGCTCAACTACAACCAGGGCAACCCCGATTCGCACACGGTGCAGCCGGGTGAGACGCTGACGCCCCCGAAGACCAAGCTCGTCGCCGTCTACCCCGCGAACGGTTCGATGTGGTCGGACAACCCCGTCACCGTGCTCGGCGCGGACTGGGTGACGGCCGAGCAGCGCACCGCCGGTGAGGCGTTCGCCGAGTTCCTGCAGACGACCCCGGCGCAGAAGATCCTGCCGGAGTACGGCTTCCGCCCGCTCGACGAGTCGGTGCCGCTCGGCGACCTGTTCACCGCGAAGTTCGGCGTCGACCCCGCGCAGCCGGCCGTCACGCTGCCCAAGCCCGAGGTCGATGTCATCTCCACCGCGATCGATCAGTGGACGCAGGTGCGCAAGCCCTCCTCGGTGCTCGAGCTGATCGACATCTCCGGCTCGATGGACGACCCGATCGGTGACGGCCGCTCGCGGCTCGACGGCGCGATCGAGGGCGCGCAGACCACCCTCGGCCACTTCCGCTCCTCCGACGAGGTCGGTGTCTGGGCGTTCACCACCGGCATCTCGTCCGACGAGGGCGAAGGAATCCAGGTGCTGCGCGATGTCACGGCGCTCGGAGCGGACGGCGAGAAGCTCGACTCCTCGCTCGATGACCTGCGGTACGCCCAGCGCAACGGCACGCCCCTGTACGACGCGGTGCTCACGGCCTACGAGGCGATGAGCGAGCGCGCCGAGCCCGGACGCATCAACGCCATCGTCGTGCTCTCCGACGGCGAGGACACCGACTCCACCACCTCGCTCGACTCGCTGATCGCGAAGATCGGCAAGAGCTCGAAGGAGGGCGGCGATGACGCCCCGGTGCGCATCTTCACGATCGCGTACGGCGAGGGCGCCGATCCCACGGCACTGCAGCGCATCGCGGATGCCACCGGCGGGCAGATGTTCGACGCCTCGGATGCCGAGCGCATCGACCTCGTCTTCGCCTCCGTGATCAACAACTTCTGAGATGCGAATGTTCATCGCCGCGGCATCCGGGAATCCGTGGGTCGACGACGCCGTGACGGGGCTCGACTCCGGGAACGTCTACGTCGACCCGGGCACGTCGGGAGCATCCTCGCTGATCGCCACGCTGACCGAGATCGTCCCGGATGACGGGTCGATCGCGATCGTCGTGCTGCCGGCGCAGGCCGACGACAACAACGAGTACGCCGGGCAGGTGCTCACCGAGATCGCCCGGTCATCCGACCAGAAGACGATCGTGCTCGCCGTGGGCGACGACGTGCAGGCGACGTCGACGGTGATCGACAGCGGCGAGGCGCTGCGCATCGCCAACGAGAACGAGACCGCAGCCGGCGGCAACACGCAGGACGCGCTCGTCGCGACGGTGCAGCAGATCGTGGCGGAGACCCCCTCGTCACCGGGAGGGAGTACGGGCGGAGCGGATCTGCTGCTGCCCGTGGTGATCGGCGGCGTCGTGATCGTCGCGGCGGTCGGCACCGCGATCGGCCTGATCGCCCGCCGGAGCCGGAGGAAGCCTGCGGCGAGCGCGGATCCGGTGCCGGCCGGCATCCGTCTGCGCGTGAACCGGCTGCGCGAGCTGCGGGCGGACTACGCGGCTCTCCCCGGCAACCCGGTGGCGGCGGAGACGGCCGTCGGCATCGACGCGCTCGCCTCGCATGTCGAGCAGCTGTTCGTGCGCCTCGATGCGAAGGCCGGCGAGGATCAGAGCGTGCTGGCCGAGGCGGAGTACTCCGACAAGCTCGCCCGCCTGGTGGCGGCGCTCGACCGCGACTACCTCCTCGACCTGCTCACGCGACCCGATCTGTGGGATGCGCCCGACGAGCGCGTCGGCGAGGTGTAGGCACTGGAGGTCTCGAGGTCGCCCGTGACGTTGTCGGCAGGAAGGCCCGTCGCCT